>NZ_CP145732.1:622750-1245500 GCF_036884845.1 Pseudomonas sp. MAG733B
AAAACTGGTGTTTATCTACGACAAATAGAGACATTCGAAGATGTGCAGGTAGTTGTCAAACTCATAAGGGCAGGTGAGTACCCGGACAAGACAATGGATCAATTCACCGATGTTCTTGCGATTGCCCCCTCCGTGACACTTCATATAGAAGATAATGGCGGGACTTCCAGGCTCGATTTTGACCCATGGTCAGATATTAATGTCACTCCAGACAATAGCATCGACGAAAAGGACGTTGCCGCCCTCACACAACTTGCGCTCGCCTTTTATGACCAACTAGTAATTGCTTCAGACGGAATAGTGTACCTCTATCGTCTTCCCGCTGAACCACCGGAGCTTCGAGTGGCTGTCGAGGAGTTCGACATTGATGAGGATGATCACCAACTGTATAGCCAGCGCGTGTACGAGACCAAAGCTGCGGATGCCGGCTCGCCATTTGAAGTTAGGGGGCGCAACCCTGTAACTGGAAATTTGTTTGACTATGGGACCGCACTGAACGGGTTGCTCCAAGCCTTCATCAAACTGAAATTGTGAACCGGGCCAGGCTTCACGATTCTTTGACAGACAACTCACAGCCCTTTGACCGCTCAAGGGGGATGCTCGCTGGTAACTTCCCGTCCCTTCCTGAACGGTCACCCGAGCATGCCCCTACCGCGTTTTATCCCAGCGATGTGCCTGTCGCTGGTCGCACTGTTCAACTTTACGCCTGCACTGGCTGACGACGGCACTTCGCCGCGCCCGGCAGAGTGGGCTCAATCGGTCGAGGTGCAATACAACCTCTATCAAATGTCCCCGACGCTCTATCGGAGCGCCATGCCGGACCAGGGAGCGGTGCCTTTACTGAAACGACTCAAGGTGGGGACAGTCATCACGTTTCTGCCCGAATCGGATTCGCGCTGGCTGAGTACGCCTGATATCACCCAAGTACAACTGCCCTATCGCACCAACCATGTAGATGACGCAGACATACTCAAGGCCCTGCGCACCATTCAAACCGCCGAAGCCAACGGCCCGGTGCTGATGCACTGCAAGCACGGCTCTGACCGCACCGGCCTGATCGCGGCCATGTACAGGGTGGTGGTGCAAGGTTGGAGCAAGGAGGACGCGCTGAGCGAAATGACTCAGGGTGGCTTTGATGACAGCACCCACTTCAAGGACGGGGTTCGTTACATGATGCAGGCGGATGTCGACAAATTGCGCGAGGCGTTGGCCAACGGCGATTGCAGCACAAGTCCATTTGCAGCGTGTTCAATGAAAAACTGGTTCCAGTCGGCTCATCTTCAGTAGCAACGCCTTCCCCTGCATTGCGCAGAGGAAGGCGTTTTTCTGATCAATGCTGTTCGTCAGTTTTCTTTTTCAGCTTCGGGTTCGGGAAAAACTGCACAGCCTGAACCTTGGTGTCCGGTGCTTTCAGGGCGGACGTGTTGACCCGGGTGCCCAACTCCTTGGGCACCGACAGACCTTGTTCATTCAGCGTATCGGAATAGCCGCAGGCCACACACTCGCGATGTGGCACGCTGTCTTCATTCCACATCATCAACTTGTCCGGCTCACTGCAAGCCGGGCAGACCGCGCCGGCGATAAAGCGTCGTTTGGTAATCACAGGACCCTCACTCATGCTGCCGCGTCCTCACTCAGGCCGCTGTGGCGCAAGAGTGCGTCAATCGATGGCTCACGGCCACGGAAGTCGACGAACAGCACCATCGGCTCCTGGGAACCACCGCGCGCGAGAATCGCTTCCCGGAACGCACGACCGGTGACCGCGTTGAGCACGCCTTCTTCTTCAAACTTCGAGAACGCGTCGGCGGACAGCACTTCAGCCCATTTGTAGCTGTAGTAACCCGCGGCATAACCGCCAGCGAAGATGTGGGCGAAGCTGTTAGGGAAGCGGTTATAGGCCGGCGGACGCATGACCGACACCTCGTCGCGCACGCCTTCGAGCACTTGCAGCACACTGCGGCCGTCGCCATGGGTGGCGTGCAGTTCGAAGTCGAACAGCGAAAACTCCAACTGGCGTACCATCATCAGGCCGGACTGGAAGTTTTTCGCCGCGAGCATCTTCTGCAGCAGGTCCTGCGGCAGTGGCTCACCGCTTTCATAGTGACCGGAAATCAGCGCCAGGCCTTCCGGTTCCCAGCACCAGTTTTCCATGAACTGGCTCGGCAACTCGACCGCATCCCAGGCCACGCCGTTGATACCGGAGACACCGGCATGCTCGACGCGGGTCAGCAAGTGATGCAGGCCGTGACCGAACTCGTGGAACAGGGTGGTCACTTCATCGTGGGTCAGCAGCGCAGGTTTGCCGCTGTCGGCCGGAGTGAAGTTGCACACCAGGTTGGCCACCGGACTTTGCAGCACACCGCCAGCGGTGCGGCGGCGGTCGCGGGCGCCGTCCATCCAGGCACCGCCACGCTTGTTGGCGCGGGCGTAGAGGTCGAAGAAGAAGCGGCCGACGTGCTGGCCGTTTTCCTTGATCTCGAACAGGCGAACATCGGGGTGCCAGGTGTCGAAGCCTTTCTGTTCGGCGATTTCGATGCCGTACAGACGTTGCACGATGGCGAACAGGCCGCCCAGCACTTTATCGATCGGGAAATAGGCGCGCAGGGCTTCCTGGGCAACGCTGTAACGCTGCTCGCGGAGTTTTTCACCGTAGAAACCGCTGTCCCAGCTTTGCAGGTCCGGGCAACCTTGTTCGGCGGCGTAAGCCTTGAGCTGTTGCAGATCCTGCGCGGCGAACGGTTTGCTGCGCTGGGCCAGGTCGCGCAGGAAACTCAGCACCTGATCGCTGGATTCGGCCATTTTGGTGGCCAGGCTCAACTCGGAGAAACTGCCGAAGCCCAAGAGTTTTGCCAGTTCCTGACGCAGGTCGAGGATTTCTTCCATGACCGGGCCGTTATCGTTCTGCCCGGCATTCGGGCCTTGGTCCGACGCGCGGGTGCAGTAGGCGGCGTAGACTTCTTCGCGCAGGGCACGGTCGTGGGCGTAGGTCATCACCGCGTAGTAGCTCGGGAATTCCAGGGTGATCAGCCAGCCATCCAGCTCTTTAGCCTGGGCAGCGGCGGCCATTTGCGCCTTGGCCGAATCGGTCAGCCCGGCGAGAGCCGCTTCATCGGTGATGTGCTTGGTCCAGGCCTGGGTCGCGTCGAGCAATTGGTTGGAGAAACGACTGCCCAGCTCGGACAGTTTGCTCTGCACTTCGGCGTAACGCTTTTGCTCGGCTTCCGGCAGGTCGATACCCGACAGACGGAAGTCACGCAGGGCGTGTTCCAGGATAGTTTTCTGCGCCACGTCGAATCCGGCGGCTTCCGGGCTGTTGGCCAGGGCTTCATAGGCCTGGAACAGTTCACGGTTCTGGCCCATTTCGGTGGAGTAGGCGCTCAAGGCCGGCAGGCACGATTCGTAGGCTTCGCGCAGTTCGGCGCTGTTGCACACGGCATTCAAATGGCTGACCGGGCTCCAGGCGGCGCCCAGGCGATCGTTGAGTTCGTCCATCGCCAGCACCAGGCCGGCCCAGGTCGGTTGTTTGCCCTGGGTCTTGAGGATCTCGATAATGGCGGCGCGGTTGTCAGTCAGGATCTGTTCAATGGCCGGTTGCACATGCTCGGCACGGATCGCGGAGAACGGCGGCAGGTCGTAGGACTGCAAAAGAGGGTTGTTCACGCTCACGGTTGGCACCTTGGCTGGAAGAAACATGCAGCCATCTTAATTACAATCGACGTTCACCGCAGCTATCAGCAACAGAGAGAAACCCTATCGTGAACCTTCGCAAGTATCAGAACCACACGCCGCTGCTGGGCAAAGGCGCTTTTGTCGACCGTTCGGCGGTGGTGATCGGCGACGTCGAGATCGGCGAAGACAGCTCGGTATGGCCATTGACGGTGATCCGCGGCGACATGCACCGCATCCGTATCGGTGCGCGCACCAGCGTGCAGGACGGCTGCGTGCTGCACATTACCCATGCCGGGCCGTTCAATCCTGACGGGTTCCCGTTGCTGATCGGCGATGACGTGACCATAGCCCACAAAGTCATGCTGCATGGCTGCACCGTCGGCAGTCGGGTTTTGATCGGAATGGGCAGCATCGTCATGGACGGCGCAGTGGTCGCCGACGATGTGATCATTGGCGCCGGCAGTCTGGTGCCCCCGGGCAAGCGCCTGGAAAGCGGATTCCTGTATGTCGGTAGCCCGGTGAAACAGATCCGGCCACTGACTGACAAGGAACAAGCCTTTTTCACCTACAGCGCGGCGAACTACGTGAAGCTCAAGGATCTGCATCTGGCCGAAGGCTACGATCAGGTCTGAAACGTCTCGCTATTGCCCAGGATTTTTCATGCATTACCAAACCGTTCTGTTCGACCTCGATGGCACCCTCACCGACCCGCGTGAAGGCATCACCCGTTCGATTCAGTTTGCCTTGAGCAAGCTCGGCATCGATGAGCCCGACCTGACCAAACTCGAACACTTCATCGGCCCGCCGTTGTTGCAGGCGTTCATGCAGTTTTATGACTTCGATGAGCCGAAAGCCTGGGAAGCGGTGAATTTCTATCGCGAGCGTTTCAAGGTCACCGGCCTGTACGAAAACCGCGTGTTCGATGGCGTCACGCCGCTGCTCGAAACCCTTGGCGGACAAGGGCGACAGCTGTACATCGCCACCTCCAAGCCATGGGTTTTCGCCCGGGAAATCGCCCGGCATTTCGACTTCGCCAAACACTTCAAAGTGATCTACGGCAGCGAACTGGACGGCACCCGGACCAACAAGGTCGAATTGATCGCGCACCTGATTGCGGAAGAAGGCCTGGACCCGGCCAATACCCTGATGATCGGCGACCGCAAGCACGACTTGATCGGTGCGCGCAGCAATGGGTTGGATGCGGCGGCGGTGGGGTATGGGTTTGGCAGTCGGGAAGAGCTGAGTGCCGAAGCCCCGGCCTTCCATTTTGAAACGCTGGACGAGATGCATCAGGCGTTTTTGCGGCATTAATTAAATCGCCATCGCGGGCAAGCCTTGCTCCTACGGATTAATGTCGTTCACAACATTGTGGTTCGACCTTACCTCCTGTAGGAGCAAGGCTTGCCCGCGATGACGTCAGCCCAGTCACATCAAACGTCAGAACCTGCCAAAGTCTTCAACGCAGCTTTGCGCTGATCAACCGGCAACGCACCAAGCCTCTCCACTGCTGCATAAAATTTCAGCCAATCTCCGCCCGCTTGTTTGAACAACGCCGCAAACGCCGGCACCCATTGGTCATACAAGCCAAACGGCAGCAACCGGGCATTGTTCATCGGCGCATTGATCCACGCGTCGTAACGTTTGTCCCCAGCCCATTGGCTATCGCGTATCTGTCGGTATTCGCTGCGCAATTGCTCGAACGCTTCAGCTTTGCGTCGACGCATTTGCTCGGGCGGCAGCGGCAGGGTGTACAGTTTTTCAAGGCGGGTGCGGGTGTCCAGCACCAGCTGAATGAATTGATCTCGCTGTTGTGCCTGTGTCCCGCTTTCAGGCAGCAGGCTGCGGTAAGCGCGCCATTGGCGGGTGCCTTCCTGCTCGACGAAGGTGGCGAATGACTCGTTGAACTCCGTGTCGTCCTTCACATAAACGCGCTGGTGCGCGAGTTCGTGAAAGATCAGCGTGGCCAGGCGCTCATCGCCCCAACCCATCATCGAGTTCATGATCGGATCGTTGAACCAGCCCAGGGTCGAATACGCCTCGACACCGCCAATCGACACGTCCATGCCCTGTAGACGTTGCAGCGCTGCCTCACCGCGAGCCGCACTCTGGTTGTAGTACCCGCGATAGGCCACGCAACCGGCAATCGGGAAGCAATGGTTCTGTGGCTTCAGGGAAAATTCCGGCGTGACGAACACGTTCCAGACCACATAGGGCCGGCCGATGTCGGCATACAGGCGATAGCTCTGATTGTCCGGCAGGTGCAGCTGTCGGCTGGCGAAGGTCCGGGCATTTTGTGATTGGGCCAGGTGCGCACGCAGTTTCTCATCGCGCTGTGGGTCGGCAATCACACTGGAAACCGGCTCTCGTGCCCGCAGCAGTTGCAGCTGACCGCTGGCCAATTGGCTGTAGTAGCTGACGCTGGAACAACCGTTGAGCAACAAAAACAACACACCCGGAAACAAAACGCGCAAAACGCGATCAAGTAACCCAGGGCTTGGACGCAGCCTTATCAAAATAAAAAATTCCCGGAGAGTCTGCTCGCAAGACTATCCCGCTTGACTGGAGCTCCGCTATGCGCAAATTGATGCTGACGGGAGGCCTGCTGACGCTGGCCGGTTGTGCTGGATTCGGATTGCCTCACCATGATCCGACGCAAGCATGGATCGATCTGGAGTCGCATCAGGAAGACACGGCCCTGCTGGCGGTGGAGGTGGATAATAAAGCGGCCACCGATAAACGCTATTTTGAGGTGCAGCCCGGCAGCCATGAGCTGACGGTCCGTTATCAATTCCCGGTCCAGCCCACCAACATCGGGCCCGACGCCGAGCCACTCTGGCGTGATTGCCAGATGAATGTGAAATTCAACGACTTCAACGCGGGCGAGCGCTATCAATTGCAAGCGGGGAATATCGGTTTTAGGCCGTGGGCCAAGCTCTACGATCAGCAGCGAAAAGTAATTGGCCAAGGCACACCTGCAGGCTGCCAACGCACCTGATCGGCGCTATTCTGAAGATCCCGACATTGGGACATTCATCATGCGCAGGTTGATGCTGTTACTGGCCGCGAGTGCGATGGCCGGCTGTTCGACTCCGATGCCGGCGGCCAATCCGAACATGGCGTGGGTCGACTTCTCTACGCCGTTTCCCAACGATAAATTGCTGATGGCCGAGCGACTGGACAATCAGCGTTTACGCGAGGGGCGTTTTTTCCAGGTGACTCCCGGTAGCCACGAACTGACTGTGCGCTTCGATTTTGAAGTTCCGGGCGGTGGTTCGGACTTGTTCGGCGGCTCCACAGAGCGGTTGTGCTACATGATCATCAAGTACGATCACTTCGAGGCCGGTCAGCGATATCTGCTGCAAGCCCGCTCCATGGCGTTCACCCCCGAAGCACGGCTGTATAACGCCAAACATGAAATTGTTGCAGAAGAGCGTCAGATCAACTGTGTGCCGTGAGGCCGATCAGCGGTCGTTCTTCTGATAGATGATTTTCTTGGTGCCGTTCTCGCACGAGCCTACGACCATGTTCTGATCGTGTACTTCGTCGTTGCGAACGATCTCCAGGGTGTAGGACGTCACCCCGCGGGCCTGGATCTTGGCTTCGATCTCGGCCTTGAGTTCTTCACAGGGTTTCGGTGCCGCCAAAGTCGAAGTGGCCATTGCGCAACAGATAACCGCCAAGGCAAAACGTTTCATGGTTGAAGCTCCCTTGAGGCAGCGCGCATGGACATGCGTTTTTGCTGCTGTCATTTATTCGACCATAGTTTTGCGACCGTTGTTTTGTTTCAACGCAAAAAGATCGCAGCCTGCGGCCGCTCTTACAGATTCACTCTGCCTTAGTAGGAGCTGCCGAAGGCTGCGATCTTTGAGCTGGTTTAATTCACCAAAGTCGCGTCAAGACTGATCTTGGCATTCAGCACCTTGGAAACCGGGCAACCTTCCTTGGCCTTGTTGCTCAGTTCCTCGAATTGCGCCTGGCTGGCGCCGGGAATTTTCGCCTTGAGGATCAGTTTCACCGCCGTGATCGCAAAACCGCCGTCTACCTGGTCCAGAGTGACTTCGGCATTGGTATCGATGCTTTCAGCCTTGAGTCCTGCGTCACCGAGAATCATGGAGAAGGCCATGGAGAAACAACCCGCATGCGCGGCGCCGATCAGCTCTTCCGGGTTGGTGCCCTTGCCGCCTTCGAAGCGCGCCTTGAAGCCATAAGGCGCTTCCCTGAGTACGCCGGTTTCCGTGGAAATCGAGCCGATGCCGGTTTTCAGATCACCTTCCCAGTGGGCCGATGCTTTCTTGATGATAGCCATGCCTTGTCTCCTCAAGATCCGGCGCGAAGCGTCGCGCCTTCGTGGTTTTGGTCGCTAGGGTTCTGAGGATAGACGGTGACGCAAAGTTCACTTCATCCGATCGGTCCGCTTTTTTGGTAGGAATTTTTCCCGTGCTATTGAAACTCGGGTATATGCCCACATTGCATGAAACACGCTTATAGAATCGGCAGGTTTTCGTTCGCAAGAAAAAACCTGCGCCCTCAATTGGAGAAGCAGGTTCATGAAACGACTGTCCGATATCAAGTTCTCGACTCTCGATCTGGTCCCCGTGCGGGAAAACGGCAGCGCGGCCCAGTCGCTGCGCAACTCGCTGGACCTGGCGCAGCACGTCGAGAAATTCGGCTACCACCGCTTCTGGGTCGCCGAACACCACAACATGGACGGCATCGCCAGTTCCGCGACCTCGGTGCTGCTGGGTTATCTCGCGGGGGGCACGTCGACCATTCGCGTCGGTTCCGGCGGCGTAATGTTGCCTAACCACGCGCCGCTGGTGATTGCCGAACAGTTCGGCACCCTGGAAAGCCTGTATCCGGGCCGCATTGACCTGGGACTCGGTCGTGCTCCTGGTTCCGATCAGATGACCGCCCGTGCGCTGCGCCGCGAGCGTTCCGGCAGCGCCGACGACTTCCCTGAAGATGTTGCTGAACTGGTGCGTTATCTCGGCCCACGCACTCCGGACCAACGCGTTATCGCGATGCCCGGCACCGGAACCAATGTGCCGATCTGGCTGTTGGGTTCCAGCCTGTTCAGCGCACAACTGGCAGGTGAACGCGGTTTGCCCTACGCCTTCGCGTCACATTTCGCACCGCGCTTCATGCACGAAGCCATTCGCGTCTATCGCAATCACTTCAAGCCTTCAGCCGTGCTGGACAAGCCTTACGTGATGCTCGGCGTGCCATTGGTGGCTGCTGATACCGATGAGCAGGCTGACTATTTGGCGACTTCGGTTTTCCAGCGCATTCTCGCGTTGATGCGTGGTCAGAGCCTGGTGCAGCGTCCGCCGGTGCAAACCATGGATGGCCTGTGGCTGCCCCATGAGAAAGCCGCGGTGCAGGATTTCCTGGGGCTGGCCATGATTGGCAGCCCGCAGAAGATCCGGGCGAAGCTGGACGTACTGATCGAGCAGACCCAGCCCGACGAGCTGATTTTTACCTGCGACCTGTACGAACATGCCGATCGTCTGCATTCCTACGAGCTGTTGGCGCAAGTCATGAAGGGCTGACATTTCGTTCAGCGCATAAAAAAGCCGACATTATGCGTCGGCTTTTTCATACACAGCGGTTCACCCTAGCGTTTGTAGACAATTTCCTTCGTACCCTTTTCACAGGTGCCGACGACTTTTCCGTCAGCCGCACTGCCTTTATCGACAATCTCCAGCGAATAATTGGAAACGCCCTTGGCATCAAGCTTTGCGGCGATCTCGGCTTTCAGCTCTTCGCAGGATTTGCCGTCAGCGAAGGCAGTACCCGCCAGGCTCAACAAACCTACCGCCAAAATAAACTTCTTCATCGGTCGCATTCTCTGGTCGGATCAAAAAGGGGCATCCAGGCACTGGCCGGACACGCTCATTCAGCGCTTTGCCATTCCTTGTGGCATTCGGCCAGCGCGCAAGTTCAGAAGACTAGACCAAAGTCAGCTGCTGGCAATCCGGAATCCTACCTTGAGGGTGACCTGGAAGTGCGCTGCCTTGCCATCCTTGATATGCCCACGGGTTTCGATGACTTCAAACCATTCCATGTACTTGAGACTTTTACTGGCCTCGGCCAGTGCGTTGTTGATCGCGTCTTCGATGCTGCTGGTGGACGAGCCAACCAGTTCGACTTTCTTGTAGGTGTGATGGTCAGTCATGGCGTTCTCCTTAGGGTGTGAAATACAGCCTAGCAGTGAATTTCCGTCTTACTTCTGTCGGTTCGTCCGACATGGGAGTTCACATTTACTGCACTTTCTCGAGCCCCTGAAGTCCCAACCAACACACGCCACTCATCAACAATGCAGGAGAGCCACCATGGCCAACAGCTCGTTACGTAAAGCCTCATTGCAAAGCATGGAAGCGGAGATCGAGAGTCTGCTCAAATCCTTGGAAAACCTGAAGGACGACGCCTCGGACGAGTCGCGTAAAACCCTCAAGGTGCTTAAAGGCAACGCCGAGAGCGCGCTGAGACACTCGCGCCATCTGCTCGCCGATGCCTATGAAGAGGTCAAGGTTAAAACCCGGGAAACCGGAATCGCGACCCGGGACTACGCCCAGGAACACCCTTGGACTACAGCCGGTGTTGCCGTTGGTGCGCTGGGCCTGCTGGCGGCTTACCTGTTGTTCAAACGCGGTGACTGATCTGCCTGGCGCAGCTCGTTTTTGAGCCATTGCGCCAGTTGCCGGGCGCGCCCGTCCGCGGCGCGCTTGGGTAACCACAACGCCAGATGCGCCGGGGTTTCGCTGAAACCCCACGGTGCGACCAGGCGACCCGCCTTCAAGTCTTCGGCCACCAGCGGTTCAGGGGCAATCGCCACGCCCAGCCCGGCCACGGCCGCCTCCAGCAAGTAATACAAATGCTCGAAACCTTGTCCGTACTTCAACGCTTTGGCGTCGAGGCCGCTTTGTTGCGCCCAACTGGGCCAGGCTTGCGGACGCGAGGTGGTGTGCAGCACTGATTCGCTCAGCAGCGCTGTGGCGGGCGCCGACTTGAGCCGTTCATACCCGGCAAACCGTGGACTCATCACCGGGCCGATCCGTTCGCTGGCGAGCTCGAATACCTGCATGTCCGCTGGCCAGGGCGGTTCGGCAAACACCAGCAAGGCATCCAGGCCCGGACGGCGGGGGTCGAGATCACCTTCGCCAGCCGACAGGTGCAGACGCAAGTCCGGCAAATCAGCGTTCAGCCGCCCCAGACGCGGAATGAACCATCGGGCCAGCAAGCTTCCCGAACAGCCGAGTACAAAAGGCGCATCGGCGGTGCTCTGGGTGATTTCAGCGCACACGGTACGCAGGCGCTCGAACGCTTCAGCGCTGGCGTCGCGCAAACGCAGGCCGGCATCTGTGAGTTTAAGGCCGCGACCATCCTTGATGAAAAGACTCACACCGAGGTGTTCTTCCAGCACTTTCAGCTGACGACTAACTGCGCCGTGGGTGACGTGCAGCTGCTCGGCGGCCTGACTGACACTGTTCAGGCGGGCCGTTGCTTCGAAGGCGCGCAGGGCGTTCAGCGGTGGGAGGTCGTGGCTCATGGGATCTGTGAGTTTTCCTGACAGGTTGCGGCGATCTTATCGGTTTTCAGTCTGGTACGTCAGGGGTAGAGTGGACCTCATTGTCACTTCACGCATTCAACTGGAGCGCCCCATGACCCAGACTAATCTGCGCAACGGCCCTGACGCCAACGGCCTGTTTGGCGCGTTCGGCGGCCGTTACGTCGCTGAAACCCTGATGCCGTTGATCCTCGATCTGGCCCGCGAATACGAAGCGGCCAAGGAAGATCCTGCATTCAAAGAAGAATTGGCCTACTTCCAGCGCGACTACGTCGGTCGTCCAAGTCCGCTGTATTTCGCCGAACGCCTGACCGAGTTCTGCGGCGGCGCGAAGATTTATCTCAAGCGTGAAGAGCTGAACCACACCGGCGCGCACAAGATCAACAACTGCATCGGCCAGATCCTGCTGGCGCGGCGCATGGGCAAAAAACGCATCATCGCCGAGACCGGCGCCGGCATGCATGGCGTGGCGACCGCTACCGTTGCGGCACGTTTCGGCCTGGACTGCGTGATCTACATGGGCACCACTGACATCGAACGTCAGCAAGCCAACGTTTTCCGCATGAAGTTGCTGGGCGCCGAAGTAATCCCGGTCGTGGCTGGTACCGGCACCTTGAAGGACGCGATGAACGAAGCCCTGCGTGACTGGGTGACCAACGTCGACAGCACTTTCTATCTGATCGGCACCGTGGCCGGTCCGCACCCTTATCCAGCGATGGTTCGCGACTTCCAGGCCGTCATCGGCAAGGAAACCCGCGACCAGTTGCAAGCCCAGGAAGGCCGCCTGCCGGACAGTCTGGTGGCGTGCATCGGCGGTGGTTCCAACGCCATGGGCCTGTTCCACCCGTTCCTCGACGACAAAAGCGTGGACATCATCGGTGTTGAAGCGGCCGGCTATGGCATCGAAACCGGCAAACACGCAGCCAGCCTCAACGGCGGCGTACCGGGTGTTCTGCACGGCAACCGCACTTTCCTGCTGCAGGACGACGATGGCCAGATCATCGACGCCCACTCGATTTCCGCCGGCCTGGACTACCCGGGTATCGGCCCGGAACACGCCTGGTTGCATGACATCGGCCGCGTCCAGTACACCTCGGTGACCGACGATGAAGCCCTCGCCGCGTTCCACCAATGCTGCCGCTTGGAAGGGATCATTCCTGCGCTGGAAAGCGCCCACGCTTTGGCCGAAGTGTTTAAACGCGCACCGAAGCTGCCGAAAGATCACCTGATGGTGGTCAATCTGTCCGGCCGTGGCGACAAAGACATGCAGACCGTGATGCACCACATGGAACACTCTCAACAAGAGCAATCCAAGCAGGAGAAACACTGATGAGCCGCCTGCAAACACGTTTTGCCGAACTCAAGGAACAGAACCGCGCCGCCCTGGTGACCTTCGTCACCGCTGGCGACCCGGATTACGACACGTCCCTGGCGATCCTAAAGGGCTTGCCGGCGGCTGGCGCCGATGTGATCGAGTTGGGCATGCCCTTCACCGATCCAATGGCCGATGGTCCGGCGATCCAGCTCGCCAACATCCGCGCGTTGGCTGCCAAGCAGAACCTGGCGAAAACCCTGCAAATGGTTCACGAGTTCCGCGAAGGCAATGCCGAGACGCCACTGGTACTGATGGGCTACTTCAACCCGATCCACATGTACGGCGTGCCGCGTTTCATTGCCGAAGCCAAAGAGGCCGGTGTTGACGGTCTGATCGTGGTCGACCTGCCACCGGAGCATAACGGTGAGCTGTGCGACCCGGCGCAGGCTGCGGGTCTGGACTTTATCCGCCTGACCACACCGACAACCGATGACGTGCGTTTGCCGACTGTTCTCAACGGCAGCTCCGGTTTTGTGTACTACGTGTCGGTGGCCGGTGTGACTGGTGCTGGCGCAGCGACGCTGGAGCATGTCGAAGAGGCGGTCGCTCGTCTGCGTCGCCATACCGATCTGCCGATCAGCATCGGTTTCGGCATTCGCACACCAGAGCAAGCGGCGAACATCGCGCGTCTGGCCGATGGTGTCGTGGTGGGTTCGGCCTTGATCGATCACATCGCCAATGCGACGACGCCGGAGCAGGCTGTGGATGGCGTACTGAGCCTTTGCTCGGCGTTGTCCGAAGGCGTGCGTAAAGCTCGCGTCAGCTGAAGGTAAAGTTCCTGATACAGAGGAATTAGAGCCTTCCGGCACAGACTAATCAGCAAGACCGAGGGCTTCAGGACTACGTTCTGAAACCCTTTTTGCTGTTTGTGTTGTGAGGAAATACCTGATGAAAATGCCGAAACGTCTGATTGCCAGCCTGGGTGTGCTGATGCTCGGTGCGACTCCGTTGCTGCACGCCAGCGCCGATCAACGCGACGATCATGACCACGGCGGCCCGCAGCAGGGGCATTACGACAACCACGATAACGATCATCGTGGCGGGCAAGAGAACCATCGCGGTGGGCCGCCGCCACGGGACTTTGGTCCGGTGCGCCAGACGATTCACGACCATCATGACTATTTCGTCCGTGGCGCGCCGCCACCTCCAGGCATTCATCTGGAGCGCGGCCGGCCACTGCCTCGCGGGTACTACGGCGAACGCCTGGACAACCGCGCGCTGAGTCGGCTTCCGTACTACCCAGGCTACGAATGGCGCCGGGCGGGTGGAGATGTCGTGCTGATCGCCGTAGGAAGCGGGGTGGTGTATGAAATTCTTGAAGGGGTGCTTTGATTAGCCTCTAGGAAAAAGGGTCTCGCGGCGGCTTGCCACGAGACCCTTTTTTTACGGCAGCTCCAGGCCACCCGCTGCTTTGTGCAGCTTGCGCAGATGTTCGCCGATCTGTTTCACGTTGGCTTCGTTGGCCGCCATCTCGGCTGCACGCTTGGGTTCGAGCAGCGCCCTGACTTCCTTGTCCAGATCCCCGGTCAGTGCCTGAAGCTGTTTCTGGCGCAGGCTGGTTTCCGATTCCAGGCGTTGCCATTCATTCGGCTGCGGCAAGCCATACCCACCGCTGCCCAGTAGCTCCGCTGGACGACTGAGGAAGCCGCTGTTATCGAGAATTTGCCTGAGTGTCGCGTTAGCCTTGTCCATTCCGCCGTTTTTCAGTTCACGGGCGCCCAGATAACGCTGTTTGACTTCGTCCTGAGCCAGCAATAACTGGCGCCTGAAGCTCGCTTGTTCCAGCAGCAGCAGTGCGGCGCTAGTGCGCAAGTCAGCCTGTTCGAACCATTTGCGGCGGTCTTCAGCCTTCAAATCCAGCCAGTCTTCGACGGTTTCCTGTTTGACCGGCAAGTGCTTTTTCAGCACTTCGAACATTGCTTGATAGCGATCGCGGAAGGAGTCGAACCGATAGCCCAGGCGCAGAGCCTCCCGGGGATCGTCCAGCACGCTGGTATCCGCCAGCTCGCGCCCTTTCAGCACTTCAAGCAGGCCGTTAGGCATGATGTTGTCCAGAGCGACCAGTTTTGAATTGTTGGTGCCGCTGCGCAGTAACTTCAGCTCCTCCACCGCGCAGTTGTTGGACAGGAAGAAGTAGTTGCCGTCGTAGCTCCAGTGCATCTCGGCGGCACGCTCCACTACGCCTTCAATCTCGCTGCGCGACAGATTGAGTGGCACCGAAGCGAGGCTGCGCAATTCAGTCTTGGTGTATTCGTCGATCACTTGGGCCAACGGCAACACAAACAGGCGCGACGGGTATTTGCCCACCAATCCATCCCAGCTCGATAGCTGCACATCGCCGACGAAGGCGCGGTAGGACAGCACCAGGTGCTGATCCAGGTCCAAGCGACAGTCCGGACCGCGTGGTCTACCCGGCTTGCAGATCACCAGCCGCAACATGCTATGGCCCCAACGGCTGACCCAGTTCTGGTTGGCCTCGGCCAGCAGGTAATCGACGGCATACACCCGCTCTGGATCGACCTGGCCCAATGGCGTCTTGGCGAAATCGTTGCCGGCATTAAGGAAGGCGAAGGTTTTGCCGCAGGCGTCTTTGGCGGCGGGTGCCCAGCCGAAGTGTTCTTTGTAGTAGCGGTACAGGGCAGGGCGACGGCAGGCGTAACTCGGGTCGAGGAGGAAATACTCCATGTTGACCGCGACAAACTCCTTCGGGCTGCTGGTTTCGTAGATGTCCGGGCTGCGCGCGATCTGACGGTTGTGCTGCTCGCGTTCGCCGCGACGGCCAACGTATTGCTGCCAACCGGCGAGGTCGAGCAGGCGCGGGTCATCGCTGAGGGTGAAGCGGCGACCTGACTGGCCGCGACACTGATCGGGTATGCCAACCAGCCCCGAGCTGCTGTCCTGACGGCTGCAACGCTGGATCAGTGTGCGCTCCGCCTGCGTCCACAGGCGCGAGCGGTCGTAGATGTGGGTCAGTTCGTGCAACACCGTCGCGAGCATTTCCCGGCGCACGGTGCCATGGGGGCGATAGGTTTTCTTGGTTGCGGCGCTACCGTCGGTGAGGCTGGCCAGCAGCTTGCGATTCAAATCGAGCTCGGCCACCAGCGACGCCTGACCGTAGGCGTTAGCGGGCATGTCATCGGTCCAGCCAACGTCAATGCGTCGGTCCAGTTGCTCGATGAAACGCGGTGGCAGCGCCTGCATGGCTTCATCGAGCAAGGCCTGGCTGGCTTGCTGCTGTGCAGGACTCAGACCGTCAGTCTTGAGGCGTAATTCCAGGCCGGCGTTGGCGCTGGTGCCGAACAGCAACAGCGCCCCGGCCAACAGCCAGGCTGTTGGCCGCCTCACAGTGCGAGGATGGCTTCAGCTAGATCCTGGTCACTGGCATCGCGAGCTTCTGGCACTCGGGTGCGCAACAAATCGAACGCGGATTCCAGGTGTGCGCCACGAATATCGCCATTGCTGGCAACGAAACTGGCGGCATCGTCCTGGGCTTCGCGGACGATTTTCGAGTCGCGAATCGATGTCGTGGTATCAGACGTGAAATCGAGTGTGCGCTGGGTCGCGCGGATAAGAATGTTACTGGTGGCAACCAGGGTTTGGGCCTGGGCCACGTCAGCCAACAACAACAGGCCTAGGGTGGCGACAATCAGCGGGTTACGCATGGAACAACTCCGGGGAAACAGGGAATAACTATTGGACGAGAATTGCCTGTGCCAGTTCAAGGTCGCTGACATGAAGTTTTGGCTGGGTCTGGCGCAGGTAACGCAGTGCCGACTCCAGTTGTGCGCCTCTCAGTTTGCCGTCAGTGGCAATGAAGGCCGCGGCATCATCCCGGGCGGCGAGCAGCAGTTTATGGTCGAAGGGCGCAGAGGTCACCATGCTCGTGGCGTAACCGCTGGCCACGGTGCCTTGGGTCGACAGGTTGAAGGCGTCGAAGGCATGCGCCGAACCTGAATAGCTGGCCGCAAGAAAGATTGAAGTGACGAACAGATTTGAAAGAAAACGCATGAGACTCGACAGTTGAAAGTGAGTCCCAAGGCTAGCGTAACGCTCGGTCTAGAGCCAGCGCTGAAACATTGGGACACGCTGGGCGTGTCCCACGTCAGTACGTCGCTTAGATCGTCAGGATCGCTTGAGCCAGTTGTGCATCGGTTGCGTTCAGCTGTGGCGACTGATGACGAATGTGGTCGAGCGCGCTTTCCAGTTTTACGCCACGAATGGCGCCTTCGCTGGCGACGAAACTGGCGGCGTCGTCACGGGCGGCGAGCACGATCTTGTCATCTTTAAACGAAGACGTGACGTCGGAGGTCGCATCGGAGGTGGCTTTGAGTGCACCGACGACGGCATCGGTGGTCACGATGAAGCTGGTGGCGTGGGCATTGGCAGCCACGGCAAGCAGGGCAGCAGCGCTGAGCAGACGAAGACGGGACATGGTGTAACTCCTTTGGGTAAGCCGATTGAAAAGTGGCGCATTGTCTGATGAGTCAGACGTCAGAGGGTATTTGTTCGCCACATTCTGAATTGATAGTAGGCCTCTGGGAGACGCCGCGACAATCTGATCGTGTTGATCTGGGCCAATGTCCAGGTCAGATAAAGTCTATCGATTTAACTGTGCGGGCGTAATTCAATTTTACTGAAACTGTACTGCTTTTGGCTTTTCACTCGATAAAACGACAAAACCCGTCGTGGTTTCCCACGACGGGTTTTGTTTGTTCAATTCGGGTTGCTGGCGGTGGACCCTATAGGTCAGAGCCAGCGACGCTAACTTAGCGCCAGAACGGCTTGCTCAGCTCTTCGTAGCGTTGTGCTTCGCTAATCCCGGCATCAGCCAGCAGACGCGAATCCAGGCGAGCCAGTTGGTGGCGGCTGGAGATGCGGCGCTGCCACAGCATCAGGTTGGCGATAACGCGCAGAGGCATGGAAGCCTGGGTTTTTGCAGCAGTGTCTTGAAAGAACAGATCGGAACTGAGTGTACGTTCCATGGTGGGTCATCCTTCCGCTTGTGGCGGGATTAGGTAGTGGTTTAACTGGTGCCCATGATCCTCTCGTTTGCCTAGTCTCTGTAGATACAGTTCATCTGTATTGTGAGAGCTCAGTTAACTGTTTATAGGCGGTGTACTGGTCGAAATTGAGGCAACTGTACCTGTCTGCTCGCTTATGGTGCGCTTTTAATGATTTGTAGGGTGGGCGTAGGGAAAAGCTGTAGGAAATGACCAGTACAGCAGTACAGTTTTTGGAATGAAATGGCTTGGCAACAGCAAGCTGACGAAAATGTGTTTGCGTCAGCTGCCATCTGTACCAATCACACGGCAAGCATTCGCCCGGTTTCTTCCAGGTTCATGTGCCAACTCAGCGCATCGCGCAGGATGTGGGGCGTGTGTCCGCCGAGTGCGCAAGCGGCAGTCAAGTAGTCGTTGAGGGCTTGGCGGTAATCCGGATGCACACAGTTATCGATGATGACGCGCGCGCGTTCCCGAGGCGCCAGGCCGCGCAAGTCGGCCAGACCGACTTCGGTAACGAGGATGTCGACGTCATGTTCGGTGTGGTCAACATGGCTGACCATCGGTACTACGCTGGAAATCGCGCCGCCCTTGGCGATCGACTTGGTCACGAATACCGCCAGATGTGCGTTGCGCGCGAAGTCACCGGAGCCGCCAATGCCGTTCATCATCCGCGTGCCACACACGTGGGTGGAGTTGACGTTGCCATAAATGTCGAACTCGAGCGCCGTGTTGATGCCGATGATACCGAGGCGACGTACCACTTCAGGGTGGTTGGAAATCTCCTGCGGGCGCAGGACCAGCTTGTCCTTGTAGCGTTCCAGGTTGCCAAACACGTCGGCGTTACGGCGGCTCGACAGTGTGATCGAACTGCCCGAGGCAAAGCTCAATTTACCAGCGTCGATGAGATCGAAGGTCGAGTCCTGAAGCACTTCGGAGTACATGGTCAGGTCTTCGAACGGCGAATCGATGAGACCGCACATCACCGAATTGGCGATCGTACCGATCCCGGCCTGCAGCGGACCGAGCTTATTGGTCATGCGCCCGGCATCCACTTCTTGCTTGAAGAAGCCGATCAGGTGGTCGGCAATGGCCTGGGTATCAACGTCCGGAGGCAGCACGGTGGATGGCGAGTCGGATTGATTGGTGATCACGATTGCGACGATTTTTTCCGGTGGAATCGGGATGGCCGTGCTGCCAATGCGATCGTCGACCTTGACCAGTGGAATCGGCGTGCGGGTCGGGCGATAGGTCGGAATATAGATGTCGTGCAGGCCTTCGAGATTCGGGTTGTGCGCGAGGTTGATCTCAACGATCACCTGTTTGGCAAAAATCGCGAAGCTGGCCGAGTTGCCCACGGAAGTGGTCGGAACGATGTGGCCTTGTTCGGTGATGGCCACCGCTTCGATCACCGCGATGTCCGGCAGCTTCAATTGCTGGTTGCGCAGCTGCTCGACGGTTTCCGAGAGGTGCTGGTCGATGAACATCACTTCACCGGCGTTGATCGCCTTGCGCAAAGTGCTATCCACCTGGAATGGCATGCGTCGTGACAGGACACCCGCTTCGGTGAGCTGCTTGTCGAGGTCGTTGCCCAGGCTGGCGCCGGTCATAAGGCTGATCTTCAGCGGAGTGATCTTTGCTCGTTCGGCCAGTGCGTGGGGTACGGCCTTGGCTTCGCCGGCGCGGGTGAAGCCGCTCATGCCGACGGTCATGCCGTCTTCAATCAGAGCGGCAGCCTCGGCGGCGCTCATCACTTTATCCAACAACGAAGGCAGGCGAATACGGTCACGGTACATGAATTGTTATCTCGGGCAACGGGTAGCAGGATGCGCAGTCTAGTGAATTTCACTGGCCTGTGTCCCGCTACCAAGGTCGCAAACGAGGCGTCTATTCCGCGGCTTTCAAGCAAAACACCGTTACCGGATCGGTAATAAAGGCGCTGATTACCTGACGTTTCGCGCAAACAAAAACGCCCCGACGAGTCGGGGCGTTCCAGTGTTGCGAAGATCTTTACTCGACGGCTTTGACCATGTCTTCGATGACTTTCTTGGCGTCACCGAACACCATCATGGTTTTGTCCAGGTAGAACAGTTCGTTGTCCAGACCGGCATAGCCGCTGGCCATCGATCGCTTGTTGACGATGATGGTCTTGGCCTTGAACGCTTCCAGAATCGGCATGCCGGCAATCGGCGATTTCGGATCGTTCTTGGCCGCCGGGTTGACCACGTCGTTGGCGCCCAACACCAGCACCACGTCGGCCTGGCCGAACTCGGAGTTGATGTCGTCCATCTCGAACACCTGGTC
Organism: Pseudomonas sp. MAG733B; assembly: GCF_036884845.1. Taxonomy (NCBI): domain Bacteria; kingdom Pseudomonadati; phylum Pseudomonadota; class Gammaproteobacteria; order Pseudomonadales; family Pseudomonadaceae; genus Pseudomonas; species Pseudomonas sp. MAG733B. The sequence continues at coordinate 642,666 of NZ_CP145732.1, forward strand.
GTAAGGCACTTCGGCCTCGGCCAGCAGTACGTTCATGTGGCCGGGCATCCGACCAGCGACCGGGTGGATCGCGTACTTCACGGTGATGCCGCGATGGGTCAGCTTCTCGGTCAATTCCTTCAACGCGTGCTGTGCCCGTGCAACCGCCAGGCCGTAGCCCGGAACGATGATCACGGAGTCGGCGTTGGTCAGCAGGAAGGTCGCGTCATCAGCCGAACCGGACTTCACCGGACGAGCTTCTTTCGCGCCTGCCGGACCTGCGTCGGCTGTGTTGCCGAAACCGCCGAGCAGAACATTGAAGAAGGAGCGGTTCATCGCCTTGCACATGATGTACGAGAGGATCGCACCGGACGAACCTACCAGCGAACCGGCGATGATCAGCATCGAGTTGTTCAGCGAGAAGCCGATACCCGCCGCCGCCCAGCCGGAATAGCTGTTGAGCATCGACACGACCACTGGCATGTCGGCGCCACCGATCGGGATGATGATCAGCACACCCATCACGAACGCCAGCGCCAGCATCAGCGCAAACGCGGTGAGGTTGCCGGTGAACATGAAGGTCAGGCCGAGTGCCAGTGTCGCCAGGCCCAGTACCGCGTTCAGCTTATGCTGGCCGGTGAACTGTACGGGTGCGCCCTGGAACAGGCGGAACTTGTACTTGCCCGACAGCTTGCCGAACGCGATGACCGAACCGGAGAAGGTGATCGCACCAATGGCCGCGCCGAGGAACAGCTCCAGGCGGTTGCCCGCCGGAATCGAGTCGCCCAGTTGCTTGACGATGCCCAGTGATTGCGGCTCAACGACTGCAGCGATGGCAATGAACACCGCGGCCATACCGATCATGCTGTGCATGAAGGCGACCAGTTCCGGCATCTTGGTCATTTCAACGCGCTTGGCCATGATCGAACCGGCGGTGCCGCCGATCAGCAAGCCAACGATCACGTAACCGATACCGGCGGTGGCAAGTTCGGCGCCCAGCTTATAGATCAGGCCGACCGTGGTGAGGATCGCCAGGCCCATGCCGAGCATGCCGAACAGGTTGCCGCGGCGCGAAGTTGTTGGGTGCGACAGGCCTTTGAGGGCCTGGATGAAGCAGATCGACGCGATCAGGTAGAGCGTCGTGACAAGATTCATGCTCATTACTTCGGCGCCTCTTCTTTTACGGCTTTCGGGGCTTTTTTCTTGAACATCTCAAGCATGCGGCGGGTGACCAGGAAGCCACCGAATACGTTGACCGCCGCCAGTGCCACCGCCAAAGTGCCCATGATTTTGCCCAGTGGCGTAACGGTCAGGGCCGCAGCGAGCATGGCACCGACGATCACGATCGCCGAGATGGCGTTGGTCACCGCCATCAGTGGGGTGTGCAGCGCAGGTGTAACGTTCCAGACCACGTGATAACCGACATAGATCGCCAGCACGAAGATGATCAGGTTGTAGATACCGGGGGAGATAAGCTCTTCCATCGTCTGAATCCCTGCTTAGGCGTTTTTGCGGATGACTTGGCCGTCGCGGCACATCAGGCACGCGGCGACGATATCGTCTTCGAGGTTGATCTCGAACTGGCCTTCCTTGGTGAAGACCAGCTTCAGGAAGTCCAGCAGGTTGCGGGCGTACAGCGCCGAAGCGTCAGCCGCCACCGCGCCGGCCAGGTTGGTCGGGCCGACAATGGTCACGCCATTTTCGACGACCACTTGGTCCGCCACAGTCAGCGGGCAGTTGCCGCCCTGGGCTGCTGCGAGGTCGATGACCACCGAGCCTGGCTTCATCTGCGCCACGGTTTCCGCGCTCAACAGCGTCGGTGCCTTGCGGCCCGGAATCAGCGCGGTGGTGATGACGATGTCGGCCTGTTTGGCGCGTTCGTGTACGGCTGCGGCCTGGCGCTGCATCCAGCTGGCCGGCATCGGCCGCGCGTAACCACCAACACCGACGGCGCATTCACGCTCTTCATCGGTCTCGTACGGCACGTCGACGAACTTGGCGCCGAGGGATTCGATCTGCTCTTTAACCGCAGGACGCACGTCAGACGCTTCGATCACTGCACCCAGGCGTTTCGCCGTGGCAATCGCCTGCAACCCGGCAACACCGGCGCCGAGAATCAGAACGCGCGCCGCTTTCACGGTGCCCGCAGCTGTCATCAGCATCGGCATGAAGCGTGGATAGTAGTGAGCGGCCAGCAACACCGCTTTATAGCCAGCGATGTTGGCTTGCGAGGACAGCACATCCAGGCTCTGGGCGCGGGAGGTACGTGGTGCGGCTTCCAGCGCAAACGCGGTAATGCCGCACTCGGCCAGTTTGGCGATGGTCTCATTGCTGAACGGGTTGAGCATGCCCACCACAACGGTGCCGCTCTTGATCAGAGTCAGCTCGCTGTCGCTGGGAGCGACCACTTTCAGAATCAGCTCGGCACCAAACGCATCGCTGGCGCTGCCAATGCTTGCACCTGCCGCTTCATAAGCACTGTCGACAACACTGGCACTAATGCCTGCGCCGCTTTGAACAGTGACCTTATGACCCTGGCCGATCAGCTTCTTAATGGTTTCCGGGGTTGCAGCAACCCGTGTTTCACCGGTCTGGGTTTCGAGAGGAACACCAATGTGCACGTCAAATCTCCTGCGTGATCTTATTGAGTAAACCCATGCACTACGGATGGTGCGGCTGGGGCGGCCGATCAGCACGATCCCGCTAAATCAGGGCGGGGCGCGGCATTTTGCAGGCGAACTTTGTGCCCTTCAAGGGATTATGATGGGTGACGGAAAATTAACTACAAGTCACCCCGTGACCGAATGTCGCAACCACCCGACTCAATCCCTTGTAGGCCGTGCCGTGCAAGGATTCTGGCCGAAATTCAAGAATTTACACATCGGCCATATGAATGATGCGCCATTGCTCCTAAATGGAGGCTCAAAGCCACGTGTTCAGGCGCTTGTGGGACGTTTGTACGACTTTCAAATACAGTTTGCTGTTTTGCGACAAATACTTATATCTGTAGGGTTTTTATTTTACTGACTACGGGGTCAGCTAACGCCTAAGAGCCTTTATTCTTCTGTGCTGTAGCTGTGTGCCTGGATTACCAACCAATCTCGAAAAGCCCTTAAAGACGCTGATTCGACCTTTCGCTCAGGAATCATCAGGTAATACGCCTTGATGCTGGAGAGCGCCTGAGGGTTGGCAATCACCAAGCGTTTCTCCGCCAGTTCGCGTTGAATCAGAAACGGTGGAATCAAGGCGATCCCCATATCGTGCATGGCTGCCTGGGCCAGCATGGAGAATAGCTCGTAGCGTGGGCCTGTCATGTCGCGAGGCACATTCAGGTGCTGGGAATCGAACCATTGGCGCCAGGCGTAGGGGCGAGTGGTTTGTTGAAGGAGGGGCAGTTCGGCGATTTCACTGGCTGTAAGAAGGGTCTTCTTTCCGAGTAGGTTTGGGCTGCACACAGGCAGAGGATGTTCACCCATCAGACGGTGGGATTCTGTACCCGACCAGTCCGCGTCACCGAAGTAAATCGCGGCGTCAAAGTCGGTATCGGCAAACAGGAACGGACGCGTCCGGTTCGTCAGGTTGACCGTCACTTCCGGATGTTTTTGCTGGAAATCCTTGAGTCGTGGGAGCAGCCATTGGGTGCCGAAAGTCGGAACCACCGCCAGCTCGATCACATTGGTACCTTGCTGGCCCATCACCGACAGGGTGTCACGCTCGACCGCATCAAGTTGTGTGGCGACGCGGCGGCTGTAGGAAAGGCCGGCTTCTGTCAGCTTCACTCCGCGCCGCGAGCGTCGGAACAATTCCACGCTGAGGAACTCCTCAAGACTGGCGATCTGTCGGCAAATTGCTCCTTGGGTCAGCGAAAGCTCCTGCGCTGCCTTGGTAAAACTCTCATGGCGTGCAGCCGCCTCGAAGCTGATCAGGGCGGTTGTGCTGGGTATCTTTCTGCGCATGTACGTCTACCTCACTAATACATCGCATTAAATGCGTTTCGCGACGTTTCGGAGTGAGAAATTAGCACAACAGTATGCGAAATCCTCGTTTGCCGAGATGCCGAACCCGGCCTAGGATCAGTCCACGTTATTTGACCTGTTTCGAGAGGACACACTCATGGCCGGTAAAGCTAGCTTCAACTGGATCGATCCTTTGCTGCTGGATCAACAGCTCACCGAAGAAGAGCGCATGATTCGCGACACCGCTGCGCAGTTCGCTCAGCAAAGTCTGGCGCCGCGTGTGCTCGAAGCGTTCCGTCATGAGAAAACCGATCCGGCGATCTTCCGCGAGATGGGTGAAGTCGGCCTCTTGGGCGCAACCATCCCCGAGCAGTACGGCGGCAGCGGTCTGAACTACGTCAGCTACGGCCTGATTGCGCGTGAAGTCGAGCGTGTCGACTCCGGCTATCGCTCGATGATGAGCGTGCAGTCTTCGCTGGTGATGGTGCCGATCAATGAGTTCGGTACTGAAGCGCAGAAGCAGAAGTACCTGCCGAAACTCGCCTCGGGTGAATGGATCGGTTGCTTCGGTCTGACCGAGCCTAACCACGGTTCCGACCCGGGTGCGATGATTACTCGTGCACGCAAAGTCGAAGGCGGCTACAGCCTCACCGGCAGCAAGATGTGGATCACCAACAGCCCGATCGCCGATGTATTCGTGGTCTGGGGCAAGGACGACGCGGGCGACATCCGTGGTTTCGTTCTCGAGAAGGGCTGGAAAGGCCTGAGCGCTCCGGCGATTCACGGCAAAGTTGGCCTGCGTGCGTCGATCACCGGCGAGATCGTCATGGACAACGTATTCGTGCCGGAAGAGAACATCTTCCCGGATGTCCGTGGCTTGAAAGGTCCTTTCACCTGCCTCAACTCGGCACGTTACGGCATTTCCTGGGGCGCACTGGGTGCTGCCGAATTCTGCTGGCACACCGCTCGCCAATACACTCTGGATCGTCAGCAGTTCGGTCGCCCATTGGCGGCTACTCAGCTGATCCAGAAGAAGCTGGCGGACATGCAGACCGAAATCACCATGGCGCTGCAAGGCTGCCTGCGTCTGGGTCGCATGAAGGACGAAGGGACTGCGGCGGTGGAAATCACTTCGATGATGAAGCGCAACTCCTGCGGCAAATCCCTGGACATCGCTCGCATGGCTCGCGACATGTTAGGCGGCAACGGTATCTCGGATGAGTTCGGTGTTGCGCGTCACCTGGTCAACCTGGAAGTGGTGAATACCTATGAAGGTACGCACGACGTCCACGCGCTGATCCTTGGTCGTGCGCAGACCGGCATCCAGGCGTTCTATTAATAGGAGAACGTCCATGGGCGCGCTTTCGCATCTGCGGGTACTGGATTTATCGCGAGTATTGGCCGGGCCGTGGGCCGGGCAGATTCTTGCGGACCTTGGCGCTGAGGTGATCAAGGTCGAGCGCCCGGGCAATGGTGATGACACGCGCGCCTGGGGGCCGCCCTTCCTTAAAGACGCCTATGGCGAAAACACTAGCGAGGCTGCCTATTACTTGTCGGCCAATCGCAACAAGCAATCGGTCACCATCGACTTCACGCGCCCGGAAGGGCAGAAGCTGGTGCGTGATTTGGCGGCCAAGTCAGACATTCTGATCGAGAACTTCAAGGTCGGTGGTCTGGCGGCGTATGGGCTGGACTACGAAACGCTGAAGGCGATCAACCCGGATCTGATCTATTGCTCGATCACCGGATTTGGCCAGACCGGTCCATATGCCAAGCGTGCCGGTTATGACTTCATGATCCAGGGGCTGGGTGGTCTCATGAGTCTGACGGGGCGACCTGACGGGGAAGAGGGGGCGGGGCCGGTGAAGGTCGGTGTTGCGCTGACCGACATTTTGACCGGGCTCTACTCGACCGTGGCGATCCTTGCCGCGCTTGCGCATCGGGATCATGACGGTGGTGGGCAGCATATCGATATGGCGCTTCTGGATGTGCAGGTGGCCTGCCTGGCTAACCAGGCCATGAACTACCTGACGACGGGCAATGCTCCGAAACGCTTGGGCAATGCTCATCCGAACATCGTGCCTTATCAGGATTTTCCTACGGCGGATGGCGACTTCATCCTTACCGTGGGTAATGATGGGCAATTCCGCAAGTTTGCGGAAGTGGCCGGGCAATCTCAGTGGGCAGATGATCCGCGCTTTGCGACCAACAAGTTGCGGGTGGCCAATCGGGCTGTGCTGATTCCGCTGATCCGTCAGGCGACGGTGTTCAAGACCACGGCTGAATGGGTGGCGCAGTTGGAGCAGGCTGGTGTGCCGTGCGGGCCTATCAATGATCTGGCGCAGATGTTTGCCGATCCGCAGGTCAAGGCGCGCGGGTTGGCGATCGAGTTGCCCCATGCGCTGGCCGGGATGGTGCCTCAGGTGGCGAGCCCTATTCGCTTGTCAGAGACGCCGGTGGAGTATCGTCATGCGCCTCCTTTGTTAGGTGAGCATACGCTGGAGATTTTGCAGCGGGTGTTGGGGTTGGATGCTGGTGCAGTGGCGGCTTTCAAAGAGGCGGGCGTACTCTGAAGGCTTCTTCTATATAGAGGGAGTGGTTTTGCTGTCTGATTTCTTGCCTTCTGTAAGTTATTGATAGAAAACCAAAATCAGTGCTTGACGGCAGATCTCAGGTGTCTATAATTCGCCCCACTTCCGGCGCAGTCGAAACGGAAAACTCCTTGGTAAACAACGAGTTATGCAGGTTTCGGCAGCGGGTTGCTTCAGGTCATCGAAGCCAAAAGGAAGTTGAAAAAGAGGTGTTGACAGCAGCGTGTAACGCTGTAGAATTCGCCTCCCGCTGATGAGAGATCTGAAGCGCAAGTGGTTGAAGTTGTTGAGGAATTCCTCGAAAGCTTCTGAAAATAATCACTTGACAGCAAATGAGGCTGCTGTAGAATGCGCGCCTCGGTTGAGACGAAAGATCTTAGCCAACCGCTCTTTAACAACTGAATCAAGCAATTCGTGTGGGTGCTTGTGGAGTCAGACTGCTAGTCAAAAGATTATCAGCATCACAAGTTACTCCGCGAGAAATCAAAGATGTAACCAACGATTGCTGAGCCAAGTTTAGGGTTTTCTCAAAACCCAAAGATGTTTGAACTGAAGAGTTTGATCATGGCTCAGATTGAACGCTGGCGGCAGGCCTAACACATGCAAGTCGAGCGGATGAAGAGAGCTTGCTCTCTGATTCAGCGGCGGACGGGTGAGTAATGCCTAGGAATCTGCCTGGTAGTGGGGGACAACGTCTCGAAAGGGACGCTAATACCGCATACGTCCTACGGGAGAAAGCAGGGGACCTTCGGGCCTTGCGCTATCAGATGAGCCTAGGTCGGATTAGCTAGTTGGTGAGGTAATGGCTCACCAAGGCGACGATCCGTAACTGGTCTGAGAGGATGATCAGTCACACTGGAACTGAGACACGGTCCAGACTCCTACGGGAGGCAGCAGTGGGGAATATTGGACAATGGGCGAAAGCCTGATCCAGCCATGCCGCGTGTGTGAAGAAGGTCTTCGGATTGTAAAGCACTTTAAGTTGGGAGGAAGGGCATTAACCTAATACGTTAGTGTTTTGACGTTACCGACAGAATAAGCACCGGCTAACTCTGTGCCAGCAGCCGCGGTAATACAGAGGGTGCAAGCGTTAATCGGAATTACTGGGCGTAAAGCGCGCGTAGGTGGTTCGTTAAGTTGGATGTGAAAGCCCCGGGCTCAACCTGGGAACTGCATTCAAAACTGACGAGCTAGAGTATGGTAGAGGGTGGTGGAATTTCCTGTGTAGCGGTGAAATGCGTAGATATAGGAAGGAACACCAGTGGCGAAGGCGACCACCTGGACTGATACTGACACTGAGGTGCGAAAGCGTGGGGAGCAAACAGGATTAGATACCCTGGTAGTCCACGCCGTAAACGATGTCAACTAGCCGTTGGGAGCCTTGAGCTCTTAGTGGCGCAGCTAACGCATTAAGTTGACCGCCTGGGGAGTACGGCCGCAAGGTTAAAACTCAAATGAATTGACGGGGGCCCGCACAAGCGGTGGAGCATGTGGTTTAATTCGAAGCAACGCGAAGAACCTTACCAGGCCTTGACATCCAATGAACTTTCCAGAGATGGATTGGTGCCTTCGGGAACATTGAGACAGGTGCTGCATGGCTGTCGTCAGCTCGTGTCGTGAGATGTTGGGTTAAGTCCCGTAACGAGCGCAACCCTTGTCCTTAGTTACCAGCACGTTATGGTGGGCACTCTAAGGAGACTGCCGGTGACAAACCGGAGGAAGGTGGGGATGACGTCAAGTCATCATGGCCCTTACGGCCTGGGCTACACACGTGCTACAATGGTCGGTACAGAGGGTTGCCAAGCCGCGAGGTGGAGCTAATCCCACAAAACCGATCGTAGTCCGGATCGCAGTCTGCAACTCGACTGCGTGAAGTCGGAATCGCTAGTAATCGCGAATCAGAATGTCGCGGTGAATACGTTCCCGGGCCTTGTACACACCGCCCGTCACACCATGGGAGTGGGTTGCACCAGAAGTAGCTAGTCTAACCTTCGGGAGGACGGTTACCACGGTGTGATTCATGACTGGGGTGAAGTCGTAACAAGGTAGCCGTAGGGGAACCTGCGGCTGGATCACCTCCTTAATCGACGACTCAGCTGCTTCATGAGCTCCCACACGAATTGCTTGATTCATTGAAGAAGACGAAAGAAGCAGCCATTAGGGTTGTAGCTTGGTTGGTTAGAGCGCACCCCATGCTCTGTGGTTAAGAGCAGGGTGAGGTCGGCCTTAGCAGCTCGAAATTGGGTCTGTAGCTCAGTTGGTTAGAGCGCACCCCTGATAAGGGTGAGGTCGGCAGTTCGAATCTGCCCAGACCCACCAATTTTGTGTGGGAAACGCCTGTAGAAATACGGGGCCATAGCTCAGCTGGGAGAGCGCCTGCCTTGCACGCAGGAGGTCAACGGTTCGATCCCGTTTGGCTCCACCACTACTGCTTCTGAAGTAAAGCTTAGAAATGAGCATTCCATCGGTGTCGATGATGAATGTTGATTTCTAGTCTTTGACTAGTTCGTTCTTTAAAAATTTGGGTATGTGATAGAAAGATAGACTGGACGTTACTTTCACCGGTAACGGATCAGGCTAAGGTAAAATTTGTGAGTTCTCTTAGTTGAGAAATTCGAATTTTCGGCGAATGTCGTCTTCACAGTATAACCAGATTGCTTGGGGTTATATGGTCAAGTGAAGAAGCGCATACGGTGGATGCCTTGGCAGTCAGAGGCGATGAAAGACGTGGTAGCCTGCGAAAAGCTTCGGGGAGTCGGCAAACAGACTTTGATCCGGAGATGTCTGAATGGGGGAACCCAGCCATCATAAGATGGTTATCTTGTACTGAATACATAGGTGCAAGAGGCGAACCAGGGGAACTGAAACATCTAAGTACCCTGAGGAAAAGAAATCAACCGAGATTCCCTTAGTAGTGGCGAGCGAACGGGGACTAGCCCTTAAGTGGCTTTGAGATTAGCGGAACGCTCTGGAAAGTGCGGCCATAGTGGGTGATAGCCCTGTACGCGAAAATCTCTTGGTCATGAAATCGAGTAGGACGGAGCACGAGAAACTTTGTCTGAATATGGGGGGACCATCCTCCAAGGCTAAATACTACTGACTGACCGATAGTGAACTAGTACCGTGAGGGAAAGGCGAAAAGAACCCCGGAGAGGGGAGTGAAATAGATCCTGAAACCGTATGCGTACAAGCAGTGGGAGCCTACTTTGTTAGGTGACTGCGTACCTTTTGTATAATGGGTCAGCGACTTATTTTCAGTGGCGAGCTTAACCGAATAGGGGAGGCGTAGCGAAAGCGAGTCTTAATAGGGCGTCTAGTCGCTGGGAATAGACCCGAAACCGGGCGATCTATCCATGGGCAGGTTGAAGGTTGGGTAACACTAACTGGAGGACCGAACCGACTACCGTTGAAAAGTTAGCGGATGACCTGTGGATCGGAGTGAAAGGCTAATCAAGCTCGGAGATAGCTGGTTCTCCTCGAAAGCTATTTAGGTAGCGCCTCATGTATCACTGTAGGGGGTAGAGCACTGTTTCGGCTAGGGGGTCATCCCGACTTACCAAACCGATGCAAACTCCGAATACCTACAAGTGCCGAGCATGGGAGACACACGGCGGGTGCTAACGTCCGTCGTGAAAAGGGAAACAACCCAGACCGTCAGCTAAGGTCCCAAAGTTATGGTTAAGTGGGAAACGATGTGGGAAGGCTTAGACAGCTAGGAGGTTGGCTTAGAAGCAGCCACCCTTTAAAGAAAGCGTAATAGCTCACTAGTCGAGTCGGCCTGCGCGGAAGATGTAACGGGGCTCAAACCATACACCGAAGCTACGGGTATCACTTAGGTGATGCGGTAGAGGAGCGTTCTGTAAGCCTGTGAAGGTGAGTTGAGAAGCTTGCTGGAGGTATCAGAAGTGCGAATGCTGACATGAGTAACGACAATGGGTGTGAAAAACACCCACGCCGAAAGACCAAGGTTTCCTGCGCAACGTTAATCGACGCAGGGTTAGTCGGTCCCTAAGGCGAGGCTGAAAAGCGTAGTCGATGGAAAACAGGTTAATATTCCTGTACTTCTGGTTATTGCGATGGAGGGACGGAGAAGGCTAGGCCAGCTTGGCGTTGGTTGTCCAAGTTTAAGGTGGTAGGCTGGAATCTTAGGTAAATCCGGGATTCTAAGGCCGAGAGCTGATGACGAGTTACCCTTTGGGTGACGAAGTGGTTGATGCCATGCTTCCAAGAAAAGCTTCTAAGCTTCAGGTAACCAGGAACCGTACCCCAAACCGACACAGGTGGTTGGGTAGAGAATACCAAGGCGCTTGAGAGAACTCGGGTGAAGGAACTAGGCAAAATGGCACCGTAACTTCGGGAGAAGGTGCGCCGGTGAGGGTGAAGGACTTGCTCCGTAAGCCCACGCCGGTCGAAGATACCAGGCCGCTGCGACTGTTTATTAAAAACACAGCACTCTGCAAACACGAAAGTGGACGTATAGGGTGTGACGCCTGCCCGGTGCCGGAAGGTTAATTGATGGGGTTAGCTAACGCGAAGCTCTTGATCGAAGCCCCGGTAAACGGCGGCCGTAACTATAACGGTCCTAAGGTAGCGAAATTCCTTGTCGGGTAAGTTCCGACCTGCACGAATGGCGTAACGATGGCGGCGCTGTCTCCACCCGAGACTCAGTGAAATTGAAATCGCTGTGAAGATGCAGTGTATCCGCGGCTAGACGGAAAGACCCCGTGAACCTTTACTATAGCTTTGCACTGGACTTTGAATTTGCTTGTGTAGGATAGGTGGGAGGCTTTGAAGCGTGGACGCCAGTTCGCGTGGAGCCAACCTTGAAATACCACCCTGGCAACTTTGAGGTTCTAACTCAGGTCCGTTATCCGGATCGAGGACAGTGTATGGTGGGTAGTTTGACTGGGGCGGTCTCCTCCTAAAGAGTAACGGAGGAGTACGAAGGTGCGCTCAGACCGGTCGGAAATCGGTCGTAGAGTATAAAGGCAAAAGCGCGCTTGACTGCGAGACAGACACGTCGAGCAGGTACGAAAGTAGGTCTTAGTGATCCGGTGGTTCTGTATGGAAGGGCCATCGCTCAACGGATAAAAGGTACTCCGGGGATAACAGGCTGATACCGCCCAAGAGTTCATATCGACGGCGGTGTTTGGCACCTCGATGTCGGCTCATCACATCCTGGGGCTGAAGCCGGTCCCAAGGGTATGGCTGTTCGCCATTTAAAGTGGTACGCGAGCTGGGTTTAGAACGTCGTGAGACAGTTCGGTCCCTATCTGCCGTGGACGTTTGAGATTTGAGAGGGGCTGCTCCTAGTACGAGAGGACCGGAGTGGACGAACCTCTGGTGTTCCGGTTGTCACGCCAGTGGCATTGCCGGGTAGCTATGTTCGGAATAGATAACCGCTGAAAGCATCTAAGCGGGAAACTAGCCTCAAGATGAGATCTCACTGGGACCTTGAGTCCCCTGAAGGGCCGTCGAAGACTACGACGTTGATAGGTTGGGTGTGTAAGCGCTGTGAGGCGTTGAGCTAACCAATACTAATTGCCCGTGAGGCTTGACCATATAACACCCAAGCAATTTGCGCGTAAAAGCCAGATTGCGGTGTGTGAAGACGAAAGAACCGAAAGTTCGACGCTTACAAAACACCGAAAACTATCGCATACCCAATTTGCTGAAGCGCGGCCGACTGGCCACGATTCGGTACCCGAATTTCTTGACGACCATAGAGCGTTGGAACCACCTGATCCCATCCCGAACTCAGCAGTGAAACGATGCATCGCCGATGGTAGTGTGGGGTTTCCCCATGTGAGAGTAGGTCATCGTCAAGATTAAATTCCGAAACCCCAATTGCGAAAGCAGTTGGGGTTTTGTCTTTATAGTAGAAGCATCAAGATTTCGCAGGCACGTCGTTACAGACGGACCGGCACACCGAATTTCTTGACGACCATAGAGCGTTGGAACCACCTGATCCCATCCCGAACTCAGAAGTGAAACGATGCATCGCCGATGGTAGTGTGGGGTTTCCCCATGTGAGAGTAGGTCATCGTCAAGATTGAATTCCAAAACCCCTGTCTGCTAGCGCAGACAGGGGTTTTGTCATTATGGGGCTGTCAAAAGCCGTAGACGTAAAAAAGCCAGTCCCTGGGTTCAGGGACTGGCTTTTTTATGGGCACGTATTTGCCCGATAGCGGCGAATTCAGGCGTTACGCAAACAACTTGCACACATTGCTCATCGCATCATCGGCAAAACCTTGGACGAAATCCTTGAACCCCGGCAGCGCCTCGGCGCCGCCCTGAGCGGGTTCTGCAATGATGGTCCAGGTCGCCCGCGACTTGTCCGCATCCAGCGCCTCTACCTGCATCGCCGCCCACAAATTCGCTACGCCCAAAGTGTTATAGATCGTGGTCCAGGTCATGCTCAACGCTCGATCGTCGCGGAAGTTGAGTTGCTCGACCACCAGGTTGCCGTCCTTGAAAAACTTCTTGCGCAAGGACGCCACGCCCTCGCCAGTCATTTCGATGTGCGATAGCGCCGGAATGAACCGGTCGAAGCCGGCAAAGTTCCCAACAACGGCCCAGACCTGTGCGGCATTGGCAGGGACTTCCACCGAGGACACGACGTGGCAGCCTTGCGGATTTTTGATCAGGGTATCGGGTTGCAGAGTGTTCATGGTTTTGCTCCGTGCTGGGTTGGGATGAATCAGATGAAATTGATTTCCTTGAGGTAGTCGCAGCCGCGCCGCAGCAATGCCGGGGACTTTTCCGGGTAGCGCGCGCCCATCTGCCACACGCCGGCCTGGGCGTTGTCGTGACCAATCATCGAGATGTCGCCGATGTCTTCCTCGAAGCCGTTGAGATAAAAACCGAGTACGCCGAACAGCGCGTTGTCGCTGTCGACCCGGCCCAGTTGCTGCTGCCAGTCGGCGACGCTGACCAGGGAGAACTCCCGCCCCGTTTCGCGAAAGGACGCCACATAACTGTCCCAACTCAGTGGCTCGGGGTTGTGCAGGTTGAACACCGGTTTTTCCGGCTGATAACGGCTGGCATGGAAGGCGATGAAACGGGCGAGGAAGTCCACCGGCATCAGGTCGAAATTCAGCGCGAACTCCGGCACCTGGCCGAGCTGGATCGAGCCCTTGAGCATCAACATCAAACGGTTCTTGTGCGGCTGGCACACACCCGTGAGGCTGTTGAAACTGATGTTGCCGGGGCGATAGAGATTGACCTGCACACCGCGTTCCCGTGCGCGTTCCAGGATTCGTTCGCCGACCCATTTGGACAGGTTGTAGCCGTTCTTGATGTAGATCGGCGGAGTCAGTGCGGCAGGCAGTTCAAGTACCCGGCCGTCGGCGGAAATCGTGCTGGAAGCCGAGAGCGTCGAGACAAAGTTGAAGATCTTTTTACTGCGCCCTTCGCACAGCCGCAGGCATTCGAAAATCGGCTCGACGTTGTCCCGTGCCAGGGACTCGTAATCGAGGACGTGATTGACGTTGGCGGCGTTGTGCACCAGTGCGCCGAACTCTCGATCCAGTCGCTGGTAAACCTCATCGGCCAACCCCAATTGCGGGCGCGTGATATCCGCTGCGTAGACCCTTACCCGACTCAGGTCCAGATGCTCCAGACGGTTTTCGCGCAACGCCTGAGCAAACCGCTCGACAGCCGATTGCCCATTGCCGTCGCGAACCAGGCAGGCGACTTCACTGGCGCCCCGCGCCAACAACGCTTCGACAATGTGCACACCGACAAAGCTGTTGGCGCCGGTGACGATCACTTTGTGCACATCGCCCATGCGGCTGATGGGCAGCGCCTGCACATCCAGTGCGCGCGAGGCATCGGCCATCGCTTGTTCGCTCAATACTTCCTCGCTGCCGGAGCCGCGCACCAGTGTCGCCAGTTTGGTGATGGTGGGGAGTTCGATGAAGCGGTTAATAGAAATGCTGCGACCGAACGCTTCGCGCAAACGCAGGAGCATGCGCGACAGCAGGATCGAGTGACCGCCCAGATTGAAGAAGCTTTCGTCGGTGGAAATGTCGCTTGCCGGCAACTCCAGCAGCTCGGCCCAGATCTCCAACAGCAGCACTTCATCGGCGCTGGCGGGCAAGCGTCGGGTGGTGTTTTCGCTGACGCTGACCGGCAGCTCCAGCAACGCCTTGCGATCGACCTTGCCATTGCTGGCGTACGGCATGCTAGCCAGTTCCGTCCACGCAACGGGCTGCATGTAGTCCGGCAGAAACTGCATGGTGTGTGCCTTCAGCGCATCACGAGCCGCGCCGGGCCCGTCTTCCTGAGGTTGGGCGAGGAAGGCCAGAATCCGCCGATGGTTGTCGATGACCACCGCCACCTGACGGTACAACTGGCTGTCACGCAGGCAGCGTTCGATCTCTTCCGGCTCGACCCGAAAACCGCGAATCTTCACCTGATTGTCGCGCCTTCCGCACAGCTCGATGCCTTCGCTCGCCCACTTCGCCATATCGCCGGTGCGATAGGCACGCAGGTTCTGCCCATCGGGCAATGTCAGGTCCAGATAGCGTTCGGCGGTCTGCTGCGGGTTGTTCAGATAACCCAGGCACACGCCGGGACCTGCGATGTATAACTCACCGACGGTCTGCTCGGTCACCGGTTGCGAATCCTCATCGAGAATCAGCACCTGACTGTTGGCGATCGGGTCGCCGAGTGTCCGGTTGTTATCGCCGGATTGCAGCCGTCGAGCAGTAATCAGTACCGTGGCTTCGGTCGGACCATAGAGGTTGTAGAGCTTGCCCTGGCGAGTCAGTTGCTGGACGACCCAAGGCTCGCAGACATCGCCGCCGGTCATTACGTGATCGAGATTTTGCAATTGTTCCAGCGGCAGAATGCTCAACAGCGCCGGTGGCAGAAAGGCATGGCTCAGTCGCTGATGACGGATCAGCTCGACCAGTTGCAGCGGGTCGCGACGCTGGTCGTCGCTGGGCACGATCAGCTCGGCTCCCTGCAACAGGGTCGGGAAAATATCGATCAGCGACGAGTCGAAACTCAGCGAAGAAAACTGCAAAACCCGACTCTGATCGGTCAGCAGAACGTAGTCGGCGTACCACGCGCTGAAGTGAGCGAGGTTGGCCTGGCTGAGCAACACGCCTTTGGGATGGCCGGTGGTGCCCGAGGTATAGAGCGCCATGCACGGCGCGGCGATGTCGGGGCGCTGGCGCATCAGCGGTAGAGCCGGATTCATCGCCTTAACGTCGATAGCGGTGATATCGAGGCCCGGCATTTCGGCTGCGAGCGGATGCTGCCCGTCGTGCAGCAGCAACACCGCGCCGGCATTCGACAGGATGTACTGCTGACGTTGCAGCGGATGGCTCGGCTCCAGCGGCAGGTACACCGCGCCGCTGCCCAAGATCGCCAGAATCCCCGCATACAATGCGCTGCATTTTGGCAGGCAGATTCCCACCACCAACGGACCTTCATGCTGATCGAGCAAGGGCTGCAATCGTTGCTGAATTGCACGGCTCAGAGCGTGCAGTTGGCGATAGTCGAGACTGGCGCCGGCAACGTTCAACGCCCGTCGCTCGCCACTCTGAACGAAGCGCTGTTCAAGTCGCTCGATCATCGGTACTTGAGCGAGTTCCAGCAGCCGTGGTTCAGCCGTCGCATTGCGGCGATGAACGAACGCTAGGCATTCGAGAAACAGCAGGTTTTCAACCTTGTCGAAGTGAGCGGGAGCGGTGGGTTCGCAGAGCTGAAAATACTCGGCATCCCGGGAGTAACGGCTGACCAGCAACGCCACGTGATCCACCAGTTCCGCCACAGCTCGCAGACGCAGCGACTGACCGTTGCCCGAAGGTTCATCGGCGATCGGCACATGAGTGAGCAGCGTGGAGCCGACGGTGCAAAGCGCGTCCAGCGAGGGCAATCCAGATGCGCCCGACAGGCTGATGCCCAGTTGCAGTGTCAGGTGCGGCGCATCATTGAAAATCTGCACAGGCAGGCTGGCATCATTGATCACAAGATCCGCATGCTCCGGTGCTCGCTCATCAAGAGTCGTTATCCGCGTCAGTGCATGACCGTGTTGTTCGAGTTCCAGCGCCAGGTCGGTCAGGGCCTGGCTTTGTCCAGCGAGCAGAATGTCGAGACGTCTCATGACGGGTTCCTCGTCAAATCAGGTAGTCGCTCAAGGCGTTTTGCACGCACGGCGAATCGAGCAGCGAACTGCTGCGGAAAAACCGCACGATGTTGGCCACCAGCGGGTGATGCCGGTTGATTGGGAAGGCCAGCCCTGACACCTCGCTCTTGAGGGCTTGGCGTGCGGCGTCGCTGATCTGCAAGGCGTCGATCAGGCGAAAGTCGAAGGACTTCTGGATGTCGTTCGTGAGGTAATGACCGATGAACACCGGCAGGATGTGCGCGATGCATTGGCGGTCGTCGTCGCTCGCGGTGTGCCAGTAGATGCGCACCATCCGCGACCAGAATCCGGAGTGCCGGCCTTCGTCGAGCAAGTGGTCGGCCATCAAGCCCTTGATCGATTGCTTGACCGTATCGTCCTTTGCGAATGCCGCCACGTCGCCGGTCACGGTGTTCTCGGCGATGGCCACGCAGATCAGCTCGACGGCGCTGCGCAGATGCTCCGGCGCCAACGCAATGGCCGCCGGAATCGCCCGGCTCAACTCGATTTCGTCGGGCAACCCGATGGGCGTGATGCCGGTCATGGCGACGGTCTGCTGCATGAAGTCCATCGCCACCAGCGCGTGGTAATCCTCATCCACCACCACGGTCATCGCGTCGTAGCGACAGGCGAACGGGAACGTTACGGCGAAGCGATTCTTGGCGATGCTGCGGGCGGTCTTGTCGACGATCTCGGTCTCGAAAATCACCACGTCGTTGATGAATTTGTAGAGTGTTTGCACCAGAGCGAAGTCGCGCTGCTCCGGGCATTCGCGCAGGAACGTCTCACTGAGCACCAGCGGTTGCCGGCTCAAGGGATAGATCAGTTTGTCGTCGTTCTCCAGCATGCGACGCGGACGGGTGCGGATGGTGGCGCGGCTCTCCCAGGCGTCGGCGAACGACAGATAGTCGGCGGCGTTCATGCGTTCACCTCCGCCAGTGATTCGCTCATGCTCAGGCGCAGGCCGTCCCACAGAGCAATGCGGCTTTCCACGGCTGCGATGGCGCTGGCGTACACGTCTGCCTCGCGCTGCGGATCGCCATCGACCAGGCGGGCGAGGAGTTTTTCCGCGGCGGGGCCGTGGTCCTCAGAATCGACTTCGATGTGCCGTTCGAGGTAGTAGCGAAAGGTCGGAGCCTGTTCGATACCGATCCCCCAGTCGTCGAGAATGCGCTGGAACATCTGCGGGATCACACTTTCGCGACCATGCAGGAACGCCGCCGCAACGCTGTGGCCCGGCGCATGCAACGCGATGTGCAGCGTATGGCGCACGAACCGTGCGGCTGCCGGGTCGACCTCGACACTTTGCAACGCCACGTCGTAGCTCACGCCTTCCTGTTGCAGCGCCACGAAGCGCTCGACGGCGGCGGTATTCGCGCCGACTTCACGCATCGCATCCAGGTACAACTCGAAATGGCTGTAGTGACCTTGGGCCGGACGGTCATCGGATTCTTCACCCAGCACGATTTCATTGATCAACCGTGCCGCCTGCGGGTCTCGCGGTGGCAGCCAGGGCAATTGCGTGCAGGTCAGCTCCTGCTGCAAACGCTTGGTTAGCGACATGAAGTCCCACACCGCAAACACATGACTTTCCATAAAGCGCTGCAACACCGGAAGCGAATGTATTTCGGCGAAAATCGGGTGTGCACTCAGTTCGGCTTTCTTTTGTTCAAGATGCTCTTTAGTTGTTTTCATTGGCGAACCTTTAAGTCGTCTGGTGTGAAGGTGCGATCAATCGATTTGTGTTGTTTCAAGTTTTATGTTGGCGAGCGGGCGCCTCAATCTGATTGATTGTTTTAGTTGTTTGCGTGTCTCTGTTCTGCGGCTTTACAGCCAGCATTCAATGGCGGCGTAGAAAAGTTAGTTCATAAATAAAGTGCTGGGCAAGTTATTTTATTAATATTTTAAAGTTCAACTTTCTCGGGCGTGACAAGTTTCAATAAGACTTTCTGTTCAAGTTTTATTTGGGCGTGGCTGCTCCTTCCGTCTCATATAGGTCAGAATTTAAGATAAAGAGTGAATGCCTCACTCGAAGCAACTTTCTTATTGAACTCGTTGACGTGATCTGAGGGGGTGGAAGTTGGCCGGGGGTGACGCCGATTCTTCCGTTCCCGTGACAAGGCTCCTTCCGTAGGTTCTTGGTGCGGGGACTGCTCCGCGCTGGCAGTGCGTCGCCCGTTCATTGGTGTCGGCACCCCAACAGTGAGCGTAATTCAAGGCAGCCGCTATCACCGAAGCCAAGGGAATCGGGGAAGGCTGTAGAGGAGGGAAATTTGTAAGCGGATCGTGCGGTTTCAGGCGGTCCGGTTGTTGCGCAGCCGAGAGGGAGCAAGCTCCCTCATCACTGATTTACTTCGAGGTTTTTCGGCTCTGGGCTTCAGGGCTGTTGAGGTAACGGGTGATGACCTCGACCCCACGATTGAGGTGAAATACGAGCAACTTCACCGAGCCTTCGACATCCCGCTCTTCAGCGGCGCGCAACATGGCCCGGTGATCTTCCTGGGACAATTTGCCCAGGCCCATGGCCTCCAGGTTGAAGCGCAGGAAGCGCTCTTCCTCGTTCAACCCGTCTTCCACCAGATTCAGCAGACGTTTATTCGGTGCCTTGCAGTAAAGCGACATGTGAAAGAGGCGATTGAGGCGGCCGATTTCGCTGTAATCGTGTTCCGTTTCCAACGCGTCGATGTAGCTGGCAGCCTGTTCCAGATCCGCGATTTCAAGCAACGGGACCGACAGACGCAAGGCTTCGGACTCCAACAGGATGCGCAGGGCGTAGGTTTCCGCCGCATCGCCCTGAACCAGCGGCGCGACCACCGCGCCTTTATGGGCAACCACGTTGAGCAACGCCTGGGCTTCGAGTTGGCGCAAGGCTTCGCGCACCGGCATGCGGCTTACACCAAAAAGATCGGCCAGGTCCTGCTGACGCAGGGCAATACCGCAAGGCAGGCGGCCATCGAGAATGGCCGAGCGCAGGGTTTGTTCGATCACCGAGCGTGCCAGGTGAGCGGGAATCGGCCCGTTAACCTTGATACTGCTGAGGGGGTTGGGCTTTTGTGTCACTACTGCGCACCCTGAATGACTGAGTTATTTTTTTGGATCCAACTGACACTAGTAACACCCTGACACCTTGTCAAACGCGCAACAGAGCGCTTTCCCTTCAGTCTAGCGCGCCGTTGTGATCTCACCGTGCCATTGTTTTTTGCCGGGCTAACCTACACCATCAGCTGACTTCCACCTGCCTACCCTGGATGCCTCGCATTGGCGGTACGTTTCCCCATCTCCCGGATGTTGCGCTGGCTGTGCGGCGCGTTGCTGCTGGCCGCCATGATGCTGGGCAGTGTGCTGGCCGATTGGGATTTTTCCCTGATCAGCCGTCGGGCGCAGGCATTGTACGGACCTTTGGGCGAAGGTCGGCAGCGCATTGATGATTGGCAACACTTGCTGGCGACCCAGAAGCAGGTCAGCGAGCTGGAACAGCTCAACCGGGTCAACCGGTTCTTCAACCAGCGTGTGCGCTACGTCGAAGACATCGACCTGTGGCACCAGACCGATTACTGGGAAACCCCGATCGAAGCCTTGTGGAAAGGCGCCGGTGATTGTGAAGACTACGCTATCGCCAAGTACTTCAGCCTGCGTCACCTGGGCATTGCCAGTGACAAGCTGCGCATTACCTACGTAAAGGCGTTGCGCCTGAACCGCGCGCACATGGTGCTGACCTACTACGCGACGCCGGACGCCATGCCGCTGGTGCTCGACAGCCTGATCGACGATATCCGCCCGGCCAGCCAACGTACGGATCTGCTGCCGGTCTACTCTTTCAATGCAGAGGGGTTGTGGTTGCCGGGTGCCAAGGGCAATCAGAAGGTCGGTGACACCAAGCGCCTGTCCCGTTGGCAGGATGTGCTGAAGAAAATGCAGGCCGAAGGATTCCCGGTCGAGACGACTCACTAGGAGCACGCCCACAGATGTCATTGTTCAAACAGCTGTTGATCGCTATCTGTCTGTTCCTGGTCGTCGCCTTCACCGGCAGCTTCATGGTCAGCCTCGAGAGCTCGCGTACCCAATACGTCAACCAATTGCGCTCCCACGCGCAGGACGCGGCGACGGCGCTGGCGCTGTCCCTGACGCCGAATATCGACGACCCGGCGATGACCGAGTTGCTGGTCAGCTCGATCTTCGACAGCGGTTACTACGCGAGCATCCGCGTGGTCGATCTGTCCAACGACAAGACACTGGTGGAGCGCAGCGGCATCCCGGCCGATACCCGCGTGCCGGACTGGTTCGTCAAACTGATCGGCCTGGAATCCGCTGGCGGCGATGCGATCGTCAGCCGTGGCTGGGAGCAGGCGGCGCGGGTCGAGGTGGTCAGCCATCCGATGTTCGCCCTGGCCAAGCTGTGGCAGAGCGCATTGGGCAGTCTCGTCTGGTTGCTGATATGCGGTGTGGTCAGCGCGATATTGGGCGCGCTGTTGTTGCGTCGGCAATTGAAACCGCTCGATTACATGGTCCAGCAGTCTCACGCCATTGCCCGTCGCGAGTTTCTCAGCCTGCCGCAACTGCCGCGCACGCCGGAATTGCGGCGCGTGGTGCAGGCCATGAATCAGATGGTCGAGAAGCTCAAGGCGCTGTTTCAGGAACAGGCCGAGCGCAGTGAAAAACTGCGGGTTGAGTCCTATCAGGACAACCTGACCGGTTTGGCCAACCGACGTTATTTCGAGATGCAATTGCACGCGCGGGTGAGCAACCCCGAGCAGGCCAGCTCCGGTTATTTGCTGTTGCTGCGGGTGCAGGATCTGGCGGGCCTTAATCAGCGTTTGGGCGGTCAACGTACAGACGAATTTTTGCAGGCAGTCGGCGAGCAGCTGTCTCGAGAGTGCGCTCGGTACCCGGAAACCCTGAACCTGGTCACACGGATTCGAGGTGGCGAATTTGCCGTGCTGGCGCCGGGGTTGATGCGCGAAGAAGCATTGCAACTGGCGCAGCACCTCGACAGCGCCATGGCCAGCCTGCATGCGACCGGCGCGACGGACGTGGCCTCGGTGGCCGCGATCGGGCTGGCGCCGTTCGTGTATGGCGACACCCCGCAAGCCGTGCTCGCGCTGGCGGATCAGGCGCTGGCGCAGGCTGAGGGGCAGACCGATTCGAACTGGGTCTGCCTCGATCACAGCGCCTTGGCCGGTGTCGGCGACGATCACCATGCCTGGCACAACTTGCTGGATCAGGCGCTGAATCAGCGGCGGTTCATCCTGTTTTTCCAACCGGTCGTGGCCAGTCAGGACCCGCAACTGGTGCTGCATTACAAAGTGCTTTCACGGCTGATCGACGACCAGGGCCAAAGCATTCCGGCCGGGCGCTTCCTGCCGTGGCTGGAGCGGTTCGACTGGACGGCGCGGCTGGATCGCCTGATGTTGGAGCTGGTGCTGGAGCAGATGGCCGACCACGAATCGTCCCTGGCGCTGAACCTGTCTTCGGCAACCCTGGAAGACCCGCAGGCGTTGAATACGGTTTTTGAATTGCTGCGCTCGCACTCCAATCTTGGATCGAGGCTGACCCTGGAAATCGGCGAAGAACAACTGCCCGACCAAGCCGTGCTCGAAGACCTGACGCGACGATTGCGTGAGCTCGGGTTCTCCTTGAGCCTGCAACATTTTGGCGGTCGCTTCAGCATGATCGGCAACCTGGCACGGCTCGGGCTGGCGTACCTGAAGATCGATGGCAGCTACATCCGCGCGATCGATCAGGAGAGCGACAAGCGCTTGTTCATCGAAGCGGTTCAGCGTGCGGCCCACAGCATTGATCTGCCGCTGATTGCCGAGCGGGTCGAGACCGAGGGTGAGTTGGCGGTGATTCGCGAGATGGGGGTGTATGGGGTTCAGGGGCGGTTGGTGGGTGAGCCGAAGCCTTGGGGGTAGGGCTTTGGGTTTTTAGTCGTTAGTGAGGCCGTCATCGCTAGCAGGCTAGCTCCCACAGTTGATAGGGGGCGCACACAAATCCCCTGTGGGAGCTAGCCTGCTAGCGATGGCGTCAGTGCAGGCGATGAAGAAAACGCTCAGATCAACCCATCCTCATCATCGCCCACCAAATGACTCAACCCGCCTAACGCCTCCCGCGCCTGGCTTCGGTCCATGAGTTTGGCCTGTGCCGGCGCCGGCAGGTCGGTGACGAGAATCACGCCTTTGCTGATCAGCACCTCGATCAAGTCGTCGAGTACCCGGATCATCTCCAGGTCGCTGTTCTGCAGTTGCTTGAGCTGTTTGATTTGCTTGAGCTGTTTGAGGCTCGTGGCCATGACTTCATTGGCGAACCAGGCCTGGAGGTCAGGGTGGTCGGCCGGCAGCGTTTCCGAGGATTCGGCGTAGGCTTCGGCTTCCACGCGCATCAGTTGTCCTTCTGTATTGCGTTGCACGTAGAACATGGAACATCCCTCTGAGAAGAACCGCGTCATGCTGTCAGCAGCATAGGCGAAATCAGCCATATGGTTATTCGCTAACGGTATTTAAAATAGTCTGCTTATATCTATAAAGTCACTCTCCTGCGTACCTGCCGACCAATCGGCGCGCCGCACGACACGAACCAACACGGGACCTCCGTGAGTTTCTGATCGACGCGCGCGCCCTTGAGCGTGCCGTGCGTGGGAGTGATTTATGTCAGCCGTATCCGCATCGCCAGCCATCGCGCCACAACTCTTTGAAATCCGCCCGTTCAGCGGTGCGGTGGGCGCCGAAATCATCGGCCTCGATTTGTCCCGCCCGATCAATGATCAGGACTTCGCCCGCATTCACCGCGCGCACCTGGATCATCACGTGGTGGTGTTCCGCGACCAGCGCATAACCCCTGAGCAACAGATCGATTTCAGCCGCCGTTTTGGCGTGTTGCAGATCCATGTGCTCAAGCAGTTTTTGCTGGCGAACCACCCGGAAATCCTAATCGTTTCCAACATCGTCGAGAACGGCCAGAACATTGGCCTGGGTGATGCCGGCAAGTTCTGGCACTCCGATCTCTCCTACAAAGAACTGCCGAGCCTGGGCTCGATGCTGCACGCTCAGGAACTGCCGTCCGAGGGCGGCGACACGCTGTTCGCCGACATGCACAAAGCTTGGGACAGCTTGCCCGAGGCATTGCGCAAAGCGGTGGAAGGTCGTTCGGCCGCGCACTCCTACACGGCGCGTTACAGCGAGACCAAATTCGAAGGCAACTGGCGCCCGACCCTGACACCGGAACAGCTCGCCCAAGTCGCCGAGGTGGTGCACCCGGTCGTACGCACCCACCCCGAAAACGGCCGCAAGGCGTTGTTCGTCAGCGAAGGTTTCACCACCCGCATCGTTGGCCTGCCGGAGGACGAGAGCCAGCAACTGCTGTCCGAGCTCTACGCCCACAGCGTGCAGCCGCAAAACATCTACCGCCATCAATGGCAGGCCCACGACCTGGTGTTCTGGGACAACCGTTCGCTGATCCACCTTGCTGCCGGATGCCCCAGCTATCTACGCCGCAAGCTGTATCGCACCACCATCCAGGGCGACGCGCCTTTCTGATTTGCCGGAGATCTGATCATGTCCAAACGTCTTCCATTCGCACCGCTGGCCGCGGCCATCGGCCTGGGTTTCAGCCTGATCGCCGGCAGCCTGGTGGCGCCGACCGTGGCCCACGCCGAAGGTGAAATCCGCATCGCCGAACAGTTCGGCATTGTTTACCTGCTGCTCAACGTGGTGCGCGATCAGAACCTGATCGAGAAGTACGGCAAGCAGGAAGGCATCGACATCAAGGTCGACTGGACCCAGCTCTCGGGCGGCGCGGCGGTCAACGATGCGTTGCTTTCCGGCTCGATCGACATTGCCGGTGCCGGCGTCGGTCCGCTGCTGACCATCTGGGACCGCACCCACGGCAAGCAGAACGTCAAAGCCGTGGCGTCCCTGGGCAACTTTCCGTACTACCTGGTGAGTAATAATCCGACGGTCAAAACCATCGCCGACTTCACCGAAAAGGACCGCATCGCCGTGCCGGCCGTAGGTGTTTCGGTGCAGTCGCGCTTCCTGCAATACGCCGCCGCCAAACAGTGGGGTGACAAGGAATTCAATCGCCTCGACAAGTACACCATCGCCGTTCCACACCCTGATGCGACCGCCGCGCTGGTAGCTGGTGGCACTGAGTTGACCGGGCATTTCTCCAATCCGCCCTTCCAGGATCAAGCGCTGAGCAATCCGAATGTGCACGTGGTGCTCAACACCTATGACCTGCTCGGCCCGAACTCGCCGACCGTGCTGTTCGCCACCGAGAAATTCCGCAACGAAAACCCGAAAACCTACAAAGCTTTCATCGACGCGCTAACCGAAGCGGCCACGTTTGCCCAGAACGATAAAGGCGCGGCAGCCGACACTTACATCCGCGTCACCAAAGCCAAAATCGACCGCGCCGCGCTGCTGAAAATCATTGACAACCCGCAGTTCGAATTCAGCGTCACGCCGAAAAACACTTACCCGCTGGCTGAGTTCCTCTACCGCGTTGGCGCGATCAAAAACAAACCGGATTCGTGGAAGGATTACTTCTTCCAGGACGCCAAACCGCTGCAAGGGAGCTGACCGAAATGAACGCCCCTTTGCAAGGCCACACGGTCAGCAAACCGATCGCGGCAGCCCAGGCGCTGCTGTCGGTCGATAACGTCAGCCTCGAATACCGCACGCCGCAGCGTGTAGTGCGGGCGACCCATCAAGTCAGTTTCGAGATCGATCCGGCGGACCGCTTTGTCCTGCTCGGGCCGTCCGGTTGCGGCAAGTCGACGTTGCTCAAAGCCGCCGCCGGGTTCATCCAGCCAGTGGAAGGCGAGATCCGTCTGCAAGGTCAGCGTGTTGATGCGCCGGGGCCGGACCGGATCGTGGTGTTCCAGGAGTTCGACCAGCTGCCGCCGTGGAAAACCGTCAAACAGAACGTGATGTTTCCGCTGCTGGCCTCGAAAACCCTCAAGCGCAAAGAGGCTGAAGAGCGGGCGCTGCACTATCTGGAAAAGGTCGGTCTGGCGGCGTTTGCCGATGCTTATCCGCACACGTTGTCGGGCGGCATGAAGGCGCGGGTTGCGATTGCGCGGGCGTTGGCGATGCAGCCGAAAATCCTGCTGATGGACGAACCGTTCGCCGCCCTCGATGCGCTGACCCGACGCAAGATGCAGGAAGAGTTGCTGCTGCTGTGGGAGGAAGTGCGTTTCACGCTGTTGTTCGTCACGCACTCCATCGAAGAGGCGCTAGTTGTGGGCAATCGCATCCTGTTGCTGTCGCCGCATCCGGGTCGGGTGCGGGCGGAAGTGCACAGCCATCAATACGATTTGCACAGCCTTGGTGGCGTGGCGTTTCAGGAGTCGGCGAGGCGTATCCATCGGTTGTTGTTCGATGAGGGTCAGTCGCCGGAAACCGAGCGCGAACTGGATTTTGCCGACATCCGCATCGCTTATTGAGCCAGTTGAGAGGAGGGCCCGATGAGCCATTTATCATCCCCGCGTGAAGAGTTCGAAACGGTTTTGCAGCCACTGACCAGCGTGCCGCTGGAGCGTGAATTACCCCTCGGCCAGCGTCTGTGGCAACAGGGCTGGCTGCGCAAAAGCATGATCCTGATTTTGCTCGCCGTACTGTGGGAAGCCGCTTCGCGTTATACGAATAACGACCTGCTGCTGCCGAGTTTCGTGCAAACCGCTCATGCGCTGTACGACGGTCTGCTCAGCGGCGAATTGCTCGGCAAGGTATGGATTTCACTGGTGGTGCTGCTCAAGGGTTACCTGATCGGCATCGTCCTGGCGTTTGCCCTGACGACGCTGGCGGTGTCGACGCAATTCGGTCGCGATCTGCTCAGTACCCTGACCTCGATGTTCAACCCGTTGCCGGCGATTGCGCTGCTGCCGTTGGCGCTTCTGTGGTTCGGGTTGGGGCAGAACAGCCTGATTTTCGTGCTGGTGCATTCGGTGCTCTGGGCGCTGGCGCTGAACACCTACGCCGGGTTCCTCGGCGTTTCGGAAACCCTGCGCATGGCCGGGCGCAACTACGGCCTCAAGGGCATGCGTTTCGTACTGTTCATCCTGATCCCGGCAGCGCTGCCGTCGATCCTCGCCGGGCTGAAAATCGGCTGGGCGTTTGCCTGGCGCACGTTGATTGCCGCTGAGTTGGTGTTTGGTGCAACCAGTGGGAAGGGCGGATTGGGCTGGTACATCTTTCAGAATCGTAATGAGCTGTATACCGACAAGGTTTTTGCCGGGTTGGCGGTGGTGATTTTGATTGGGTTGTTGGTGGAGAATCTGGTGTTTGATTCGTTGGAAAGGGTGACGGTGAGGCGGTGGGGGATGGTGCGGTAGGAGAGGCTCTTTGCGGGTAAGTCTGCATACTCCTGATTAGAGTTCATCCTTTTTACCGGAAGCAAGTCGGTTGTATTAACTAAATCATCTCCAGTTTATGTCCGGGGTTGAAGCACGTGAGCGTGGAGGCGTTGAGTCTCTAGACGTTGGTGGGCTGGGACTTGGGCTTCGTTGAGTGGCCGGTGGATCCCTACGAATTGCAGCTACCGTAGCCGTAGGCCTATTGATCGAGCTATGTGTAGAACTCCCAACTGCGGCAGAAGTTGAGGGGAGTACCGAAGACGAAGCGGTGCTGCCATGCTGTACAGCACCGCTTGGAGACGGGCTTCCTACTCCGACAGGGTAAGCAATCGTAGAGCTTTGAGAGTTAAATGCTGCGGCTTTAGTGTCACTGTTCCAGAGTTGCATAGCCGGTGACGATCCAGACTTGGTCGATCTGCCGGTCAAACTACTCCCCTGGTAACTCACCTGAGATGTATTTGCTCCGCGAGAACTACCGCTCACTATCCAAGGTACTGCCGTATACGAACGATGCTCGGGGTGTGAAGAAAAACTAGAACCGTGAAGTTCACCACCATCGTTTCCCCAATAGATCTTGGGTTTATCCTTGGCGATTTAAGCCGCAGCGCCCGCAAGCGCCGACAAATCATTGTTTGACCCATAATCCCGATTTTTTTGTAAGGCACGCATCGCGTCAGCAGCTACATGAACATCAATTTTTGGAAGTGGACCACTCCTATGGTTGGGGAGTTGAAACTGTCCAGCGATTTTGTTGCCGACAGACTTCCAGAATCCCATATGCCCCGTCGGATCAGATCGATTTACCGGATCCCCCACGCAATACATATATGCATTCAATCCACCCCGCCCAAACGGACTCCAACTGTCCGGACTATGAAAACGCATCAATCGCGGGTTGTAGGCGCGGTAACCGTTGCCAAGCAAATACCAACCAATGCTTGCTTCGCGTAACTGGCCATTGAACCCCAGCCGTGTCTCGACTTTCTGCTGCGCGGATTGCACGCCATACGCTAAGTAACCGATGGTGTTAGTGTGGCCATCGACGATTTCGCCAATGATGGTTTGGCTGCGGTCAGTCGCCAGCAACACTACTCGTGGCCCGCTGCGGTTGATTTGATCATCAGGTTCGGCTTGATTCATACCCTTCTCGGTGGTGGGGATACAGCGCTGAAGAGCGAGGCGTCGTTGACTCGACAAAAACCCTTAACGGTCGAGACTTTCATCGCCGCGAAGTCCATCCAGGTACAACCGCTCCGTCACTCTTACGAACAAGCGCTCCATACTCTTGTAACTGACTGGAACCCAGTGAGGGATCCGATCCGGATAAGGACCAGTCACTTGGATCACCTGATTGCCTGGACCGCCTGCTATAAGACGAGTCAGAGGACGAAGATGAAGACAAAGACGAGAATGAGGACCTTCGCGAAGACGGCTCAGGGAGCGACGACAGGTGCTCTGGTAATGGGTCGAATGGTGGTGGATTTCTATCGCGGGCTTCGCGTTGAAGATGTTCTTTCCCCAGCGGAGAAATATCATATCTTCTACCTATGCCTGTATTGTGGCGATCGGGGGGGCTAGTGCTGAATGATGGCTTTGAGGGTGAGATAGACGGCGGTGTACTGGTTGATGAACTGCCAGCGTGTAAAGCAGTAGAGGAATCATCCGATGATCCGCTCCGATTATTAAGATTGACAGTTCTGTGCTGTGCTCTCGGCTGCGGTTTGGGTGCGGTGAAGTGTGAATTACCGGGAATCAAGTTTTGGATGAGTTTCTTCACTGTCAACCAATCCCAATAATGTCCTGTTGGATCAAATCGATTGATCGGATCCCCCACGCAATACATATACGCATTCAACCCACCTCCACCAAACGGGCTCCAACTGTCCGGGCTATGAAAACGCATCAATCGTGGGTTGTAAGCGCGGTAGCCGTTGCCTAACAAGTACCAACGGATGTTTATTTCACGTAACTGGCCGTTAAACCCCAGTCGTGTTTCGACCTTTTGCTGTGCGGATTGCTCGCCATAAGCTGAGTAACCGATGGTGTTGGTCTGGCCTTTGACGATTTCGCCGATGATGGATTGGCTGCGGTCAACCGCCAGCAGCACTACGCTACGCCCGCTGCGGTTGTCTTGATCAACAGGTTTGGCTTGACTCATACCGGCACCCTCCAGGCAGTGGAGCAGGTCTTGAGTTTTACTCGCTTGAGTCGGGCTTGAGAACTATCAGAACTGATAGTTGCCAAGGTCGCGCATTTGGGTCTGCGCAGATGGATGTGGTGTTAGTTCGGCCGCCATCGCGAGCAGGCTCGCTCCTACATGGGTTCTTTGGCGTTCACAAAATCTGCGACCGGCCCAGATCCCCTGTAGGAGCGAGCCTGCTCGCGATGGGGTCGGTGCTGCTGGCATCTCATTCCGAGAATGTTTGCTAGCATTGCGTCTGAATCAACTCCGATCAGTCACGAGTGCTCGCCATGCAATTGCCAGACATGAACCTGTTGGTCGCCCTCGACGCGTTACTCGACGAGGGCAGTGTGGTGGGCGCGGCGCGGCGGATGAACCTGAGCCCGGCGGCGATGAGCCGGACGTTGACGCGGGTTCGTGAGGCGATTGGTGATCCGATCCTGGTGCGTGCCGGTCGAGGCCTGGTGCCTACGCCCAAAGCGTTGGAGCTGCGTGAGCAGGTGCGCGATGTGGTGGAGCAGGCCGCGCAGTTGTTTCATTCCGCGCGAGTAGTGGATCTGGGCAGTTTGCGTCGGCGTTTCAGCATCCGCGCCAACGATTTCTTCATCGGCATCTACGGCGGCAAGCTGTTCGACACCATGGAGCGTCAGGCCCCGCATTGCGAATTGCGTTTTGCGCCGGAAGGCGATGGCGATGACGAGGCCCTGCGCGAAGGGCGTATCGATATCAGCGTCAGCAACAACCGACCGCTGATGCCGGAAGTGAAGGTGCAGAACCTGTTTTCCACCCAGTTTGTCGGGCTGGTGCGTGAAGATCACCCGCTGCTCGATCAGGAGATCACCGCCGAGCGCTTT
Organism: Pseudomonas sp. MAG733B; assembly: GCF_036884845.1. Taxonomy (NCBI): domain Bacteria; kingdom Pseudomonadati; phylum Pseudomonadota; class Gammaproteobacteria; order Pseudomonadales; family Pseudomonadaceae; genus Pseudomonas; species Pseudomonas sp. MAG733B. The sequence goes on from NZ_CP145732.1 coordinate 672,717, forward strand.
GCCGGGTATTCGCACATCAGCATGTCCCGTCGCGGCATTGCTCGGGGGCCAATCGATACGGCACTCAATGCGTTGGGGCTGGAGCGGCGGGTGGCGGTGATCGCGCCGAGTTTCCATGCGGCAATGTTCGCCTTGCCCGATTCCGATCTGATTCTGCCGGTGCCCAGGGAGACGCTGTTGAGCGTGCGGCGACTGGGGCTGAAGCTACGTTCGTTCACCCTGCCGATTCCCTTGCCGACCATCGTCCTCAGCCAGGCCTGGCACCCGCGATTCGACAATGACCCCGCCCACCGCTGGCTGCGTGAAACGCTGAAAGCCTGTTGCGACGAGACCTGGCTCGCCGCTCAACCTTGATGGCCGCAAGGGGCCATTAACACCTATGGATGGTGGTTGAGTTGCCGTGGCGGTGTTAGTTTTTTCCGTCATTTCCTGTGCGAGGCGAGTGTTCGTCCTCGCTTGATTGCCGTCGTTCGAATGCTGCGTCCCACGCACTTATAAAGTGCTGATAAGTCAGTTTTCGTCAGCGATGGGCATTCGTAGACTGCGACCTTCTATTTTCGGAGTTGAGAAACCGATGACCTCCCTGACGGCCTCGGTGCCTTTGGCTGCCCCTATGCCGGCCGCCGCGCCCATGGTGTTTGGTCCGCGGATCATCATCGGCCTGGTGGGCGTGTTGCTGGCGGTGCTGGTTTCGGGCCTGAACGAGGCGGTGACCAAGATTGCCCTGGCTGATATCCGTGGTGCGTTGGGCATCGGCTATGACGAAGGCACCTGGCTGGTCGCCAGTTACGCCGCGACCTCGGTGGCTGCCATGGCGTTTGCCCCGTGGTGCTCGGTGACGTTTTCGTTGCGGCGTTTCACCCTCTGCGCCATCGGTGCCTTCACCCTGCTGGGGGTGTTGTGCCCGTTGGCGCCGAACTACGAAAGTTTGCTGGTGCTGCGCACGCTGCAAGGCCTCGCCGGCGGCGCACTGCCACCGATGCTGATGACCGTCGCCCTGCGTTTTCTGCCGGCCAACGTAAAACTGTACGGCTTGGCCGGTTATACCCTGACGGCCACGTTTGGCCCGGGACTGGGCACACCGCTGGCCGGACTCTGGACCGAGTACGTCGGCTGGCAGTGGACCTTCTGGCAAATCGTCGTGCCGTGCCTGATTGCCATGGTCGCAGTGGGTTACGGCATTCCTCAGGACCCGCTGCGACTGGAGCGTTTCAAACAGTTCAACTGGCGCGGTTTGCTGCTGGGTTTTCCAGCAATTTGCATGCTGGTGATCGGCATTCTGCAGGGCAATCGTCTGGACTGGTTCGAGTCGAGCCTGATCTGCGGATTGCTGGTCGGCGGGGTGCTGTTGCTGGTGCTGTTCCTGATCAACGAGTGGTCGCAGCCGGTCCCGTTTTTCAAGATGCAGATGCTCGGCATCCGCAACCTGTCGTTCGCGTTGATCACCTTGGCCGGAGTGCTGGTGGTGTTGTCGGCGGTGGTGATTATTCCGTCGAGCTATCTGGCGCAGGTCCAGGGTTATCGCCCGGTGCAGACCGCGCCGATCACGCTGCTGGCGGCGCTGCCGCAGTTGATTGCGCTGCCGTTGGTGGCGGCGCTGTGCAACCTGCGCTGGGTCGATTGCCGCTGGGTGTTGGGGATCGGTCTGAGCATGCTGGTGCTGTCCTGCATAGGCGGTTCACTGCTGACATCGGCATGGATTCGCGACGATTTTTATGTGCTGCAACTGCTGCAGATCTTTGGTCAGCCAATGGCGGTGTTGCCGCTGTTGATGCTCTCGACCGGCAGCATCAACCCGATGGACGGACCGTTCGCCTCGTCATGGTTCAACACCGTGAAAGGCCTGGCGGCGGTGATCGCCACGGGCGTGCTGGAAACATTAACCACCCAGCGCCTGCACTTTCACTCGACGATGCTGGTGGATCGTCTCGGCAATTCCCCTCTGGTGGACAGCGACACTCCGGGCCTCGCTCATCGGCTGCATGAACAAGCCGTCGTGTTGGCAGCCTCCGATCTTTACCTGTGCATGGCTGGCGTCGCGGTGGCGCTGATCCTGCTGATTTTCTGGCTGCCGACGCGGATCTATCCGCCACGCGCACCGACCTGAATGCTCCACTGAAACTGAAGGTTTTTATGACGACTCAATCAAAGCAAAAAGTGGCCGTGGGCGCTGCCGTCGTGATCACGCTGGGCGTGCTGTTTTATCTGCTGGCGCCCAATCTGTTTGGCCAGCGCACGCAACAGAGCACCAATGACGCGTACGTCTCTGCGGACTACACCCTGGTAGTGCCGCGGGTTGCCGGGTTCATCAAACAGGTGTTGGTGGAAGACAATCAGCAGGTCAAGGCGGGGCAGTTGCTGGCCTTGATCGATGACCGCGATCTGCGCGCTGCCGCCGAAGCCGCCGCTGCCGAATCGTTGGTTGCGCAGGCACAACTGCAAAACGCTCGGGCCACTCTCGATCGTCAGGCATCGCTGATCGCTCAGGCGCAGGCGAAAGTGGTATCGGCCAAGGCTGAAACGGCTTTCGCCGAACATGAGTTGAACCGCTACAACCACCTCGCCGGCGTCGGTGCGGGCACGGTGCAGAATGCGCAGCAGGCGCGTACGCGCATCGATCAGGCGGACGCTCAATTGACCAATGCAACGGCGGTGCTGGCGGCGGAACGCAAGCAGGTGGATATCCTGACGGCGCAGCGTGACGCGGCGGAAGGCGGCTTGAAACGCGCGCAAGCGAAACTGGAAATTGCCAGCTACGAGTTGTCGTACACGCGTATTGTCGCGCCGCAGGACGGCATGGTCGGCGAGCGTGCCGTGCGGGTCGGCGCCTATGTCACGCCGGGCAGCAAACTGCTCGCCGTGGTGCCGCTGGCGCAGGCCTATGTGGTGGCCAACTTTCAGGAAACCCAATTGACGAATGTGCAGCCGGGGCAAGACGTGCAGGTGCGGGTCGACACCTTTGGTGGCGCGCTGCTGAATGGGCGTGTCGAGAGCATCGCACCGGCCACGGGCGTGACGTTCGCGTCGGTCAAACCGGACAACGCGACCGGTAACTTCACCAAGGTTGTGCAGCGGATTCCGGTGAAGATTGTGCTGGAGCCGGGGCAGCCGTTGGCTGAGCGGTTGCGGGTGGGGATGTCGGTGGAGGCGCGGATTGATACGGCCAGTGTTGGGGCGAATGAGGTTGTTCAGCGATGAAGATTTTCGTTGGTCGTCCCGGCGCCATCGCTAGCAGGCTAGCTCCCACAGGGGACCGCATTTCAATGTGGGAGCGCGCCTGCTCGCGAAGTGGCCGTTTGCCGCAACTCACTTTCTGCGCCGTACTCGTCATGGGCCTTTCAGCCTGCACCGTCGGCCCCGACTTCCAGAAGCCCGAAGCGCAGCAAATCGCCAAGTGGTCGAAACCGTCAAAAGCCGCCGCCAGCCAAGCGATCACCGAGACCATGAACGAGCGCTGGTGGGAAGTATTCAACGACCCGAAGCTCTCCGCTCTGAGCCAGCGCGCACTGACCGACAACCTCGACCTGAAGCTCGCCAGCAGCCGCTTGCAACAGAGCCGCGCCGTACGCCAAGTGGTGACAGCTGACCGCTACCCCACCAGCGCCGCCGGTGGCAGTTACACACGCAAACGCAATAGCGGCGAAGGCCTGATGGACCCGTCAGGGAACAACGGCGACTCCGCGTTCAATCTTTGGGATGCTGGTTTTTCTGCATCCTGGGAGCTGGATTTCTGGGGCCGCGTGCGCCGCGAAACCGAAGTCGCCGACGCCACCCTGGAAGTCGCGGAAAACGACCGTCGCGGCGTACTGTTGTCGGTGCTCGCCGAGACCGCGCAAAACTACATTCAGTTGCGCGGCGTGCAAAACACCCGCGCCGTCACCGAGCAGAATCTCGACGTCGCTCGCCACAGCCTGAAGCTGTCGCAGCTGCGGTTGTCGGATGGCGTTGCGACCGATCTGGATGTCGCCGAAGCCGCCGCACAAGTCGCCGCTATCGAGTCGCGACTGCCGGCGCTGGAGCAGCGTCAGGCACAATTGATCAACGCCCTGAGCCTGTTGATGGGCGAGCCGCCACACGCACTGGCGGCAGAGTTATCCAGCGACGCACCGGTGCCGCAAACGCCGCGTCAGGTCGCCATCGGTCTGCCGTCGCAACTGGCCGAGCGTCGTCCGGACATCCGCGAAGCCGAAGCCCGCCTGCATGCCGCGACCGCGAGCATCGGCGTGGCGAAGGGTGATTTTTATCCGCGCATCACACTCTCGGGCAATGTCGGTTCGCAAGCCATGCAACTGAGCGATTTCGGCTCGTGGGGCTCGCGTGCATTCGGCATCGGCCCGCAATTCAGCTTGCCGTTGTTCGACGGTGGACGATTGCGCGGCGTGCTGAATCTGCGTGAAGCACAACAACAGGAAGCGGCCATCGCGTACCAGCAAACCGTGCTGCGAGCCTGGCATGAAATCGACGATCAATTGAGCGCCTACAACGCCAGTCAACTGCGTCGCGACAGCCTCGCCGAAGCGGTTCGCCAGAACCAGATCGCCTTGCAAACCGCGCAACAGCAATACGTTGAAGGCGTGGTGGATTTCGTCAACGTGCTCACGGTTCAAAGCGCCTTGCTGGCGACTCAAGAACAATGGGTCGAAAGCTCCACCGGCGTTTCGCTGGCAGCCGTCGGCTTGTACAAGGCGCTGGGTGGCGGATGGCAGTCGGTGTATCCGCTGGCGGCGCAACGCTGAGTGTTGTTCAAGGTTTCGACGACAAATCCGCCATGCCCTTGAGCAGTTCGATCGGCAACGGAAAGACGATGGTCGAACTCTTGTCACCGGCAATCGAACTCAGCGTCTGCATGTAACGCAGCTGCATGGCGCCGGGCTGGCGGCCGAGCATTTCGGCTGCCTGCATGAGTTTTTCCGAGGCTTGCAGTTCGCCTTCGGCGTGGATCACTTTGGCCCGCCGCTCCCGTTCCGCCTCGGCCTGTTTGGCGATGGCGCGGATCATCGATTCGTTGAGGTCGACATGCTTGATTTCGACGTTGGCCACTTTGATCCCCCAGGCGTCGGTCTGGGCGTCGAGCACTTGCTGGATGTCGATGTTCAGCCGTTCGCGCTCCGCCAGCAGTTCATCGAGTTCGTGTTTACCGAGCACGGCACGCAAGGTGGTTTGCGCCAATTGGCTGGTGGCCATGAGAAAGTCTTCGACCTGGATGATCGCCTTCTGCGGGTCGAGCACGCGAAAGTACAGCACGGCGTTGACCTTGACCGACACGTTGTCGCGGGTGATCACGTCTTGCGCCGGTACGTCGAGGACCACGGTACGCAGGTCGACGCGAACCATTTGCTGGACCACCGGAATCAACAGGATCAGGCCAGGGCCCTTGACCTGCCAGAAGCGTCCGAGCTGGAACACCACCCCGCGCTCGTATTCGCGCAGGATGCGGAAGGTCGCCCCCGCCAATGCGATCAACAACAGTAGCAGTGCGACAAAACCCAGTTGCAATCCCATGGCTATTCTCCAGCCGCCACCGCGTCAGTCGCGGCCACTTCCAGCAATAATCCCTTGCGCGCCACCACCCGGACCCGTTGCCCGATGTACAACGGCTTGGCGCTCGACACTTGCCAGCGCTCACCCTGCAAATGCACCCAACCGTGGCAGGCATCGCCGGCCTGTAACGACAAAACCGGCGTCACGCTGCCCAGCAGTCCGGCATCGCCGCTGACGTTTTGCCGCGGTCGGGTTTTCAGTGCGCGGATCAGCAGGAAAATCAGCAGCAGTGCGCTGATCAGTCCCAGGCCGATCATCAATGGGATGGGCATTTCGGTGTTGGTCAGGATCACCGCGCCGATCACGAACATCACAATCCCGCCCAGGCCGATCACGCCGTAATTGGGCAAGGCTGCCTCGGCGATCAGAAACGCAATGCCGAAGGTGATCAGCCAGATTCCGGCCGGGTTGGCAGCCAGTAATCCAGTGTCGGCGGCGAAGGTTTGGCTGCTCAACGCCAACAGAAATGCAATGGCACAACAACGTGTGTTCACGTGACCCTCCGCGAGAGTCGCTGGTGGTTCTGTATACAGTTTAGTTGACTGATTGGTTGTATGAATTTTGCTCAAATGTCGACCTGTCCGATAGGCGGATTTCCCGCCGGATTGCAGCGGCGGGCCTAGACTTTCAGTACGTGGAAAAGTGTTAACCATCGTCCGCCAGGCGTTAATGCGGACACCGAGGTGCATCATGCGTATGGCAAGAACCGTGCTGAGAAGCCTGGAAAAGGCTCAATGCGACTACGACATCGTCACCCACCCACACTCGGCCAGCAGCCTCGAAACGGCGCGGGTCGCGGGCATTCCTGCCGAACGGGTGGCCAAATCGGTGATCCTGGATGATCACCATGGGCATTACCTGATGGCCGTACTGCCCGCCAGCCGTCATCTGGACCTGAGCAAAGTCCGCAGCAGCGGCGAATGGCAGGTGTCCCGGGAAAGCAATCTGCCGCATCTGTTCGATGACTGCGAACGTGGCGCCATACCTGCCCTGGGCGAGGCTTATGGGCTGGACGTGGTCATCGATCCCCTGCTGACCCGGCAGAAAGACATCTATCTGGAGGCTGGCAACCACACCAATCTGCTGCACATGAACATGCCGGACTTCCTGAAAATGGTGCCGCATGCGGAGGTGCGGGAGTTGAGTTATTAGTTTTGCGGTGTATTTACTGCCGTCATCGCGAGCAGGCTTTTCACAATCCCTGTGGGAGCGAGCTTGCTCGCGATTGACTGCGAAGCAGTCACTTCATCGATTTACAGGAACCCAAACATGGAAAATCCAACTCACACTCTCCCATCCCTGTTCAAGCAACTCGGCCTGGCCGATGACGCCGAAAGCATCGACAAATTCATCGCCACCCATTCACCGCTCAAACCCGAACTGCATCTGGCGGATGCGTTTTTCTGGAGCTCGAGCCAGGCGTATTTGTTGCGCAGCGAAATTCTGGATGACGCCGATTGGGCGGAGGTGGTGGATCAGTTGGATGTGATGTTGAGGAAGGGGCGGGGAGTATGACAATCGGATGAAACGCAGCTTTCTGGATTGCTGACATAGGAGAAATAGACCAGAATTACGACCTTATTTGAGGTCTTAATTATGCAAAGTGTCCTGGCCGATATGGCTGTCAGTGTGTCTGAGTTAAAGAAAAATCCTTCTGCGGTCCTGAATGGCGCCCATGGAGGGCCTGTCGCGGTTCTCAATCACAATCGAGTGATGGGGTACATGGTTCCGGCGGATGTTTTCGAGGCCATGGTCGAGCGTCTTGATGACCTCGCGTTGGCGGATATCGTTCGAGCTCGGCGTAATGAAACTCCGATCCCGGTAACGCTGGATGACCTATAAGCTCGAATTCCTGCCATCCGCACTCAAGGAGTGGGAAAAACTGGGGCATACATTGCGTGAGCAATTCAAAAAGAAACTGGCCGAACGACTCGAGCTACCTCGAATTCCTTCCGACGCCCTGCATGGCATGCCTGACTGTTACAAAATCAAGCTCAAGTCATCGGGATACCGACTGGTCTACGAAGTAATTGAAGAGCGCGTCGTCGTTTCTGTAGTTGCGGTTGGAAAGCGCGAGCGCAGCCAAGTCTACGAGCGAGCCAAGAAGCGCCAGTAGTCACCAATTTGTTTCAAAACTTGACGAAAAATCCCTGCCAATGCCATATTGATAGTTAGCAAACTAACAGTGTGTGTTTTCCCTCGTGCCGAATAATCTCGACGCTCTCCAGATGAACATCAGCAGCTCCATGGTGGTGGCCGCCCGGCATTGGCGCAAGATCTGCCAGACCACGCTGGTCAACTATGGAATCTCCGAAGCCTGTGCCGTCCCGTTATTGATGATCGGACGTTTGGGTGAGGGCGTGCGGCAGGTGACGGTCGCGCAGGCGGCTGGGATGGAGAGTCCGTCTCTGGTGCGTTTGCTGGATCAGTTGTGCCACTCCGGCTACGTCTGCCGCACCGCCGATGCCCAGGACCGCCGCGCCAAATGCCTGAGCCTGACCGATACTGGTCGTACCCTGGTGCAAGCGGTCGAGGTTGAACTGGTGCGATTGCGTAATGAGGTACTTGAAGGCATCGATCAGCGGGATCTGGAAGCCGCACTGCGCGTCTTGAAGGCCTTTGAATCGGCCGGACAACCCTCGGACGACCACCCTTGAGCGGCTTCTTTTCAGGGATGCCACCGGCGCGGGACTGGTTCTACGGCGTGCGCACCTTCGCGGCTTCGATGATCGCGCTGTACATCGCCATGCTCATGCAAATGCCGCGTCCGTATTGGGCGATGGCCACCGTGTACATCGTCTCCAATCCATTTCTCGGCCCGACCACTTCCAAGGCGTTGTACCGCGCAGTGGGCACTTTTCTCGGCGCCGCCGCGGCGGTGTTTTTCGTGCCGATGTTTGTCCAGAGCCCTTACATGCTGGTGGTGGTGATTGCGCTGTGGACGGGGACGCTGTTGTTCCTGTCACTGCACCTGCGCACCGCCAACAACTACGCCTTGATGCTCGCCGGTTACACCTTGCCGCTGATCGCCCTGCCGGTGGTGGATAACCCGTTGGCGGTGTGGGATGTGGCTGAGGCGCGCACCGAAGAAATCTTCCTCGGCATCGCTGTCGCGGCAGTGGTCGGTGCGATGTTCTGGCCGCGACGGCTGGCGCCGGTGTTCAACGACTCGGTGAGCAAATGGTTCGCCGACGCTTCGACCTACAGCCAGCGCTTCCTCAGCCGCGACGTGCAGCCGGAGGAAGTCAGTGCATTGCGTTCATCGCTGGTGGCGACCTTCAACACCCTTGAATTGATGATCGGCCAGTTGCCCCACGAAGGCGCGCGGCGGCAAACCGTAAGCAACACCAAAGAACTGCGCGGGCGGATGATCCACTTGCTGACGGTGGTGGATGACCTCGATGACGCGCTCTATGCCCTGGAGCGACGTACGCCGGAGCTTGTGGACAAGATCGCGCCGCTGCTCAGCGCAACCACTGAATGGCTTGCGCACAAGGACGCCGACATCAATCGCTGGCAGGCATTGAAAGACCAGCTCGAAGCCGTGCAACCCACGGCCCAGGCGCTGGATGATCGCAAGCAACTGCTGTTCTCCAACGCGGTGTATCGCCTCGGCGAAATGATCGACTTGTGGCAAGACTGCCGTAGCCTGCAACGCGCCATCCAGTGTGAAAGCCAGGACAGCTGGCGCGCGGTCTATCGGCACTGGCGTCTGGGGCGGCTGACACCGTTTCTCGATCGCGGCCTGATGCTCTATTCCGCCGCGTCCACTGTCATGGCGATCATTGTTGCCTCGGTGTTGTGGATTCTGCTGGGCTGGACCGACGGCGGTGCCGCAGTGATTCTGGCCGCTGTGGCGTGCAGTTTCTTCGCCTCGATGGACGACCCGGCGCCGCAGATTTACCGGTTCTTTTTCTGGACGGCGATGTCGGTGCTGTTCGCCAGCCTTTACCTGTTTCTGGTGCTGCCCAACCTGCATGATTTTCCGATGCTGGTGCTGGCGTTTTCCGTGCCCTTCATCATCGTCGGCACGCTGACGGTCAAACCGCAGTTTTATCTGGGCATGCTGCTGACCCTGGTCAACACCTCTTCTTTCATCAGCATTCAAGGCGCCTACGACGCGGACTTCCTCAGTTTTGTGAACTCCAACCTGGCCGGTCCGGTCGGCTTGCTGTTTGCCTTCGTCTGGACCCTGATCGCCCGGCCATTCGGTTCCGAGCTGGCGGCCAAGCGCCTGACCCGTTTTGCCTGGCGCGATATCGTCAGCCTCACCGAGCCGGCCACCTTGGCCGATCACCGGCACTTGGGCGTACAGATACTGGATCGCCTGATGCAGCATTTGCCGCGTCTGGCCATGACCGGCCAGGACACCGGCATCGCTCTGCGCGAGGTCCGCGTGGCGTTGAATCTGCTGGATCTGCTCGCCTATACGCCACGGGTTCACGGCGCGCCTCAGGCGTTGTTGCATCAGGTAGTGGCCGAGGTCGGCGAGTATTTCAAGGCCTGCCTCAAGGCCGGTGAACGCTTGCCGGCACCGAGTCCATTGCTGATGACACTCGACCGTACCCGCCGCGCCCTGGCTGGCGCGGGTGACGATGAAACCCGTCGGCACCTGCTGCACGCCTTGAGCGGCTTGCGCCTGGCGTTGCTGCCCGGCGTCGAGTTTGTCGGTACTGCCGACGCTGAAGAACCGCTTCCCCATGGCATCGATGGAGCGCCTTTATGATCGGTGATCTGGATATCAGCGGGGTTTTCCTGCCTACGCTGCTGGTGCTGATGGGCATTACGTATGTGTTGTACCTGTTGGTGCACGGGGTGCTGATGCGCCTGCACTTTTACCGTCTGGTCTGGCACCGGGCATTGTTCAACGTGGCCCTCTACGCCTTGCTGCTTGGCGCCGTGGATTCACTCAGTCGATACCTGATGACATGAAAAAACCGTTTCTAACCCTCGGTCGCGTGGTGCTGACCCTGTTGATCGTGACCTTCGCCGTCGTCGTGGTCTGGCGCATGGTGATGTATTACATGTTCGCGCCCTGGACCCGCGACGGGCACATCCGTGCCGACATCGTGCAGATCGCTCCGGACGTCTCCGGGCTGATCCAGCAGGTGGACGTGCGCGACAACCAACTCGTCAAGCGTGGCCAGGTGCTGTTCACCATCGATCAGGACCGTTTCAAACTGGCCTTGCGTCAGGCGAAAGCGGCGGTCGCCGACCGTGAAGAAACCCTGGCCCAGGCCCAGCGCGAAGCCAAGCGCAACAAGGGTCTCGGCAATCTGGTGCCCGGCGAGCAACTTGAAGAGAGCCAGTCCAGGGTGGCCCGTGCCCAAGTCGCATTGATGGAAGCTCAAGTGGCGGTGGACAGCGCACAACTGAACCTCGACCGCTCGGTAATCCGCAGCCCGGTGGACGGCTACGTCAACGACCGCGCACCACGCACGCAGGAATTCGTCAGCGCCGGGCGGCCGGTGTTGTCGGTGGTCGACAGCAATTCGTTCCACATCGACGGCTACTTCGAAGAAACCAAACTCGACGGCATCCATGTCGGCCAGAGCGTTGATATCCGGGTAGTCGGCGACCGCGCACGGTTGCGTGGGCACGTGCAAAGCATCGTCGCCGGTATCGAAGACCGCGACCGCACCAGCGGCAACAACCTGCTGCCCAACGTCAACCCTGCGTTCAGCTGGGTGCGGCTGGCCCAGCGGATTCCGGTGCGAATCGCCTTCGATGATGTGCCGGCGGATTTCCGCATGATTGCCGGGCGCACCGCGACGGTATCGATAATTGACGACAAGAACCGGGAGCCCGCGCAATGAGCAAGGCCTCGGGTTTGGCGATCGCCGGATTAGGCTTGCTGTTGTCGGCGTGTCAGATGGTCGGGCCGGATTATCATTTGCCGGACGAGGCCGCGATCCAGCGTGACGACTTGCAGGGCGAATTGGCCGTGAACGGCAAGCCGGTGGTTTCGGCGCCGGTGCCGGACGATTGGTGGCGCCTGTATCAGGACCCGCGACTCGACCAATTGGTCCAGCAAGCCTTGGCCTCCAACACCGATTTGCGCGTGGCAGCGGCGAGCCTGCAGCGGGCCCGCGCTCAGGTCGACGAGGCCAAAGCGGCGGGCGGCTGGAGCGGCGGCGTGAAGATGGGCGCCCAGCGCTTGCAGGAGTCCGGCGAAGCCTTCCTGTTGCCGGAAAAAGTGCCGGTGGCCAACATTGGCGACATCGGCATCAGCGCGTCGTACCAGTTCGATTTGTTCGGCACCTTGCAGCGCGGCATCGAAGCGGCCAAGGCCAATGCCGATGCGACCCAGGCTGCTGCCGATACTGCGCGCATCACCTTGGTCGCCGATGTGGTGCGGGCCTACACCCAAGTGTGCGCGGCCAACGAAGAGCGGGAAATTGCCCAGCACTCGCTCGACCTGCAGTCGCAAAGCACCACGCTGATCCAGCGCTTGCGCGACGCCGGGCGTGGCGACGAAACCCAGGTCACCCGTTCGCAAACCCAATACAAATCCCTGCGCGCCGACATGCCGCGTTATGAGGCGGCGCGTCAGGCCGGTTTGTACCGCTTGTCGATGTTGCTGGCCAAACCGCTCGATCAGTTGCCCGCAGGCACCGCCACCTGTGATGAGCTGCCGAAAATCGCGCAACTGGTGCCAGTGGGTGACGGCGCATCGTTGCTCAAGCGTCGTCCCGATGTGCGGCAGGCCGAGCGTCGACTGGCGGCCGCGGCCGCCGGTATCGGTGTCGCCACGGGTGAGCTGTACCCCAACATCAGCATCGGCGCGACGGTTGGCACCGTTGGTATCCTGGACAATCTCGGCGAGCCATCCACCAACCGCTGGGGCTTCGGTCCGTCGTTGACCTGGACCGTGCCGACCAACGGCGCCCGCGCCCGAATCCGTGAAGCCGAAGCGGTGGCCCAGGCGACGCTGGCGCACTTTGATGGTGTGGTGCTCAACGCCATTCGTGAAACCCAGACCGGCCTCGCCCAATACAGCGCGTTGCTGCAACGTCGCGAAGCCCTGGCGGACGCCGAGCAGTCGGCGAAATTGGCCGCTGATCAGACTCACCGCTTCTTCCAGGCCGGCCGCGCGTCGTTTCTGGCGGACTTGCAGGCGACCCGCACTTACATCGACGTCACGGCGCAACTGGCTGCCGCCAACACCCAGGTTGCCGCGAGCCAGATTGATTTGTTCCTCGCCTTGGGCGGCGGTTGGGAAAGCGGACGAACGCAAGCGTCGAACTCCGGCAAACCCTGAGGCCGTTGCTATGCTTTGAAGTGTTGGGAGGGCGCCCCGTGCAAAGCGCCCTTTCTTCGCACAAGGCTCGCGCAGGTCAGGGGGAAACCAATAATGAAAAACCCTTATGCTCTCGGCTTCTGGTGCGCCATCGTGGCGCTGGTGCTGCTCACGGGCACCTATTTCTACGGCATCATGCTGGCTCACCAGATCGACAAGGCGATGGCGTTCCTCGACAGCGCGGCCGCGCTGATTGCCGTGATGTCGATTGCGGTGGTGGCATGGGCATCGGTCCAGAACCAGCGGATCAAAAAAAGACAACTCGAACAAGGCAAGACGTTGGTGCTGATCTGGGACACCAAGGTCGCGCTGCGCCGGGTCGAAACGGTGTTCGATCGCTATTTCTGGGGCAGCTACTGGCAACCGGGGCGCACGTTCCAGGAAGTCATGGGCGAATTGACCGGCACGCCGCTGGAAAAAAGCCTCGAAACCCTGAAGAAGCAATGCCTGGAGCTGGACAAACAAGTGGCCGACGATGGCCGGCACTGGCTCAACAACGCCCGGGAACTGGCCGACGTCGCGACAGCCATGGCCCGCGAGCGTTATCAACTGGACTTCTGCGACCCCCGAGGGGAAGTGACGGGCGGGGCGGTGATCAATCGGGATTTTGAAGTGCTCGTGTACACCTGGACCGCGCGGTTGAAAACCTTTGATCATCAGCTGGATGAGATCGAGGTTCATTATTCCTGATTGCTAAAAGATCGCAGCCTTCGGCAGCTCCTACAGGCTGTGCATATACCTGAAGGAGCTGCCGAAGGCTGCGATCTTTTGTATCCGACACAACTTCACAGACACTCTTTAACCTTTAATCATTGGGCCACCCCGCGCGCCTGATGCTAATCTGCAACCCACTTCAAGCGCAGTCGTGACCGCAACCCGTCTGGGTTCAGGGAAGACGACCACACCTTCAACAACGGACATTGAACGGGTCATACATGAATAAATCAGCAGGCGTGCTTCTGGGAATTGTGGTCGCCATCGGGGCCATCAGCGTCGGCGGTGCCTGGTACACCGGCACCAAAATCGAAAGCGTATTGAACACTTCCCTTGCCGACGCCAACCAGCAATTGCAGGCTGCGCTGGTCGGGCACAAAGGCACGGCCACGCTGGAGCTGGTCTCGCTGGAACGTCACGTATTCAGCAGCACCGCGCACTATCGCCTCAAGGGCGAAGGTGAAATGTTCGGCGAGGCGTCGGTCGAGTTGCTGTTCGTCGACCACCTGGAACACGGTCCGCTGCCGTTCTCGCGCCTGCTGTCGCTGAAGTGGTTGCCGGTCATGGCCACCAGTCATTACGAACTGGAAAAGACTCCGCTCACCGAGAAATGGTTCGCCGCCACCAAGGGCGCTTCGCCGCTTACCGGCGTGGTCAATATCGGCTACGACAACTCCACTAACGGCACGCTTGAGTTGCTGCCACTGGAAACGGCCCTGGACGACAAGTCCAGCCTGAAATTTTCCGGTCTGAAGCTCGACGTTGCGGCCAGTGCCCAGGCGCAGAAGGTCAAAGCCGATGGCTACATGGACAGCCTGAAGCTGACCACCGTTTCGGAAGATCAGGCACCGGTGCAGGTCGAGTTGAGTGGCCTGACCCTGGCCAGCAACCTGACCAAAAGCACCTACGGTTACTACACCGGTGACAACACCGTTGAGTTGAGCAACAGCAAAACCACATTCGGCCCGAAACAGTCGGTGCTGGGCTTCAAGAACTTCGAAATGAAGAACCAGACCGCGGAGTCGGGCACCAGCGCTTCCGGGCGTGCCGATTACAAAGTCGGTGAAGTGTCCCTGAACGGCAAGGCCGTTGGTTCTGCGCAGATGGCCCTGAGCCTGAAGAATCTCGACATCCCCGCCACGATGGCATTGATGCAGATTTACCAGACCAAGCTGCAACCGTACGAGCAGGCCGCCGCCGAGGCTGCGGAGGCTGGTTTGCCAACACCGGAACTGAACCTGACCGAAGCCGAAGAGGCACAGCTCAAAACCAATCTGGAGAAGTTGCTCGCTGCCGGCCCGCAGGTGGCGCTGGAGAACCTGTCGTTCAATACCACCAATGGCGAAAGCCGCGCCAACCTGGTACTTGACCTGACCAAGCCGCAAACGATCGACCTGCCGGCCGACCAATTGGCCAGACAGCTGGTCGCATTGCTGGACTTCAATCTGCAAGTGTCCAAGCCGATGATCGTCGACGTGCTCACCGTGCAATCGCAAATCGACGGCCAGACCGACGCCAAACTCATCGCTGATCAGGCCACCGCCACCGCCGACATGTTCAGCAGCATGGCCGTTGGTAGCCAGTTGGCAAAACTGGACGGCAACAACATCGTGACCAAACTGCATTACGCCAACAATCAGGTGGACTTCAACGGCCAGAAAATGACCGTCGAAGAGTTTGCCGGTTTCCTGATGAGCAAATTCGGCGGCGCTGGCGAAGTCCAGTAATACCGAGGCGTAAGCCAGCAACGCCCGACTTCTGCGCAATGCGGATGCCGGGCGTTTTGCTGTCTGGCTTCAATCGCGAATCATCCGCCACGCCTCATCCACTGGCAGCGGCTGTTTCATCCGCTCGGCGAGCATCGCCATGGTCCGCTCTTCTTCGCACGCTACGACGGCGGTTACCACGCCGTTTTTGCCGAACAGCCCGATGAAGGGGGGCTTGAACGGATCACCCTTGAACTCGACTTCATCCCAGGCTTCGGCGTGGCCCAGGTAGTCGTAATTCTTGCCGAAGTGCCAGGTCCAGAAGTACGGTACGTCGAGGTAGTGTTCATCGCCACCCAGCATGTTCGCGGCCGCAATACGCGCCTGTTGCTGGGCCAGGCGCCAGTGTTCGATGCGCCGGGGCTGGCCGTTGAGCGGGAAGGTGGCGATGTCGCCGGCGGCCCAGAGTCCATCGGTCACACGCATACCGCCATCGACGCGCAGCGAATGATCTTTTTCCTGCGGCAGATCAGCGAACGGCGCGGTTGCCGGGGTGACGCCGATCCCCACCAGCACCAGATCCGCCGATAATCGCTGACCGTTATCCAACAGCACCGCTTCGACCTTGTTCGTTCCTTCAATCTGTGTGGCTTCGCCATCGGTGCGCAACACCACGCCATTCGCTTCATGCAGGGCAAGAATTGCTTTGCCGATGGTTTCGCCGAATTGTTTGGCGAACGGCACTGGCTGACGGGCCAGAACCGTGACGTCAAGGCCGTACTGGCGCAGGGATGAAGCAGACTCCATGGCGATGAAGCTGTCGCCGATGATCACTGCGCGCTGACCGGGCTTGGCGCTGTCGAGAATCTGCTGCGCGTGAGCCCTTGAGCGCAAGACGAACACTTGCGGCAGGTTTGCGCCGGGCAGTTCCAATGGTTTTGGCGTACCACCAGTCGCCAACAGAGCCGCATCATATTGGAGCGATTGGCCGTCAGTCAGTCGCAGTGTGCGGTTGATGGCGTCGAGGCTCATCACTTCGGCATTGATACGCTCGATGCGTTGCTCGCGGTAAAAGTCGTCATCACGCAGCGACGGGACTTCTTCCGTTGGCATCTCGCCGGCAATCACGAATTTGCTCAGCACCGTACGGTCGTAACCGGCCCCGGCTTCGCGATCGATCAACAGCACCCGGCCGCCGAAGCCTTTTTCGCGCAGCGCCGAGGCCGCCGCCGTGCCTGCGGCACCGGCACCGACAATCACAAAGGTGCGCTCGTCATCGGCGGGTGGGGTATGGGCATCCTGCAACGGTTGATCGCCAGCCCAGACCTCGCCGTCGCGCACTTCGAGGGGGTAACGCTTGAGGCTGTCCAGAGCGGGTGGCTCACATAATCCGCCATCCTCGATGCGAAACTGGGCCTTGTGCCACGGGCAAGTCAGGCGCCCATTGCAGAGTGCGCCCTCGGCCAGCGGGGCACCGGCGTGAGGGCATTCGCCTTGATAGGCACGCAATTGGTCGCCGACTTTCAGCAGCAGGATTTTACTGTCGTCGATGCGGACTTCCAGGCCACGGTTTTCGGAGACGTCGGTAAAACGGGCGACGCGATGCAAGGTCATGATCGCTCTCCAGACAGGCGTTTCTCTAGAGAGTCTGGCGCGTAACGCGAGGTTCATCCAAATGCCACTGCCAACGCGCGAACGGTCCGGCTATAGTTTGCACGCCGACGACGGCCCAACACGCACAAGGTGCTCCGGAATGACCCGATTGACCTCACTGAAACCTTGGCTCGCGGCCGTAGCCGTCGCCTTTTGCGTGCAACTTCCGGCACACGCCGCCCAGGAGCGTTTCACCCTGAACATCCCGGGTGTTTCAGATGACCGCTTGTTCACTTCGGCTGCGGCCAGTGATGCGCCGGGCTGCGGCGGGCACAACGTTTCACCGGCATTGGCCTGGAACGCCGGCCCCGCAGGCACCCTCAGCTACGCCATCGTCATGCACGACCCGGATGGACAGAAAGGCCAGGGCGTCGATCACTGGGTGCATTACGGCATCAAGGCCGGCACCCACCAGATTGCTTCCGGTGTCGGCGCCAAATCCGCGCTTGAAGGCGTGGGCGGCACCAACAGCAAAGGCACCACCGGTTACGTCGGCCCATGCCCGCCCGTTGGCGACAGCGCGCACCATTACATCATCCAGATCTACGCCCTGGATCTGGCGCCCGACGCTTTGCCGGCCGGCCTGACACGTGCGCAATTTCTGGAAAAAATCAAAGGCCATGTGCTGAAAAACAGCAGCGTGGTGCGGCGTTATCACCGCTGAAAAATATTCAGCGCGACTTAACCCGAATCGAAAGGGCTGCCCGTCTCAGAGGATGAATGGATCAATTTCCTCCTGAGGTCAGCCCACATGTCCCTCCCTCTGCATTTCCTCCGTCCGGCCGCCCAGGGTTTCGCCGCCGGGTTGCTGCTGGCCATTGCCGGTTGCGGAGTTTCGTCGAAACCCGAGTCTGCAGCGGTGCCGCCACCGGCCCAGCCTGAGTTGAAAACCGAAGCGTTGGTGCAGCACGAGATGGTCGCGGCCGATGCAACGATGGCCAAGCGCAGCGTGCGTGCGGCGCCCGTCGCCAGTTCGGCGCCGATGCCTGCCGGTGAGTTTTATCCACAGGGCTATCGCGATGAACAGCGAGAGCAGTATCAGACGCTGGCAGATAACCCGATCCACAGCGTTGCCGAAACGCCGGTCTCGACCTTCAGCGCTGACGTCGACACTGGCGCTTACGCGAACGTCCGCCGCTTGCTCAATCAGGGGCGTTTGCCACCGGAAGGCGCGGTGCGGCTGGAGGAAATGGTCAATTACTTCCCTTATGACTACGCCTTGCCGACTGATGGCTCGCCCTTCGGCGTGACCACCGAATTGGCAGCGTCGCCGTGGAATCCGCATACCCGCTTGCTGCGCATCGGTATCAAAGCGTCGGACCGTGCAGTCGCGGAACTGGCCCCGGCGAACCTGGTGTTCCTGGTAGACGTGTCCGGTTCGATGGATCGCCGCGAAGGTCTGCCGCTGGTGAAAAGCACGCTGAAATTACTGGTCGATCAATTGCGTGAGCAGGACCGGGTGTCGCTGGTGGTCTACGCCGGCGAGTCGCGCGTGGTGTTGGAGCCGACTTCCGGACGGGAAAAGGCGAAGATTCGTACAGCCATCGACCAATTGACCGCAGGCGGCTCCACCGCCGGGGCATCGGGTATCGAACTGGCTTATCAACAGGCGCAACAGGCGTTTATCCCCAACGGCATCAACCGTGTCCTGCTCGCCACGGACGGAGACTTCAACGTCGGCATCAGCGACTTCGACAGCCTCAAGCAAATGGCTGTGGATAAACGCAAGACCGGCGTTTCCCTGACCACCCTGGGTTTTGGTGTGGATAACTACAATGAACACTTGATGGAACAACTGGCCGATGCCGGCGATGGCAACTACGCCTATATCGACAACCTGCGCGAGGCGCGCAAGGTGCTGGTGGATCAGCTCGGCTCGACCCTCGCCGTGGTAGCGAAAAATGTGAAGCTGCAAGTGGAGTTCAACCCGGCGCAGGTCAGTGAGTACCGCTTGCTCGGCTACGAAAACCGCGCGTTGAAGCGTGAGGATTTCAGCAACGACAAAGTCGATGCCGGCGAAATCGGTGCGGGACACACGGTGACGGCGCTGTACGAAATTGTCCCAGCGGGAGAGAAGGGTTGGTTGGAGCCGCTGCGCTACGGTAAATCGGGCGTCGCTGTGGCTGATAAAAACGGCGAGTTGGCGATGCTGCGTGTGCGTTATCAGTTACCGGAAGGTGGGAATAGTCGCTTGATCGAACGCCGGATCGTCAACACTCCGATTGGCAAACCCAGCGACGATCTGCGCTTTGCGGCGGCGGTGGCGGCGTTCTCCCAGCAGCTCAAGGACGGGCGCTACACCGGCGAATTCAGCCTCAAAGACACCGAAGCGCTGGCCCGTGACGCACGGGGCGAAGATCGATTCGGTTTGCGCAGCGAGTTCGTGCAATTGGTGGAGCTGGCGCAAAGTCTGCGCACCACCACGGCATCCAATAGTCAGCCGCTCAAGGGAGGCTACAACTGATATGTCAGCCGCTGAAGCGAGCGATGAATCACTACTGGCGCGCTATCGCTCGGGGGACGGGCCGGCGTTCGAGATTTTATACGCCCGTCACCGCCAGGGGCTCTATCGCTTCCTGCTCGGCCTCAGTGGCAAGGCCGAGCTGGCGGAAGAGGTTTATCAGGACACCTGGCTGAGCTTGATCCGCAGCACCAGTCAGCCACAGGGCCGGGCGAATTTTCGTACGTGGCTGTACCAGATTGCCCGCAACCGCCTGATCGATCATTGGCGCAAACACGGAATCCACAATCCCTTGCACGACAGCTATGACGAACAGGCCCACGCAGTGATCGACAATGCTGCTGATCCCGAGCAATTGCTGAGTCTGAGTCGCGACAGCCAACGCCTCGAAACCGCCCTGCAAAACCTGCCCGCCGACCAGCGTGAAGTGTTTCTATTACGGGCCCACGGCGAACTCGACCTGCCACAAATCGCCACCCTCACCGAAACCCCGCTGGAAACCGTCAAGAGCCGCTTGCGTTACGCCCAGCAAAAACTGCGTCGGCTGCTGGCCGAGGAGGTACTGACATGACTGACGCTCGTCCTACGCCCGAAGACGAAATGGTGAAGCATTTTCGTGAACATGCGGCAGGTGAGCCGCCAGCCCATCTGGACTCATTCATCCTGGGCGCCGCACATCGTGAAGTTCCGGTGCGCCAACCGAGCCTGTGGCAACGCTGGGTGCAAGCTTGCCAGAAACCCCGTTGGCAAGTGGCGTTCGCCAGCCTGGTCGGCGTGGCCCTGATGTTGGCGCTGGTGCAGCGTTCGCCGGAACAAACGCCGACTTACGACTTCGCCCCTAAAGCCTCCGCGCCACAGGCCAAAAAGGAGTTCACAGAAGCTCCTGCGGCGGCTGCTCGTTCCTTGGCAGCCCCGGCACCTGTAGCGCCGATGGCCGACGTTGCTGCGCCCGCACAAAGCGAAGCCTTCAACTCGGAGTTGGCTGAAGAAGCCAAAATCAGCAAGCGCGCCGCTGCGCCGGTGAAGTCTCTGGATGATCAGCTACGCGAAGTGCTCCGCCTGCAAAAAACCGGGCACAAGCAAGCGGCCGATAAACTATTAGCCGACCTGCACAAACGCTTTCCCGACGAAAACCTCGCCGCTCGGCTCAAGGATTTGCGGAAAAACTGATCGGCACAACGCTCGACGATTTGGCATCAAGGCCCGAAAGCGCGCACTATCGGGCCATAGTCGATGCGTTGGAGGATGCCGTGACAAAAAAAATCGACCGCATCGCCCAAATGCTCAACTGCCCGCAAAAGGGCGAGGAACTGCGGCGAGCGGTTACCGAGAGTCGTAAGGATTTTCTGCTGAATCAGCCGGAAGAAACCGTGGGTGAAGACGACGACCTTGAAGAGGAATTCTTTGAGGACGACGAGGACGATGAATACGACGAGTTTGATTGGACGACAGAGTGAGAAAAAAAACCGCCTTTGGCGGTTTTTTTGTTTAGTGCGTGACGGGTGCGTAGGATCGGATGACTGATTTTTACAGAGTTTTGGTAGTCCATTTCCGAGATTGTTCGGAACCACTGCTCAAGCGGTGGTTTGGTTAAAGTTTGTAGTTACCATGGGGCATCGCTTCCTGGGAGCCACCAATGAAAGCCGAGAAAACCATTGCCACCTATCGTCGTTTGAGGACCTTGCCTCTATGGCGGCTTCTAGCATCGGACCACGGTCCTCTGGTTTTGGGGTTGCTTCAGACTCTTCTCTATGAGAACGACCGTAGTCTGCCGGCCTCTATCTTTCACGAGCGTATTGAACGAGAGCTCGAAGAGCTACGGGCGCGAGGTGAAAAGCTCGCGACGGCACAGATCTATGTTGCGGGATGGTTGGCGGACGGGTATCTCGAGAGACGCTTTCCTCCGGGTGCTTCAGAGGAAGAGTACGAGCTGACTACGGCTGCTGTAGAGGCGGTTCGTTTTGTTTCAAACATGGAGCAGCCTTACTCGGCGGCAACTGAGAGCCGTTTGACGTTGGTTATTCAGGCGCTCGTTCATTTGGCCGAGGATACCGATCAGGATAAACACCGCCGTATCGATCGCTTATTAACTGAGCAGGCTCGTATCAGCAAAGAAATAGAAGCCATTCAGGATGGGACGATCCGAGTGCTTGCCGATGCATCAGCGGTGGAGCGAGCACGCGAAATTATCTCATTAGCTGATGGCCTGACAGGAGACTTTCGCCGCGTCCGCGACCAGTTCGACCAGCTCAATCGAGGGTTGAGGGAGCGGATCATGGACAACGATGGAAATCGGGGGGACACACTTGGCGCTCTTTTCGCCGGGATAGACCTGATCGGTGAAAGTGAGGCGGGTAGAACATTTTCTGCGTTTTGGCGATTACTCACAGATCCTGAACAGGCGGCCACTCTAGACCAAGCGCTGGATAGCGTGATGTCGAGGGAGTTTGTATCTCTTCTAGACGGTAAAGACCGGCGTTTTTTGCTTCGTATGACGCGTAATCTGCTGGAACAGGGAGGAACGGTCCACGAGGTCCTGCAAACCTTTGCTCGTAGCCTTCGGCACTTCGTACAAAGTCGTGAGTACCTTGAGCAGCGACGCCTGAACCAACTGCTCAAAGAGGCTCAACGTGCAGCTTTGGCATTGAAGGATGAGATCAAGGCCACAGAAGCATTGAACTACAGCCTGGATTTGACCAGTGCCAAAATCTGGTCTTACTCCCAATGGGGACTCTACGACCCCTCTCTACAGGCTTTACCGGATCAAATGCATGAAGGCGATGCCGCGCCCATCGATTTAGAGTCTGTGGGAAATCTGGTGGCCCAATCGGAGATCGATTTCCGCACCTTAAAAGCTAATGTTCGTGAGGTACTAACCCTCAGAGCTCAGGCAACCATTGCAGAGGTCCTTGAGCTGTTTCCTGCTGAGCAGGGGTTAGGAAGCGTAATCGGGCTGCTGGCACTCGGCAGCCGTCACGGTTTCAGGGGCCAAAGCCACGAAATGGTGAAATGGCTGGGGGGGGACAATCGGGCACGTGGTGCGCGCATACCCACTCTGATATTCACAAGGGAGCGAATTGATGAACTGGTCTGAACACTTCCCTCCAGGCTTGCCGGATTCTGAACCGGAAAGCGCGCGCCCCAACCCAGTTGAACACGAACAAGTAAATGCAAATGCATTGTTCGTTAACGACAGTGGTGAATTACCGCTTGATACTCGTCGTGCCTTAGTGCAACTGCTTGCGGGGCCTTCTTTGGATGGAAGACGGCACTCAAAGCTATGGCCGGTGCTGATTCGTGATGAGGCGGTGATTCGCCGTCGCCTCGCAGATTTGTTTCTGGAATTGGTCATTGATGTTGATCTGGAGGTGGCCTTTACCCGTCAGGCAGACACCGGAGACCTGGAGGTTCCCAGACTTCTTCGCCGTGCCCATTTGACCTTCATTGACTCCATTCTGTTGTTACATCTACGGCACTTGCTGACTCAGGCTGAAGCTCACGGGGAGCGGGCTGTTGTCTCGGTTGAAGAAATCGTCGAGTTTCTTCATTTGTATGAGCGAGCTGGCAGTACTGATCGTGCAGGCTTTACCAAGCGGATACACGCGTCTATTGAGAAAATCAAAAAACACAGCATTCTGCAGAAAATCCGCCATGGCGCGGACCGATTCGAAATTTCTCCTACCCTGAAGCTGCTTTTTTCAGCAGAGGAAATACAGCTTCTTACAAGCCTGTACCAGCGAATGGCTGCGGGCGAGATGTCCATGGATCAGGACAACTTTACTCAAGATCAAGGAGCAGACGAATGATTCCAGTTCCTCAAACCGGCCTATTGTTTGAACGAGAGCAGTTTCGTATGTCGCGGTTGCAGGTGTTCAACTGGGGCACATTTTCCGGCATCCATGACGTTCCTATCGCGGATCGTGGTTTTCTCTTTGTTGGTCGTTCCGGTGCAGGAAAATCGACATTGCTAGATGCGTTTTCAGCTTTGCTGGTTCCGCCTCAGTGGGTGGATTTCAATGCGGCCGCGCGCGAAGCGGAGAAGACCGGTCGGGACCGTAATCTGGTCAGCTACGTGCGGGGCGCCTGGGCGGAGCAGAAAGATGGCGAGTCCGGTGAAATCGCTACTCGCTATCTGCGCACGGGAACAACCTGGTCGGCTTTGGCGCTCACTTACCGCAACGAACTGGGCCAGAGAGTCGTGCTCGTTCGAATTTTCTGGATACGTGGCAATGCCAACGGTTTGACTGACGTCAGCCTTCAGTACCTGATTTTCGAGAGAGATTTCGATCTGCGTGAACTGGATGCGTTCGCACAATGGAATTTTGATGTACGCAAGCTGAATCAAGCATTCCCTGAGGCCTTCAGCCAAAACAAATTTCGGGCTTACTGCGAACGGTTTTGCCGGATTCTTGGGATAGAGAGCGAAATGGCGCTTCGCTTGCTCCATAAGACGCAATCGGCCAAAAATCTGGGAGATCTCAATACCTTCCTCCGTGATTTCATGCTCGATAAACCCCCAACCTTTGAGGTAGCCGACCGGTTGGTGAGTGAATTCGCAGAGCTTAACGGTGCGCATCAGGCGGTGGTCACTGCTCGTGAGCAGGTCCAGACCCTTGTTCCGGCGCGCGACATGCATGAGGGGATGCAAGCACTGCTGCTTGACCATAGTGGTCTTCAAGAGTTGCAGGCAGGAATCGACAGCTATCGAGAGACGCTGCGGTTTGACTTGTTAGAGAAACATATCGCGGAACTGCTCATTCAATCCGAAGGACAGCAAGGAGAGCGGGACCGTCGTAGAGCAATTCTCGGTAACCATACGACCGGGTTACATGATCTGGAGCGTCAGCACCGAGAAATGGGTGGGGACCAGATCGAGCAATGGAAGGCCGAAATTGCAGCGCTTGCAGACCAGCGAGCCGAACGATTACGTAAGCGTGATCAGGCTAACGAGGCTTGCAAAAAGCTTGGCTGGAGCTTGCGGGAGACGCCTCAGGGATTTGCCGAGCAGGTAGGTGAAGCGCGGGAAGAAATTGAGCAATGGGAAAGTGGAAGCAATGATTGCCTGGAGCAGCAGGTTCGGCTTACCAGCGAAAAACAGCAGGCAGAAACCGCATTCACGTCCACCGTGAAAGAGGTTGAGGCGCTTAGGCGTCAACCGTCCAACATCCCGGCGGAAATGTTGGAGCTGCGCAATGAGATTGCCTCAGCTATTGGCCTGGCTGAAAACGCACTGCCTTTCGTCGGGGAGTTAATTGAAGTCAAAGCTGACGCTGGATCCTGGCAGGGCGCTATTGAACGGGTTTTGCGCGGTTTCGCACTGTCACTGCTAGTGGACGAACGACACTATGCTGCATTGTCGACGCACCTGAACAACACGCAGCTTGGGAAACGCCTGGTTTATTACCGCACAGGGCGGGTGGAGTCGTTTCAATCCAAGCCCATCAGCAATGACTCGCTTGTCCTCAAGCTGAACGTCAAGGACGGGACGCAGGCGAACTGGCTGAAAAACGAATTGCAGCAACGATTCAACTACAGCTGTGTTGATTCCGTGCAGATGTTTCGAAACGCGGAGCGAGCCCTCACGAAGGAAGGGCAAATCAAGCATAGTAAAACCCGACACGAAAAGGATGATCGCCGTAAAGTCGATGACCGTCGCAATTGGGTATTGGGCTTCAATAATCGCGACAAACTGGAGCTATTCGAACAACAGGCACGGCAGTTAGCCGACCACGCTGCCGAGCTCAGCCGTAAACTCAAAGTGCTTGTGGATCACGATAAGGCGCAGCGAGCTCGCGCCATGCATTGGCAGACGCTGGTGAACTTACGTTGGCAGGAGATTGATGCCGCTGCGATTCTTGACCGAATCTCGACGTTGGAACGACAAATCAGGGATGTTCAGTCTGGGAATACTGCTCTGCAACAAATCGGTGAGCAGATTGAATCGCTGAGAAAGCAAATTGAAAAGGCCAGCGAGTCGTTACGTGAAATCGAGGTGGCTGAGGCAGCAACCAGCTTGCTGATTGCCACTCAGCAGAAAAAACTTCAGGACCTTCAAGTCGATGATTCTTTAATTGCACTGACGCCTGATCAACAGCGAGGTCTTGCAGAGCGTTACTCCAATCTGCCAGACACTGTCCGGCTTGAAAATCTCGATCGCCTGACCACTCTTCTTGAAAGAAGAATGCGCGATGAGATCGGGGACTTCAGATTAAAAATTGATCAGCTCGCCAACGGTGTTGAGCAACATTTTGCCGAGTTCAAGCGCAGATGGCCTCTCGATGCAGGGGATCTGGACACTAGCTTGCTAAGTGCAGCAGATTTTTTCGCAAAACTGATTCGATTAGAAACCGATGGCCTGCCCGGCTATGAGCAGCATTTCTTCGACCTCCTGCGTAATCAAAGCCATCAGAATCTTGCAGCACTCTCTACCTATCTGAATGACGCCAGAAAGGCGATTCTGGAACGAATGGAGTTGGTGAATGAAAGTCTCAATCAAGTGCCATTCAACGAGAGCGCCAGCCAGAAAACGTATCTTCACATCGACGCCAATGATCGCCAGCTGCCTGCTGTCAGGGAGTTCAAGCAAGACATCCTGGAAGCCATGCGTCACGCATGGTCGGATGATCGTGAATTTGCCGAATCGCGATTCATGACGTTACGTCGACTCGTAGACAAACTTTCCAGCCAGGAGCCTGACCAGAAACGATGGCGTGACGCGGTGCTGGATGTACGTCAACACGTTGAATTCATTGGCCGTGAAATGGATGAAGAGGGCACCGAGGTCGAAATCTATCGAAGTGGTGCAGGTAAATCGGGCGGGCAACGGCAGAAGCTCGCCACGACTTGTCTGGCCGCCGCTCTCAGATACCAATTGGGTGGTAACGAACACGGTGTTCCCATGTATGCGCCGGTTGTCCTCGACGAAGCATTCGATAAGGCGGACAACGAGTTCACAACGCTGGCGATGAACATATTTACCAATTTCGGTTTTCAAATGATTGTGGCGACCCCCCTAAAGTCCGTGATGACGTTGGAGCCCTTTATCGGCGGCGCTTGTTTTGTGGATATCAGCGACCGCCGAACCTCTGGTGTTTTGTTGATCGAATACGACGATGATCGTCGCAGGCTCAAGTTGCCGGAGCATGCCAGGTATGAGGAAAACGTTGAAGACTCCTAAGGAAGTGCACACGCAGCTGACGAGAAAATTTCAGAACATGCATCGCGAATGGCTACAGGTGCATGTTGCGCAAGAACTTCACCCCTCCTTTGGGCCCTTGGAGATCAATCTGGGTGTCCCGACGGAGCAGGAAGCCTTGCGCCAACCTGATGGCGTTCTCAGCTGGGTGCATGCCTGGCAAAGTTGGCAGGGTGCAGGCGTTTTAGTTTGGGGCGAGCGCCGCTGGCGATCCTTGGGAACCCAGCGCGTTCCGGAAAGGCTGCTATTAGAGGGGCCTGCAGACGTCGCTGTTTGGGTCGGTGAAAGCGCACGATGGGCAAGAGCCCTGGACCGTTATGCGGCATTTGTCGAACGATGGCCCGTATTGGACGGGGTGGTTGCTCGGTATTTCAATGTGCTGGCTGACTACAGTGATGTGGATTTCACCCGCCTCATCGAGATGTTGACCTGGATTAGCGAACATCCCGACTCAAACCTCTTCCCCCGACAATTGCCCATCGCTGGTGTCGACAGCAAATGGTTGGAGGGTCGTAAACCCTTGGTGGCCGAACTTCTGGCTCACTTACAAAGTGATCCACTGGGCAGTCGTGATTTTTTTCAGCGGTGTGGGCTCAGGCCATTGCCCCAACTAATGCGCCTGAGGATCCTGGATCCTCTGCTCCGGCGTCAGTTAGGTGGACTAGGCGACATTAGTGCGCCTTTGGAACAGATATCGGCCTTGAATTTGTCCGTGACCCGAGTGTTCATCGTCGAGAACCTCCAGACGGGATTGGCCTTCGATGAACTCCCCGGGACAGTCGTTATCATGAGGTTAGGCTACGCCGTCGACGTTCTTGGCCAGCTTCCCTGGCTTGCCAACAAAAAGTGTTTCTACTGGGGTGATTTGGACACACATGGCTTCGCTATTTTGAGTCGAGCGCGAAGCTACCTACCAGAGGTGCAAACCCTAATGATGGATGAGCACACATTGTTTTCCCATCAGTCCCTTTGGGGAGAAGAAAAGGATCCTCACTCCGCGATGAGATTGCCCAACCTCTCGGCTTCGGAGCAGCTTCTTTACGAGAGCCTCAAGCAAAACAGGATTGGGCAGAATGTGCGACTGGAGCAGGAGCGAATAAGTTGGGATTTTGCCTGGAGCGCGATACTAAATATTTCGATCGCTGGTTGAAGATGTTTTCAGTCTTGATGAGATGAGCGTGTAGCCGCTTAAAATTCATCTTTAACGCGTTGTAACTCAGGCGTGGGAGCCATCAGGTTGGTTTTATGTGGCTACTCAGGCGCTTCTCCAGGTGTTCCAGCTCTGCAAGTTCTTTAACGTCTATCTCTCGCGCTTCTGTGCTTCTGCGCTTTTGATCGAATGCTTCATAACGTTCATGGGCAACATTCTTCATTTGCTCGTGGCTAACGCTGCCTGCGGTGCGCAGCATTGGTTGTTCGTTGAAGGCCATGAAGCTGTCGATATACCTGCACCAATCATCTAGTTTTATGTGCTCGCGTTGTTTGGCTCTTAGTTCGGCGAAGTCCAGGAACATGCTGACCAAGCGATTGAGCTGATCCAGCTCTTCGCCATTCAGGTAGTTTTTTGCGATCACTACATCCGCTTTGCGTACCCGTTCGCCTTTGAAACTGAGCAGGTTCATGTTTGGCGAGCTGGCATCGGCGCGGTGCACGATCAGTTCGGCGGCGGTGTAGCCGGACACAGCAAAAAACAGCTTGTTCTGTACTTCGGCGAACAACCGTGCGGTGTCCTGTTCATTTGCTCGATAGTCCTCTGCCAGGGAAAACAGATCCCGGACCTTCTGATAAAAGCGCTTCTCCGACGAGCGTATATCGCGGATGCGTTCGAGCAGTTCATCGAAGTAATCCCAGCGAGGCTCCTTGAGACGGGTGTCGTCCATTGCGAAGCCTTTGGTCATGTACTCGCTTAGGGTGCGGGTTGCCCACTGGCGGAACTGGGTGCCGCGAGTTGAACGTACGCGGTAGCCTACCGCGATGATCATAGGCAACGAGTAATGTGCGAGCTTACGGCTGACCTGACGTGAGCCTTCAGTTTGAACTGTCAAGTTTTCCTTGACGGTTGCCCCTTCCGAAAGCTCACCCTCGGACAGAATGTTCTGCACGTGCAGGCTGATGTTCTGTTTGGTGGTTTGATACAGATCAGCCAGTTGCAGTTGAGTTAACCAGGCTTGGTCACCCATTTCATGGAGAACAAAATGAGCTTGACCGTCTTCTGTGCTGTAGAGGATCACGTCAGTGTTTTTCATTACGAAGCTTCTACCTTGACTCGGCGAATCCGGGTCAACAATTGCTGCATTAGCGCTTGTTTCAGAAAAAACAGCCTTTGTTTCGGATAGGCAATTCTTTCAGATTCTGTGCGCAATACGTTGTCTGGCATTGGTCGCCATATTGAACGCATGGAGGAAAATGCAGAATAAGGTAGGTGTTTCAGGGGGTGACAGCAATTGCCAAATCCTGAATGCAAAAAAGCCCCAGACCTTTAAGGCCTGAGGCTTTCTCGTTTCTACGTATGGTGCACCAGGCGGGATTCGAACCCACGACCCCTGCCTTCGGAGGGCAGTACTCTATCCAGCTGAGCTACTGGTGCAATGCGGGCGCCATGATACTCATATGCATTGCGGGCGTCCATGCTGCTGAATCGCCTGCGTTTTTCCAAAGCGTAACCTGCGTTTGCTACGTTGATCAGAAAAATGCAGCAAAAAAGAGGTTTTCGTTCTTTTTTTCGAACGCCCTATTGTCCTTTACCCCCTTTGATCCTAGGATTCGTTTGAGATTTCAAACGCTCTTGTCTGGGTGCTGAACCGCACGAGTTCAATCAGTGCGCTATTTATGTGCTTCAGCCCGGTGAATGATTTCCCTGACGGCAGCCTACTGAGGCGCCTTTCTACAATCATAATTTGCTCCGCGCGTGCGCGGTGCTGTTAAGGAAAGCCGACATGCAGCTTAAAGACACCCAGTTGTTCCGCCAGCAAGCCTTCATCAATGGCGCTTGGGTAGATGCGGACAATGGTCAGACGATCAAGGTCAACAACCCGGCAACGGGCGAAATTCTGGGCAGCGTGCCGAAAATGGGCGCTGCCGAAACCCGCCGTGCAATCGAAGCCGCTGACAAAGCGCTGCCGGCCTGGCGTGCACTGACCGCCAAGGAACGTGCGAACAAACTGCGTCGCTGGTTCGAGCTGATCATCGAGAACCAGGACGACCTGGCTCGCCTGATGACTCTGGAACAAGGCAAGCCATTGGCCGAAGCCAAGGGTGAAATCGTTTACGCCGCTTCTTTCATCGAGTGGTTCGCCGAAGAAGCCAAGCGCATCTACGGTGACGTGATTCCGGGCCACCAGCCAGACAAGCGCCTGATCGTGATCAAGCAGCCGATCGGCGTGACCGCTGCAATCACCCCGTGGAACTTCCCGGCCGCGATGATCACCCGTAAAGCCGGCCCGGCCCTGGCCGCCGGTTGCACCATGGTCCTCAAGCCTGCTTCGCAAACTCCGTTTTCCGCCTTCGCCCTGGCCGAATTGGCCCAGCGTGCCGGCATCCCTGCTGGCGTGTTCAGCGTGGTTTCCGGCAGCGCCGGCGACATCGGCAGCGAGCTGACCAGCAACCCGATCGTACGCAAACTGTCCTTCACCGGTTCGACCGAGATCGGTCGTCAACTGATGTCGGAATGCGCCAAGGACATCAAGAAAGTGTCCCTGGAGCTGGGCGGCAACGCGCCGTTCATCGTGTTCGACGACGCGGACCTGGATAAGGCCGTCGAAGGCGCGATCATTTCCAAATACCGCAACAACGGCCAGACCTGCGTCTGCGCCAACCGTCTGTACATTCAGGATTCGGTCTACGACGCGTTCGCCGAAAAACTGAAAGTGGCTGTGGCCAAGCTCAAGATCGGCAACGGTCTGGAAGACGGCACCACCACTGGCCCGCTGATCGACGAAAAAGCCGTGGCCAAGGTGCAAGAACACATCGCTGACGCCGTTGCCAAAGGCGCTACCGTACTGGCTGGTGGTAAATCGATGGAAGGCAACTTCTTCGAACCGACCATCCTGACCAACGTGCCGAAGAACGCTGCCGTGGCCAAGGAAGAAACCTTCGGTCCATTGGCGCCGCTGTTCCGCTTCAAAGACGAAGCCGAAGTCATCGCGATGTCCAACGACACCGAGTTCGGTCTGGCCTCGTACTTCTACGCTCGCGACCTGGGCCGTGTGTTCCGTGTGGCTGAAGCCCTGGAATACGGCATGGTCGGCGTCAACACCGGGCTGATCTCCAACGAAGTCGCGCCATTCGGCGGCATCAAGGCCTCGGGCCTGGGCCGTGAAGGCTCCAAGTACGGCATCGAAGATTACCTGGAAATCAAATACCTCTGCCTGGGCATCTAAGCCCGGCGAGGCATTGCTTCAAGCGCAAAGGGCACGAGAGCGCTGTCCCTTTGCGTTGTTTCAAACCGGAATTTTCTCTGTGGCCGGGAACGCCGTGGCAGTCGATCATCGCATGCTGCCACCGTTGACTCCCCGCTGCATTTTCCTTGAACCACGCCGCCCGATGAGCGGCGAATGAGGACTTTATGAGCAAGACTAACGCTTCTTTGATGGCCCGCCGTACCAATGCAGTTCCACGTGGTGTTGGCCAGATTCACCCGATCTTCGCCGAGTCCGCGAAGAACGCGACCGTGACCGACGTTGAAGGTCGCGAGTTCATCGACTTCGCCGGCGGCATCGCCGTACTGAACACCGGCCACGTGCACCCGAAAATCATCGCTGCCGTGACCGAACAGCTGAACAAGCTGACCCACACTTGCTTCCAGGTTCTGGCCTACGAGCCGTACGTAGAAGTGTGCGAAAAAATCAACGCCAAGGTGCCAGGTGATTTCGCCAAGAAAACCCTGCTGGTCACCACCGGTTCCGAAGCTGTAGAAAACGCCGTGAAAATCGCCCGTGCCGCTACTGGCCGTGCCGGCGTGATCGCCTTCACCGGCGCTTACCACGGTCGCACCATGATGAGCCTGGGCCTGACCGGTAAAGTCGTGCCTTACTCGGCCGGCATGGGCCTGATGCCAGGCGGCGTGTTCCGCGCTCTGTACCCGAACGAACTGCACGGTGTGAGCATCGACGATTCGATCGCGAGCATCGAGCGCGTCTTCAAGAACGACGCTGAGCCACGTGACATCGCAGCGATCATCATCGAGCCGGTTCAGGGCGAAGGTGGTTTCTATGTTGCGCCTAAAGAATTCATGAAGCGTCTGCGTGCCTTGTGCGACCAGCACGGCATCCTGCTGATCGCTGACGAAGTACAGACTGGCGCTGGCCGTACCGGTACTTTCTTCGCCATGGAACAGATGGGCGTTGCTGCCGACCTGACCACCTTCGCCAAATCCATCGCTGGCGGCTTCCCGCTGGCCGGTGTGTGCGGCAAGGCCGAATACATGGACGCCATCGCTCCAGGCGGCCTGGGCGGCACTTACGCCGGTAGCCCGATCGCTTGCGCCGCGGCCCTGGCCGTGATGGAAGTGTTCGAAGAAGAGCACCTGCTGGACCGCTGCAAGGCTGTCGGCGAGCGTCTGGTCACTGGCCTGAAGGCTATCCAGGCCAAGTACCCGGTGATCGGCGAAGTCCGTGCCCTGGGCGCGATGATCGCTGTCGAGCTGTTCGAAAACGGCGACAGCCACAAGCCGAGCGCTGCCGCTGTGGCATCGGTTGTGGCCAAGGCTCGCGACAAGGGTCTGATCCTGCTGTCCTGCGGCACCTACGGCAACGTTCTGCGCGTCCTGGTACCGCTGACCTCGCCGGACGAGCAACTGGATAAAGGTCTGGCGATCATCGAAGAGTGCTTCTCCGAGCTGTGATCGCTTAGTGTGACCTGATCGACAAAAAACCCGCTTCGGCGGGTTTTTTTATGCCAACCGAAATATAACCCGCGTATTAGCGCTGTATCGCAAGGCCAGCATTCGCTAAGGTTCAGGCATTGCCAGGGAGAGCCGTATGACAGTCGTCAATTTACCCGCCGTTCCACGAGTGTTGATCGCCGAGGCCGACCCGTGGTCACGGGACCTGCTCAAGGAAGTCTTGTTGAATGTACGTTGCGACGCGCGGCTGGATCTGTGCGCCGACGGCCAACAAGCGCTGGAGCTGCTGGCAGCCAACCCTTATGACTTGGTGATCGTCGACTGGGAGCTGCCCGGTGTCGATGGCTTGAATGTGTTGCGCAGCGTCCGTCAGCGCAAACGCAATCCACCGTTGCCCTTCATTCTGATGAGCAGCCGCAACGACAGCGCCAGTGTGCGCGAAGCCCTGCCGCTGGCGCCCGCCGCGTATCTGACCAAACCGCTGAACATGGAAAGCCTGACCCATCGCTTGCAGGATTTGCTGCTCAACGCTGGTGAGGAAGTCTCGTGTGAGGTGCCGTCGCTGGCGCCGGGCATGACCTTGTCGGTGTATCTGGAGCGCCGTCGTGAACTGGCGGAGGGTGCGCCGCTGATGACGGACGTGCAGTTGGCGGTCAAGCGCAGCCTCAATCCCAACGGCCTCGATCTGACAAAACTGGAGGACGAGATCCGCACAGATCCGCAAATCACCGCTGTGCTGATCGCCGCTGCCAACAGCGCAGCCCAGCATCATGGCGCCGCAGTGCAAACCCTGGCTCAGGCGCTGCAGCGTTTGGGCACCGGGCAAAGCATGAACCTGATTCTGGGCCTGGCCCTCAAGCGCAGCGCCAAACTCAGTGATCCATATTTAGCGGACTACGCCGAGCGTTATTGGGACCTGTCGCTGCACACGGCCGAATACGCCCGGACGCTGGCGCGCCTGCTGGATCTGGATCAGGCGCGCTGCTATTGCGCTGGCATGTTGCATCGCTTGGGTGATCTGGCGTTGCTGCGTTGCTTGCAGGAATGGAAGCAGGCCGGTGGCGAGCTGGACGAGCAGGAGGAGGTGGGCGAAGCGCTTGCCGAATTTGGCGCGGCGTACGGTTCGGCCCTACGTACGCGCTGGCGCCTGCCGCTGGAGCTGCGACAGCTGATTGCGGCGGCCTACCAGCTCGGTGGCGGGGTTTACTCCCGCGAAGCCTTGGTGATGAACATGGCGGCGCAATTGGCGCGCCTGACTGAGCATGAAGGCATCGAAGAGCTGGCCAAGAGTCGGACGGCGCGACTGCTCAAGATCGGGTTGCCGGAGTTGATGCGGATGCGCAAGAAGTAAGGAGTACGGGAATTCCTGTGGGAGGCTCCCACAGGAGATACGTGTCGGGCCTGTCAGCCCACGACAATCCGGTTTTTGCCGTCGCGCTTGGCCTGATACATCGCCGCATCCGCGCGGGCAAACAGGCTTTCCACGTTTTCATCCTCGGCAGTGAGGCTGGTCAGGCCCTGGCTGACGGTGATGCCGAAAGTCTGGCCATCGTGGTCGAAACTCAAGCGCTGGATCTCCCGTTGCAGGCGTTCGGCCACTTGCAGGGCCATCTCCGGCGTGCAGCCGGGAAACACCGCAGCGAACTCCTCGCCGCCAATGCGCCCGAACAGATCGCCACGGCGCAGCGCCGCGCGGCCGCTGTCGGCGATGTGTTGCAGCACGTTGTCGCCTTCCTGGTGGCCGTAGGTGTCGTTGATCACTTTGAAGTCATCGATGTCCAGCATCAGGAACGACAGCGGTGTGCCTTGTTGCCGTGCCAGTTCGAACTCCTGATGCGCGCCATCGAAGAAGTGGTGGCGGTTGCTGCTCTGGGTCAGGGCATCGGTGGTGGCCAAGCGTTGCAGCTCGGTTTCCATGTGCTTTTTGTCGGTGATGTCTTCGGCGAGGCCGACGATGATCACCGGTTGGCCCGGCTCTGCCTGGCGGTTGATGAAGCATTTGTCGCTGAGCCAGCGCACTTGGCCCTCGGCGTCGATGATGCGGTATTCGCGGTCTTCGACGGCGCCTTTGTCCAGCACCTCCGCCAGGCTGCGCTCGGCGTGTTCCAGATCGTCGGGGTAAATGCTGTCGCGCCACTGGTTGTAGTCGGACAGCAGCAGGTCGGCGGATCGGCCGAAAATCCGTTCATAGGCGGGGCTGACGTACAGCACCTGGCGGGTTTCCCAATTGAAGGCCCAAAGCACCGCGTTGACGCTCACCAGCAGGGTGCTGAACAGTTGCTCGCGTTCGCTCAGGCGCGCCACTTCACCTTGGGCACGCATCAGCGCCATCAGGGTTTGCGCGGCCTCGGGCCACTGCGTTGGAGTACGGTCTTTCAGGTTTTCATTGACCATCGGTACAAATCTCAAAGGGCATGCACCGCCTTAAGTTCGAAGCGGCCACAACGAAGCACGCCTGGATGGCGAAGTGTCTTTGAGAGGGGGGATTTGAAGCGAAGTTCCCGCATTTTGTGGCGAGGGAGCTTGCTCCCGCCGGGCGGTATTGGCGACGCGTTTTATCCGTTTAAAACGCGTCGCCGGTTTTGCGTCTGCTGTGCAGCCGAGCGGGAGCGAGCTCCCTCGCCACAGTCAGGCAGCGGTAGGGCGCAGGGAGTAGGTTTTCAGCTGATCGGCGAAGTCACGCAGGGATTGAATCCCGCTGGCTTCGGCTTCATGCACCCAGTCCTTGATGGCGGCGAGCATGTCGTGACCATTTGAACTGGTCTTGACCCAGATCTGCTGCAATGCGAGGCGTTTTTCGTAAATTACCTTCAGCGCCTGGCTGTGCTCGAGCATGTTCTGGATGCGTACGTGATGCTTTTCGTCCAGCAGGCTGGTTTCCCGGGACAGTAGGCGCTTGGCGCGGTGGAACTGGTGGCGGACCGAGTGATCGACCTTCGCCAGCTCTTGCTTGACCAGCGGGCCAATTACCAATTTGCGGTATTGGGCCATGATCTGGAAGCGGTTGTTGAGGATCGCCATGGCGGTGTCCATGTCCAGGCTGCCCTTGCCTTCGACGCGGTGGGCGATCGGCGCGACGCGCTGGACCTTGGCCAGACGCAGGAAGCTGAAGACTTTGATCCAGGCCCAGCCCATGTCGAATTCCCACTTCTTCACCGACAGTTTTGCCGAATTAGGGTAAGTGTGATGGTTGTTATGCAGTTCTTCGCCACCGATCAGGATGCCCCATGGCACCAGATTGGTCGCCGCATCGCGGCATTCGAAGTTGCGGTAGCCGACAGCATGCCCCAAGCCATTGACCACGCCGGCGGCCCACACCGGAATCCACATCATCTGGATGGCCCAGATGGTGATGCCGATGGTGCCGAACAGCAGCAGGTCGATGACGCCCATGATCGCCACGCCCAGCAGCGGAAAGCGGGTGTATAGATTGCGTTCGATCCAGTCTTCGGGACAGTTCTTGCCGTAGATGCGCAGGGTCTCGGGGTTTTCCGCTTCGGCGCGGTACAGCTCGGCACCTTTGCGCAGCACCGTGGACAAGCCCTTGACGACCGGGCTGTGCGGGTCATCTTCGGTTTCGCACTTGGCGTGGTGCTTGCGGTGGATGGCGGTCCACTCGCGGGTGTTCTGCGCCGTAGTAAGCCACAGCCAGAAGCGAAAGAAATGTTTCAGGCCAGCATTCAGCTCAAGCGAGCGATGGGCTGAGTAACGGTGCAGATAGACCGTGACGCCGACGATCGTCACGTGGGTCATCAGCAGGGTGACTGCCACCAGTGACCAGGGCGACAAGCCGAGAAAACCTTCGTACCACATAGGCTATAGGGCCCTCGATAAAGAAAAAAACAGCCGTTGCATTATCACCAAGCCCACAGAGAAAACCAGTCGCCCTTTCAGATAAGAGTGGCTGGATGTGTCATTCACCTATAATCCCGGCAATTTTGTAGGGACATGGACAGCCTTATGTCTGCCAGCTATCGCGATGCCGTGCGCACAGCGCTGCTTTACCTGTTGCTTTCTGTGGTCTGGCTGCAGGGCAGTGACTATTTATTGAACAGTTTCTTCGATAGCTCAGTCGAGCTATCACAGTGGCAACTGATCAACGGTTATGCCTGGGTGATATTCAGCGCGGGGTTGATCTTCATTGCCCGGACGCGCTTGCTGCGTTGTCTGGGAATCGGCGCCAGGTTGCGCGAACGCAGCGAAGATCGTGAGCGCTTGCGACAGGCGGCTGCGGTGTTCGATTGCACCCGTGAAGGTGTGCTGGTCACTGATCGCGAAGGCTTGATCGTTCACGTCAATCCGGCCTTCATGCAGATCACCGGTTATCAGCGCGAGGAGGTGCTAGGGCAGCGCCCCAGCCTGTTCAAGTCCGGCCGTCATTCGGCGGATTTCTATCAGGCGATGTTCTCGACCCTCGACAGCGTGGGCGAATGGAGCGGGGAAATCTGGAACCGGCGCAAAAGCGGTGAAATCTACCCGCAATGGCAGACCATCCGCATCATTCGCGACGATTTGGGGCAGCTCAGCCATTACGTCGCGGTGTTTTCCGACATCAGCGCGATCAAGAACTCCGAACAAGAACTGATGCACCTGGCGCACCACGATCCGCTGACGGACTTGCCCAATCGCCTGCTGTTCACTGATCGCACCGAACAGGCGCTGGCTTCGGCGCAGATCCACAAGCGCGGTTGCGCGTTGCTGATGATCGACCTGGATCATTTCAAGATGATCAATGACAGCCTCGGACACACCATCGGCGACCAGTTGCTCAAAGCGGTAGCGGAGCGCTTGAAGGCGATGTTCGGGCCAGGCATCACCCTGGCGCGACTGGGCGGCGATGAGTTCGCGGTGCTGGCCGAGAGCTGTCCGCAGCTGGGTCAGGCCGCAGCGCTGGCCCAGCGCATCATCGAGGGTCTGAAGGAGCCGTTCCAAATCGACGGGCATCAGCTGTTCATCAACACCAGCATCGGCATCAGCCTGTTCCCAGGCGATGCCCTGAGCGCTGAACAGTTGTTGCGCAATGCTGATTCCGCGCTGTTCAAGGCCAAGAGTGCCGGCCGCAATGGTTACGCGCTCTACACTGAGGAGTTGACCGCCCACGCCCAGCAGCGGGTCGAGATTGCCTTCGAGTTACGCCGCGCCCTGGATCAACAAGAGTTGAGGGTCTATTACCAGCCGGTTCACGACCTTCAGACCCGCCGGTTGATCGGCGTCGAGGCTCTGGTGCGTTGGGAGCATCCGCTACGAGGCCTGGTGTCGCCGGCCGAATTCATCCCGGTGGCTGAGCGAACAGGACTCATCGCCGAAATCGACGCCTGGGTGATGCAGCAGGCGTGCCGGCAAATGTGCCATTGGCAGGAGACCGGCGTGGTGTTGTCGTTTGTCGCGGTGAACGTTTCCTCGCGGCTGTTTGCTCGCCGTGAGTTGTACCAGCAAGTGGCGCAGGTGCTGTGTGAGACCGGACTGGATCCGGCCTGTCTGGAGCTGGAGGTCACCGAGAGCGCGGTGATGGAAGACCCGGAAGTCGCGCTGGAGCAGATGCATCGCCTGCGCGAGTTGGGTGTGCGGCTGGCCATCGACGATTTCGGCACGGGTTATTCGTCACTGCTGCGGCTCAAGCGCTTGCCAGTGCAGAAGTTGAAGATCGATCAAGGGTTTGTCGCCGGGTTGCCTTGGGACGAGGATGACGCCGCTATTGCGCGGGTGATCATCGCCTTGGCGCAGAGCATGGGCATGCAGGTGCATGCGGAAGGGATCGAGCAGATTGAACAAGCGGCATTCCTGCTCGAACACGGCTGCCATCTGGGTCAGGGTTATTGGTTTGGGCGGCCGGTGCCGGCTGGGCAATTGGATTGGGCTCATGCTCCAGTCATTCGTTAATCGCTAAAAGATCACGGCCTTCGGCAGCGCCTACAGGGGAATGTGTACCTCTGTAGGCGCTGCCGAAGGCTGCGATCTTTTGATCTTGGGGCCAATAGCGCTGCGCAAACCCTTGTCCCGCCAAATAATGTCTTCTGGTTATATAAACATTCTTAAATAGTCTTTTTAAGAATATCCGCGCCTCTCTACTATTGGTTCCACGCCGCAAGCAGTGCCGCCACTGCCAGGCAACCACACAGTCGAAGGAGCAGCACCATGAGCGCATCTCTACGTAGCGTTGACGGCCAGGACGAAGCAACCATCTTGCGTGAAATCCAGAGCGCCTTGCGCGATCTGCGGTTCGGCGCGGTGGAAATCACCGTGCACAACGCTCAGGTGGTGCAGATCGAGCGCAAGGAAAAATTCCGCTTGCAGCAGCCGGGTAATAAACCGAGCTGACGCAATCTTTGAACCGGCACCGCGATTCCAGAAATCCATAAGAACTAGCCAACACAATTAGAATTCCAGGAGCTTTCACCATGTCGTCGATTCGTCACTTCGCTTTGGCCGCCTTGGCCAGTGCCCTTTTTGCTGGTTCCGCGGTTGCCAAGGATTACGAGCTGCTCAACGTCTCGTACGACCCGACTCGTGAGCTGTACCAGGATTACAACGCCGAGTTCGTCAAGTTCTGGCAGAAAGACCACGCCGGCGACACCGTGAAAATCCAGCAGTCCCACGGTGGTTCGGGCAAGCAGGGCCGAGCGGTGATCGACGGTCTGCGTGCTGACGTGGTGACCCTGGCCCTGGCGGGTGACATCGACGAAATCGCCAAGCTCGGCAAGACCCTGCCGGCGGACTGGCAGAAGCGTCTGCCGGAAGCGAGCACGCCTTACACCTCGACCATCGTGTTCCTGGTGCGCAAGGGCAACCCGAAAGGCATCAAGGACTGGGGCGATCTGGTCAAGAATGACGTATCGGTGATCACGCCGAACCCGAAAACCTCCGGCGGTGCGCGCTGGAACTTCCTCGCGGCGTGGGCCTATGGCCTGAAAGCCAACGGTGGTGACGAAGCCAAGGCCAAGGAATACGTGCAAACCCTGTTCAAGCACGTGCCTGTGCTGGACACCGGTGCTCGCGGTTCGACCATCACCTTCGTCAACAACGGTCAGGGTGACGTGTTGCTGGCCTGGGAAAACGAAGCCTTCCTGGCTTTGAAAGAAGACGGTGGTGCCGACAAGTTCGAGATCGTCGTGCCTTCGCTGTCGATCCTTGCCGAGCCTCCGGTAGCTGTAGTCGACAAAAACGCCGAGAAAAAAGGTAACGAGCAGATCGCCGAAGCGTACCTCAAGCACCTGTACAGCCCGGCCGGCCAGGAAATTGCGGCGAAAAACTTCTATCGTCCACGGGATAAGGACGTGGCTTCCAAGTACGCCCAGCAGTTCCCGAAACTGGAGCTGGTGACCATCGACAAGGACTTCGGCGGCTGGAAAACCGCACAACCGAAGTTCTTCAATGACGGCGGTGTATTCGACCAGATCTACCAGGCACAGTAATCTTAAATAGCCATCAACGAGCCCCGGATTTACTTTCGGGGCTTTGTGCGTTCTCAACCAAGGACTTTTATGTCGCGTCGTATCTCCCCCGTCATACCCGGCTTCGGGCTGACGCTGGGCTACACCTTGGTGTACCTCAGCCTGATTGTGCTCATACCACTGGCGGCGATGTTCGTGCATGCCGCTCAACTCACCTGGGATCAGTTCTGGGCAATCATCTCGGCACCACGAGTGCTGGCGGCGTTAAAACTGAGCTTCGGCACCGCGCTTTATGCCGCGATCATCAACGGCATCATCGGCACGCTGCTGGCCTGGGTGCTGGTGCGCTATACCTTCCCTGGGCGCAAAATCATCGACGCCATGATCGACCTGCCGTTCGCATTGCCCACGGCGGTGGCCGGTATTGCGCTGACTGCTTTGTATACCCCTACCGGTCTGGTGGGTCAGTTTGCAGCGGATCTGGGTTTCAAGATCGCCTATACCCCTCTGGGCATCACCCTTGCCCTGACTTTTGTGACACTTCCATTCGTAGTACGTACCGTACAGCCGGTATTGGCCGATATTCCTCGTGAAGTGGAGGAAGCGGCGGCGTGCCTCGGTGCGAAACCATTGCAGGTTTTCCGCCATATCCTGGTGCCGGCGCTGCTGCCTGCCTGGTTGACCGGTTTTGCCCTGGCCTTTGCCCGCGGGGTCGGCGAGTACGGTTCGGTAATTTTCATCGCCGGCAACATGCCGATGAAAACCGAGATCCTGCCGTTGCTGATCATGGTCAAACTTGATCAGTACGATTACACCGGCGCTACCTCCATTGGTGTACTGATGCTGGTGGTTTCTTTCATTTTGCTGCTGCTGATCAACTTGCTGCAGCGCCGCATTGAAACCCCATAAGGAGGCGCACCCATGTCCCAATCGTCAATTGCTGCCGCCTCTTCGGCCAACGCTGCCCGCCGTGGCAGTGCGACTTCGCGGCGAATCCTGATCGGCCTTGGCTGGCTGATTTTTGCGCTGTTCCTGTTGTTGCCGCTGTTCATTGTGGTGTCCCAGGGCTTGAAGCTCGGCCTCGGTGCGTTCTTCACCGCGATCTTCGAGCCCGACGCATTGTCGGCGCTGAAACTCACGGTCATCGCCGTGCTGATTTCGGTGCCGTTGAACCTGGTGTTCGGCGTCAGCGCTGCGTGGTGCGTGAGCAAGTACTCGTTTCGCGGCAAGAGCATGCTGGTGACGCTCATCGACCTGCCGTTCTCGGTATCACCGGTGATCGCCGGTCTGGTCTACGTGCTGATGTTCGGCGCCCAAGGCCTGTTCGGGCCGTGGTTGCAGGATCACGACATCCAGATCGTCTTCGCGCTACCGGGCATCGTGCTGGCGACGATTTTCGTCACCGTGCCGTTCGTGGCCCGTGAGCTGATCCCGCTGATGCAGGAACAAGGCACACAGGAAGAAGAGGCCGCGCGCCTGCTGGGTGCCAACGGCTGGCAGATGTTCTGGCACGTCACCGTACCCAACATCAAATGGGGCCTGATCTACGGCGTGGTGCTGTGTACCGCGCGGGCCATGGGTGAGTTCGGTGCGGTATCGGTGGTTTCCGGGCACATTCGCGGGGTGACCAACACTCTGCCGCTGCACGTCGAGATCCTCTACAACGAATACAACCACGTGGCCGCGTTCGCGGTAGCGAGCCTGTTGCTGATCATGGCGCTCTTCATCCTGCTGCTTAAGCAGTGGAGCGAAAACCGTATTAACCGCCTGCGCGCCAGCGCCGCGGAGGAATAATTCATGTCGATCGAAGTGCGTAACGTCAGCAAGAATTTCAATGCGTTCAAGGCGCTGGACAACATCAGCCTGGACATCCAGAGCGGTGAACTCGTCGCGCTGCTCGGTCCGTCGGGTTGCGGCAAGACCACCCTCCTGCGGATCATCGCCGGTCTGGAAACCCCGGATCAGGGCAACATCGTGTTCCACGGTGAAGACGTTTCCGGCCACGACGTGCGTGATCGCAACGTCGGTTTCGTGTTCCAGCACTACGCCTTGTTCCGCCACATGACGGTGTTCGACAACGTCGCGTTCGGCCTGCGCATGAAGCCGAAAAACCAGCGCCCGAACGAAAGCCGGATCGCGGAGAAAGTCCACGAATTGCTGAACATGGTGCAGCTGGATTGGCTTTCGGATCGTTACCCGGAACAACTCTCCGGTGGTCAGCGTCAGCGTATCGCATTGGCCCGCGCCTTGGCGGTTGAGCCGAAAGTGCTGCTGCTCGACGAACCCTTCGGCGCCCTCGACGCCAAGGTCCGTAAAGAATTGCGCCGCTGGTTGGCGCGCCTGCACGAAGACATCAACCTGACTTCGGTGTTCGTGACCCACGACCAGGAAGAAGCGATGGAAGTCGCCGACCGTATCGTGGTGATGAACAAGGGTGTGATCGAGCAGATCGGTTCACCGGGTGACGTCTACGAAAACCCGGCCAGCGATTTCGTTTATCACTTCCTCGGTGACTCGAACCGTCTGCATCTGGGCGAGGACAACCACGTGCTGTTCCGTCCGCACGAAGTATCGTTGTCGCGCCATGAACTGGACGATCACCATGCGGCGGAAGTACGCGATATTCGTCCGCTTGGCGCGACGACGCGGGTGACGCTGAAGGTTGAAGGCCAGACTGATTTGATCGAGGCCGAAGTGGTGAAGGATCACGACAGCCTGATTGGTTTGGCCAAGGGCGAGACCCTGTTCTTCAAGCCGAAGGTCTGGCAGAAACTCGCCAACATCTAAAAGCATCGCGAGCAAGCTCGCTCCCACAGTGGATTTGTGAACGACACAGAACCCTGTGGGAGCGAGCTTGCTCGCGATTGCGATCTAAACAGCCGCACGCTTCGGATTGACTCGAACACCCCCCGCCCGCGCCTCGATCTGCTCTTTCAACTCCCGCCGCATCCCCAGCAAGAACGCCAGCTCAGCCACCACAAACAACGGCCCGACAATCAGCCCAGTCACATCATCGACAAACGCCGGTTTACGTCCCTCGTAGTGATGCCCGACAAACTGGATCGCCCAACCGATCACGAACAACGCCACACCGCTGCTCAACCAGACCAGCGTGCTTTGCTGCGCCAGCACCTGACCCGCCCAGACACACAGCCCCAGCAACACCGTCATCAACACCCCGAGGCGCAGTTCCAGACGCAGGTAAAACCATGCGCTGGCCAAAGACACCAGCACCGCCGGTGAAAGCCAGCCCCCGGCCCACTGCGGACGAGACAACAGCACGGCGACGGCAACCACGATCAGCGGAATGCCGATGAAGTGGGTGGCGATGTTGCGCGGGTCACGGTGGTACGCGGCGTATTGACTGAGATGGTCAACGAGGCTTTTTTTCATTGTTATTCCTCCTGTAGGGTGACGGATCATGCCTCGGGGCCGTTTCACGCTCTGTCAGCCAGGCGACAATCTCTAGGAGTTTTCATGGATATGCAGGTCTGGCGCCCACGCCTGATGCGTGGTCAGTGGTTCAGCCATTTGCCTGTTTCCCTACAGGATAGTCTGCTGTCCGCCGCCAGGGTGCGGCGCTTGTCGCCGGGGCAGCGCCTGTTCAAGCGTGGTGATCCGCCGTGTGGCCTGTACGCGGTGCTCGAAGGCTCAGTGCGCATCGGCGCCGTCAGCGAGCAGGGCAAAGAGGCATTGCTGAGCCTGGTGGAGGCACCGCACTGGTTCGGTGAAATCGGTTTGTTCGATGGTCTGCCGCGTACCCACGATGCGTTCGCCGTGAGCAATTGCACGCTGTTGCACATTGCGCAGAACCCTTTGCTGGCGGTCCTCGACGGACAACCGGTGCACTGGCGGCAACTGGCATTGTTGATGAGCCAGAAGCTACGCATGACCTTCATCAATCTGGAGCAACTGAGCCTGTTGCCTGCACCGGCAAGGCTCGCGCATCGGTTGCTGATGATCGCCGAAGGCTACGGCGAACTCGACGAACCCCGCCGCGTCCTGCAACTGCCGCAGGAACAACTGGCCTCAATGCTGTCGCTGTCGCGCCAGACCACCAACCAGATCCTCAAGGATTTGCAGGGGCAGGGGATTATCGGTCTGAGTTACGGGGAAATCGAGATCCTGGATGCAGAGCGGTTGCGGGCGCTGGCTACGGTTTGATGGCCTGATCTAGGCCTCGATAAATGTGGCTGGACTTCAATGTGAATCTGCACTAAATACAATGCATAGATAGAAAAATCTCAATATATGCACTGTATATGATGCAGGTCGATTGAATGGAAAACCTTGGCAAACTGATCCGAACCTTGCGCAAGGAGAGAAAACTCTCCCAGCAGGCACTGGCGCAGCAGTATGGAATGAGCCGTGCGACGATCTCCGGAATCGAAAACAATACCCTCTCCGAAATCGGTCTGCGCAAGGTCGAGGCGATCCTCAACGGTTTCGGTTATGAGCTTACGGCTGTGCCGCGACAATCGAAGCGTCCGACGCTGGACACCCTGAAAAAGGTGAATTTCCATGGATGAGCCGCAGGAAAAGGATCGGTTGGCGATCAGTGTTTCCAACAGTGCCGTCGGAATTCTTGGTCGTGGTCAGTCCCCCATCGCTACCGTGTTTGCGTACGCCGAAAACGCGTCAGAGCAAAACGCCGTCTCTTTGACCATGCCGGTGCGCCTGGAGAGTTATGCCTGGGAACCGGGCGTTCCACCGGTTTTTGAAATGAACCTGCCGGAGGGCGCTCTGCGTGATGAGTTGACTCGCCGTTTCAGCAAAGCTGTCCGGGGTTTTGATGAATTCTCGATGCTTGCCATCGTCGGCCCGCACCAGCTCGGAAGAGTGGGCATTTCAACGGCACAGGATCCAAACGACCGACCACCTGAAACCAGCCTGACGGACCTGCTTGTACATGATGGTGCGCAAGGTTTGTTCGAAGACCTCTTGCAGACCTATGGCCAGTATTCGGGCGTTTCCGGTGTGCAGCCGAAAGTTCTGATTCGTGACAGCGCGTCAACCATCGATCGGCTGTCCCATCGCGGGGCAACGCATCTGGTCAAAACCTTTCACCCGGAGCAATACCCTGAGCTCGCCGCCAACGAATACTTCTGCATGCGGGCTGCGCTCCATTCGGGTCTAGAGGTGCCAAAATTTGAGCTCAGTGAACACGGTAAATTCTTGATCGTTGAA
The DNA here is from genome assembly GCF_036884845.1 of Pseudomonas sp. MAG733B. Lineage (NCBI taxonomy): Bacteria > Pseudomonadati > Pseudomonadota > Gammaproteobacteria > Pseudomonadales > Pseudomonadaceae > Pseudomonas > Pseudomonas sp. MAG733B. Next base: position 717,707 of record NZ_CP145732.1, read on the forward strand.
CGCTTTGATCTGAATGAAAAAGGTTATCTGGGTTTTGAGGATTTCTGCGTGCTCAATGCCTGGCCATCCAAAGCCAAATACGATGGCTCATACGAAGGCGCGGCCAAGCAGATCAAGGCGTTTGTTTCTCCTCCAATGCTCAATCAGTCCCTTGAGTCGTTTTTCAAAATCGTCGCACTTTCATCGGGTTTGAAGAATGGCGACGCGCACCTGAAAAACTTCGGTGTCCTCTACGAGGACTGTGGAGCCGATTCGCAAATCAGCCTGGCACCCGCATACGACATCATCACCACGTCGGTCTACATCAAGGCCGATAGCATGGCATTGCTATTGGGCGGATCGAAGGCGTGGCCCAAGTACAAAGTGCTGATGCGATTTGGGCGGTCCGCGTGCAATTTGACTGAGGGCCGCTGCAACGAATTGCTGCAACAAGTCATCCATGGGATGGAAATGGCGATGGATGAGATGGGCCAATACATGAAGGCACACAATCTCTTTGCCGAAATTGGAGAGCAAATGCTCGAGCGGTGGAAAGCGGGCATGGCACGCAGCCTGGCTAAAGGCTGATCACCGCAACCCATCCCGAAACTGCCCGGGCGTCATCCCGGTCCAGCGCTTGAACGCGCGGCTGAAACTGCTGGTATCGGCGAACCCCAGCAGATAACTGATCTCGCTCAACGAGCATTGCGGATCACGCAGGTACAATAGCGCCAGGTTCTCGCGGCTTTCGTTGAGCAGCGTATCGAACCGGCAGCCTTCGTCCGCCAGGTGCCGTTGCAGGCTGCGCAGGCTCAGGTGCAGGGCTTTGGCGATGTGTTCGGCGCTGGGTTCGCCTTCCGGCAATTGTTCTTCGATGGCATCACGAACCTTGCGCTCCCAGGTCAGCGGCTTGAGCTGTGCCAGGGTGCGCTTGAGCACGGTTTCGTTGTGTTCGGCCAGTTCCGGGTTGGCGTCGTCCAGGTGGCTGTCGAAATCAGCCAGGGCGAACTCGATCCGGTCCTCGTCGTTGGCGAAGTACACCGGTGCGCGAAACACCTTGTGCCACTGATGCGGATCGGCCGGTTCCGGTCGACGCAGGTACACCGCCAGCGGGGCGTAGTCGCGGCCCAGGCGATTGCGACAGGTGCGCACGTAAATCGCGGTGAAGGCATCGATGGCTTCGTAAGCGGGAGCGGGATTGCCCGGCGGGATTCTCAAGTGGAAACGGTAGCGGTCTTCCGCGCGCGTCAGTTCCAGTTCCAGGGCGTCACTGACCACTTGGTGATAGCGCACGATGCGTTCAAACACTTCGCGCAGACTGCCGCTGGCAACCAGCGCATACCCGAGTGCATGAAACGTCGTGGGGCTGACGAAGCGCGAAACCCGCAGGCCAAGCGCCGGATCACCGCTGACCTGCACCGCGAGTTCCCACAGGCGCGTAGTACCGGACAATGGATAGCGCGCGTTCGGGTCTTCCATCAATTGCGGATCGAGTCCCGCTTGCCGGCACAGCGCGATGCTGTCGAAGCCCAGGGCATCGAGTTGCTTGCGCAAAGCGCGGGTCCAGCTGGCGAGCGAGGTCGGTTCAGTCATGTTGATTGGCGCTTCCGGTCAACAGGTTGGCGTTCACGGCTACCGCTGCGCACGGGCACAGCAGGCAGGATGCGAACATCAATAACCAGAGGATGGAAGCATGGACCGTACTTCTGCAAGTCCCCAGCGACTGAATGCAGCTCAGCGATCAGCACATATTCGCGAAGCGGTGCTGGCCAGAGGCGTCGAGTTGCGCGAGCGTTACCCGATTCTCAAGCATCAGGACGCCATGGGCGCGGGCATCCTGGCCTTCGCGTTGGCCGGCATGATCGGTGCGGCGGCGCTCTACATGACCGGGCATATGGCGTGGTGGGTGTGTCTTTTGCTCAATGCGTTTTTCGCCTCGCTGACCCACGAGCTGGAGCACGACCTGATTCACAGCATGTACTTTCGCAAACAGCGGGTGCCGCACAACCTGATGATGGGCCTGGTGTGGCTGGCGCGGCCAAGTACGATCAACCCTTGGATTCGTCGTCACCTGCATCTCAATCACCACAAGGTTTCCGGCACGGAAACCGACATGGAAGAACGCGCGATCACCAATGGCGAGCCTTGGGGTTTTGCACGGTTTCTGATGATTGGCGACAACATCATGTCGGCGTTCATCCGCATGCTTCGGGCGAAAACCTGGGCGCACAAATTCAGCATCATCAAACGCACTTTGAAGGTGTACGCACCCTTGGCGTTGGTGCATTGGGGCGCGTGGTACGTGTTTCTCGGCTTCCATGCGGCAAATGGCGTCGCCTATTTGCTGGGCGCGCCAATCGAGTGGTCGGCGACCACCCTGTCGGTGATGCAGGTGATCGATATCGCTGCAGTGGTGATCATCGGCCCGAACGTGTTGCGCACTTTTTGCCTGCACTTCATCAGCTCGAACATGCACTACTACGGTGACGTCGAACTGGGCAACGTGATGCAGCAAACCCAAGTGCTGAACGCCTGGTGGCTGTGGCCGTTACAAGCATTCTGCTTCAACTTCGGCAGTACCCACGGCATCCATCATTTTGTGGTGAAGGAACCGTTTTACATTCGCCAGTTGACCGCGCCGGTGGCGCACAAGGTGATGCGCGAGATGGGCGTGCGTTTCAACGATATCGGCACGTTCGGCCGGGCCAACCGGTTTGAACGCAAGGACGCGGTCGAACCGCAGCAGGTACGTGCCGCACAGGTCTAAGCCATGCATCCGGAAACTCAAGCTCAGTCGATCGTCATCAATTTGACCCGAAGAGACGTTAGGTTGTGACGCAAGCAGGGATTAAGACGGGCAATCGGTATATGCGATTAGGGTCTAATAAAGTAATTAAATATTCCTTTATTGGATAACCGATTTAGCTAATTATCGGCTCCCAGGGTTGTTGATCAGCGCTGACAGATTTTGAGTTTCCGGGGCCGTCTCCTTGGCAGGGTGCGGTCCCTTTTTTATTCTCCGGAAAAACCATATATTCGATATGGATCTTAATAAATAGCTTCTTATTCCTTAACGAATATAACTCTCCTCCCTATACTCGACCAGGAACAGACACGCAGCAGGAGAGCTCCCCCATGCGCAACGAATCAATTCGCTACCTGATTGTGCCGGGCTGGCAAGGATCGCCAGAAGATCATTGGCAAAGCCACTGGCAGAACAGCCTGCCGAACAGCGCACGGGTGGAGCAGGCCGACTGGCTGACGCCGCGTCGTGAAGACTGGGTCGCGGCGCTGGCCGAGGCGATTGCCGCCGACAGCACGCCGGTGATCCTGATTGCCCACAGCCTCGGTTGCATCACCGTCGCCCATTGGGCGGCGACCGCGCCGGTGCAGTTTTTGCGTCAGGTGCGCGGCGCCTTGCTGGTTGCCCCGGCGGACGTCGAGCGCCCGGCCTGCGCGCCGGCTCTGCGCAACTTCGCGCCGATTCCGACGGGTCTGCTGCCGTTTCCGAGTCAGGTAGTCAGCTCCGACAACGACAGTGCGGTCAGTGCGCCGCGAGCTCTGGAACTGGCGCGTCAGTGGGGCGCGGAAGCGGGGATCCTGGCAGGTGCGGGGCACATCAATGTGAAGTCCGGCCACCAGCGTTGGGAGCAGGGATTCGCCTATCTCTATCGCCTGCAAAACCGCATGGAACATAACGCCCTGCGCCGCGCTTGAACCTTTTGTTTTTTTAGAATCGCCCCCGTCTCCCGGCGGTTTTGGGCGGGAGTCTGCCATGAGTTTTGAAACCTTCGGTCAGCCATTGCTGACCTTTCCCGACGCCGAAAAAAGTCCCCTGAGCATCCGCGCCAAGGCGCTGGTGTTCGTCGATCAGCGCTCGCGGCAATTGCGCCAGGAGCTGGAGCAACTGGCAACCCGTGAGGTTTCGGTGCTGATCCGTGGTGAAACCGGCACCGGCAAGGAATTGCTGGCGCGGCACATCCATCGTGCCAGCGATCGCGGCGGGCTGTTTGTCTCGGTCAATTGCGGAGCCATCAGCCCGACTTACGCCGATGCCGAATTGTTCGGCTACGCGGCAGGCAGTTACAGCGGCTCGGCCAGCAGTCGTGCCGGGTGGTTCGGTTCGGCCAACGGCGGCACGTTGTACCTGGATGAGATCGGCGACTTGCCGTTACCGATCCAGATCAAGCTGCTCGCCGCCCTGGAAAACCACGAAGTCACCCGTGTCGGCGCCCATCAGCCAAGTCCGGTGGATGTGCGTCTGGTCGCTGCCACCAGCATCGACCTGGCCCAGGCCGTCGCCGCTGGCAAATTCCATGAGCGGCTCTATCACTACCTCAGCGAAGGTCAGCTTGAATTGCCGGCGCTGCGCGAGCGGGTGGGCGATATCCTGTCGCTCGCCGAATATTTTCTCGGTATCTACAGCCAGCGTCTGGATCTGCCGGTGCCGTTGATCAGCGAAGCCGCACAACAAGTGCTGGAGCGACACACTTGGCCGGGCAACACCCGTGAGCTGGAAAACGTCATTCACTTTGCGCTGTTGGTGAGCACTGGCGAGGAGATTTTACCCGAGCATTTGAACCTGTCAGAGCCACCGATTTCGCTGGAGAAAATCGAGCAAGACATTGTTTATACGAGCAAAAATGGCACAGACGATGAGCGTTCGGCACTCAAACGTTTGCTGGAAAGCCTGACGCAGACGCTCTAGTGCGCTGTATGAACAAAATGGAATATGAAACTGAATAAACGTTATTGTCCGGGAATAAAAAATCCCGGTATTGTCCGCTTCACGCCAGCGATAGCACTTCACTGGCACTCGTACTAATAGCCGTCGCCACAAGCGACTGTGATTTTCGATAAGGACACTGCATGAAAAAGGTTCTGTTGTTCACCGCTCTGGCGGCTGCCCTGACCACGGGCCTGGCCCAGGCTGGCGAGAAACTGGTGGTTGCCGCGACCCCGGTTCCGCACGCTGAAATCCTTGAGCTGATCAAGCCAACCCTCGCCAAAGAAGGCGTGGACCTGGAAATCAAGGTTTTCACCGACTACGTACAGCCAAACGTACAGGTTGGCGAAAAGCGCCTGGATGCCAACTACTTCCAGACCAAGCCATACCTGGACAGCTTCAACGCTGGCAAATACAAGGATGACAAAGCCAAGTACCTGGTCACCGTGCAAGGCGTGCACGTTGAACCGTTCGGTGGCTACTCCAGCAAATACAAAACCCTGGCCGAGCTGCCTGACGGCGCGACCATCGCTATCCCGAACGAAGGCAGCAACAGCGGCCGTGCGTTGATCCTGCTGCAGAAGGCTGGCCTGATTGAACTGAAAGACCCGAATAACGCTCTGGCGACCCCGAAAGACATCGCCAAGAACCCGCACAACTTCAAGTTCAAGGAACTCGAATCGGCCCTGTTGCCGCGCGTTCTGAAGGAAGTTGATCTGGACATGATCAACACCAACTACGCGCTGGAAGCCAAGTTGAACCCGACCAAGGACGCCCTGGTGATCGAAGGTGCCGATTCGCCTTACGTGAACTTCCTGGTGGCCCGTGAGGACAACAAGAACAGCGATGCCATCCAGAAACTGGCCAAAGCCCTGACCAGCCCGGAAGTCAAAGCGTTCATCGAGAAGAAGTACAGCGGCGCGGTACTGCCAGCGTTCTGATTCGCGAGGTAAACCCCTTCAAGGTTTCAAACGTCGACGGCTAATAGAGCGTCGGCGTTTTTTATTGGGTGTTTGTTGTCACTGTGGCGAGGGAGCTTGCTCCCGCTGGGTTGCGATGCGACCCCCAAAACCTGCGTATGCAGTCGGTCAGGGTACGCCACGTTAGCTTTGCGTGAGACTGCCTCGCAGTCGAACGGGAGCAAGCTCCCTCGCCACAAAAATCAAAAACTCTCACGCCACCCTGGCCTTCAACGCCCTGCGCAACGCTACCAGCAACTTGACGATGTCCTGCGGATTCATCGGCGGGGGCACTTTCACGTCTGCCATTTTTCTCTTCCTTGTGAGTGGTCGGCCGGGAGTCTGGCCACAAGCGGTCCGTCCTTGGAGGGGTAATTCGAAAAAAAGATCCTTCCTACGGCGCAAAGGAAAATAGTCGTCTTCCGCATCCTCGGCAAACGGGTGACACAGGTTTTCGCTCGGTACTAGCAGTTCTGCTAGGTGTTTTAGCGTACTTGCGGGTGCAAGCTGAACGTATGAATACGAGGTTGGCCTGATGAGTTCGAAAAAAACAGCGCTGTGCCGCTATCGCTATGACGCCCTGGACCAACTTGTCGGGCGTGAGCCTGCCGGCCAGGAAAAAACGCAGCGTTTTTACTGCCGCGAGCATCTGGCGACCCAGCTGGATGGTCAGGCCAGCCAGAGCGTGTTCCAGATTGGTAAACAATTGCTGGCGGAGCAAAGACGCGAAGGCGATGACCTCGAGAGTCGCTTGCTGGCGACCGATCTGCAACGTTCGGTCTTGCAGCTCACTCATCAAGGCCGACCTGTTTGGCAAGCCTTTACGCCTTACGGCCATCGCCGGGTCGAAAGCGGTCGGAGCAGCCTTCCGGCTTTTAACGGCGAAGTGATGGATTCCGTCACCGGACACTATTTGCTGGGCAATGGACACCGGGCGTTCAACCCGGTGCTGATGCGTTTCAACAGCCCGGACAGGTTGAGCCCGTTTGGTCGGGGCGGGCTGAATCCGTATGCGTATTGCCTGGGTGATCCGGTGAATTTCAGTGATCCGACGGGAAGGTGGGCCGCTGCCGCTATTGCCCGAATCCTCACCAGTGTCGGTGCTCTTTTCAATTCGGCTATCACGTTGAGGCCCGGTATACCTTTTCAGGTAGGACTGGATGCGCTTGAGAATGGAGCCGCATTCAGATTGCCCATGAGGCATACAGTGGGAGCCGCGTCCGCTGTTTTGGCGGGGGTGACGGGTGTTGCGGGAGCCGTAGTCGGTGTGGGCAGCACAATTATTACTGCGATCAATCCCACCTCAACCTTGCTCGCACCAATGGCAAATACTGCTCTGGGATTAATGAGCGGATCAGTGGCTAGCAGACTCGGATCCTGGTGGGCGGCGCGCAATCCTGAGGTAATTCCAGCGTTGAAAAATCTGGTGGGTGGATCGTCTTCTCCAGCACGTCCGTCGGCATGGCCGAATGCGCGGGGAAGGTTTGAGACCGCCATTGATGTGGGGTCCTATTCTCCTACTGCGCCTCTGCCTTCACCCGTCCCACCTCAGCCTTCCGCTCCACTCCAGACCCCGGTAGGCATTGGCTTTGAAGCTTTCAGCTATGAGGTGCGCGATCCGATTCCCCGTCGCAACAGTCGATAACGCGAAGTTTGGCGGGTGCTGGGCCAATCCATCCACTGCGACCGTCACGAAGCCATGATCTTTTGATCTGAAGCAGTTCTTTTTCAAGGAAATTTCAATCGACCTGGCGAAGGCCAAACCCTGTTCTAAGCTCAGAGTCGTGTTGTCTCTGAAACACCAGAAAAGGCCAAGGAGTTTGCATGGCGGTTCCCGGATTGAAAGTGGTAATGGCCTTGAGCGTCATTACGTTGCTGACCGCGTGCGAAGAGAAAAAACCAATTCCCGAATACCTGCCGCGGGTATTCGTACAAGTCGTCAAACCAGCGGATTACGCGGCTACGGTCACGCTCACCGGGGATATCCAGGCGCGAGTACAGACCGAGTTGTCTTTCCGCGTCGGCGGCAAGATCATCCAGCGTTCGGTCGACGTCGGTGACCGGGTGACGGCCAAGCAGGTATTGGCCCGTCTCGATCCCAAGGATTTGCAGACCAACGTCGATTCGGCCCAGGCGCAAGTGGTCGCCCAGCAGGCACTGGTCAAACAGAACGCCGCGGCATTCGTGCGCCAGGAAAAACTCTTGCCCAAGGGCTATACCAGCCAGAGCGAGTACGACTCGGCCCAGGCTGCCTTGCGCAGCAGTCAGAGCGCGTTGAACGCTGCCCAGGCGCAGTTGGCCAACGCCAAGGATCAGTTGAGCTATACCGCGCTGATCGCCGATGCGCCGGGCATCATTACCGACCGCCAGGCGGAAGTCGGCCAAGTGGTGCAGGCGACGATGCCGATCTTCGGCCTGGCCCGCGACGGCGACCGGGATGCGGTGTTCAACGTCTATGAATCACTGTTGGCCGAGAAGCCGAAGGATCAAACCATTGTCCTCAGCCTGCTCGACAACCCGGCGATCAAAACCACCGGCACCGTGCGTGAAGTCACCCCGTCAGTGTCGGCGGAGTCAGGCACCGTACAGGTGAAGGTCGGCCTGAACAGCCTGCCTGATGGCATGCAACTGGGCTCGGTGGTGAGCGCCACGGCAAAGGGATCGGGCAAGTCGGTCATCGAGTTGCCGTGGTCGGCGCTGACCAAAAATATCAGTGAACCCGCCGTCTGGATTGTCGACGACAAAGGGCAGGCTCAGTTGCATTCGGTCACGGTCGGCCGCTATCTGACGGGCAAGGTCATCATCAAAGACGGATTGAAGGGCGGCGAAAAAGTCATCGTCGCCGGTGGGCAATTGCTGCACCCGGGCATGGAAGTCGAGATTGCCGAAAACACTTACAAGGATCTGAGTTGGGGAGCCAAGCCATGAAGCCTTTATGGGCGTTGTCCATTGGGCTGGTGCTGAGCGCCTGTTCCAAAAGCGAGCCACCGCCGGAGCCGGTACGGCCGGTGCTGTCGATCAAGATTCAGGCCTTGAACGAAGAGGATCTGGGGCGTTTCGCCGGCAGTATCCAGGCGCGCTACGAGAGCAATACCGGGTTCCGTGTGGGCGGACGAATCGCCAGTCGTAACGTCAACGTCGGGACCGAGGTCGAGAAGGGCACGCTGCTCGCCACGCTCGATCCCTCCGACCAGCAGAACCAACTGCGTTCGGCCGAGGGCGACCTGGCAAAAATCTATGCACAACTCATCAATGCGCAGGCCACCGCCCGCCGGCAGCAAGCTTTGTTCGATCGCGGGGTAGGCTCGCAGGCTCAGCTCGATTCGGCCAACACTGACCTTAAAACCACCCAGGCTTCCCTCGATCAGGCCCGCGCCGCGGTCGATCAAAGCAAGGACCAACTGGCCTACACCGAACTGCGTGCCGACCACAAAGCGGTGGTCACCGCGTGGAGCGCCGAGGCCGGGCAAGTGGTGACGGCCGGGCAGCAAGTGGTGACCCTGGCACAACCGGACATCAAGGAAGCAGTGATCGACCTGCCCGATACCCTGGTCGACCAGCTGCCCAGTGACACCGTGTTCCTGGTCGCCGGGCAACTGGACCCGAGCACAAACACCACAGCGATCATCCGCGAAATAGAACCCCAGGCACAAAGCGCCACTCGCACTCGTCGCGCCCGCCTGACCCTGGCCGAAACACCGGAAGGTTTTCGTCTGGGCACGGCCATCAGCGTCACCCTGAGTTCGGCGGTCAAACCGCGGATCGAATTACCCGTCACCGCGTTGCAGGAGGTCGATGGCAAGCCACGCATCTGGGTCATTGACGCACAGAAAAAAACCGTCTCCCCGCGGAACGTCACCGTGATAAGCCGCACCAACGACATCGTAGTGCTAGACGACGGCGTGAGAAACGGTGAGCGGGTAGTCACTGCCGGTGTAAACAGTCTCAAACCAGGACAACCAGTGAAATTCGACGAGGACAGTCAATGAAAGGGCCTTTCAACCTCTCGGAATGGGCCCTCAAGCATCAGTCGTTCATCTGGTATCTGATGTTCGTCGCGTTGCTGATGGGTGTGTTCTCGTACATCAACCTGGGGCGCGAAGAAGACCCTTCGTTCACCATCAAGACCATGGTGATCCAGAGCAAATGGCCGGGTGCGACGCAGGAGGAGACCCTCAAGCAGATCACCGACCGCATCGAGAAAAAACTCGAAGAGCTCGATTCTCTCGATTACGTGAAAAGCTACACGCGGCCCGGCGAATCGACGGTGTACGTGTACTTGCGCGATACCACCAAGGCCGGGGATATCCCGGAAATCTGGTATCAGGTGCGCAAGAAGATCAACGATATCCGTGGCCAGTTCCCCCAGGGCATGCAGGGGCCGGGGTTCAACGACGAGTTCGGTGACGTCTTCGGTTCGATCTATGCGTTCACCGCCGATGGCCTGACGATGCGTCAATTGCGCGACTACGTGGAACAGGCCCGCATGGAAATTCGCGGCGTGCCGGGGTTGGGCAAGATCGAGATGGTCGGCCAGCAGGACGAAGTGCTGTACCTGAACATCTCCACACGCAAGCTCGCAGCGCTGGGCATCGATCAGCTCCAGGTGGTGCAGAGCCTGCAAACCCAGAACGCCGTGACCCCTGCGGGGGTCATCGAGGCCGGACCGGAGCGGATTTCGGTGCGCACCTCGGGGCAGTTCACGTCCGAGAAAGACCTGGCCGAGGTCAACCTCAAGCTCAACGACCGTTTCTATCGTCTGGCCGACATCGCCGAAATCAGTCGCGGCTACGTCGATCCGGCATCGCCGGAATTCCGCTTCAACGGCCAACCGGCCATCGGCCTGGCGATCGCCATGCAGAAGGGCGGCAACGTCCAGGCGTTCGGCAAGGCACTGCATGAACGCATCAACCAGCTGACCGCGGATTTGCCGGTGGGTGTCGGCGTGCACAACGTCTCCGACCAGGCCGTTGTGGTGGAAGAAGCCGTCGGCGGTTTTACCAGTGCGTTGTTCGAAGCGGTGGTGATCGTGCTGTTGGTCAGCTTCGTCAGCCTTGGCGTTCGCGCCGGACTGGTGGTGGCGTGCTCGATTCCGCTGGTGCTGGCGATGGTGTTTGTGTTCATGGAATACAGCGGCATTACCATGCAGCGGATCTCCCTCGGCGCGCTGATCATTGCCCTCGGCCTGCTGGTGGACGATGCGATGATCACCGTGGAAATGATGGTCACGCGCCTGGAAATGGGCGAGACCAAGGAACAGGCCGCGACCTTTGCCTACACATCCACAGCGTTCCCGATGCTCACCGGTACGCTGGTGACGGTGGCCGGGTTCGTGCCGATCGGTCTGAACGCGAGCTCGGCGGGTGAGTACACCTACACACTGTTTGCGGTGATTGCCTGTGCGATGCTGGTGTCGTGGGTGGTGGCGGTACTGTTTGCGCCGGTGATTGGTGTGCACATTCTCAGCACCAACGTGAAACCCCATGAGGGCGAGCCCGGACGCGTCGGCAAGGCCTTCAACGGCGGGTTGCTGTGGTGCATGCGAAATCGCTGGTGGGCCATCGGCATCACCGTGCTGTTGTTCGTGTTGTCGGTGGTCGGCATGCGCTTCGTGCAGAACCAGTTCTTCCCGTCCTCGGACCGGCCGGAAATCCTGGTGGACCTGAACCTGCCGCAGAACGCCTCGATCGCTGAAACGCGGCGGGCGGTCGATCTGCTCGAAGCCTCACTCAAGGGCGATCCGGACATCGTGCGCTGGAGTACCTACATCGGCCAGGGTGCGATCCGTTTCTACCTGCCGCTGGACCAACAACTGCAAAACCCGTTCTACGCGCAGTTGGTGATCGTCAGCAAAGGCAAGACCCGTGAAGCCATGATGCAGAAGATTCGTGAGCGCTTGCGCAACGAGTTCGTCGGCATTGGCGGCTATGTCCAGGCCCTGGAAATGGGGCCGCCGGTTGGGCGTCCGATTCAGTACCGCGTCAGCGGCAAAGACATCGATCAGGTGCGCCGGCATGCCATCGAACTGGCCACCGAACTGGACAAGAACCAGCACATCGGCGAGATCATCTACGACTGGAACGAGCCGGGCAAAGTGCTGCGCATCGACATTGCCCAGGACAAGGCGCGGCAGTTGGGACTGTCCTCCGAGGACGTGGCCAACCTGATGAACGGCATCGTCAGCGGCACGGCGGTGACTCAGGTGGACGACGACATTTACCTGATCAACGTAGTCGGTCGTGCGGTGGACTCCGAACGTGGTACGCCAGAGACCCTGCAGAACCTGCAGATCGTCACGCCAAGCGGCACGTCTATTCCACTGCTGGCGTTCGCCACGGTGCGCTACGAACTGGAGCAGCCGCTGGTGTGGCGTCGCGATCGCCAACCGACCATCACCATCAAGGCGGCGATACGCGACGACATTCAGCCGACCGACCTGGTGAAAATCCTCAAGCCATCCATTGATGCCTTTGCCGCCAAATTGCCGGTGGGTTACAAGGTCGCCACCGGAGGTACGGTGGAGGAGAGCGGCAAGGCCCAGGGGCCGATTGCCAAGGTTGTGCCGTTGATGCTGTTCTTGATGGCGACCTTCCTGATGATCCAGTTGCACAGCGTGCAGAAGCTGTTCCTGGTGGCCAGCGTTGCGCCGTTGGGCTTGATTGGCGTGGTGATTGCGCTGGTGCCGACCGGCACGCCGATGGGCTTTGTGGCGATCCTCGGGATTCTGGCGTTGATCGGCATCATCATCCGCAACTCGGTGATCCTGGTGACCCAGATCGAGGAGTACGAGCACAAGGGCTATGCGCCTTGGGATGCGGTGGTGCAAGCCACCGAACACCGACGCCGGCCGATCCTGCTGACCGCCGCGGCGGCGAGCCTGGGGATGATCCCGATTGCCCGGGAAGTGTTCTGGGGGCCGATGGCCTACGCGATGATTGGCGGGATCATTGTCGCCACGCTGCTGACGCTGCTGTTTTTGCCGGCGCTGTATGTGGCCTGGTACAAGATTCACGAGCCGAAGAAAGAGGTGCAGTAAGGCGAGCGCTGCGCGCTCATCGCCAGCAGGCTGGCTCCCACAGGTAAATGCGATCAACTGTGGGAGCCAGCCTGCTGGCGATGGCGTCCGCGATGGCTACGCCGGCTTACGCCAGACACTCGCCAACCAAGGCTGCTGCTCCCGCGGCAGCCCCGCCGGCCGGTAGTAATGCTCCAGCTCCACAAACCCCGCTTCAGTCAGCAACTGCTGCCACGCCTGAAGGTCGTGATACGCCCCATACCGCGGCCCGTTCCAGCCTTCCTGGTTCTCGCCACGGGGATTGGAACTGAACAGCACGCCACCCGGTTTCAGTGCCTCGCGCAATTGCGTCAACACCCGAGGTAACTCCTGGCGCGGGATGTGGAACAACACCGCGTTGGCAAAGATCCCGTCGAATCGCTCGGCCGGCAGATCGAGCTTCAGGAAGTCCTGCTGCCAGACCTCGCAACCACTGTCCTCTCGGGCCATTTGCGCAAATTTTTCCGAACCGTCCAGGCCGACTGCCTTGTGGCCCATGCGCGTGAAGGTCTGTAAATCGCGACCAGGGCCGCAGCCGAAATCGAGAATGTCGAACGGCGCCTCGCCCTGAATATGCCGCAGCAGCGCATCGATGTTCTGACTGACATCGTGATCGCGGGTGCCTTCGCGAAAACCTTCGGCCACTGAGTTGTAATGACCCAGGGTGGTGGCGGTGATCTGCTGGAGGTCGTCGGGGGTTTGTTTCATGGTTGGCTGCGCAGGCAATTGGGATTTGCCGAATATACGCCATCGGGTTTGGAGCTGCTGTGCAGCCCATCGCGAGCAGGCTCACTCCTACAGGGTTTGCGTTGGCCACAGATTTTGTGTTCAACGCCGATCCACTGTAGGAGTGAGCCTGCTCGCGATGGCGATTTCACTGGCTCAGGTTTTTTTCATCCCCAAGCACTCGATGGAGTGATCCACCATCGCCTTGGCAATCTCCAGCAAATGCCAGATCGAATACACCATCGCCCGGTCGGCACCCTTGAGATGGTCGCCACACTGATACGCCGAGACTGAGGCGCAGCGCAGCAGATCGGCGACATAGAGCTGGGTGTCTTCGAAACTCACGTCCTTGCTGACGTTGTAAAAGCGCAGTTCATCGGGCGGCGCGGGTTGGTCGCCAGTGAGGTAGAAATCGATGGCACGGTACAGCGCTGATCGATCCCTGAGCGGGTCTTCACTGGCGGTTTCGTTAGTAGAAGATTCGGAAGGTGGATCGGGAACGGATTTTTCCATGAGTGTTGCTCCTATTGCTGCAAGGGAGCCATCACTTATCGCCTACTAAACGATTGGGTGGTGGCTGTGCGCAGGTTAGTAGGCCGGTCAATAGGAAAACCGGTGCACCCGAAGGTGCCCCACGCACAGCTACCATATTCTGCATGCGGCAAGAGTCGCCGGACATGAGCATGAAGTCGCTATGCGCCTATTGTTCCGGGCTACTAAACCCGATCACTGATGAGCAGTGACGGACCGAGACTAGCCACGGGATTCGGCAGGCGCAAGCGAGCGAAATGATCTAGGAAATGTCCTGCAAAGGAAAGGGAACGGACCTTCGGAACAGCTGATTTTCCTGTACGAAAACTTCCCTCTGGAAGCATGCGACGACCTGTGGCGAGGGAGCTTGCTCCCGCTCGATTGCGCAGCAATCGTAAAGTCTGACCCCCGAATTTCACTGATACACCGAACTGAATGGTTTGGGGCTGCTTCGCAGCCCAGCGGGAGCAAGCTCCCTCGCCACGAAAGCAGGGTGATCTTCAGCTCTTCACCGCTTGTTCAAACCACGAGCCAGTCTGTCCCCACCCAACTGAATCACCGCCACCAACGCCACCAGCAACACAATCACCGTCAACATGATCTGGCTGTCAAAGCGCTGATACCCATACCGGTAAGCAATGTCCCCCAAGCCGCCGGCACCAATCGCCCCGGCCATGGCCGAGGAGTTGATCATGGTCACCAGCGTAATGGTGAACCCGCCAACAATCCCCGGCAGCGCTTCCGGCAACAACACATGCCAGACGATGTGCTGGCGTCGGCAACCCATGGCTTGCGCCGCTTCGATCAAGCCGTGATCGACTTCGCGCAAACTGACTTCGGCGATGCGCGCAAAGAACGGCGTAGCCGCGATGGTCAGCGGCACCACGGCCGCCCATACGCCGTACGTGGTGCCAACGATCAACCGGGTGAACGGAATCAGCGCCACCATCAGAATCAGGAACGGGATAGAGCGAAACAGGTTCACGAACGCGCCCAGTGCGCGGTTCAGCGCCGGAGCTTCGTAGATGCCGCCCTTTGAGCTGGTGACCAGGATCACCGCCATCGGAATGCCCGCCAACAGTGCGATCAGCGACGACACGCCGACCATCAGAAACGTGTCGATAAAACCCTGTAGCAAGCGATCAAACCACATAGCCCAACACCTCCACCTGTTGTGCCCACTGGCTGGCGCGCTGACGCAACTCCTCGGCGTCGAAGGCCGAACCGGTCACCGCCAGCAGCAGTTGCCCCAGAGCGTGGCCCTGAATGCGCTCCACGCCACCTTGCAGCAAGCGCACGCGGCCACCGAGGGCACTGAACAGCGCGGCGACGTCGGGTTCGTCATGGGCCCCACCAGTAAATTGCAGGCGCAATACCAGCGCGTCGTCCGAGGACTGCGGTTGAGGTTGCAAGCGGCTTTGCAGCTCTGGCGGCAAGGCATGTTGCAACGGTGCGAGCAGGGTCTTGCTGACCTCATGCTGTGGGTTGCCGAACACTTCCCACACCGGGCCTTGCTCAACGATGCGCCCATGTTCGAGCACCACGACGCGATCGCAGATTTCGCGGATCACCGCCATTTCGTGGGTGATCAAAATGATGGTCAAACCCAGGCGCTGATTGATCTCGCGCAGCAGGCCGAGGATCGATTGCGTGGTCTCCGGGTCCAGCGCCGAAGTGGCTTCGTCACAGAGCAGGATCGCCGGGTCGTGCACCAGCGCACGGGCAATGCCGACACGCTGTTTCTGGCCGCCGGACAACTGCGCCGGATAGGCCTTGTGCTTGGCTTGCAGGCCCACCAGTTCCAACAGCTCGCGGACTTTCTGCTCGCGTTGTTCCTTGGGCACACCGGCGACTTTCAGCGGCAGTTCGACGTTCTGCCAAACAGTCTTGGCCGACATCAGGTTGAAGTGCTGGAAGATCATGCCGATGCGTCGACGCAGCGCGACCAAGCGGTCCTCGTCGAACTCGCCAATGTCCACCTGATCGATCAGCACCCGACCCGAGGTCGGTTGTTCGAGGCGGTTGATGGTGCGGATCAGCGAGGATTTACCGGCGCCGCTGCGGCCGATGATGCCGAACACTTCACCGCGCTGGATCGCCAGGTCAATGCCGTGCAGGGCGGCCACCGGCCCTTGTTTACCGTCGTAGGTTTTGCCCAGGCCGACGAAGCGGACGTGGGCACGATTGAGCTCCGGATGCAGCTCGGTTTGTTCTGCGTTTTGAGGCTCTGGAATCTCCAGTCGCCGTTGAATCGCGGCGGTCATGCTCAGCTCTCCCAACCGGCTTGATAGAGCATGCCATGAGCTTTATCCAGTGCGGCGCGAACGGCGGGCGAGTGTTGGTAGATGTCGACGAATTTGATCAGGCGCGGGTCGGTTTTGCTCTTTGGCTGGATCACGAACTGGATCACGTATTCCTTGTGATCGAGGCCGTCGAACAGCAGCGCGGAACCGGCATCGAAAGTCTTCGCCAGGCGAATGTAGGCCGGGTAGCCCTGGACCAGATCGGCGTCATCGTAGGCGCGCACCAGTTGCACCGCTTCAACCTGGAGGATCTTGATTTTCTTCGGGTTGGCGATGATGTCTTCTTCGGTGGCCTTGTAGCCGACACCCGGTTTGAGCGTGATCAAACCGGCCTTGGCCAGCAACTGCAAGCCGCGTCCGCTGTTGATTGGATCGTTGGCGATGGCCACGCTGGCGCCTTGTGGCAGCTCATCGAAGCTTTTGTATTTTTTCGAGTAGAGGCCGACGTTGTTGATGATCCCTGGCGCGAACGGCACCAGGTCAAAACCGGAGGCAGCCTTGGCGTTTTCCAGGAACGGGATGTGCTGGAAGTAGTTCACGTCGATGTCACCGGCGGCGAGGCTGACGTTCGGCGCGATCCAGTCGGTGAACTCCACCAGCTCGACTTTCAGGCCTTGTTTGCCGGCTTCTTCGACGGCCGCTTCCAGCGGAATGGCGAAGGCGGCGGTGGTGCCGATTTTCAGTGGCGCGTCGGCGGCGAAGGAGACCGAGCTGAAGAGGCCGAGGGCCAAGGCCAGTGCTTTGACTGGGTGAGAGAGGTAGTTCTTTTTCATGATGGTTTTTCCAGTCAGTGCATAAATTAAGGTGTTTGTGCGGGCCTCTTCGCGAGCAAGCCCGCTCCCACAGGGAAATGCGTTCCAAATGTGGGAGCGGGCTTGCTCGCGAAGCTTTTAGCGGCGGTAAGCCGAGCCTGTGTGTTGCTCGGGCAAATGCGCCCCTTCGCGAAACAGCTTTTCCCGCAAGCTGCCGTCGTCATAAGCAGTCTTGTACGAGCCGCGCCGTTGCAGCTCTGGAATCACCAGATCGATGAAATCCACATAGCTTTCCGGCGTGACGATTCGCGTCAGGTTGAAGCCGTCGAGACCGGTTTCGGCGGTCCACGATTCCAGCTCATCGACCACTTGCCCGGGCGAGCCGACCACCGTGATGTAGCGTCCGCCGAGGGCGTGTTGATCCAGCAATTTGCGCCGAGTCCAGTCGTTGTTTTGCAGGTTTTTTGTGGCGGACTGGATCGCGTTGCTCTTCACGTACTGGATCGGTTCGTCGATGGCGTATTCGGAAAAATCGATCCCGGTGGACGCGGAGAAATGCGCCACGCCGGCTTCGGCGCTGGCGTAGCTCAGGTACTCGGCGTGCTTGGCCCACGCCAGTTCTTCGGTTTCGCCGACGATCACGTTCAGGCCCATGAACACTTTGATGTCCTCGGGGTTGCGGCCAGCTTCAACGGCGCTGGCGCGGACCTTGTCCACCTGCACTTTGGTCGACGCCTTGGTCTGGCCGCTGATAAACACGCACTCGGCATGCCGCCCGGCGAACAGCAAGCCGCGATCCGAACTGCCCGCCTGGAACAGCACCGGCGTACGTTGTGGCGACGGCTCACAGAGGTGATAACCCTCGACCTGATAGAACTCGCCCTTGTGCTCGACCTTGTGCACTTTCTCCGGCTGCGCGTAGATCCGCTGTTTCGGATCGTTCAGTACCGCGCCGTTTTCCCAGCTGCCTTCCCAGAGTTTGTAGAGCACTTGCAGGTACTCGTCGGCCTGGTCGTAACGGCGGTCATGCTCGACTTGTTCGCTCAGGCCCATGGCTTTGGCGGCGCTGTCGAGGTATCCGGTGACGATGTTCCAGCCCACTCGGCCACGGCTCAGATGATCCAGTGTCGACATGCGCCGGGCGAACAGGTACGGCGGTTCGTAGGTGAGGTTGGCGGTGAGGCCGAAGCCGAGGTTTTTGGTCACCGCGGCCATGGCCGAAACCAGCAGCAATGGATCGTTGACCGGCAGTTGGATCGACTCTTTGAGCGGTACGTCCACCGAGTTTTGGTAAACGTCGTAAACGCCGACGATGTCGGCGATGAACAAACCGTCGAACAGGCCGCGTTCGAGTAACTGCGCCAGTTCGGTCCAGTACTCGATGGTTTTGTACTGGGTCGACGTGTCGCGCGGATGCGTCCACAGGCCGTGGTTGATGTGCCCGATGCAGTTCATGTTGAACGCGTTGAGCAGGATTTTCTTTTTCGCAGCGGTCATCAAATAGTCCCCCGCAGCGGAGGATTTTCATCGTTGAGGTAGTAATTGCCGACCGCGTGATACTTCCAGCGTACCGGGTCGTGCAGGGTATGCACCCGGGCGTTGCGCCAGTGGCGATCGAGGCCATGTTCGATAAGGGTTGCCTGGCTGCCGGCCAGTTCAAACAGGGTACTGCCGGCCGCGAGGGAGATTTCGGTGCTGATTGCGCGGGCTTCGGCGACGGCAATCGAGGCGGCGGCGACGGTCTCGGCTTGGGTGTCGGCCTGGGCCTTGTCGAGGAATTCACCGGCGCGTTCCAGCAGCGCTTCGGCGGCGTGCAGACGAATGCTCAAGTGGCCGAAGCTCTTGAGGGTCAACGGATCTTCAATGGCTTTCTCATGGGTCGCGTCGATCCACGGCCGGGTCTTGGTGCGCACGAAGTGCAGCGCGTCTTCATAGGCCGCGCGGGCGATGCCGGTGTCGATGGCGGCGTGGAGAATCTGCGCCAGCGGACCGACCGGGGTCGGGCGCTCGAACGCAGTCTGGAACGGGATCACGTCTTCGACGGCGACATACACATCTTCGAACACCACCGAACCGCTACCGGTGGTGCGCTGGCCGAAGCCGCTCCAGTCGTCGATAACGGTCAGGCCTTTGCTGGTGCGCGGTACGAATGCCAATTGCTGCACGCCGTTTTCATCGATCACCGAGGTCGGGATGCGCTGAGCGTAAATCGCACCCGTGGCGTAGAACTTGCGACCGTTGATGCGATAGCCACTGCCGTCGCGGGTCAGGCGCGTGACGCGGTCGTGGGCGGTTTTGGTGCCGAGTTCGGCGAGTGCATTACCGAAACGCTGACCGGCCAACACTTCGGCATACAGGCGTTTCTTCTGCTCGGCGCTGCCGTTCACGCGTAGCACTTCCAGGGCATAAAAATGGTTCTGCGGGATCTGTCCGAGCGAGCCGTCAGCCTGACTGATCAGCGCGATGACCTTGGCCAGCGTGACGTTGGAAACGCCCGCGCCACCGTACTCTTTCGGCACGCTGATGCCCCACAGGCCCGAGCGGGAAAACACTTCCAGCTCCGGGTGTGGCAGTCGACGTTCACGGTCGCGCAGGGCGCTGTCGCGTTTGAAATCTTCGGCCAGATCGCTGGCGACAATCAGGGCTTGCTCATCGCTGGTTAAGACCGCGACGTGGTGAGAACTTGTCATGTGTTTCTCCAGATGTCTGGTCGTCAGATCCAGGAATGGCGAGCCGGTAAGGTGCCGTTCAAGTGGTAGGCGCCCACGGCGTGATACTTCCAGCGCACCGGGTCGTGCAGGGTGTGCACGCGGGCGTTGCGCCAGTGGCGGTCGAGGTTGAATTCGGTGAGGGTGGCGCGGCTGCCGGCCAGTTCGAAGAGTTTTTCGCTGGCCAGCAGCGAGATCTCGGTGGTCAGCACTTTGGCTTCGGCCACGGCGATCGACGCGCGGGCAGCGGACTCGGCGGTGAGCGGCGCGGCGCTGACCTGATCGAGCACTTGCCCGGCCTTGCGCAGCAGGGCTTCGGCGGCGTGCAGCTCAATCTTCAGCTTGCCGATGTCGGCAATCACGTACAGGTCGTCACTGGCTCGTTCGACATTGGCGTCGATCCATGGTCGCGCACGGGTTTTCACGAATTCGATGGCATCGTCGATGGCGCCCCGGGCGATCCCGGCGTCGATGGCGGCTTGAATCAGTTGCGAGACGGCGCCCTGGGTATTGGGCTTGTCGTTGATCTTCCAGTTGTCTACCACCAGTTCGGCGTCGACCCGCACGTTGTTCAGCAAAATCGTGCCGCTGGCGGTGGTACGCTGACCGAAGCCGGACCAGTCATCGACGATCCGCAACCCCGGCGTGCCGCGACGCACGAAGGCCAGCACTTGCTTGTCGTCGTCATTGAGCGCCTTGACCGCGACCCAGTGCGCGAACAGCGCGCCGGTGGAATAGAACTTCTGGCCGCTGAGGACAAAGCCATCGCCGTCGGCGGTGATGCGCGCCTTGAGTTCCAGAGTGTTTTTGGTGCCGCGTTCCGGCCCGGCATTGCCGATGCGCCAGCCATCGAGCACGCTTTTGAACAGCTGTTTTTTCTGCGCTTCAGTGGCGCTGCCCAGCACCAGATTGAGGATGCCGAACTGGTTCTGCGGGATCTGCCCAAGGGCCGGGTCTGCCGCGGAAATGATCGCGAACACCTCGGCCAGGGTGACGAACGAAACCTGTGGACCACCGTACTCGCGCGGGATGCCAATGCTGCCCAGGCCGCTGCGGGTGAACTGTTCGATTTCCGACCACGGCAGCTTGCGCTGCTGGTCGCGTTTGGCCGCTTGCAGGCGGGCGGTTTGCGCCAGCTCATGGGCGGCCTTGATCGCTTGAGCATCGTTGCGCAGCACTTGTGCGGGCAACAACAATGGGGCGATGTCCAGATCACTCTGGACGATTGCATCTGCCAGACTGGACATCAGTGCCGCTCCTTGGCTGCACGCAATGCCCTGGCGATCTGCACTGGGGTGATTGTGTTCCGGACCATACCTACCTCACATCTCATGGAAACGTCGCTGTGTGCGACGAACGAAAACAAGAATGTCCGGTGGTCCGGTGCATATACCCTAAGCGTTTATAAATAAGTTATGAACTAACTTTTAGGAATATATATAGAAGGGCTGCTGTCCGCTGGGCAACACTTGCACGCGTAGCAACAGCGGGACTCCGCGGCCTTGAGTTGTTCCTTCTTCGGGACGTTCAGATAGGGGTTGGCACAGCCAATCTTCAGCGTACGCGCGGGTGCCCACCGCGAGTTGTTGCCCACGCGATCGAGGATGCAGTAAGTCACCTCCAGCCGCAGGTCTTCGCCGGCCTCGACGATGATCGCCGGTGGCACCCAGACCTGAATTGGCTGGCCCACATCACCCGCCTTGAGCCGTGGCAGGTCCATTCGCACATCACCACAGCGCAGGGTGATTTCGTCGTCGGCCGCCATATTCAAATACGGCTCGATGGTCAGCGGCACGCCCCGTTTGATCTGGTTCTGATTCAGGCCCTGGCGACGAATCGTTTCGGGGATACCCACCGGCGCCAGGCTTTGGTTTTCATCGCCGTACAAGGCGGACGGCTGACCTCCGGGGCAATCGAGTTTGATCTGCACGCGCCTGGCAGCCGATACCGCCGCGCCCTGACCAATCTGCATGATCCGATAGTGAATGCGCGAAGAGCCATTGGTGATGAAGCTTTCCGGCACGCGCAACTGAACGGATCGGCCAACCTCATCGCGGGTCAGCACCCGGGAAGCAACGTAGCAGTTGTCCCAGAACAGTTCGATCAGATCGCCTTCGTCCATCGCCGGATAGGGCGGCACGTCGATCAGCAGGTGTGCGGCCGAGGTGATGTTGATACCGGTCTTGTGGGATTGCGCCACGGTCGGGGCCGCGAGTTCGCATTGGTTCGAAGTGCTTTTCATGGAATCTCCTTGAAGTTTTGCAGCGAAGTCCGTTTCTGAAAATAAAAATGTGAAATGCGAGTGGAAAACAGTTAGTTACTTTGGAAGTTGATATTGAATGCGTCGATTGGAGACTAGATAAGAGTTCGACTGAGTCAGTGTCAATGGCGTTTATTAGTTGGCTGATAAATATGGTGTTATTCAGAAAGTTCCTACGCGTAGAGGTTAATAAACGCTATCGCTGCGTGGAAATTGCCCATAAATACTGGGTCGGCCTAGGCATAAAGGCGGAGAAGGAGAGAAGAGCCTGTGGCGGGGCTAGTGAGGCGTCATAGCGTAAGTCTGTTGCGGAATATAAATATGTACCGCACGCACCGATAAATAACGATTTATGTTTTTGGAGGTTTGTTGTGTGTGGGAGGTGGGTGTGGCGGCATGTAACTTCCTTCCGTGGAAGTTAACAAGTTTGCGAAGGGTGATTTAATTGTGGGCGTTGTTCAGGAACTTGCTGAGGAACTGTTTCGTGCGTTCTTCTTTCGGGTTGGCAAACAGCGCCTTGGATTCGCCTTGTTCGACGATCACACCCTTGTCGAAAAACACCACACGATTGGCCACGTCACGAGCGAAAGCCATTTCGTGGGTCACGATGACCATGGTGCGATTCTCCTCGGCCAGGCCGCGGATCGTCGCCAGCACTTCACCCACCAGCTCCGGGTCAAGCGCCGAAGTCGGTTCGTCGAACAGGATCACTTCCGGTTCCATCGCCAGCGCGCGGGCAATCGCCACGCGTTGTTGCTGGCCGCCCGAGAGGCGGCGCGGGTAAGCGTCTTCCTTGCCCGCCAGGCCCACCTTGGCCAACAGCTTTTTACCCAGGGCGACGGCATCGGCATGCGGGATCTTCTTGACGATGATCGGGCCTTCGATGACGTTTTCCAGAGCGGTACGATGGGGAAACAGGTTGAAGTTCTGGAACACGAAACCCACGTGCTGGCGCAAGTTGCGCACCAGACTTTGCTGCTGGTTCAACGGACGGCTGGTATCGATCTCGATATCGCCGACCTTGATCCGGCCGCTGGTGGGTTCTTCCAGGAAATTCAGGCAACGCAGGAACGTGGTCTTGCCCGAGCCGCTAGGCCCGATGATCGCCACGACCTCGCCTTCCTTCACTTGCAGATCGATGCCGTTGAGCACGACTTGACCCTTGAACTGCTTTGTCAGTTTTTCCACGACAATCATGGGGTCAGGACTCCTGGTCGTGCCGATTGACCCGCTCTTCCAGCTTGTTCTGCAGGTGCGAAAGCACCGTGGCCAGAACCCAGTAGATCAGCGCGGCGGCAAGATACATGGTGAAAATTTCGAAGGTACGGGCGGTGATCAGCTGCGCCTGACGGAACAGCTCCGGCACCTGGATGGTGGCTGCCAGCGCAGTGTCCTTGACCAGCGAGATGAAGCTGTTGCCCAGCGGCGGCAATGCCGTGCGCATCGCTTGCGGAATGATGGCCCGGCGCAGCGTCTGCGCGCGGGTCATGCCGATACTGGCAGCGGCTTCCCACTGACCGCGTTCGATCGAGCTGATCGCGGCGCGCAGGATTTCACAGGCATAGGCAGCCATGTTCAGCGAGAAGCCGATCAGGGCCGCCGGCAGCGGATCGAGTTCGACACCCAATTGCGGCAAGCCGTAATAGATCACGAACAGTTGCACCAGCAACGGCGTGCCGCGAAAGAACGACACGTAGATGCGGGCGATCCAGCTCACCAGCTTGAAGCGCGACAGGCGCATCAGTGCCAGGCCGAAGCCCAGCAAGAGCCCGAAGAACATCCCGCCGAGGCTCAAGATCACCGTGTAGTACGCGCCCTTCAGCAGAAAGGGCGCGGAATCCAGTGCGAGTTGAAAAGCTTCTTCCATTATTGAGTGACGTCAGCGTTGAAGTATTTTTCCGAGAGCTTTTTCAGGGTGCCGTCGGCGCGCAGTTTGTCGATCGCCTTGTTCACCGCAGCCAACAGTTCAGGCTCGCCTTTGCGCAGGGCAATACCGGCTTCCTGACGGGAGAACGCTTCACCGGCAGCAGTGGTGTCTTTGGCTTTCTTGGCATATTCCAGCGCGGCCAGACGGTCGATCAGGATGGCGTCGATACGGCCGACACGCAGGTCCTGGAACTTGGTCGGATCATCTTCGTAGGTGCGCACGTCAGCGGTTGGCACGTTGGCTTTGACCCACTGTTCGTAGTTGGTGCCCAGGCCCACGCCGACTTTCTTGCCACCCAGGTCGGCAGCGGACTTGATGTTCAGCTCGGCGGCCTTCTTGGTCAGCACCAGCGCCTGAATCCCGGAAACGGTGTACGGCTCGGAGAAGTCATACTTCTTCTTGCGCTCTTCGGAGATGGTCACCTGGTTGATCACCGCGTCCAGACGCTTGGATTCCAGCGCCGCGAGGATGCCGTCCCATTTGGTCGGTTGCAGTTTGACCTTCACGCCCAGCTCTTTGGCCAGCGCTTCGGAGAACTCGACTTCGAAGCCGGTCAGTTTGCCGTCGGCGTCGACGAAGCTGAACGGTGGGTAAGTGCCTTCCAGGCCGACGTTGATCACGCCTTTGTCCTTGATTTGTTGCAGCTGCTCACCGGCAACGGCGTTGCCGATCAGGCCGGCGCTCAGTGCCAGGCCCAGCGATCCCACCAGCAGATTACGACGTAGTGCGGAAAAATTCATGACAAGCCCCTGTGTTTTCTTATGGAAGACGCTTAAGGAAAGTTGGCAAATTCGGGAATTGGACGACTGCGATATCCTGCCCTAAAGCAGCGTATGCGTCTCGCTGCAAATTCGCCCGCGGCGTGACTATATGATGGCGTTATTAGATTAGAAAATAATAAATTCTGTTTTTGATATGCAATTAACGAATAAGCGATGGGTCTTGAAAAGATCGCAGCCTGCGGCAGCTCCTACAAGGATCGGCGAACTTCTGTAGGAGCTGCCGCAGGCTGCGATCTTTTGATCTTTATAGAAAGTCTTTGTAGGCAAACAACGCCGGTGCCCCACCGGTGTGCAGGAAGATGATCGGGCCGTCATCGAAACGCTGGCGACCAATACCGTCCAGCAATCCTGCCATGGCCTTGCCGGTGTAGACCGGATCAAGCAGCAGGCCTTCCTGACTCGCCAGCAGCTTCACCGCCGCCAGCGTCCCGGCATTCGGCTCGCCGTAACGCGGCGCGAAATACTCGTCCCACAACTCGACTTTGAAGCTGTCCGGCAGGTTCACACCCAACAACTCGGCAGTGCGCTCGGCCAGGCCCTGTACCTTCGGCCGCTGATCTTCATCGCTGCGCGAAACCGTCACGCCTATCACCGGCAATTCCGGCAACGCTTCGCTCAACGCCAATGCCAGACCGCTGTGAGTCCCGGCGCTGCCCGAGGCCAGGACCACTGCGGCGAAATTCAGGCCGGTATCCTTGATCTGTTCAGCCAGTTCCAGACCGGCCCGTACGTAACCCAAAGCGCCCAATGCGTTCGAACCGCCAATCGGCACCAGATACGGTTTTTTACCGTTATTGCGCAGGCGAGCGGCCAATGCCTGCAATTGTTCGTCGGCGTTGTCGAGGTTTTCCACCAGTTCGACCTTGGCATCGAACAGGTCCAGCAACAGCCGGTTGCCGTTGCCGACGTAATTGACGTCATCGGTGCCCAGCGGGTTTTCCAGCAATGCAACGCAACCGAGCCCAAGCTTGGCGGCGATGGCGGCAGTCTGGCGTACATGGTTGGATTGCAGCGCGCCAGCGGTGATCAAAGTATCAGCGCCCTCGGCCAGGGCATCGGCAGCGAGGTATTCGAGTTTGCGCAGCTTGTTGCCGCCCATGGCCAGTGGCGTCAGGTCATCGCGTTTGACGTACACATCGCGGCCCAGCCAGGTCGACAGGCGTTCGAGTTTTTCCAGGGCGGTGGGCTGACCGAGCAGGTCGAGGCGGTTAAAGCGGGCAAGCTGTTGTTTGATCATGAGTCCGTACTGGCGGTGAATGATGTCAGGACTATAGGCACGCCTATTTGTCGGGGCAACCGTCAATCGCTTATAGCTGATGGTGCTTAACACAGCACAATTGGTTCTTAATTTGCGCCGCGACCGTTGCCGTAAAGTAATCGCCGTTGACGCGGCCAGACCTTCCGGCCGCCCGTGAGGAGTTTTTACCGTGAGTGAGCGTTCCAGCCATTGGCAATTGCAGACCATCGTCAGTCAGCTGCGCACGGCACGTGACCAGTGGCGTGCACAAAACGGCCGCGCCAGCACCGAGCAGGGTGGTCGCGAGTTGCCGTCCCGGGCGGCCATGGCGGACATTCTCGAAGCCCTTTGCGGTGCGCTGTTCCCGATGCGTCTGGGGCCGGTGGACCTGCGCGAGGAAAGTGAAGACTTCTACGTCGGTCACACCCTTGATGTCGCGCTGAATGCGTTGCTGGCGCAAGCACGACTCGAATTGCGTTATGCCGCTCGCCACGGAGCCGAGGCCGAGACCGAAGTTGAAGCCAAGACCATCCAGATCATTCAGGATTTTGCCCTTGCCTTGCCGGGTCTGCGCAGCCTGTTGGATACGGATGTGTTGGCGGCCTATCACGGTGACCCGGCGGCGCGCAGCGTCGATGAAGTGCTGCTGTGCTATCCCGGCATTCTGGCGGTGATTCACCATCGTCTGGCCCACCATTTGTATCGCGCCGGGCTGCCGTTGTTGGCGCGGATCAGTGCGGAAATCGCTCACTCGGCCACCGGTATCGACATCCATCCTGGCGCGCAGATCGGCCGCAGTTTCTTCATCGATCACGGGACCGGCGTGGTCATCGGCGAGACCGCGATCATCGGCGAGCGCGTGCGGATTTATCAGGCCGTGACCTTGGGCGCCAAGCGTTTCCCGGCGGACGAAGACGGCCAGTTGCAGAAGGGCCAGCCGCGCCATCCGATTGTCGAGGATGATGTGGTGATTTATGCCGGCGCGACGATTCTGGGGCGGATCACCATCGGCAAGGGCTCGACCATCGGCGGTAATGTCTGGCTGACCCGTAGCGTGCCGGCGGGTAGTAACCTGACTCAGGCGAATTTGCAGCTGGATGATGGGGCGCAGAAGTAAGGCCAGATCAACCGTTGCGCCAACTGTAGGAGCTGTAGGAGCTGTAGGAGCTGTCGAGTGAAACGAGGCTGCGATCTTTTCAAAGGCACTGCAAAAACCAAAGTCAAAAGATCGCAGCCTGCGGCAGCTCCTACAGAATTCCTCACCTCCCGCCGCGTCATGCCCGTCCTTGAGCTAGCGTAAGAAAGCGACCGCCCAGCCCTGCGATTAGTCCTTAGCACCCTATCCATGTTTAACTTGAACGTTCATTCAAGTTAAACCGGTGGTTCGCTGCCCGCTCACAACAGGAGGCTTGCCTTTGCTGAGTCCGATTTCTACAGCCACGTTTTACCTCTTCGAGGTGCACCGTTCATGAGTGCATCGTCCCTTCCTCCCAGCGGCCTGGTCCGCATGAATCCGCCGGTGTTTTACTTTGCGGCGAGCTTCATTTTGTTGTTCGGCGTCGTGGTCATTGTCATGCCCGAGCAGGCCGGTGCCTGGTTGCTGGCCGCACAAAACTGGGCGGCCAACACGGTCGGCTGGTACTACATGTTGGCGATGACCCTGTATCTGGTCTTCGTGGTGGTCACCGCGTTATCGGGCTACGGCAAGATCAAACTCGGTGCCGACCACGACGAGCCCGAATTCAGTTACCTGTCCTGGGCCGGCATGCTGTTCGCCGCCGGGATCAGCATCACGTTGTTCTTCTTCTGCGTGTCCGAACCGCTGACCCACATGCTCCAGCCGCCGCAAGGCGAGGCGGGCACTGCGGATGCAGCGCGGCAGGCGATGCAGATTCTGTTTCTGCACTGGGGACTTCACGGCTGGGGCGTGTTCGCCTTCGTCGGCATGGCGCTGGCCTACTTCGCCTACCGACACAACCTGCCGCTGGCCCTGCGCTCGGCGCTGTATCCGTTGATCGGCAAACGCATCAACGGCCCTATCGGTTACGCGGTGGATGGCTTCGGCATCATCGCCACGGTGTTCGGCCTGGGCGCCGACATGGGCTTCGGCGTGCTGCACCTCAACTCGGGCCTGGATTATCTGTTCGGCATCGCTCACACCCAGTGGATTCAGGTCGGCCTGATCACGCTGATGATGGGCGCGGCGATCATCGTCGCGGTGTCCGGTGTCGACAAAGGCGTGCGAGTGATGTCCGACATCAACATGCTGCTGGCCTGCGCGCTGCTGCTGTTCGTGTTGTTCGCCGGGCCCACGCAGCATTTGCTCAACACGCTGATCCAGAACGTGGGTGATTATCTCGGCGCCTTGCCGATGAAGAGTTTCGACCTCTACGCCTACGACAAACCGAGCGACTGGCTGGGCGGCTGGACGGTGTTCTATTGGGCCTGGTGGATTGCGTGGTCGCCGTTCGTGGGCCTGTTCATCGCGCGAATTTCCCGTGGCCGGACCATTCGCGAATTCGTCTTCGGCGTGCTCTTGATTCCGCTAGGTTTCACCCTCGCGTGGATGTCGATCTTCGGCAACAGCGCCATCGACCAGGTGCTCAATCACGGCATGAGCGCGCTGGGCATGTCGGCCATCGACAACCCGTCGATGACCCTGTACCTGTTGCTGGAAACTTACCCGTGGAGCAAAACCGTCATCGCGGTCACGGTGTTCATCAGCTTCGTGTTCTTCGTCACCTCCGCCGACTCGGGCACCGTGGTGCTCTCGACACTGTCCGCGAAGGGCGGCAATCCTGATGAAGACGGGCCGAAATGGCTGCGGGTGTTCTGGGGTGCGATGACCGCGCTGGTGACCAGTGCGTTGCTGTTCTCCGGCAGCATCGATGCGTTGAAGTCAGCGGTGGTCCTGACTTCGCTGCCGTTCTCGCTGATTTTGCTGTTGATGATGTGGGGCCTGCACAAGGCGTTTTATCTGGAGTCGCAAAAGCAGATCGCGCAGCTGCATTCCCTGGCGCCGGTGTCCGGCTCACGGCGCGGCGGCTGGCGTCAGCGCTTGAGTCAGGCGGTGCATTTTCCGTCGCGGGACGAGGTGTATCGCTTCCTCGATACGACGGTGCGACCGGCGATCGAAGAGGTCTCGGCGGTGTTCATCGAGAAGGGGCTGAGCGTCATCACGCATCCGGAACCGGTCAACGACAGCGTGAGCCTGGAAATCGGTCATGGCGATGAACACCCGTTTATCTACCAGGTGCAAATGCGTGGCTACTTTACGCCGTCGTTTGCCCGGGGCGGCATGGGCTCCAAGGAACTCAACAACCGTCGTTACTACCGCGCCGAAGTGCATTTGAGCGAGGGCAGCCAAACTACGATCTGGTGGGCTACACCAAGGAACAGATCATCAACGACATCCTCGATCAGTACGAACGGCACATGCAGTTCTTGCATCTGGTGCGTTGATCGGGGTCTTCACGCTTCGGTGGTCATCACCATGAACAACACCAGCGCCGCCACCGGGATACCGAACACGGCGCTGCCGACCACCAGTTCGGTGCCCAAAGGCTGGCCGGCATGCACAATGCCAACCGCGCCATTGATCAGCGTCAGCGCCAGCCACAGCACGATAAAGCTGTAGGCCAGGATCTGGCGGCTGAAGCCGATTTTCTCGCCGATGTAGAGCATCAGGGCGAGGAGGATCAGGCCGAAGGTGATGATGATCGTCGTGTGCATGGTGGGTTTCGCCATTCAGATGTGTGGTGCCGTTCAGGCCGTCATCGCGGGCAAGCCTTGCTCCTACAGATGTTACGTCGTTCGAGGAATCAGGGCACGACTCTAAACCTGTAGGAGCAAGGCTTGCCCGCGATGGCGGCCCTACTGATTCAACTCCATACAGCGAGCATAGTTAAACCAACCCGCCATTCACCCGCAAAACCTGCCCATTGACCCAACCCGAATCCGGTCCCGCCAGAAACGACACCACACGAACAATGTCTTCCGGCTGACCCAGGCGTTCCAGCGGCGCCATCTTCGCGAAATTCTGAATCTGCTCCTCACTCTTGCCGTGCAAAAACAGCTCGGTCGCCACTGGCCCGGGCGCTACCGCATTGACGGTGATATTGCGCCCGCGCATCTCCTTGGCAAACACCTGCGTCAGCGATTCCACCGCGGCTTTGCTGGCAATGTACACCGCATAACCCGGCAGGTTCAGGCCGACGGTGCTGCTGGAGAAATTGATGATCCGCCCACCGTCGTTCAGGCGTGTGGCGGCTTCGCGCAGGGTGTTGAAGGTGCCACGGGCGTGGATGTTGAAAGTCTGCTCGAACAACTCGTCGCTGTGTTGTGCCAGTGGCAGCACCTTGAGAATCCCGGCGTTGTTCACCAGCACATCGACCTTGCCGAGCTGGGTCTCAGCCTCGTCGAACATCCGCCGTACATCTTCGGCATTGGCTACATCAGCCTTGATCGCTATGGCTTGATGGCCGGCCTGACGCAGTTCCACCACCAGTTTCGAAGCTTCGCTGGCGCTGCTGGTGTAGTTGATGGCGACGGCGAAACCTTCGCTGGCCAACTGTCTGGCGATGACCGCGCCAATGCCGCGCGAGGCGCCGGTGACGAGGGCAACTTTCGAAGTCTGGTGAGTCATGGTGGTCTTCCTGTGATGGGGTGTGAAGCCAATTTCACATGTTTACTCGGGTCGATAAATGCACCAGAGTTGCCTTGACTGTTCAAGAATCGCCAACAATCGAGAGCCCGCCGTGGATCAAGTCAAAGCGATGAAAGTGTTCGTGCGGATCTACGAACGCTCCAGTTTTACCCTGGCGGCGGAAGACCTGAACCTGCCGCGGGCCACGCTGACACACACGCTCAATCAGTTCGAAGCCTGGCTCGGCACCCGCCTGCTGGAACGCAGCACGCGCAGAGTGCGGCCTACACTGGATGGCGAAGCGTATTACCAGCGTTGCGTGCAATTGCTGGCAGAACTGGAAGAAGCCGAACTGGCGTTTCGCAGCGTGGCGCCGAAGGGCCGCTTGCGGGTGGACTTGCACGGCACCCTGGCCCGGCACTTCGTGATCCCGGCCCTGCCGCAATTCATGGCTCGCTACCCGGACATCGAACTGTCCATCAGCGAGGCCGATCGCCAAGTCGACCTCATCACCGAAGGCATCGATTGCGTACTGCGCGCTGGCACCTTGAGCGACTCCACACTGATCGGCAAACGTCTGGCCAACCTGCGCCAGATCACCTGCGCCAGCCCCGCTTATCTGCGTAAATACGGCCAGCCGCAAAACCTCGAAGATCTGAAAAACCATCGCGCCGTGAATTACGTCTCACGCACCACCGCCAAGTTGTTCCCGTTCGAATTCATGGTGAATGGCGAACTCAAGGAAGTGGCAATCGATGGCGCCGTTTCAGTGTTCGGCGCAGAAATCTACGCGGCCTCAGCGATCGCCGGCCTCGGCCTGATCCAGTGCCCGCAATACCGCATGGAAACGCAAATCGCCCAGGGACTGATCAAGGAAATCCTCGCCAAAACCCCTCCGCCACCGATGCCGGTTTCAGTGCTGTACCCGCACAACCGACACATGTCGCCACGGGTTCGGGTGTTTGTGGATTGGTTGGGGGAAGTGTTTGCGGGGGCAATTTGAGTGAGATTTTGATCATCTCAGAATGTGTATGGGTGGGGGGGCGCGCGGGATTTCCATATTAGAGTGCTGGATATTCAGCCATTCGAAGGAAGGTCAAATACATGAAATTCCCGGTTGTTCTGCACAAGGATGCCGACTCGGACTACGGAGTGATCGTCCCGGATGTGCCGGGTTGCTTCTCTGCCGGTGGCACCGTGGCGCAGGCACTCGAAAGCGTGAAGGAGGCATTGTCCCTGCATTACGAAGGTCTGGTTGCCGATGGTGAGCCGTTGCCTCAGGTGCGTGAGATCGACGCTCACTTCGATAACCCAGAATACGCAGGCGGCGTGTGGGCGGTGGTGGAGTTTGATATCACGCCTTACTTCGGCAAGTCGGTGCGATTCAATGCCACGCTGCCAGAGCAATTGCTTGAGCGTATCGACCAGACCGTCAGGCGCGACCAACGCTACAGTTCGCGCTCCGGTTTTCTGGCAGCGGCAGCACTGCGCGAACTGTCGGCATAAGGTTAGAAGAAAGAAATATGAAACGTTTCAGCAATTAGTCGAATCCGGGGTTTCCTGGTTTTTGTCTGCGCGTATGCTGGGCGACTGGCGAAGCAGTCGAGACCAGATTCAAGACCGACAAGAGAGGATTCGATGACTTACACCGCTGCCGAAAACCGCTATGACTCCATCCCTTACCGCCGCGTGGGTCGCAGCGGTCTGGTGCTGCCGGCGCTATCTTTGGGCCTGTGGCACAACTTCGGCGACAGCACGCCGATTGACACCCAGCGGGCGCTGTTGCGTACAGCGTTCGACCTAGGCATCAACCATTTCGACCTGGCCAACAACTACGGCCCGCCGTATGGCAGCGCCGAGATCAATTTCGGTCGATTGCTGCGTGAAGACTTCAAGCAGTACCGCGACGAGCTGATCATCTCCAGCAAGGCTGGTTGGGACATGTGGCCTGGTCCTTACGGCCAGGGCGGTGGTTCGCGCAAGTACGTGCTGGCCAGCCTCGATCAGAGCCTGCAACGCCTGGGCGTGGACTACGTGGACATCTTCTACTCCCACCGCTTCGACCCGGACACGCCGCTGGAAGAAACCGCCAGCGCACTGGCTACCGCCGTGCAGCAGGGCAAGGCGTTGTACATCGGCATCTCGTCTTACTCCGGGGTGAAAACCCGCGAAATCGCCGCGCTGCTGAAAGAGTGGAAAGTGCCGTTGTTGATTCACCAACCGGCATACAACCTGCTCAATCGCTGGGTGGAGAAAGACCTGCTGGATACCACTGACGAACTCGGCACGGGCGTGATTGCCTTCACACCGCTGGCTCAAGGTTTGCTGACCGACAAATACCTCAACGGCGTGCCGGCGGATGCGCGGGTCAATCGTCCGGGCGGTGGTTCGTTGCAGGCGTCGCATTTGTCCGAGGCCAACATCGCTCATGTGCGTGCGCTCAACGAGATTGCCAAGCGTCGCGGTCAAAGCCTGGCGCAACTGGCGTTGGCCTGGACCCTGCGTGACCCGCGGGTGACCTCGGCGCTGATCGGTGCGAGCCGGCCGGAGCAGATCATCGAGAACGTCGGGGCGTTGAAGAATCTGAGCTTCAGTGCGGAAGAACTGGCGGAGATCGACCGGTTTGCCCAAGAGGGCGGGATCAATCTTTGGGAGAAGCCTTCGACGGCGGAGTAAGAGTTTGGCGCTGGATTACTCGGCGTCTGTTACATGGCCATCGCTAGCAGGCTAGCTCCCACATTGGAATGCATTCCAATGTGGGAGCTAGCCTGCTAGCGATGGGGCCAGAATTGGCTACAAGAAATCAGCGTTAAAACGGCACATCCCCCAACACCGTCGCCCGCTGCATCACTCGCCGCGCGGGGCGGTAATCATCCACCGCGTAGTGCTGGGTCACGCGATTGTCCCAGAATGCGATGTCGTCTTTCTGCCAGCGCCAGCGAATGGTGAATTCCGGCCGTGTGGCGTGGGCGAACAGGAACTTCAGAATCGCCTCGCTTTCGGTTTCCGACAGTTCGTTGATCTTCGAGGTGAAACCTTCGTTGACGAACAACGAGCGGCGTCCGCTCACCGGATGGGTGCGGATTACCGGGTGCGACAGCGGTGGATTCTTGCGCCGCGCCTCTTCCCATTGGGCCAGCGCTTCAGGCGTGTTGCCGTAGCGCTCCAGCGGAAACGAACGGGTGAAATCGTGTGTGGCGGTCAGCCCTTCGAGCAAGGTTTTCATCGACGCCGATAGCGCCTCATACGCCGCGATGCCGCTGGCCCACAGCGTATCGCCACCAAACTCCGGCAACAGTTTGGCGCTGAGCACCGCGCCCATGGCCGGGGTCGGCAGGAAGGTCACATCGGTGTGCCAGATCGCGTTGTCGCGCACGTCGGTGACGGCGGTGTCGAGGATCAGCACTTCCGGTTGCTCCGGCACATTCGGGTAGATCGGGTGAATGTGCAGGTCGCCAAAATTCGCGGCGAATCTTGCCTGTTGCTGCGGCGTGATCGGCTGGTCGCGGAAGAACAGCACTTGATGCTTGAGCAGCGCTTGTTCGATGGCGTCGCGTTGTTCCAGGTTCAGCGGCTGGCTGATGTCGACGCCGGTGATCTGTGCGCCGAGGGCGTAGCTGAGGGGGACGATGGTCAGGTGGCTCATGGTGGTTCTCTTCAATCCGGGGCACCGAAATGTCGGCGTAGTCAGTGCGATCAAAACGTTCTAGTGAGCCTGGCCGTGCCACGGCACCAGTTTGCGCTGCAATTTGCGCAGGCCCATTTCCATGGCGAAGGCGATCAGCGCGATCACCAGAATCCCCAGCACCACCACATCAGTGACCAGGAACTGCGCGGCCGACTGCACCATGAAGCCCAGGCCGCTGGTGGCGGCGATCAGTTCGGCGGCAACCAGCGTCGACCAACCGACGCCCAAACCAATGCGCACGCCAGTCAAGATATCCGGCAATGCACTCGGCAGAATCACATGGCGAATCAACTGCGCCCGCGTCGCACCCAACGATTGCGCAGCGCGCAATTTGGCCGGGTCAACCGTGCGCACGCCGGTGGCGGTGGCGATGGCAATCGGGGCGAAAATTGCCAGGTAGATCAGCAGCACTTTCGACAACTCGCCGATGCCGCACCAGATCACGATCAGCGGCAGATAAGCCAGCGGCGGAATCGGACGATAGAACTCAATCAGCGGATCAAGAATGCCGCGAGCGATGCGGTTGTGGCCGATGGCGATGCCGACGGGAACGGCGGTCAGTACCGCGAAGCCGAGGCCAAGACCGATGCGGCTGAGGCTCGCGCCCAAGTGCTGCCATAGGGTTGAATCCATGTAGCCGCTGGTCGCCAGCAACCAGCCTTTTTGCAGCACGGCCGATGGCGGTGGCAGGAACAACGGTTCGATCAAACCGGTCGCTGTCACGGCCCACCAGATGACAACCAGCGCGACCAGGGTCAGCAGGCTGATCCAGCGCGTGCTCAAACTGCGACGGGCTGCGATGGCTGGGGTGTTTGTCTTCACCGCCGCAGCGGGAATTTCGTAGCTGCTCATGCGTGCTCCTGGCGCTGGACGGCGCTGCGTTGGGAGAACACTTTGGCGAGTACGTGTTCGCGGGTTTCGATGAAGCGCGGATCGGACTTGATCGAGCGTGCCGACTCACCGGCGGCGTAACGCTGGCCGAAATCCAGACTGAGGCGTTCGACGATTTGCCCGGGATTGGGTGCCAGCAGAATCAGGTCGGTGGCGAGGAATACAGCTTCTTCGATGTCATGGGTAATCAGGAACACCGGTTTCGCGGTGCGCCGCCAGACTTGCAGCAGCAGCTCCTGCATCTGTTCGCGGGTAAAGGCGTCGAGGGCGCCGAAGGGCTCATCCATGAGCAATACGCGAGGATCGGCGGCGAGGGCGCGGGCCAGGCCGACGCGCTGTTTCTGGCCACCGGAGAGTTGCCAGATCCGGCGATTTTCAAAGCCGGAAAGGTCGACCAGTGCGAGCATTTCCCGGGCGCGGATTTCACGTTTTTCCCTGGCAATGCCGGCCAGTTCCAGACCGAAACCGACGTTGGCCAGCACGTCTTGCCAAGGCAGCAAGGCATCGTCCTGAAACACCACGCCACGTTCGGCGCTCGGGCCTTTGACCGGCACGCCGTCGAGGGTGATGCGCCCGGCGCTGGGTTCGACGAAACCGGCAATCAGGTTCAACAGCGATGTCTTGCCACTGCCGGACGGGCCGAGGGCGACCAGCAATTGCTGGGGCCCCAGGCTCAGGGAAATATCCACCAGCACCGGTTCCGGGCTGCCAGGGTACTGTGCGCTGATGCGCTCCAGCTGTAGCAAAGCCATCGCGTTGACTCCCGATCAGTTGGTGATGAACTTGGCGCTGACGTACGGCGCGTAATCCGGCAGTACGGCTTCGACCTTGCCTTGTTCCTTGAGGAACGCGGCGGTGTCGGTGATGGCCTTGGTGGTCGGCGCGCCGAGGGTGACGACTTGATCAGCCGCCAGCGGGTAGACGTTGCCTTGCAGCAGCAGCGGAATGTCACTGGCCTTGGCGCCGGAGAGCTTCACCAGTTTGTCGACGTTGCTTTGGTTGGCGAGCCAGGCTTCTGGATCTTTGCGGTAATCGGCGTAGGCATCCAGAGTCACTTTGGCGAACGCGGTGACGATTTCCGGGTGCTTCTCGGCGAAGTCCTTGCGCACGATCCAGGCATCGAAGGTCGGTGCGCCGAACTTGGCCAGCTCGCCAGAAGTGATCAGCACTTTGCCGTTTTCCTTGGCGACGCCAAGCGCCGGGTCCCATACGTAAGTGGCGTCGATGTCACCGCGTTTCCACGCAGCGATGATTGCCGGTGGGGCGAGGTTGAGCACGGTGACTTTCGACGGATCGATGTTCCAGTGCTTCAGCGCGGCCAGCAGGCTGTAATGGCCGGTGGAAACGAATGGCACGGCGATTTTCTTGCCGATCAGGTCTTGCGGGGTCTTGATCCCGGAACCATCGCGGGCGACCAAGGCTTCAGCGGCGCCGATCTGGGTGGCGATGAGGAAGGTTTCCACCGGCACTTTGCGGGTAATGGCAGCAGTCAGGGGGCTGGAACCGAGGTAGCCGATCTGCACGTCGCCGGAAGCGATGGCGGCGATGATGTCGGCACCATTATCGAATTTGCGCCAGCTGATGTCGGCCTTGGTGGCTTTTTCGTAAGCGCCGTCGGCCTGGGCGACTTTCGCCGGGTCCACGGTGGTCTGGTAAGCGACAGTGACGTCAGCCGCCTGGGCAAACATACTCGCCGCAGCCAAAGAAGCGGCAGCCAGCAGGCGAAGAGGGAAAGTCAGTTTCATCGGGTAGCTCCTTGTCAGGCGACCGAGAGTCGGCGTGAAAGGAGACTAAATGATCTAAGAATTCGAAAATAAATAACTTTTTCGAATGAGCTTATGAGCGGAAAATTCTAAGAGCGACCGCTTCGCGGTCAATCGCTAGCAGGCTAGCTCCCACAGGGGTTCAAGGGTGTTCACACAATTGTGCGAACACTTAAGATCCACTGTGGGAGCTAGCCTGCTAGCGATAAGGTCCGCAGGACCCTTCTGAGGTTAGTTGCTGATCGCCAGAATGCTCGCCTGATACGACCCGACAAACACATCGAAATCGCCGACTTCGTTCTGTTCCAGCTCAACCTGTTGGGCCAGCGACGAGCGCGCCAGTTCTTCGAACTTCGCCTGCTGCTCGGCCGGCAACGGCTCGCTGCGGAAAAACTCGGCATGGGCCTGGCTTTGGCGCAGGGAGAACTGGGTAAAACTTTCCTTGTGCTCGGCCATTGCCGCCAGCACCTGGGCCGATGGCGTCAGGGACGGGTCCTTGACCTTGGCCATCTGTGCGTCCAGCGCCTTGCTGTGGGCATCGCCGCCATGGCTCTGATCCAGCAACGCGGCCAATGGCGCGATGTTTTCCAGCAACTGACCGGCCCACTCTTTCAGGTCGACCGGTTGTCCGTCGCGCTGCAGTTGCAGGCCCGGACGACGGCCTTCCTTGACCACACTGAGGAAGTTCGAGGTCGCATTGCCGCAGCTGGTATTGGTCAGCAGCGGGCTGTCGTTCAAGGCGCAATACAGCAGGAAAGCGTCGAGGAAACGCGATTCGGTGATGTCGATGCCCATCGGCAGGAACGGGTTGATGTCCAGGCAACGGACTTCGACGTACTGGATGCCGCGGGCCATCAGCGCCTGGATCGGCCGTTCGCCGGAATAGGTCACGCGTTTCGGGCGGATGTTGGAGTAGTACTCGTTTTCGATCTGCAGGATGTTGGTGTTGAGTTGAACCCACTCACCGTCCTTGTGCGTGCCGACTTCGACGTAAGGCGCGTACGGCGTGGCCACCGCTTTGCGCAGGCTGTCGGTGTAGCTGGTCAGATCGTTGTAGCACGGCGTCAGGCCGGCCTGGGCGTTGCTCTGGTAACCCAGGTCGCTCATGCGCAGGCTGGTGGCGTATGGCAGGTACAGGGTGTCCGGATCCAGTTGTTCCAACTGGTGCGAACGACCGCGCAGGAAACCGGCGTCCAGCGCTGGCGATGCACCGAACAGGTACATCAGCAGCCAGCTGTAGCGGCGGAAGTTACGGATCAGCGCGATGTAGGACGACGACTGAAAATCGCGGTCGCTGCCGACGAAGCCTTCGGCCGCCTTCAGCAGTGGCCAGAGCTTTTCCGGCAGGGAAAAGTTGTAGTGAATCCCGGCAATGCACTGCATGGTCTTGCCGTAACGCAGGGCCAGGCCCTTGCGGTACACGTACTTGAGCTGCCCGATGTTGGACGTGCCGTAATAGGCGATCGGGATGTCTTCCTCGGCCGGCAGCGGACACGGCATCGATGGACTCCACAGATACTCGTTGCCGAGCTTGCTGTAGGCAAAGCGGTGAATGCTGTCCAGGCTCGCCAGCGTGTCCGCCGGGTCGGGCAGGGCCGGAGTGATGAACTCCAGCAGCGACTCGGAATAGTCGGTGGTGATCTGTTCATTGGTCAGCGCGGAACCCAATTCTTCCGGGTGCGGCGTTTGCGCCAGGCGACCTTCGCCAGTCACGCGCAGGCATTCACGTTCGATGCCGTGAAGGCACTGTTCGAGCAGAGAGAGGTTAGCGCGCTCGCCGAGCAGAGCCAGGCGGCGGTTGAGAAGTTCGCTCAAGTTGGATTCCTTCACGCGTCAGTCGCCCCAATATGGGGGTGGGCAAGACGGTCTACAAGGGTGAAGTTAAAACTGGCGTTTTCGCCTGGTTTTGGAACTTGCCGCAATCGATGTGGGAGCGGGCTTGCTCGCGAAGAGGGTGTGTCAGCCAACAAATAAATTGCCTGACACACCGCCTTCGCGAGCAAGCCCGCTCCCACAGGAAATTCCGACACGGTGGTCACAACGCCGAAATTAACTCAAATCGATGACGACTAGCTACAGGACAGCGAACGTGCCTTGTGCTTTTGCGACCAATTTGTCGCCTTGCACTACGTCGGCCTCAACCACCAAGGTGCGGCGGCCAGGGTGGATCACCCGCGCCGTGCACATCACCTCGCCGTCGGACACGGCGCGGATGTAGTTGATCTTGCACTCGATGGTTGCGCTTTGCTGGTCAAAGCCATGGGCGCTGGAACAGGCCAGCCCCATGGCAATGTCTACCAGACTGAACAACGCCCCGCCGTGCAGTTTGCCGGCGCGATTGCGCAGCTCCGGCTCCAGCACCAGGGCGACTTGCGCCACCCCGGTTTCCAGGCTGTGCAGGCGGCAGCCGAGCAGCTTGAAAAAGGCGCTTTCGGTATACCCGGCAGGGATCTCCATCAACGTTTCTTCAATTGCTTGGCGTTGGCGAACAGCGAAGCCATGGCGTTATTGGCCGGGGCCGCCGCCGTGGTTTCCTTGCGCGGTGCGGTGTTCTGGGACTGGCGTGGCGCCGAACCCGGACGTGCACCGCGGGCACCGTCGATTTTCTCGCCAGGCGTGTCGCTCATGCGCATCGACAGGCCCACGCGTTTACGCGGAATGTCGATTTCCATGACCTTCACTTTCACCACGTCACCAGCCTTCACCGCTTCGCGTGGATCCTTGATGAACTTCTCCGAAAGCGCAGAGATGTGCACCAAACCGTCCTGATGCACGCCAATGTCGACGAATGCGCCGAAGTTGGTCACGTTGGTCACCACGCCTTCGAGGATCATGCCCAGTTGCAGGTCCTTGAGGTCTTCGACGCCTTCCTGGAACTCGGCGGTCTTGAACTCGGGGCGCGGGTCACGGCCAGGTTTTTCCAGTTCTTGCAGGATGTCGGTCACGGTTGGCAGACCGAAGGTTTCGTCGGTGTACTTCTTCGGATCGAGGCGCTTGAGGAACGCGGCGTCGCCGATCAGCGAGCGGATGTCACGATCGGTTTCAGCGGCGATGCGCTGAACCAACGGATAGGCTTCCGGGTGTACCGCTGACGAGTCCAGCGGGTTTTCGCCGTTCATCACGCGCAAGAAGCCAGCGGCCTGTTCGAAGGTTTTTTCGCCCAGACGTGCGACTTTTTTCAGCGCAGCGCGGGTTTTGAACGCTCCGTGTTCGTCGCGGTGGCTGACGATGTTCTGCGCCAGTGTTGCGTTGAGGCCGGAGATCCGCGCCAGCAGCGCAACGGAAGCGGTGTTCACATCCACGCCGACGGCGTTCACGCAGTCTTCGACCACGGCATCCAGGCCGCGCGCCAGTTTCAGCTGCGACACGTCGTGCTGGTACTGGCCGACACCGATGGATTTCGGATCGATCTTCACCAGTTCGGCCAGCGGATCTTGCAAGCGGCGGGCAATCGACACGGCGCCACGGATCGATACGTCGAGGTCCGGGAATTCCTTGGAAGCCAGTTCCGACGCCGAGTAAACCGATGCGCCGGCCTCGGACACCATGACCTTGGTCATCTTCATGGCTGGGTATTTTTTGATCAGCTCCGCGGCGAGCTTGTCGGTTTCACGGCTGGCGGTGCCGTTGCCGATGGCGATCAGGTCCACCGCGTGCTTGGCGCACAGGGCGGCGAGGATCGCGAGGGTCTGGTCCCACTTGTTGTGTGGCACGTGCGGGTAAACCGTGGCGTGATCCAGCAGCTTGCCTGTGGAATCGACCACCGCCACCTTGCAACCGGT
The DNA here is from genome assembly GCF_036884845.1 of Pseudomonas sp. MAG733B. Lineage (NCBI taxonomy): Bacteria > Pseudomonadati > Pseudomonadota > Gammaproteobacteria > Pseudomonadales > Pseudomonadaceae > Pseudomonas > Pseudomonas sp. MAG733B. The sequence continues at coordinate 758,420 of NZ_CP145732.1, forward strand.
GCGCAGGCCCGGGTCGAGGCCCAGAGTGGCGCGCGGGCCGGCCGGGGCCGACAGCAGCAAGTCATGCAGGTTGTGGGCGAATACACTGATCGCCTCGGTTTCCGCGCCGTCGCGCAGTTCGCCCAGCAGATCGGTTTCCAGATGGGTATAGAGCTTGACCTTCCAGGTCCAGCGCACCACCTCGCCCAGCCATTTGTCGGCGGCGCGGTTCTGGTTCTGAATGCCGAACTGCTGGCCGATCATGGCTTCGCATGGGTGCATGGTGCCCGGCAGCTCATCGCCGACTTTCAGCGCGGAGCTGAGGATGCCTTCGTTGCGGCCACGGAAAATCGCCAGCGCACGGTGCGAAGGCATGCTTTTCAGCGGTTCGTCGTGTTCGAAGTAGTCGCGGAATTTAGCGCCTTCCTCTTCCTTGCCGGCGATTACGCGGGCACTGAGAGTGGCTTCCTGCTTGAGATAGTTGCGCAGTTTGTCCAGCAGGCCTGCGTCTTCGGCGAAGCGCTCCATGAGGATGTACTTGGCGCCTTCGAGGGCAGCCTTCACATCGGCCACGCCTTTTTCGGCGTCGACGAAGCGTGCGGCTTCAGCGTCTGGCGTCAGGGTCGGGTCGTTGAACAGGCCGTCAGCCAGCTCGCCGAGGCCGGCTTCCAGGGCAATCTGGCCCTTGGTGCGGCGCTTCTGCTTGTACGGCAGGTACAAGTCTTCGAGGCGAGTCTTGGTGTCGGCGAGCTTGATGTCGCGCTCAAGCTGCGGGGTCAGCTTGCCTTGCTCCTGGATGCTGGCAAGGATGCTGATGCGCCGTTCGTCGAGTTCTCGCAGGTAGCGCAGACGCTCTTCCAGATGACGCAACTGGATGTCATCGAGGCTGCCGGTGACTTCTTTCCGGTAACGGGCGATGAAGGGAACGGTAGAGCCTTCATCGAGTAGCGCGACGGCCGCTTCGACCTGTTGTGGGCGTACGCCGAGTTCCTCGGCGATGCGGCTGTTGATGCTGTCCATAAAACCACCTGACAAATTGTGAAAGCAGGCTCGCAGGCGCAGAGTTAGGGCCTTGGCGAGTCTGGTTGAGCGGCCTGGCCAGCGCCGCTGCCTGGGTCAACAGGCATTGCGTTGACCCGTGAAATCGAACAATTACTGCTGACGCTATAAAAATAAATCGCGTCTGTCTGTAGTACCTGTCTGATGTTGCCTGACACAAAAGGCCGCGCATTATAACCAGCGTTCGGCCATTCAGGGGCATCGCAGGCTGCGGCTTCAATGGCCGGTTTTCTGGCGGTAAAGGAAAAATCTGCTAACAATGCACACGGTGCGTATAACGGCAGCTACGCCATAATGCGCGCCGAGATCAAAGGAGCATCTAATGAGCAGCACTGCAAACATTGCTGAAGGCGAAAAAATTCTTATTGTTGACGACGATCCGGGCCTTAGCAGCCTGCTGGAGCGTTTTTTCGTCAGCAAGGGCTATCGCGCCCGCGCCGTACCGAACACCGAGCAAATGGACCGCCTGCTGGCGCGCGAAGTGTTCAACCTGGTCGTCCTCGACCTGATGCTGCCCGGCGAAGACGGTCTGACCGCCTGCCGCCGCCTGCGTGGCGCGAACAATCAGATCCCCATCATCATGCTGACCGCCAAGGGCGATGAGCTGAGCCGCATCAAGGGCCTGGAATTGGGCGCCGACGATTACCTGGCCAAGCCGTTCAACCCGGATGAGCTGATGGCCCGCGTCAAAGCGGTATTGCGTCGCCAGTCGGCTCCAGTGCCGGGCGCACCGGGCAGCGAAGACGAAAGCGTGACCTTCGGCGACTACGAGTTGTCCCTGGCCACCCGCGAACTCAAGCGCGGTGAAGAAGTGCACATGCTCACCACCGGTGAGTTCGCGGTACTCAAGGCCCTGGTGATGAACGCCCGTCAGCCACTGACCCGCGACAAACTGATGAACCTGGCCCGTGGCCGCGAGTGGGATGCCCTGGAGCGTTCCATCGACGTGCAGATTTCCCGTCTGCGCCGGATGATCGAACCTGATCCGTCCAAACCGCGCTACATCCAGACTGTCTGGGGCGTGGGCTACGTGTTCGTGCCGGATGGCGCCGCCACAAAGTGATCGGCGATTTGTAGGAGCGGGTCGTGCGGGTGTCAGGTCAGATGGCCTTGCCCGCAGACTCGCGATCCGCAATATGCGAGCAGCGCTCGCTCCTGCAAGTGTGTAACGGTTACCCATGAAAACCCCGGTTTGGTTCCCCCAGAGTTTCTTCTCCCGCACCCTTTGGCTGGTGCTGATTGTCGTCCTGTTCTCCAAGGCGCTGACCTTGGTTTATCTGTTGATGAACGAGGATGTGCTGGTGGACCGTCAGTACAGCCACGGTGTCGCCCTGACGCTGCGTGCCTATTGGGCCGCCGACGAGAACAACCGCGACAAGATTGCCGAAGCCGCGACCCTGATACGTGTGGTCGGCGCCGGTGTGCCGGAAGGCGAACAACACTGGCCGTACAGCGAGATCTATCAGCGGCAGATGCAGGCCGAGTTGGGTGAAGACACCGAAGTCCGATTGCGTATGCACTCACCACCGGCGCTTTGGGTCCGGGCACCAAGCCTGGGCGATGGTTGGCTGAAAGTGCCGCTTTATCCGCATCCGTTGCGTGGCCAGAAAATCTGGAACGTGCTCGGCTGGTTCCTCGCCATTGGTTTGCTCTCTACTGCCTCGGCATGGATTTTCGTCAGCCAGCTCAACCAACCCTTGAAGCGCCTGGTGTACGCCGCGCGGCAACTCGGTCAGGGTCGCAGCGTGCGCCTGCCGATCAGCGATACGCCGAGTGAAATGACCGAGGTTTATCGCGCCTTCAACCAGATGGCCGAGGACGTCGAACAGGCCGGCCGTGAGCGGGAGTTGATGCTCGCCGGGGTGTCCCATGACCTGCGTACGCCGTTGACCCGTTTGCGGCTGTCCCTGGAATTGATGGGCGATCGCAACGACCTGACGGACGACATGGTCCGCGACATCGAGGACATGGACGCGATTCTCGACCAGTTCCTGGCGTTCATTCGCGACGGTCGCGATGAGTCGGTGGAAGAGGTCGACCTGAGCGATCTGGTCCGCGAAGTGGCCGCGCCGTACAACCAGAACGAAGAGAAAGTGCGCCTGCGCCTGGAGCCTATCCAGCCGTTTCCGTTGCGTCGGGTGTCGATGAAGCGATTGCTGAACAACTTGATCGGCAACGCGCTGCATCATGCGGGCAGTGGTGTGGAAGTGGCGGCGTATGTCTCCGGTGACACCGCTGCACCCTACGTGGTGCTCAGCGTCATGGACCGGGGTGCCGGGATTGATCCGTCGGAACTGGAAGCGATCTTCAACCCGTTCACTCGTGGTGACCGTGCGCGGGGCGGCAAGGGCACCGGGTTGGGGCTGGCGATCGTGAAGCGGATTGCTTCGATGCATGGTGGCAATGTTGAGCTGCGCAACCGTACCGGTGGTGGCCTTGAAGCGCGGGTGCGATTGCCGTTGGGGTTGATGTTGCCGAGGGATGCGGTTTAAGAGTCGTACACAACCCTTTGTGGCGAGGGAGCTTGCTCCCGCTGGAGTCCGGAGGACTCCCATCTTGCGACTGCTACGCAGCCGAGCGGGAGCAAGCTCCCTCGCCACAGTGGTTGTGTATCAGCCCTTGCCCTTGGTCCGAGTCATATTCGGCCCACCATTCTTCTCCAGATGCTCAATGATGATCCCCGCCACATTCTTGCCAGTGGTGGTCTCAATCCCCTCAAGCCCCGGCGACGAATTCACTTCCATCACCAGCGGTCCGTGATTCGAACGCAGGATATCCACACCCGCCACCGCAAGACCCATGACTTTTGCCGCACGCAATGCGGTCATGCGTTCTTCCGGCGTGATCTTGATCAGGCTGGCGCTGCCGCCACGATGCAGGTTGGAGCGGAACTCGCCGGGTTTGGCCTGGCGCTTCATCGCCGCAATCACCTTGTCGCCTACCACGAAGCAACGAATGTCGGCGCCGCCTGCTTCCTTGATGTACTCCTGAACCATGATGTTCTGCTTGAGGCCCATGAACGCCTCGATCACCGATTCCGCCGCCGTGGCGGTCTCGCACAGCACCACACCGATGCCTTGGGTGCCTTCCAGCACCTTGATCACCAGTGGCGCACCGTTGACCATTTCGATCAGGTCGGGAATGTCGTCCGGCGAGTGGGCAAACCCGGTCACCGGCAAACCGATGCCGCGACGTGAGAGCAATTGCAGCGAGCGAAGTTTGTCCCGCGAACGGGCGATGGCCACCGATTCGTTGAGTGGAAAAACCCCCATCATTTCGAACTGGCGCAAGACTGCGCAGCCATAAAACGTGACCGACGCACCGATCCGCGGGATCACGGCGTCGAAACCTTCCAGCGGCTTGCCGCGATAGTGGATCTGCGGCTTGTGGCTGGCGATGTTCATGTAGGCGCGCAGGGTATCGACCACCACCATTTCATGGCCGCGTTCGGTACCGGCTTCGACCAGGCGACGGGTGGAATACAGACGCGGGTTCCGCGACAGCACAGCGATCTTCATGCAACACCTGTGGAGAAGGTAGATACCGGGAACACCGGCTTGTCTTGTACATATTTAATGCCCGGATTGACCACCAACTGGCCGTCGATCAAGGCTTTGGAACCGAGTAGCAGGCGATAACGCATGGATTTGCGGCAGGCGAGCGTGAACTCGACCCGCCAGACCCGATCACCGAGGGCCAGGGTGGTGCTGATCACGTATCGCACCTGCGCGTGACCGTTAGAGCTTTTAATGGTTTTGCGTGTCACCAGCGGTGCTTCGCAGCGGCGATGACGCAACTGCACCACCGTGCCCAGGTGCGCGGTGAAGCGCACCCACTGCCCGCCATCGCGCTCGAACGTCTCGATGTCGGTGGCATGCAGGCTGGAAGTGCTGGCACCGGTGTCGATTTTTGCCCGAAGGCCCGCGACTCCCAAATCAGGGAGCGCCACCCACTCGCGCAAACCGACAACGGTCAAATGGTCAAATGTCTTCAAAATTGCTCAACCGGTAGAAACCACGGTGGCCGCAGGCGGCCGAAATCGCGGTATTCACGCAGAATAATGGGTAAAAGGCGACAGATATCTACGGCCCGGATTTCCAGCCTCCCGGAGGAGGTTATGGAATGTCAGCATTGTAGTCCGGGACGGAGAAATTCTTGGCACGACAGAACGGTAGTACAGTTCACAAATATTTCAGAACGAGGAAATCCCATGGCACAAAAAAACGAAGAGGACGACAAAGTCCGCCTCGATAAATGGTTGTGGGCCGCGCGGTTTTACAAGACCCGAGCCTTGGCCAAAGCGGCGATTGAAAGCGGCAAGGTGCATTGCCGGGGCGAGCGCTGCAAGCCTGGCAAAGAGCCACGCATCGGCGATGAGTTCGTGCTCCGCACCGGTTTCGAGGAACGCACGGTTGTGGTCCTGGCGCTGTCGATCGTGCGTCGTGGCGCGCCGGAGGCACAGACGCTGTACGCTGAAACCGAAGCCAGCATCGCCAAGCGCGAAAATGCCGCCGCCGAGCGCAAGGCAGGCGCCCTGGGCGTGAGCACTGATGGCAAGCCGAGCAAGAAACAGCGGCGCGATCTGTTCAAGTTTCGTGGCAGCAGCAACGAATGATTTGCCCGGTCCGCCGATCGCATCAACCGGGCAAAGACTTGTAATTGCGCCTGTTCGTAGCCATATGAGGTAATTCGCCTGCCGTGCGTGTGCCGTTCGTCGTAAAGCGCACACTGCCGCCGGCCTGTAAGCCATACCTAGTCACCACTTCAGATACCCAGACTTATGACCGACCTACCGGATAACGACTTCACCCAACGCTTCATCTTCGATGACAGCGACACCCGTGGCGAGATGGTTTCGCTGGAGCTCAGCTACGCCGAAGTCCTGGCCAAGCACGCCTATCCGGAACCGGTCGCACAACTGCTCGGCGAACTGATGGCGGCCGCGGCGTTGCTGGTCGGCACCTTGAAGTTCGATGGGTTGCTGATCCTTCAGGCCCGCTCCGAAGGCCCGATCCCGCTGCTGATGATCGAATGCTCCAGCGAGCGCGACATCCGTGGTCTGGCCCGTTACGAGGCCGACCGCATCGCCCCTGACGCCAACCTGTCCGACTTGATGCCGGACGGTTCGCTGACCCTGACCATCGACCCGAAACAAGGCCAGCGCTATCAGGGCGTGGTTGATCTGGACGGCGAAACGCTGTCTGACTGCTTCACCAACTACTTCGTCATGTCGCAGCAGATCGGCACGCGCATCAAGCTCTGCGCCGATGGCCGTCGCGCCCGTGGCCTGTTGCTGCAACAGCTGCCTGCCGATCGCCTGAAAGACGAAGAAGAACGCGCCGCCAGCTGGCAGCACCTCACCGCGCTGGCCACTACCCTGACTGCCGATGAGTTGCTGGGCCTGGACAACGAAACCGTGCTGCATCGTCTCTACCACGAAGAGCAAGTGCGTCTGTTCGATGTGCAAAAACTGCGCTTCCGTTGCAGCTGCTCGCGCGAACGTTCGGCCAATGCACTGGTCAGTTTGGGTATGGAAGACGCGCAAAACCTGGTGGTTGAACACGGTGGCAAAATCGAGATCGACTGCCAGTTCTGCAACCAGCAGTACCTGTTCGACGCCGCCGACGTCACTCAATTGTTCGCCGGCGCGGGTGTCGAGACGCCGTCAGATACCCGTCACTAAAACGGTTCAGCGCAGGTAAATTCACTGGTTAGCGCCGGAATAACGCCGTTACGACAGGAGGGGCCTACTCTTTTTGGGCTTTTCTGGCATAATCCGGCCCACTTTTTTCGCGGTAGTAGTGCACGACTTTCTACTACAAAAACGTTTGGAGCACTCGGCCACTGGCCGACGGGGAACCTCATGACGCAAGCCAATAACGCCGTGTACACCGATCTGAGTGTTGATGATCTGGTTAAAGAAGCCCTCAACCGCGGTGAAGGCGAGCTTGCCGATACCGGCGCACTGGTTGTTCGTACCGGTCACCGTACCGGCCGTTCGCCAGTTGATCGTTTCATCGTTGATGAGCCGAGCACCACGGGCGCCATCGCCTGGGGCCCGATCAACCGCAAGTTCCCGGCCGACAAGTTCGATGCCCTGTGGGACCGCGTTGAGGCGTTCAACAACGCGCAAGAGCATTTCGTTTCCCACGTGCATGTAGGTGCGGCTTCCGAGCACTACCTGGCCGTGAAGATGACCACCCAGACTGCCTGGCAGAATCTGTTCGGTCGTTGCCTGTTCATCAACCCGGCCCAGTACAACCCGGCTGGCCGTGATGAATGGCAAGTCCTGAACGTTGCCAACTTCGAATGCGTGCCTGAGCGTGATGGCACCAACTCCGACGGTTGCGTGATCCTCAACTTCGCACAGAAGAAAGTGCTGATCGCCGGTATGCGTTACGCCGGTGAGATGAAAAAAGCCATGTTCTCGGTGCAGAACTTCCTGCTGCCGGCCGCTGACGTGCTGCCAATGCACTGCGCAGCCAACATCGGTGAAGAAGGCGACGTGACCCTGTTCTTCGGTCTGTCCGGCACAGGTAAAACCACCCTGTCCGCCGATGAAAGCCGCTACCTGATCGGTGACGACGAGCACGGCTGGGGCGAAGGCGTGGTGTTCAACATCGAAGGCGGTTGCTATGCCAAGTGCATCGACCTGTCCGAGAAGAACGAGCCGGTTATCTGGAAAGCCATCAAGCACGGCGCAGTACTGGAAAACGTCGTCATCGATGACGCCAAGCATGCCGACTACGCTGATGTCAGCCTGACCCAGAACAGCCGTGCCGCTTACCCGCTGGAGCACGTTGCCAAGCGTTCCGAGGAGAACCTCGGTGGCGAGCCTAACGCTGTGATCTTCCTGACCTGCGACCTGACCGGCGTGCTGCCACCAGTGTCGATCCTCAACGAAGAACAAGCGGCCTACCACTTCCTGTCCGGCTACACCGCTTTGGTGGGCTCGACCGAAATGGGTTCGGGCAGCGGCATCAAGTCGACCTTCTCCACCTGCTTCGGCGCACCGTTCTTCCCGCGTCCGGCTGGTGAGTACGCAGAGCTGCTGATCAAGCGCATCCGCGGCTTCGGTTCCAAGGTCTACCTGGTCAACACCGGCTGGACCGGCGGTGGCTACGGCGTCGGCAAACGCTTCAACATCCCGACCACCCGTGCAGTGATCGCAGCGATCCAGAGCGGCGCGCTGATCGGTACCGAAACCGAGCACCTGGACACCATCAACCTCGACGTGCCTCTGGCCGTACCGGGCGTTGAGACTGGCCTGTTGAACCCACGCAACACTTGGGCTGATAAAGCCGCCTACGACGAAGCCGCCAAAGCACTGGCCGGCCTGTTCATCGAGAACTTCAAGAAGTTCGAAGTGAGCGACGCGATCAAGGCTGCTGGTCCTAAGTTGTAAGTGTTGGTTTGATGCAATGAAAAAGCCGCCCTTCGGGGCGGTTTTTTTGTGCGCGGCGTTTCAGGTTTTAAGGTGCAGGACAAACGCCCCGAACAGCACCAGCACGACCCCAAGCATCTGAACCTTGCCCAGCCGTTCCTTGAAAAACACATACCCTAGAATCGCCGCAATTCCGCCTGACAGCGTGCTAATCACCGTCACCACCGAAACCGAGCCGGCCACCGCGCCCCAGGCAAACGATGAAAAACCGCCGAGGTTCATCAGGCTCGCGCCGGTCAGTGTCAGGCAGTTTTTCAGCGGCGGGATTTTCAGGCCGTCGTCGATCCTGAGGACGATCGCTACCAACACGATCAACCCGATCAGATACGCGAGCCAGAGCATCGTCACCGGCCCGAGTATTGGCAGTACAAAACGGCCTTGCAGCCAAAAACTGGTGCCGTAAAACACCGCCGCCAGCAGCGCAAAAGCGATGGAGCTGCTCGCCTGCGTGGTGTGGGGCACCTTCGGGTCGGAATGAATAGCGGAGAGAACCACGCCAATCACACACAGCGCGATACACAGCAGCTGGAGCAGGCTGATCTGCTCGCCGCCGGCCCAGGACAGCAAAGTGGTCACCACACCGTAGGAGGTTACCAGCGGCGCGACAATGGAGGCTTTGCCGAGGGCGAAGGCCTTGGACAGTGCCAGCGCGCCGGACACGGTCAGCACGGCGGCAGCGACGCCAATCAACCAGACATCAAGCGGTGCGGCCATTGACCGCAGAATGAACACGGGGAAGGCGATCAGCAGCAGGCTCATGATGGCAAAGCCCAGCGCCTGACCGAAATACACGGCACGTTTGACACCCACCGCGCGGGCGTTCAAACCCACCAGAAAATCCGTACCGCCCCACAGCACGGCGGCCAGCAAGCCCATCAATACGTCCACGCAATGTCCTTATCGTTGTGCGCCGGGGACGTTACGGGCGTTCCAGCTCATCAGTGTCCCAGCGTTGAGCCTTGATAGCCCGGTAGAGCATGCCGATGGTCAATGGTTCCTTGTCGCCGCGACCCTTGGCTTTGCGCTTGAGAAATACATCGTAGCCGTCGGGCTGGAAATAGCGATAACTGTCGAAATCCACGAAATCGATGGTGAAGTGGTCCTCCAGGGTTTCGATCAGGTGCTGTGCGTCGGCACCGTTGCAGCCGAGGTCGAAATTGATCGAGGTGCTGAGGCTGATGGCTTTGCGTTCGGGGAGGCCGAGTTCCTCGTGGAGGAGCTGGATGAGCTGGTGGAGGGTCGGGTCGTCGGGGAGGTTGGGGGCGAGGTTCATTGTATAGGTTCCGCTAATCGAAATGCAGGCGCCATATTGTCCTGCTCGCGTTTTGATAGGCCCAATGCCCCTGCTAGCGTGGACCATTGGCTGACAACTTCTTTGAAGCTGTCGATGATGCTTTCTGCATTCGCACGATTGACCCGGAAATACCCCGCCACTTCCCGGGCAAGCTCCAGATCCAGTGCATTGTCCGTATCGGTGATGTTTAGCTTCAAGCCGTCAGCGTAGGCCACCGGGTTCATGTCATAGGCGGCAGACAATCGCCATCCCCGGCCGGGATCAAGGATGAAGCCGTGGTTACGCAGGTGGTCGTCGCTGTTGGAGACCAGGATGTTGAACACAATCCGAGACCACAACTCACGAAGGTCAGCATTGGTTTCCGAGCCGTGTTCCATCAGCACTTCGGCCAGCTCAAGATAGCTCGCGCCGACTGAGGCATCTTCACCATCAACGCGATCCGTCATGGTCATGGCCGAGGCAAAGTGCAGTCGGCCACCCCGGTTCGTTCGATCGAAGCGCTTGACCATGAAGCAGTGATGATCACTGGCGTAGCGTCGGGCGATAGCAGTTGCGACTCGCAGGCCACAATGATTGGCCAAGGCATTCACCACCAGTTCCCAGGCGCCAATGTCATAGTCATCGCGGGTACTGGGGAACTTGGCTATCCACAAGTGACCGTGCTCGTCCGCGACGCTGGCTTTGGGGCGAGCACCACCCAGCGAACCGCCAGGTGCGATCAGCATTCTCAGCCATTCGCGACCGTCGAGTGCGGTGTTGTCCGCATCATTTTCCAGCGCTCGGCTTGCTTGTTCGAGCGCCCGCAACTCAATGAAAGGCGGGGCGGCCAAGCCATCGCGACCATCGAGAAAATGGCCTTGGTCATTGAGCTTGTAGCGAATCGCACCGACCCGATAAAGGTCATGTACACCTAACAGGAAATCCGATTCGTAGAGCTTGCTGCCCTTGGCTGCCAAACCGTCGCGAATATCGCGTTCCTGTCGCCGCTTCATCAGTAGCTGCCCCCAGCGATCCGGGCTTGAATCAGCGAACACGCCAAAGCGGTTTTGATGTTGTCCAGGGAACTGACGACCTTCATAGAGCCCGATGCGAGGGTCCAGCGATGTGAAGTTCAACTCAGGATCTGCCAGCGCAGCCGTGTCGTACTCAAACTCGAAGACCTCCGTGGCGCGAGCCTTTCGGGCATGCAAGAAACCGAGGCGTCTGGGACCACTCAAGGATTCCCAATCGGCATACACGGCAATCCGGGTCATTTCTCACCTGTCGTGGGCTTGGTTTTTTTCTGGGTCAACAGATTGGAAAGTGAGTGGGTGTTGAAGGGGTAGTCAGCGGACAGATCAGCTGTGTGGGCAGTACTTTCAATCACTCCAGTGTCTTTTTCAGGCATTGGAGAGGTTTTTTTCACTGCGCTGATTCTGCGAGTTCGTCGGTTCGAGTCAGTTGTAGAAGTGGCATTGGGTTTGAGTTGTGCATCCTGCAGTTGTCGGCCCACTTCATCGATAGCCGCGAGTTTGCTCAAGTCTTTTTCAAGCCCCAGAACCTGCATGACCGACAGGTATGCCCCGATGGTCACTCCTGATCCACCAGACTCCAGAGAGCGCAATGTCATCAGTGACATGCCCGCCCGTTCAGCGACTTGTTTAGCTGTGAGCTTGCGGCGCAGGCGAGCAAGTTTCAGGCGCTCGCCGAACTCGGAAAGGAGTCTGGAAGCGGCGGGCAAGAGTGGGGCTGTCTTCTTGGCCATGTGCCAATATTCCTTCATTAAGGCGCTATAACTGCCAGAATAATAGCACTTAAATGTGGTTGCGACCTGCGGCAGGGAAATTGAAGAGTGTGCCATTTCGGTGAACTTGGTTTCTCAAAGAAATACGTGCTAACTACCATTATTCCAGCTGTTTAGTGTTGAAACAGCCGGAATAATTTCACTTTGGCGTGCTGGCTGAATAGCGTCAGGCTGGTGCTTTCCAGTTGAGCATGCGTTGCTGAGCGACTTTGAGCAGGTCGCAGCCGTCCTGGGTGAGCAGGTAGAGCGCGTGGGTGATGTGTGGGATGTCTTCGATGTCGCCTTCGAGGAAGCTTTGGCAGTGCAGGGTTCGGAGCAGTTCGCTGGACGCGCGGATGCGCTGGAGGGCGGATTCGAGGATGTCTTGGGGGTTGGCTTCTGTGTCGATGATTAGGGGTGTGGTGTCGGTGAGGCTTGTTTGCAATGGGCGGTAGCGATTTGGAAACGGATTAAGAGTTGGCATCAGAGGTACTCGGTTTGTTGTTAAGTTACCGCCAGCACCGTGACCAAACGATGGGAGGCGGACTGTGCGCAGGCTTGGTCAACCGAGAACAACAAATCGGCTCGCCCGAGGGCGTCCCACACACAGCCGCCATAACAAAACACTACGAGGACATAGATGTCCGCGGCGCGAATGATGGCACACATGTGTGCGTTGTTCTCAGGTGACCAAACCTGATCGCTGAATTTGCAGCGATGCAGGGACAGTAAATGTTCGTAGCTAGGCAGCGATAGCCGACAAGGTGTCTTCTTTTGTAGGACGTTGCCGAAGCTTTGATAGGGCGTTGCTGACGGACTTATCCACATGGCACCGCGTTATCGTTCATCGCTGGCAAGCCAGCTCCCACAGGGAATGGGGGGGGGACTTAGCCGGTGAGTTTCGGCAGGCGTTGGCGGGCGATGTCGAGCAGGTCGTTGCCATCCTGGGTCAGCAGGTACAGGGCGCTGACGATGTTGGGGATGTCGCTGGCGTCGGCCTGTTTGAAGCACAGGCAATAGAGGGTTTCGAGCAGGTCGCTGGCGGCGCGGATGCGTTGGCGGGCGGCGTCGAGGATTTCGAAGGGGTCGGCTTCGGTGTCGATGACCAAGACCGGTGTTTCGCTGTAGCGGGTTTTGAGTGGGCGGTAGCGGTCGGTCAGTGGGTCGGGGCTGTTCATCGAGGGTTGTCCTGTGCGAAATCGGCAAGTGTGCCCGGCAGGCCGAGACACTGTTTTCAGCCGCGCCGCAGACTATAGAAGCGCGTGGTGTTGTGCGACAAGACGGCTGAGGTCGACAGGATTTGTAGGGGGTTTGTCGGGGTTTGAGGAAAGGGACTACAGGGTGGGTCACGGTGCCTCAGATGCTGTAGGTTATTTCGGGTTTTGTGGTGACTGTGCTGGACCCCATCGCTAGCAGGCTAGCTCCCACAGGGGGTTGGTGGGCACCGAAGATTCAGTGTGGGAGCTAGCCTGCTAGCGATAGCCATCTGACAGTCCCCACATCCCTCAAGTCTTCCAAGCCATCCGCTGTATCATCCCGTATCGTTTTTAGCCCCGACCTTTTCTCGACTCGCTGCATTCGCCGGCTAGGCTTTGCCCATCGCAGCAGTCAACGGAGTGACAGCTTATGCACAACACCCTGGAACAGGTTTTCGGTTATCCACAGTTTCGACCCGGTCAGGAGAAAACCGTCAGCGCCGTGCTGGCGGGGCGTTCGGCGGCGGCTATTTTTCCCACCGGTTCCGGCAAGTCCCTGTGCTATCAATTATCGGCCGTACTGCTACCGCACCTGACGCTGGTGGTCTCGCCGTTGCTGGCGTTGATGCAGGACCAATTGGCGTTCCTGCAACGCCATGGCATTGCAGCGGGTAGTATCGATTCGGCGCAGAGCCGCGATGACGCCAGCGACGTGATGGCGCGCGCCAAGTCCGGTGAGTTGAAAATTTTGATGATCTCGGTGGAGCGCCTGAAGAACGAGCGGTTCCGCAATTTCCTGCAGCAAGTGCCGATCTCGTTGCTGGTGGTGGACGAAGCGCACTGCATCTCGGAATGGGGCCACAACTTCCGCCCGGATTACCTCAAGCTTCCGGATTACCAGCGCCAGTTCAACATCCCACAAGTCTTGCTGCTGACGGCTACCGCGACGCCCAAGGTGATCGTCGACATGCAGGCGAAATTCGCCATCGCTCCCGATGACGTGGTGACCACCGGTTTCTATCGGCCGAACCTCAATCTATGGGTGGAGCCGGTTCGCGGAAACGACAAACGTCGACGCTTGGTCGAATGGATGAACGAGCGACCTGGCCAGCCGAGCATTGTCTACGTCACCCTGCAAAAAACCGCCGAGCACATAGCCGAACATCTGCAACGCAACGGCATTCAGGCCGAGGCCTATCACGCCGGTTTGCCCCACGATCAACGTGACGGCATCCAAAAACGTTTCATGGGCGGACAGTCCAATTGCATCGTCGCGACCATCGCCTTCGGCATGGGCATCGACAAGAGCAACATCCGCAACGTCGTGCATTTCGACTTGCCCAAATCCATCGAAAACTACAGCCAGGAAATCGGCCGCGCCGGGCGTGACGGGCAGCCATCGGATTGCCTGGTGCTAGCCAACCGCGACAGCCTCAACGTGCTGGAAAACTTTGTGTTCGGCGATACCCCTGAGCTCGACGGTATCCGCCATGTGCTCGACGAATTGCAGGCCTGCACGCCACAGGGGGAGTGGGAATTTCTACTGGGGCCCCTGGCGGATAATAGCAACATTCGTCAGCTGCCGCTCAAGACCTTGCTGGTGCAATTGGAGCTGCGTGGAATCATCGCTCCGCGCTACGCCTACTACGCCGAATACCGTTTCAAATACCTGGAGGAACCCGAGGTATTACTGGCCCGTTTCGAAGGCGAGCGCAGGGAATTCGTTTCGGCGATCATCCAGACCTCCAAGCGGGCGCGGAGCTGGGCCACGGTGAATTTCGACGCGTTGTACGAGCATCATCAGGCCGAGCGAAACCGGGTGGTCAAGGCGCTGGATTATTTCCAGGAGAAGGGCTGGGTCGAGCTTGAAAGCAAGCTGATGACCGAGGTCTACAGCCTGTTGCAAACGGACTTTGACGCTCAGGCACTCAGCATTGAACTTCACGCCGGTTTCACTCAACACGAACAAACCGAAATCGCGCGAATTCACGCAATGCTGGATCTGTTTGCCACTGACCGTTGCCTGGGTTATCGCCTGGCGGAGTATTTCGGCGACAGCAACGCTCCGCAGCAGTGCGGACATTGTTCGGTGTGTCACGGGCAAGTGGCGCGGCTGCCCGAACCTCCTGCATTGCCTGCGCTTGTGGATAAAAACTTCGAAGCGCTGTGTGGCGGGTTTATCCACAAGCATGAGCAACACACGGGTAGCGTGCCGTCGGCCGAGCGGGTAACGCGGTTTCTGTGCGGGATCAGCGTGCCGTTGTTCACCAAACTCAAGGCGCGGGCCATTTCGGGGTTTGCGGTGTTGGAGGATTATCCGTATGCCGAGGTGCGGGAGTGGGTGGAAGCGTGGCGGGTAGCATCCATCCGCTGAATGTTGCTCATCACAGGAATAAATTTCAAAAAAGCGCGCGGGCTGACTATGGTGAGGGCTGTCTTTGGATCGCCAACAAGAGAACAAGATATGAGCCAGACACCGTTCAACATTCAGCGCGCAGCCGTGATCGGCGCGGGCACCATGGGCCGTGGCATTGTCATGTGCCTGGCCAACGCCGGGGTCGCGGTGCAGTGGGTTGATAACAATCCGCAGATGCTTGAGCAAGCGCTGGTCACCGTGGCGGACACCTATGCTCACAGCGTGCGCCAGGAACGTATTGATCAGGCGGAAGCCGACGCGCGTATCGCCCGAGTCTCGGCTGCCGCCAATTACGAGGCCATCCGGGATGTCGACTTGGTAATCGAAGCGGTGTACGAAAACCTCGAACTCAAGCAGTCGATCTTCCGCGAGCTGGACGGCCTGCTCAAACCCGAAGCCATTCTGGCCAGCAACACCTCGGCACTGGATATCGACGCCATCGCCGCCGTTACCCGCCGTCCGCAACAAGTCCTGGGTCTGCACTTTTTCAGCCCTGCACACATCATGAAACTGCTGGAAATCGTCCGTGGTGCCCAGACGGCTCCGGCGGTGCTTGAGGCTGCGCTGGCGCTGGGCAAGCGCATGGGCAAGGTCAGTGTGGTGGCGGGCAATTGCGACGGTTTCATTGGCAACCGCATGCTCAATACCTATGTATTGGAGGCGCGCAAGATGCTGCTGGAGGGTGCTTACCCCTATCAGGTGGATGCGGCGTTGCAAGGTTTCGGTTTCGCCATGGGGCCGTTCCGCATGTTCGACGTCGTCGGCGTGGACCTGCAATGGCGCGCCCGGCAACTATCGGGTGTGGGGCAGGATGCGCCTGAGGTTCAGGTGGATAACCGTCTGTGTGAGCTGGGCCGTTTCGGCCAGAAGAGCGGCAACGGTTTTTACCACTATGAGCCGGGCAGCCGTCAGGCTGAGCACGATCCTCTGGTCGATGCACTGGTGCTGGAAGTCAGCGAAGGGCTGGGTTTCCATCGTCGTGAGATCAGCCCGGAGGAGATTCTGGAGCGCTGCTTGCTGGCGCTGGTCAATGAAGGCGCAAAAATCCTTCAGGAAGGTATCGCCGGGTCAGCCCACGACATCGATCTGGTGTATCTCAATGGCTATGGCTTCCCGGCAGACAAGGGCGGGCCAATGGCCTGGGCAGATCAACAGGGATTGGCAGACATTCATCAACGCTTGCTGGCGCTGGAGACTCGCCAGGGTGATCACTGGCAGCCGGCGCGGTTGATTGGTGAGTTGGCAGCGGTGGGTAAGGGATTCGCTGACAAGTAAACTCCACTCGAAATCATGAAAGGACCCCATTGATGCCCCAACGCACCGACTACCCACACTTCCAACCCATTACCACACGCTGGCACGACAACGATGCCTACGGTCACGTGAACAACGTGACCTACTACAGCTTTTTCGACACGGCGGTGAACACCTACCTGATCGAAGTGGGCGGGCTGGATATCCATGACGGCGAGGTGGTGGGGTTCGTGGTGAGCTCGGCGTGCGATTACTTCGCTTCCATCGCGTTCCCGGACCGGATCGAAATCGGATTGCGGGTAGGCAAGCTGGGCAACAGTTCGGTGCAGTATGAGTTGGCGGTGTTCAAGCAAGGGGACGATGAGGCCTGTGCTGCGGGGCGGTTCGTGCATGTATTTGTCGACCGCGGTTCCAATCTGCCGGTGTCGATCCCGAGCCAGTTGCGCGAGGCTTTGGAGCGCTTGGTGATGTAAGAAACAGGCAAAAAAAATCGCAGCCCTCGGGCTGCGATTTTTTTACCTCTCCAGCGAGACCTTTTCGGTCAGTCGCGATGGCGGTAGTGCTTGTGGTGCTTGCGATGGCCATAGGCATGGCCGCGGCCCGGGTGGCCATCACGGTAGTAGCGACGATCATCACGGCCGCGATGGGAATGACGATCATCGTCGTCGTCATCGCTCTTGTTGCCCATATAGTTACCCAGCGCGCCGCCAGCGCCGCCGCCTGCTGCGGAGCCGATCAGGCTGCCGGTGGTGCCGCCCATGCTGCGGCCGACCACGTTACCGCCTGCTGCGCCCAACGCACCACCGATGGCGGCTTCGCCACGGCTGCGTTTGTCTGCGCCGACTGCGCTACCACCCGCGCCGCCCAAGGCTGCGCCAATGGTGGAACCGGTATTGCCGCCAATCGACTGGCCGACGACTGAGCCCAAAACCCCGCCCAATGCGCCGCCCACACCTGCTTCGGTGGTGCCGCCAGCAGAGGCAATGCCACTGACCAGGCCAAGGGACAACAAGAGAATCGAGGAGAACTTCATGGAGGAACCTCAAGGGGATGACGGCGCGATCCTGAGGCTGTGTCATGGGTGTGACAATCGAAATCCGACGAGTAACACGACTTGAGCACATTTCTATAAGTTGCTGTTTTTTGGGCGGAACTTAACGATTTTTCGCCGGTCTTTTATTACTTCACAAAGGTCGTTTTCGTTAGAAAACGGCCTTTTTTGTGGGCGTTTGGAAAGTTGCAGTGGCATTGCAAAAAGATCGCAGCCTGCGGCAGCTCCTACAGGGATCGATGTAGGAGCTGCCGCAGGCTGCGATCTTTTGATTTTTTGTTACGCCGACCTGGCCATGATCAACCCGGTCTCACTCGCCGCTTCCAACCGGATCGCGACGAACTTAGACGTCGGTGTATGGCTGCCATCCCCAGTGCTTTCCAGAGGCACCAGCGGGTTCACCTCCGGGTAGTACGCCGCCGCTTGCCCGGCCGGGATATCGAACGCCAGCAGCGTGAAGCCCTTCACCCGACGTTCAACTCCATCATCCCAGAGCGAAACGATGTCGGCCTTCTGCCCCGGCTTGAAGCCCAGGCGAATGATGTCGGCTTCGTTGACGAACAGCACATCACGCTGCCCCTTCACTCCGCGATAACGATCGTTGAGACCGTAGATCGTGGTGTTGTACTGATCGTGGGAGCGCATCGATTGCATGATCAGGTCCGGCAACTTGCCGGTGGCGCGGGTGCGTTCGTGCACCAGATCCTTGGGCAGCATGTTCGGTTTGAAATTGGCCCGGCCCGATGCGGTGTTCCACTTGCGCGCTCCGGCGCTGTTGCCCAGATAGAAGCCACCCGGGTTCTTGATCTTCTCGTTGAAGTCTTTGAAGTTGGGAATGGTATCGGCGATCAGGTCGCGGATGCGCCGGTAATCGGCCACCAGCCAGTTCCAGTCCACCGGATGGCTGCCCAGTGTGGCGGCCGCAATGCCGGCCAGAATCGCCGGCTCCGAACGCATCTGGTTCGACAGCGGCTCCAATTGGCCGTTGGAGGCGTGGACCATGCTGAACGAGTCTTCGACCGTTACCGCTTGAGGACCTTCAGCTTGGCGGTCGATATCGGTCCGGCCCAGGCACGGCAGGATCAGCGCGTCTTTACCGTGGGCCAGATGGCTGCGGTTGAGTTTGGTGCTGATCTGCACGGTCAGGTCGCAATTGCTCAGCGCCTTGAAGGTGCGTGGGCTGTCGGGGGTGGCTTGGGCGAAGTTGCCGCCCAGGGCGATGAACACTTTTGCCCGACCTTCGGCCATGGCGTGGATCGCTTCGACCACGTTGTGGCCGTTTTCACGCGGTACCTTGAACTGGAAGCGGCGTTCCAACGAGTCGAGGAACGCCACTGGCGGACGCTCGTTGATGCCCATGGTCCGGTCGCCCTGCACGTTACTGTGGCCACGCACCGGGCACAGGCCCGCGCCCGGCCGACCGATGTTGCCGCGCAGCAGCATCAGGTTGGAGATTTCCTGGATGGTCGCCACCGAATGGCGGTGCTGGGTGATGCCCATTGCCCAGCACATGATGACGTTCTTGCCCTTGAGGTACATGCGCGCCGCTTGCTCGATTTCAACAAGGGTCAGGCCGGACTGCTCGACGATCTGCTCCCACGGGGTGTCGTCGATGGCGGCCAGGTAATCCAGCACGTTGACGCTGTGTTCGTTGAGGAAACCGTGATCGAACACCGCCGCAGCGCCAGCCTTCTGTGCATCGCGCTCCCATTGCAGCAGGAATTTCGCCATGCCGCGCATCACCGCCATGTCGCCACCCAGTGCCGGACGGAAGTATGCGGTGTTGGTCGGCTTGTCGCCGTTGGTGAGCATTTCGAGTGGGTGCTGCGGGTGCTGGAAACGTTCCAGTCCGCGCTCTTTCAACGGGTTGATGCACACCACCTGCGCTCCGCGTTTCACCGCTTCACGCAGTGGTTCGAGCATCCGCGGGTGGTTGGTGCCGGGGTTCTGTCCCCAGACGAAAATCGCATCGGCGTGTTCGAAGTCGTCGAAGGTCACGGTGCCTTTGCCGACACCGACGCTTTGCGACAACGCGACGCCGCTGGCCTCGTGGCACATGTTCGAGCAGTCGGGGAAGTTGTTGGTGCCATAGGCACGCACGAACAGCTGATAGAGATACGCCGCTTCGTTGCTGGCACGACCCGAGGTGTAGAACTCAGCCTGGTCCGGGCTCGACAAGCCTTTAAGGTGTTTGGCGATCAGCGCAAACGCGTCGTCCCAACTGATCGGTTGATAGCGATCGGTTTCAGCGTTGTAGATCAATGGCTCAGTCAGGCGACCCTGGTATTCAAGCCAGTAATCGCTTTGTTCCAGCAACGAGGTGACGCTGTGTTTGGCGAAGAATTTGCCATCGACACGCCGTTTGGTCGCTTCCCAGTTCACCGCTTTGGCGCCGTTCTCGCAGAACGCCACCATGCCGGCTTCATTGGAATCGCCCCAGGCGCAACCGGGGCAGTCGAAGCCGCCGTTCTTGTTGGTCTTGAGCATCATGCGCAGGTTTTTCAGCGCGTTGTCGCTGGTCAACCAGGCTTGGGCGACGCTGATCAGTGCGCCCCAACCGCCGGCCGGACCTTTGTAGGGTTTGTAGCGAGGAACGGGTGTCTGGTCGGCTTGACGGTGTTGACTCACGCTTGATTCTCCAAAGCCGGGCTATAGACCCGCGGCGCATTCTTCTGTGGCAGATGGATGAGGTTGAGGTTGTGGCGACGGGCCCATTGCACGGCAAGGCCCGTGGGCGACGACAGGCTGACCAGGGTCTGGATGCCGGCGCGCAAAACTTTCTGGATCAGTTCGAGACTGCAACGGCTGGTGACAATCGCCAGTCCGCCTGCGGTTGAAATGTTCTGGCGGACCAGTCCGCCGATCAATTTATCGAGGGCGTTGTGCCGGCCAATGTCTTCACGACCGAGCAACAACTCGCCTTGGCCGTTCATGAACACCGCCGCATGCACCGCGCCGCTGTATTGGCCCAACGGCTGAAACGCACCGATGCGTTGACGCAAGCCGTCCAGCCATTCGGCGGGCGGCAGTGGTGCGCCGGGCAACACTTTGAGATCCGGCAACGCTTGCTCGACCGCTTCCACGCCGCAGAGCCCGCAACCGCTGGTGCCGGCCAGTTGCCGACGTTGCAGCTTGAGGTTCCAGAACGCGCGATTGGCGATGGTCACCTGCGCGTATTGCGCCGACCCCGAGCCGCTGAGTTGCAGGTCATAGATGTCGGTGGCGTCTTCGATGATGCCGCTGCCCAGGCTGAAGCCGACGATGAAGTCTTCGAGGTCCGTCGGCGTCACCAGCATGACGGCCTGGCTGATGCCGTTATAGGCAATCGCCAACGCGACTTCCTCGGCCAGCGCGGTGCTGTCCGATTCCGAGTGTTCGAGGTTGCTGTAGCTGTACGTCTGGCTGGCGGAAGGCGCGGGCGTTTCGAGGGCAGGCGCCGCGCAGGCAGGGCGCTTGGCTTTCATGGCATCACCGACGGGTTTGATCAGCTTTAAGACTAGGCGCGGCAAAGTGTCACGTCTAATCGCTATTACTGATCTACCGATAGATGCCGTCGATCAAGAGTCCAGCAGCGATTGTTGATAGATCGCGAAACAGGCTTCCGCCAGCGCCGAGCGTGGAGCGCTGCGACGCATAATCAGCCCCAGCCGGCCGAGGGTCTGGGCGTTTTCAATCGGTTGCAGGCGCAAATGTTCGGTCAGGCCTTCGAGGCCACCATCCAGTGGCATGACCGCGCAACACAGACCGCCGTGCACAGCTTGTAACAGTTGATGCACCGCATCGGTCTGCAACAACGGTTGCGGGGTGAGGCCACGGCTGTGGAAGTTGTGGTCGATGGACTGGCGGAAGTGCATGCCGCTGGTGAGCATGCCCAGCGGTAGTTCGATCAACGATTCCCAACTCAACGGCGCCTCGCCAAAGGTGAAGAAGCGCTGATCGTAGAGCAGACCCATGCGGGTTTCGCTGAAAGTCAGTGAGTCGAAGTGTTCACCGTCCAGACGCTCCAGATAGGAAACACCGAGATCCAGACGATTGTTCGCCAGTTGTTCGAGGATTTGTTCGGAACTCAGCGCCGACAGTTCGAAGCGCAGGTTCGGGTGTTCGGCGTGCAGGCGTTGCAGCAGCGGCAGCGGATCAAAGCTCGACAGCGGCACCACGCCCAGACGCAAGGTGCCGACCAGATTGCCGCGACAGGCCGCTGCCTCGGCGTACAAGCCGTCATAGGCGGCCAGCACAGTGCGTGCCCACGCCAGCACTCGCTCGCCCGGCGCGGTGAAACCCTCGAAGCGCTGGCCGCGATTGACCAGCGGCAAGTCGAGTTCTTCTTCGAGGCTGCGCAGGCGCATGGACAGCGTCGGCTGCGTGATGTGGCAGCGCGCGGCAGCCTGGCCGAAGTGCCGGGTTTCGTCGAGCGCGATGAGGAATTTCAGCTGCTTGATGTCCATCGTCGCTCCAGGGTTCGGGAAGGTGCGGATTCTATCGCAAGCGGGGTCATTGGTCGGGTTGGATTCGCAAGTGACGGTCGTGGTCTAGGCTTTTGCGTCTGGAACCTCAAACCCAAGGAGAGTGCACCATGAGTCTTTTGAGCTTTGTGAAAGAGGCAGGCGAAAAACTGCTGGATTTGCTCACGCCGGGCAATGCCAATGCCAGTGAGCAGTTGAAAGAACACATCAGCAAGGTCGGCTTGGGTAACCCGAATGTGCAGGCGACGGTTGATGGCGACAAAGTCACCGTGACTGGCGATGTGGCGAGCCAGGAAGAGAAAGAGAAAATCCTGCTGGCCGTGGGCAACATTGCCGGTGTCGGTAGCGTGGATGATCAGATCACCGTGACCGGGCCTGTCGTCGCGGCTGCGCGCTTCGTGGTCGTGAAGAAGGGCGACACGCTCAGCGCCATATCGTTGGCCGTGTATGGCAGCGCCAACCAGTACAATAAGATCTTTGAAGCCAACAAACCAATGTTGTCGCATCCGGACAAAATTTATCCGGGGCAGACGTTGCGGATTCCTGAGTAAGTCGTCAAACCGCGTGATGGCCATCGCGGGCAAGCCACGCTCCCACAGGAATCGCGTCGTTCGCATTCATCGTGAACGACTCAGATCCTGTGGGAGCGGGCTTGCCCGCGATGCGGACAACTCGGTCTAAAGCCCTGCAATCAAATCCCGATAATCCCCGACCGCCGCAAACTCAGCCGTGTCCTTCGGGCCTTTGCGACTGTCGGGTTCACGCACCGCCAGCAAATGCGCCACACCAAAATCCCGCGCACTGCGCAAAATCGGCAAGGTGTCGTCGATAAACAGGCTGCGTGCCGGATCGAAGCCGATGTCGGCCTGTAACGCGTCCCAGAACTGCGGGTTTTCCTTGGGGAAACCGTAATCATGAGAGCTGATCAAACGCTCGAAATACGGCGCCAGTTCGATCTTTTCCAGTTTCAGTGACAGGGCGTCGCGGTGAGCGTTGGTGATCAGCACCACGCGTTTGCCGGCCTGCTTGATCGCCGCCAGAAAGGTATCGGCATCCGGACGCAGGGCGATCAGGTGTGCGGTTTCCAGTTTCAGGTCGCGCACTGACAGCTTCAGTTCGGCGCTCCAGAAATCCAGGCAGTACCACTGCAGCTGGCCGGCGTTGCGCTCGAACAGTGGATGCAACTCCATCTCGGCCATGGCCCGGCTGACTCCGTGCAACTCGGCGTAGCGCTGGGGCAGATGCTCCAGCCAGAAATGGTTGTCGAAGTGCAGGTCCAGCAGCGTGCCATCCATGTCCAGCAGAACGGTGTCGATGTCGCGCCAGGGCAGCAGTGACATAAAAAACTTCTCCAGCGGTAAAAAAGATATCCGAGGTAAACAATCAGGATAGGCCGGGTATAGTAACGCGTTCACGCCAAGGAGCCGCTCATGCGCCAGAAACCCACCATCCTCGCCCGCGAGATCGTCGCCACCAGCCGTTTATTTTGCGTCGAAGAGCTGAAACTGCGCTTTTCCAACGGCGTGGAACGCACTTATGAACGCTTGGTCGGCAAGGGCGCAGGTTATGGCGCGGTGATGGTCGTGGCAATGCTCGATGCCGATCACGCGGTATTGGTCGAGGAGTATTGCGGCGGAACCGATGAGTACGAACTGTCGTTGCCCAAAGGCCTGATCGAGCCGGGCGAAGACGTGTTGGCGGCAGCTGAGCGCGAGCTCAAGGAAGAGGCTGGTTTTGGTGCGCGGCAATTGGAGCATCTGACCGAGCTGTCGTTGTCGCCCGGCTACATGAGCCAGAAGATCCAGGTGGTGCTGGCCACCGATCTCTACGAAGAACGTCTGGAAGGTGACGAACCGGAGCCGATGGGCCTGGGCAAAGTCAACCTGCGCGAGCTGTCGGCGTTGGCGCAAAACCCGCAATTCACTGAGGGCCGTGCCTTGGCGGCGCTGTACCTGGCCCGTGATCTGTTGACCCAGCGTGGGGTGTTTCAGCCATGAATTTCCCTCATCCGTTGATGGCGCCCGTGGTTGAACTGGCATTGAAGGCTGGTGAAGCGATTTTGCCGTTCTGGCGCACCGGTACAGCGGTGACGGCCAAGGCTGATGATTCGCCTGTCACCGCCGCAGACCTCGCGGCTCATTACCTGATTCTGGCCGGGCTGACGGCGCTGGACCCGAGCATTCCGGTGTTGTCCGAGGAAGACGCCAACATCCCCCAAAGCGTGCGTGCCGGATGGCATCGGTGGTGGCTGGTCGATCCGCTGGACGGCACCAAGGAGTTCATCAGCGGCAGCGAAGAGTTCACCGTCAATATCGCCCTGATCGAAAACGGCCAGGTGGTATTCGGCGTGGTGTCGATGCCGACTAACGGCCGCTTCTATGTCGGCGGTGCCGGGCTGGGCGCGTGGCGTGGCGATAAAGGCGGGACGCCGGTGGCGATTGAGGTGCGTGATGCTCTGGCGCCCGGTCAATCGTTCACCGTGGTTGCCAGTCGCCGTCATTCCAGCCCGGAGCAAGAGCGCTTGCTGGCCGGATTGAGCGCGAGTTTGGGCGAGCTGCAACTGGCGAATATCGGCAGTTCGCTGAAGTTTTGCCTGTTGGCCGAAGGCGCAGCGGATTGCTATCCGCGTCTGGCGCCGACTTCGCAGTGGGACACGGCGGCGGCGCAAGGTGTGCTGGAAGGCGCGGGTGGTGAGGTGCTGGATCTGAGCGGTGCGCCGTTCTGTTATCCGGCACGGGAATCGCTTTTGAATGAGTTCTTTTTGGCGTTGCCGGCGAAGGCGGCGTGGCGCGAGCAGTTGCTGGAACTCGCGCGCTCCTGAGTTTCATGCATATTTGTGGCGAGGGAGCTTGCTCCCGCTGGGGCGCGAAGCGGCCCCGTTTCAATTGTTTTGCGGCTGCTGCGCAGCCGAGCGGGAGCAAGCTCCCTCGCCACAGGTTTTTTCATAGCCTGCAAGTTCAGCGGTGCAAAACATACTGTCCGGTAAAGCGCACCGCATCCTCATCACGGCCTTCATTGACGACCCGCGTATGCAGCGTCAACCGCGCTCGGCTGTAGCGCTGGAACGTGGTCAGGAATTTCTTCCAGATCACCGGGTCCGGCGCTACGCAGATCGCATTGGCATCGCCGGTCACCGGCAGCGGATAGCTGATCTGCCCTTCCTGAATCACGATGTGCCCGTCGGTGATGCCTTCTTCTTTCAATCGCAAATGCAACCAGCCCCAACCGGCCAGCACCGCGCCGCAGTACAGGCTGCCGCCGAACATGGTGCTCTTGTGGTTGACGTTGGCGTCCAGCGGCAAGTACAGGCGCAGTTGCTGGTCGTGCCAGTCGAGCACTTTGACGCCCATGTCCCGGGTGAGGGGGATGTCGTGGTGGAGGACGGATTCCAGTTGACGACTGTCGCGGCTCATTCGGCGGTCTCTTGTTCGAAGTGGATGATCTGACGGCGGCTCAATCGAGGTCGTCGCTGTGGCTGGCCCCGCCGCTGTCGGCGAAGCTCAATCCGTGTTTACGTAACTTGTCGTGCAGGGTCTTGCGCGGAATGCCCAAGGCTTCGGCGACGCTGCGCACCGAGCTGTGCGAACGCGCCAGTTCGGCGGCGATCAGGGTTTTCTCGAAGTTTTCCACTTGCTCGCTCAAGCCGCCGCTGACCAATTCCACCACGGTGCCGGCAGCGTCTTGTGGCTCATTGTTGTCCAGCGCCAGTTCGAGGCCGAGGGCGAAACGTTCCGCGGCGTTTTGCAGTTCGCGTACGTTGCCCGGCCAGGTGTGGCGCAGCAGCAACGCGCGTTGGCCCGGCTGCAATTCATGG
Organism: Pseudomonas sp. MAG733B; assembly: GCF_036884845.1. NCBI lineage: Bacteria > Pseudomonadati > Pseudomonadota > Gammaproteobacteria > Pseudomonadales > Pseudomonadaceae > Pseudomonas > Pseudomonas sp. MAG733B. The sequence continues at coordinate 784,152 of NZ_CP145732.1, forward strand.
GGCGGCAAACCGTGGCGGGCGCTGGCTTCATCGGCAAAATGCTGGAACAGCACCAGCGCGTCTTCGCCACGTTCGCGCAGCGGCGGAATGCGCAGCGGCGCGACGTTCAGGCGGTAATACAAGTCGGCGCGGAAACGCCCCTGATCGGCGGATTGGCGCAGGTCTTCCTTGGTGGCGGCGATGATGCGGATGTCCAGCGGGATCAGTTGATTGCCGCCCAGGCGTTCGACCACACGCTCTTGCAGCAAACGCAGCAATTTCACCTGAACATCGAGGCTCATACTTTCGATTTCATCGAGGAACAACGTGCCGCCATTGGCGAATTCGAACTTGCCGATACGGCGCTTCTGCGCACCGGTGAAGGCGCCCGGCTCATGACCGAACAGCTCGCTCTCGACCACCGACTCGGCCAGCGCCCCGGCGTTGATCGCCACGAACGGGCCGTTACGCCGACTCGACAAATCATGCAGCGCGCGCGCGACGACTTCCTTCCCCGCACCGGTTTCGCCGAGGATCAACACGTCTGCTTTAGTCGCCGCCAACGCGCCGATCTGCTCGCGCAGGCGCAGCATCGACGGCGATTGCCCGACCAGACGCGTGCTCAGCTCATTGCGATCGCTGAGCGCCAGACGCAGGCTGCGGTTGTCCAGCACCAGTCGGCGCAAGGCCAGGGCGCGGCGCACGCTGTCGAGCAAGGCGTCGCTGGCGAAAGGTTTTTCGAGAAAGTCATAAGCCCCGGCGCGCATGGCTTGCACCGCCAGCGGCACGTCGCCATGGCCGGTGATCAGCAGCACCGGCAGCTCCGGGTCCTGGGCGTGGAGTTCGGTCAGCAGTTCGAGGCCGTCCATGCCCGGCATGCGGATATCGCTGACGACTACGCCCGGCCAGTCACGTTCCAGTTGTCCGGCCAGACCCTTGGCCTCGGCCAGCGGCAGAATTTTCAGGCCGGCCAGATCGAGGGTCTGGCTCAAGGCCTGGCGCAGGTGGGGATCGTCGTCGATCAGCACGACCTGAATGCGGTTGTCGATGGTCATGCACTTCGGTCCTCGGACGGTTGCAGGCTCACACCCGGCGCGCCTGCGCGTAGTTTCAGAGTAATCAGTGCGCCGCCTTCCTTGTGGTTGGCGAACGACAGTTCACCACCGAAGGCACGCATCAGGGTTTCGCAGATCGCCAGCCCCAAGCCAAGGCCCTGGGTGCGGGTCTTGGTGGTGTAGAAGGGTTCGCTGGCGCGGCCAAGGGCTTCCATGCAGAAACCGGGGCCATTGTCGCGAATGTACAGGTTGACGCCGTCGGCGGTGGATTGGGCACTCAGCCAGAGCTTACGCGGCGGGCCTTTTTCGGTGAGGGCATCGAGGGCGTTGGCCAGCAGGTTGCCGAGCACCTGACGCAAACGGGTTTCCCCGGCCTCGACCCACAAGGCCGCAGCGGGCAGATCGCGGATCAGTTCGACCTCCATGCTGCGCCGCCGTTTGGCCAGCAACGCCAGCGCATCGTCCAGCGCCGGTTGCAGGGCGACGCTTTCCGGAGCATGGCGATCACGTCGGGCGAAGGCGCGCAGGTGCGCGATGATCGAGGCCATGCGTCCGGTCAGTTCGCTGATCAGTTTGAGGTTGCCACGGGCATCGTCGGTGCGCTGGTGGTCGAGCAACACTTCGGCGTTTTCCGCGTAGCTGCGGATCGCGGCCAGCGGCTGATTGAGTTCGTGGCTGATGCTCGCGGACATTGTCCCCAACGCCGAGAGTTTGCCGGCTTGCACCAGATCATCCTGGGCGCGAACCAGTTCCTGCTGCGCCTGTTCGCGCTCCAACACTTCCTGTTTCAATCGACGGTTGAGTCCTTCCAGATCGCTGGTGCGCTCGGCGACCCGGCCTTCCAGTTCACGCCGGGCCTTGCCTTCGAAGGCGATCCGTTCCAGGTAATGACGGCGGCGCTGCATCATCAGGCCGAGCAACAGCATCAACACCAACAGCATCGCGCCACCGATGGCGACCACCGTGCGCACCGGGCGGTCGATCAGCGTGCGCGGGGCAAGAATGCTGACGTTCCAGCCGGTTTCCGCGATCGCCTGGGTCTGGGTCAGCCAGGCATTGGGGCTGAGCTTCAACGGCTTCGGATCGCGGGTCGGATAAGGTTGAATCGCGCTGATGGCTTTGCGCTCGTCCTCACTCAGCGGGCGGGTCGAGCGGAAGCGCCATTCCGGGCGTGAAGTGAGGATGACCACGCCGTTGTGATCGGTCAGCAACAGTTGTTCAGGGGTTTTGCCCCAGAGGCTTTCGGTGTGGTCGAGGTCGACCTTGACCACCAATACGCCGGTGATCTTCTCGCCGTCACGCACGGCAGCGGCGAAGAAATAACCGCGTTTGGCGGACGTGGTGCCAAGTCCGAAAAAGCGCCCGAGCCGCCCGGCCATGGCTTCACTGAAATACGGCCGGAACGAGAAATTGCGCCCGACGAAACTGTCGTGTTTGTCCCAGTTGGATGCGGCCAGGGTCTTGCCCGTGGTGTCCATCAGGTACATGACCTCGGCACCGGTCTGGGCGCTGATGTTTTTCAGCAGGCGGTTGGCGTTGCCCTGAGTCACGCCATCGTCCGGCGCACCGAGCACGGCGCGCAGGGCCGGCAGATCGCCGAGGATCTGCGGCAGCACCTCGTAACGGTGCAGCGTCCCCAGCAAGTTGGCGACATAAAGGTCGAGGGTCTGGCGGTTCTGCCCGGCCAGTTCGCTGCGGTAGTAACGCTCGGCCAGATGCTCCAGCGGCCACAGCAACGGCGCCAGGCACAGCGCGAGCAGGGCCAGGCTGCGCCAGCGGGGTCTGCGGGGGAGGGTCGGAGTCATATGCATCGAACGCCTGTGGGTATGGACGCATTATGCCTAGACGGCGACGTGCGAGCATCTTGCACGTCACCGCTGGGCGTGACGGACCGGCAAGGGGTTGCTTATCGCCCCGAGCGGTGGCGATATAGGCGCCTAATAAAATTTCAGAGGTTGTTGTATGCCGCTCGCCACGTTGATTCATCGCGCCAGTTTGCCCAGCCCGCAAGTGACTGCGGAGCAAGCGCTTGAGCTGTTGCAGGAGCACTACGGACTGAGCGGCAGATTGCAGGCACTCGGCAGCCAGCAGGACCTCAACTACCGCGTCGACAGCGACCAGGGCCGTTTCGTCCTGAAAATCTGCCGGGGCGATTATTCGGCGCTGGAGCTGCAAGCCCAGCATGCCGGGCTCAAGCATTTGGGCGAGCATCCCGAGGTGCATGTGCCGCGCGTGATACCGGCGAAAAACGGCGCCGACCTGCTGTCTCTGGATGTCGGCGGTCAGGCAGTGCATGTGCGCCTGCTGGACTACATCGAGGGTCAGTCGCTGACGCACCTCGATTATTTCAACCCCACGGTGGTGGCCGGTTTTGGTCGCTTGTGCGGCGAGATGGATCTGGCGCTGGCGGCATTCGATCATCCGGGGCTGGTGCGCACCCTGCAATGGGACGCGCGTCATGCCCAGGCGCTGATCGCGCATCTGTTGCCGGTGATCCGGGATGACGGCCAGCGCAAGCTGATCGCCGACGCAGCCGAACTCGCTGAGCGCCGCTTGCAGCCATTGGTCGACAAGCTGCCGGTGCAAGCCATCCACATGGACATCACCGATGACAACGTGGTGTGGCAACGTGATGCGCAACGACATTGGCAACTGCAAGGTGTGATCGATTTCGGCGATCTGGTGCGCACTTGGCGCATCACTGACTTGTCGGTGACGTGCGCGGCGCTGTTGCATCACGGTGAAGGCGATCCGTTCTGCATCTTGCCGGCGGTGCAGGCGTATCACGCGGTCAATCCGCTGACCCATGAAGAGTTGCTGGCGCTGTGGCCGCTGATCGTCGCCCGTGCGGCGGTGCTGGTGCTCAGCGGCGAGCAGCAGGTGAGCATCGATCCGGGCAACGCCTACAGCCGCGACAACCTGACCCACGAATGGGAGATTTTCCGCGTCGCGACTTCGGTGCCGCTGGCACTGATGGAAGCGGCGATCCTGACTTCGGTTGGCCAGAACCTGCCCGTTATTGTCAGCGAAGGTTTTGCGCCGCTGCTGCCGAGCCTGGTCGGGCGTGAGTTTGCCTTGATCGATCTGGGCGTCCTCAGCCCGCATTTCGAGGCAGGGAATTGGGAACAGGAAGGCGTCGATCAGCGTCTGCTCAACGAAGCCGCCGCCGCCCATGAACTGGCGGCCAGTCGTTACGGCCAATATCGGTTGTCGCGCACCCGGCCGGACAGCGCCAACGAACCGGACACCTTTGCGCTACATGTCGAGTTGCGCGTGCCCCATGGCACGGCAGTCGAGGCGCCGTTTGCCGGTGTCGTTCATCAACCGTTGCAGGGTGTGCTGCAACTGGATGGCCCGCAATTGAGCGTGCGATTGTGGGGCCTGACGCCATCGCTGCACAGCGGCGCGGCGCTGGTCAAAGGGCAGGTGTTGGGCTCGGTCAGCGGGCCGTTGATCGTGCAGTTGTGCCGTGGTTCGGCGATCGATGAGCCGCTATTCTGTACGCCGTCGCGCGCCGCAGCCTGGCAAGCGTTGTGCCCGTCGCCCGCAGCCTTGCTGGGGCTGGCCTGCGATGCTGAGGCTGAGCTCGATTCGCAAACTTTGCTCGCCCGTCGCGACGCCAGTTTCGCCCGCACGCAGAAACACTATTACGTCGACCCACCGCGCATCGAGCGTGGCTGGCGCAACCACCTGATCGACATGCAGGGCCGCTCTTACCTCGACATGCTCAACAACGTCGCGGTGCTGGGTCACGGGCATCCGCGCATGGCTGCGGTCGTCAGCCGCCAGTGGTCGCTGCTCAACACCAACTCGCGGTTCAACTATGCAGCGGTCGCCGAGTTTTCCGAGCGCTTGCTGAAGCTGGCGCCGGATTCGATGGACCGCGTATTCCTGGTCAACAGCGGCAGTGAGGCCAACGACCTGGCGATTCGTCTGGCGTGGGCCTACAGCGGCGGACGCGACATGCTCAGTGTGCTGGAGGCCTATCACGGCTGGACCGTCGGTGCGGACGCGGTATCCACGTCGATTGCCGACAACCCCAAGGCCTTGAGCAGCCGCCCGGACTGGGTGCACCCGGTGACTGCGCCGAACACCTATCGCGGTGAATTCCGTGGCCCGGACAGCGCGCCGGATTACGTGCGCAGCGTCGAGCACAACCTGGCAAAAATCGCTGAACAGAAGCGTCAATTGGCCGGTTTCATCTGCGAGCCGGTGTATGGCAATGCCGGTGGCATCTCGCTGCCACCGGGTTACTTGAAGCAGGTCTATGCCATGGTCCGCGCTCAGGGCGGCGTGTGCATCGCCGACGAAGTGCAGGTCGGTTACGGGCGCATGGGCCATTTCTTCTGGGGCTTTGAAGAGCAGGGCGTGGTGCCGGACATCATCACCATGGCCAAAGGGATGGGCAACGGCCAGCCATTGGGCGCCGTGATCACTCGCCGGGAAATCGCCGAAGCGCTAGAGGCCGAAGGCTATTTCTTCTCATCGGCCGGCGGCAGCCCGGTGAGTTGCCAGGTCGGCATGGCGGTGCTGGACGTGATGGAAGAAGAAAAACTCTGGGAGAACGCCCAGGTTGTTGGCGGGTATTTCAAGGAGCGCCTTGAAGCGCTGATCGATATTCATCCGTTAGTCGGCGCGGTGCATGGTTCGGGCTTCTATCTGGGTGTGGAGTTGATCCGTAACCGCGAGACCCTGGAACCGGCGACCGAGGAAACCACGGCGCTGTGCGATCGCTTGCGTGAGCTGGGGATTTTCATGCAGCCGACCGGTGATTTCCTCAACGTGTTGAAAATCAAGCCGCCGATGGTCACCTCGCGCCAGAGCGTGGATTTCTTTGTCGACATGCTCTCGAAGGTGCTCACGGAGGGTCTGTAAACACAGTAGCTCTGATGTATCGGGGCAATGTGCGGGCTTGCTCGCGAAGGCGGTGGATCAGTCGGCATCAACGTTGAATGACACATCGCCTTCGCGAGCAAGCCCGCTCCCACATTAAAGTGAGGCTGGAAGTTCGATTGTTATCGGGATTAAGTGCTTAAAATTAGACGAGAGGCAAAGTAATTGCTTTAAAAGCCGATTTTTATCGGATATAAAGTCGCCACTGCCAGGGTGTGAATAACCACGCTCGCCCGTCAATGCACTTGCCCGGAGATGATCCATGAGCCGTATCGTTACCGTCGCCGCCACTCAGATGGCCTGTTCCTGGGACCTGGAAGGCAACATCGAAGTTGCTGAAAGACTGGTCCGTGAAGCCGCCGCCAAAGGCGCGCAGATCATCTTGATTCAGGAACTGTTCGAGGCGCCGTACTTCTGCCAGAAGCCGAACCCGGATTACCTGCAACTGGCCACGACGGTTGAAGACAACGTCGCCATCAAGCACTTCCAGAAAGTCGCCAAGGAGCTGCAAGTGGTGTTGCCGATCAGCTTCTACGAGCTGGCGGGTCGTGCACGTTTCAACAGCATCGCGATCATTGATGCCGACGGCAGCAACCTCGGGATTTATCGTAAAAGCCACATCCCGGACGGTCCTGGCTACCACGAGAAGTACTACTTCAACCCGGGCGATACCGGTTTCAAGGTGTGGAACACCCGTTACGCGAAAATCGGCGTGGGCATCTGCTGGGACCAGTGGTTCCCCGAGGCCGCGCGCAGCATGGCGTTGCAAGGCGCGGAAATCCTGTTCTACCCGACCGCCATCGGCAGCGAGCCGCACGACAAGACCATTTCGTCCCGCGATCACTGGCAGCGTGTGCAACAAGGTCATGCCGGCGCCAATCTGATGCCGCTGATCGCCAGCAACCGCATCGGCAACGAAGAGCAGGACGGCTACGACATTACCTTCTACGGTTCGTCGTTTATCGCCAACCAGTTCGGCGAGAAAGTGCAGGAACTCAACGAGACCGAAGAGGGCGTATTGGTCCACAGTTTCGACCTCGACAAACTCGAACACACACGCAGTGCCTGGGGCTCCTTCCGCGACCGTCGTCCGAACCTGTATGGTGCTCTCAAAACCCTCGACGGATCCCTGGAGTCCTGACTGCCATGACCACTTTGAACAGCACCCCTCGCGCAGACGGCTTTTACATGCCGGCCGAGTGGGCACCGCAAACCCAGACCTGGATGATCTGGCCCGAGCGCCCGGACAACTGGCGCCTGGGTGGCAAACCGGCGCAAGCCGCGCACGTGGCGGTGGCGAAGGCCATCGCCCGTTTCGAACCGGTGACCGTGGCGGTATCCGCCGGCCAGTACGAAAACGCCCGCGCTCGCCTGGACGTGCCGAATATCCGCGTTGTCGAGATGTCTAGCGACGACGCCTGGGTCCGCGATACCGGCCCGACGTTTGTCATCAATAACAACGGTGAAGTCCGTGGCGTGAACTGGGACTTCAACTCCTGGGGCGGTTTCGACGGCGGCCTGTATTCGCCGTGGAACCGTGATTCGCAGGTCGGTGGCAAGATCCTCGAAATCGAGCGCAGTTCGCGCTATCGCACCGAGGGCTTCGTGCTCGAAGGCGGCTCGATCCACGTCGACGGCGAAGGTACGTTGATCACCACTGAAGAATGCCTGCTCAACCGCAATCGCAATCCGCACCTGAACCGTGCAGAAATCGAAGCGGTGCTCAGCGCGAATCTGGCTGTGGATAAAATCATCTGGCTGCCGGACGGTTTGTTCAACGACGAAACCGACGGCCATGTGGATAACTTCTGCTGTTACGTGCGTCCGGGTGAAGTGCTGCTGGCCTGGACCGATGACCCGCAGGACCCGAACTACCCACGCTGTCAGGCGGCCATGAAAGTGCTGCAAAGCAGCACGGACGCCAAGGGGCGCCCGTTCACGGTGCACAAAATGCCGATTCCAGGGCCGCTCTATGCGACCGAGGAAGAGTGCGCCGGTGTCGATCCGGTCGACGGCACTCAGGAACGCAACCCGTCGGTACGCCTGGCCGGGTCCTACGTGAACTTCCTGATCGTCAACGGCGGGATCATCGCCCCGAGCTTCGACGACCCGCTGGATGGTCCGGCAAAAGAGATTTTGCAGAACCTGTTCCCGCAGCACGAAGTGGTCATGGTGCCTGGCCGTGAACTGTTACTGGGGGGCGGCAATATCCACTGCCTTACCCAACAACAGCCGGCGCCGCACAAAGAGTGAGTGCAGTTGTAACAGCTTGAGTTGATTGTGAAATCGATCAGGCAAACGTTTTCGCGCACTGCCTTGCACAAAGCCCGCAGCCCTCAAGGACTGCGGGCTTTTTTGCATCCGCTCGTCGACAATCCGGACACATTGGCATAGCTCTTGTATCGCTCAGGGTGCAAAACAGGGAGGGGGAGAACTTAGTTGTTCTGTCATAAACCTTGGATAAGTTAGCCGCTCACAAACCGGGAGAGAGCGCTGAAATGAACGCCGAAGTGAATGTGGTGAGCGAGCGGGCAATGCATCCCCTGGCGGTAAACAGCGAATCGCTCCAGATTCTGGCGCACTGGTTCAAGTCCAATGGAACGCGTCCGATCAGTGAAACTGATCCGCGCCGGACAATGATCGAGCGCTACCCCGCTGGATTATTCAGCGAAGCAGAACTGGAAGCGTTGTGGGATGTGATGGAAGGATAAGAAGAAAAACAACGGATTGATCAAAAAAAAGCGCTGCCGGGAGGGCAGCGCTTTTTTTTCAGCTTAAAAGATCGCAGCCTGCGGCAGCTCCTACATTGGAATGCATTCCTCCTGTAATTGGATGGACTCGCCCAAGCCGAGGCGTCAATGCGCCACGGTGGCAGTCTAAACAGCCAACGACAGCGAGGGCGAGTCCATGAAAAATCATAGTTCGTTTGATCAATCCGTGTCTTCTTCCGATTTGTCGGCCTGCACAACCTTGGCGGTCGACCTGGCCAAACAGGTCTTTCAGGTCGCCGGTGAAGATATCCTCGGCCAGGTGTTCTACGAGCAGCGGATCAAGTCGCGCGAGGCGTTTTATGATTTTCTCCGACAGTTGCCGCCGCATGTCGTGGTTTTGATGGAGACCGGTCCGGGTGCCCAGGCTTGGGCCCGGCAGCTGCAAGACCAAGGCAATCCGGTGCGGATTCTTCCAGCCGGTTTGGTGGCCACACATCGCAGCGGGCCTAAAAATGATCGCAACGATGCGCTGGCGATTCTGCGGGCTAATCGCGATGAAAAAATCTGCGCAGTACCGGTCAAAAGCGTTACGGCGCTGGCAATGCAGGCGTTGCATCGCGCCCGCCAGGGCTATGTGCGTCGACGCACGGCCCTCAGTAATCAGATGCGCGGCCTGCTGCTTGAGCACGGCGTAGCCTTGGCGCAGGGCGATGTTGCGATCAGCCAGAAAATTCCGCGGGTGCTGGAAGATGCCACCCAACCGGTGCCGGGCCTGCTGCGTGAACTGATCGACGAACTGTTGGCCGAGTGGCGCCATTTGGGCGAGCGCATCAGCGTACTGACGGGACGCCTGGAAGTGGCCGCCAACACCGACATGACGGCGAAGCGGCTAATGACTGTGCGCGGCATCGGCCCGATCACTGCCACGGCACTGGTGGCCAAGGAAACCAAGCCTGAGCGATTTCCCAATGCCCGCAAGTTTGCCGCGTACTTTGGCATGGTGCCTGACCAGCACAGCAGCGGGGAGACGGTCCGGCTGGGGGGCATGACCAAGCGAGGTGATGCTTATTTACGCAGCCTGATGATCCAGGGAGCCCATGCGGTGCTGCAACAACTACGACCTGATTCCCAGCAACCCGATGACCGCCGCTTGTTGCACTGGATGAGCCGGTTGGGCCGTAAGGAGGCTGCGATCAGGCTAGCCAACCGCAACCTGCGAATCGTCTGGGTGCTTCTACAGAATGACCAGACTTATCGTCGCCACGCGGGTGATGGCCAGCCAGCGACGATGGGCCACTGAGCGACAGAGTTCTGCCACCGAGGTACTAACCGTCTGACCCTCTGCTGAAAAAAATTGACCCCAGGTAAGACCGGCGTGGATTGATGCCTAAGCTCCTACTGGCCTTCGAGGCCTGACTGTAATCGGCATACCACGAGCTTTTCCAATTTTGGCCAGAAGCCGAAGACGGCTTCCACGAATAGGCCTAATACATAGATGCAACGGGGCAGCGGTTTTTCAAAAGCGGGTAGACAGTGGGTGCGAGTCCATACATAGGAGCTGCCGCAGGCTGCGATCTTTTGATCTTGTGTTTAGAAACTGTAAGTCCCGGTCACCACCACACTACGCGGCGCACCCGGTTGAATCTGCGCCGCACTGGTGGCCGACGAGTAATACGTCTTGTCGCTGATGTTGTTCAGCGCCGCACGCAAATCCCAATCCTTCTGCCGGAACCCGGCCAACGCGTCCCAACGGCCATAACCCGGCAGCACGGTGGTGTTGAGGTTGTCGGCATAACGGTCACCGACCAGGGTCAGGCCGGTTTCGGCGTACCAGCCCATTTCCGGTTTCCAGGTCAGGAACAGGCTGCCGTTGTGCTTGGCCACGTTGCTGATGCGCTTGCCTTCAAAGCCGTTGTTGTCTTTCTCGACCGTTGCGTCCTGCACGCCCACGCCGCCGCGCACGTACCAGTTGCCGGTGATCTTGCCGGCAGCGGTCAGCTCTATACCGCGAGAACGTTGCAGGCCGGTGAGCAAGGTAATGGTCGGGTTGTTCGGATCGCTGGTGCGGCGGTTGTAGAGTTCCAGCTCGTAGATCGCCAGTGTGGTGCTCAGGCGATCGTCGAGCCAATCGCTCTTCACGCCGATTTCCTTTTGCTTGGTCAGCTCGGGGCTCAGGTCGTTGGTGTTACCCGCCGCGCCCGGCGTGATGCCGATCAAACCGCCGCCGACCGGCGAGAACGTCTTCGACCAGGACGCGTAGAACGAATGATTCTGCAGTGGCGTCCAGACCAGTCCTACACGTGGGCTGGTGCTGTGACTGTCACGGTCTTCGGAAATGTCCCGCAGCTTGTTGGTCGACTCGATGTCGAACGTGTCGTAACGCAAACCGCCGAGCAGTTGCCATTGATCGTTCAGTTGCAACTGATCCTGCACATACACCGCGCGGCTTTCGACTTCGGTGTGAGAACTGCTCGATACCTGCATGCGCCCGGTGTGGCGCAAGTCGCGGTTGGGGTTGTTCAGGTCCAGCGACGGCACCGGTGAACTGCCCGGCCCGGAAGTGGCGGCGGTGTACAGCGTCGGGTCGCGACGCTGGCTGCCGATCTCGATGCCGGTCAACAGACGATGTTCCAGGCCGAAGGTATCGAATCCACCTTCCAGTTCAACGTTGTTGTAGACGTTGCGGGTGGTCAGGTCTTGCTGCCAGTGCTGGCGCGTGACCCGATTGGTCGCCGGGGTGTAGCCGGTGAGGTAGGTGTTGTCGAAGTCACTGTTGAGCTTGAACACGCCCAGCGTCTGGCGCAGTTGCCAGTTGTCACTGAGTTCGTAGGTGAGTTTCGAGCGCAGGGATTGCGACTTGTCGTCGATGAAATCGTGCTCGCTGCCGTAGGTCGTATCGCGCCCGACATCGGCCGGGCGGCCATTCACGCCAGGGATTCCGCGATCCGGCGTTCGGTTGTAGCGGCTGTATTCGTACTGCACCAGCCAGTTCAAATCGGGTGTCAGTTGCCAGCTCATCGAAGGCGCGAACAATTGGCGATTGCCACTCACGCCATCGCGGAAGCTGTTTTCGTCCATGTTGCCCATGTTCAGGCGAAGGCTGATGTTTTCGGACGGATCGGTGCTGAGGTCGGCGTAAAGACTGCGCAGGTCCTCGCTGCCTCCTTGGGCTTCGATGGTCGAGCGGCGGCCGAATTCCGGCAGTTTGCTCACTCGGTTGACGATCCCGCCTTGGCTGCCACGGCCATACAAAACAGCGGCCGGGCCTTTGAGTACATCGATGCGTTCGATGTTGTGCAAGTCGCGCACGTACTGGCTGTCGTCGCGGATGCCGTCCAGATAGAAGTCATTGCTGGCGTCGAAGCCACGGATACGCAGGCTGTCGAAACGGGTGTCGGCGCCACTGCTGACGTTGGGAATGCCGCTGAGCGCGGTGCCCAGATCGTTGGTGCCGTAGTCAACGACGTTCGAGGTTTTGATCGAGTCGATGGCTTGCGGGACATAGCGTACCGGCGTGTTGGTGCGGGTCGCGGTGTTGGTTTCCTGCACGCGGGGATCATCGGCTTCCGCTTCGGCGCTGATGGCAGTGGCAGGTAACGTTGTAGGTGCAGCGTAGGAAAAACCGGCAGACAACAAGGCAGAAAGCCCAAGACTGTAGGGCGTAAGACGAAAAGGGGCAGGCATTGAAAAGCGCATCCGTAGAATTTTTTTTGGCTGTAGCGTTTAGAGTGCGAATGGTAATGCTTGCTATTTACTTCTGTTAATTATTCTTGAGAAGTTCCCTTGGTTGTTTGTTTCCAATTGTGTCGATGTTGTTACAAACGGGTTTTCCAGCGGAATTTTCCTTCCCGAAAACACGGGAATTGCTGCACTAAATTTGACTGTCAAAACGCGGTGAAATTGAATTTTCTGCCACGTAAAGCAATTTCTTAGACGATTTTCGCCTAAATACAGAAGATTCATGAAATTGACACATCCTTAGGCACGCCGCTACGATTCGGCCAACGCCTGTGGCAGACCGCCATGACCCTAAAATAATAAGAAGGCCCGCCGCGAGAGATCGTGGGCGGGCTTTTTTGTTTGCGGAATGAAAAAAGAGCGCGATAGTGCCGTTTCAGCCGTTCGACACAGCGCGTTTCAACCCGTAATAAGGAAAACAAAATGTTGAACAAGCGAATCAGCCTGATCGCTCTGGGGATTTTGAGCGCGTCACAGGCCATGGCTAACGACCAGGCCGAATCCAAGGGATTTGTTGAAGACAGCAGCCTCAAAGTGCTGCTGCGCAACGCCTACATGAACCGTGATTACAAAGACGGCAACCAAGACAAAGCCGAGTGGGGCCAAGCGGCCATCGGTACGTTCTCGTCCGGTTTCACCCAAGGCACCATCGGTGTGGGTGTGGATGCCTTCGGTCTGTACGCACTGCGTCTGGACGGCGGCAAAGGCAAAAGCGGCGCCGGTGGTATCGACTTCTTTAAACAAGGCGACAGCGGCAACGCAGCGGACGACCTGTCCAAGGGCGGCGCGGCGGTCAAGTTCCGCCTGTCCAGCACCACACTGACCTACGGCGACCAAATGCCGGCCTTGCCGGTGTTGAGCTATGACAACGTGCGTCTGCTGCCGGAAAGCTACACCGGTACTTTGATCACCTCCAAGGAGATCAAGGGCCTGGAGCTGAACGCCGGTCGCTTCACCGCCGAATCGCGTAAAAGTGCTGAAGGCCGTGACAGCGGTGGCTTGAAGTCGATCAACGTATTGGGCGGTAGCTACCAGTTCACCGAACAGTTCAAGGCTTCCCTGTACGCCTCCGACGTCGAAGACGTGCTGAAGAAGCAATACGTGAATGCCAACTACGTGTTCCCGCTCACCAAGGATCAGTCCCTGACCCTGGACTTCAACGGCTACCGTACCAAGCTGGACGACTCCTACGTTCAAGACGTCGGCGCTACCGGCGACGACAACAAGATCTGGAGCCTGGCAGCCATCTACGCCACCGGCCCGCACTCGTTCACCCTCGGCTACCAGCGCAGCACCGGCGACAGCAACCTGGGCTACGCCTACGGCGGCTACCAGAAAGACCAGAACCGCGTCGGTGACGGTGGCAACACCATCTACCTGGCCAACTCCTACTGGTCCGACTTCAACGCCGAAGATGAACGCAGCTGGCAACTGGGCTACGGCCTGGACTTCAGCACCTTCGGTGTTCCGGGCCTGAGCTACAACTTCGCCTACGTACGCGGTGACAACATCACCACCTCCACCAGCGAAGGCGGCACCGAGCGCGAAATCTTCAACCAGTTCAAGTACGTCGTGCAAAGCGGCCCGGCCAAAGACCTGAGCGTGAAACTGCGCAGCTCGATCCTGCGCGTGTCGCAGAAGTCGAGCGAGTACAACGTCAGCGGCAACGAAGTGCGTGTGTTCGTGGATTACCCGATCAATATTTTCTGATGATTGGTTGCGGTATCGAGGCCTGATGCTGAGAAAGGAAAAACCCCGACTGGTTCGGGGTTTTTTGTGGGCGCTGGAAGGCTCTGGTCTGCGCCATCCGAGAAATTTTAATCACCCGCTGAAGCGAGTTCTCCGCGCTGAATGATCAAAATGAGCATTCGCAATGATTGAATTGCGCAATTTAAACCAATGCCCTAAGATTATTTTGACTGAATCAATCACTGCGTGATCGGTTCAGTCACTTTCGAGGTGAAACACGTCTTACCAAACAATTATAAAAGGAGACCCTCGTGGCCCAGATCCCAATCAAGCGCACCATTGAACGTATCCCCGGCGGCATGATGATCGTGCCTCTGCTCATCGGTTCACTGGTGGCGACATTCCTGCCGGACACCCCAAAATTTTTCGGTTCCTTCACCAACGCTTTGTTCACCGGTGCACTGCCCATTCTGGCGGTGTTCTATGTGTGCATGGGCGCGAGCATCAACATCAAGTCCACGCCTTACCTGCTGAAAAAGGGCGGCACGCTGCTGGCTACCAAAGTCGGCATCGCTGTGCTGATCGGCATTGTGCTCGGGCATTTCCTGGGCGAGCAGCCGATTTCCTCGGGGCTCTTCGCCGGCATTTCCACGCTGGCGGTAGTCGCTGCAATGAACGACACCAACGGCGGCCTCTACATGGCGTTGATGGGGCAGTACGGCCGCTCCGAAGATGTCGGTGCCTATTCGGTGATGTCGCTGGAATCCGGGCCTTTCCTGACCATGGTGACCCTGGGCATCGCCGGTTTGTCGGCCTTCCCTTGGCCGACGCTGGTGGGCAGCATTCTGCCGCTGGCGCTCGGCATGCTGCTGGGTAATCTCGACCGGGACATGCGCGATTTTCTGGCCAAAGCCGTGCCGGTGATGATCCCGTTCTTTGCATTGGCCCTTGGCGCCAGCCTGGATCTGCATAACGTCTGGCAGGCCGGTCTGCTTGGCCTCGGTCTCGGTGTAGCGGTTGTGGTGTTGACGGGTATCCCGCTGTTTTTCGCCGACCGTGCAACCGGTGGCACAGGCGTCGCCGGTGTAGCCGCAGCGACGACTGCCGGCAACGCCGCCGCCGTGCCCGCGTTGATCGCGGCGGCCAACCCGGTGTACGCCGAAGCCGCCAAGAGTGCGACGTTGCTGGTGGCCGCTTGTGTAGTCGTCACCGCCATTCTCGCGCCGTTGCTCACCGCCGCCGTTGCCAAACGCGTCCAGCAACGCCAACCCGCCGCCGTCCCGAAGCGCGAGCCCCAGGAGCAGGAGGCGTTGCGATGAGCATGTTGATCATCGCTGACGATCTGTCCGGCGCGGCGGATTGCGCCATCGGCTTTGCCAGTGCCGGGTTGCAGACCGTGGTGACGCTCGACGCCTCGAATGATCAGCCCGACGCACAGGTGATCGCCGCCGATACCGACACTCGGCGCCTGTCACCCGAACAGGCCGCCGAGCGTACCGTCGCGGCGTTCAAGGCCCTGCGCAAACCCGGGCAGCGCTTGTACAAGAAAATCGATTCGACCTTGCGCGGCAACTGGGCGGCCGAAGTTGCCGCCCTGCAACCGCTGGCCGGCCTGGCCATCGTCGCTCCGGCGTTCCCGGCCACCGGGCGCACGCTGCGCGGCGGTCGGGTGTTCGTCAACGGCCAGCCGCTGGAAACCACCGACACCTGGAAACTGGAAAACGCCGACCGTCCGGCGGACGTCGAAGCCATGCTCGTCGCCGCCGGCCTTCGCACCGCGAAACTGGACCTCGACACCTTGCGTGGCAACCCCGATGCACTGGTCCATCATTTCGCCGAACTGGCCCGCAGCACCACGCAGGCACTGATCGTCGATGCGCAAACCGAAGACGATCTGCTGACCTTGGCGCGGCTGACCGCCAGCCTGGAGCAGCCGCTGTTCTGGATCGGTTCGGGCGGCCTGGCGCGGGAAATCGCCCGCCTGCCAGACTTCTTCGCCACGCCTGACCCGCGTGCCGAAACCGCCGTCAGCGAAAGCAATCAGGCGCCGATCCTGGTGCTGGTCGGCAGCCTCTCCGGTGTCTGCGAGCGACAGTGCAGCGTGCTGAAAGACAGCGGCGGATTGAGCGAATTGATCGTACCGCCAGCGGTTTTGCGCCAAGGCCTCAGCCATCCGGATTGGGCGACCTGGCAGGCGCGCATCGGCGAGCAGCTCGAGGGCTGGAGTGATCTGTTGCTGCGCATCGGTCGCGACGACGCATTCGATCCGCAGGAAGGCGCGCACCTCTCGACCCAGTTGGCTGTGCTGGTCGAGCCGCACTTCGCCAAGATCGGTGGGCTGATCGCCACGGGCGGCGAGACGGCGCGGGCGATCTTGACCACGGTCGGCATCGACAGCCTGCAACTGCTGGCGGAAGTCGAAGCTGGTGTGGCCTATGGTCGACCCACCGCCTCCCGCCATGGCTATCGCCCGGCAATCATTACCAAGGCAGGCGCGTTCGGCACCGACCGCGCCCTGTATGCGGCATGGCAACACCTGAGCGAAATCAATGATCGCTCCCAGCCTCAACGCACACGAACCCAAGGACTCGAATGAACACTATGAGCAATTACCTCCCCATCATCGGCATCACCATGGGCGACGCTTCGGGTGTCGGTCCGGAAATCATCGTCAAAAGCCTGACCCACGACATCGTCTACCAACAATGCCGGCCGTTGGTGATCGGCGATGCGCGACGCCTGGAACAGGCCAACGTGATCGTCGGTGGCAGCGCCAAAGTGCGCCGAATTGAGGACGCGTCACAGGCGCGCTACGAGGCCGGCATCATCGATTGCATCGACCTAGACCTGATCCCCGATGGCTTGCCATTCGGCGAGTTGTCGCCGATTGCTGGTGACGCCGCGTATCAATACATCGCCCGCGCCGTGGAGCTGGCCGAAGCCAAGCAAATCGATGCGATCTGCACCGCGCCGCTGAACAAGGAAGCGCTGCACGCCGGCGGCCACAAGTACCCCGGCCACACCGAAATGCTCGCGCACCTGACCCACGTCGACGAAGTGTCGATGATGCTGGTGGCGCCGCAGCTGCGGGTAATTCACGTCACGACCCACATCGGCATCATCGACGCGATCCGCAAGATCGAGCCGGGCCTGGTGCAACGCACCATCGAACGCGGCAACGCGACGTTGATCAAGGCAGGCATTGCCCGGCCACGCATCGGCGTGTGCGGCATCAACCCGCATGCCGGCGAAAACGGCTTGTTCGGTTATGGCGAAGAGGAAGAAAAAATCATCCCGGCGGTGAAGTTGTTGCAGGCGCGCGGCCTCGACGTGACCGGCCCGTTGCCGGCCGACACGCTGTTCTTCCGTGCCGGTCGCGGCGATTTCGACTTGGTGGTAGCGATGTATCACGACCAGGGCCACGGTCCGGTCAAAGTGCTCGGCCTCGAAGCCGGTGTGAACGTGACCGTCGGCCTGGAAGTGATTCGTACCTCGGTTGATCACGGCACCGCTTTCGATATCGCCGGCAAGGGTATTGCCGATGAACGCAGCCTGCTTGAAGCACTGCGTCAGGGCGCGGAGCTGGCCACGCGACGGTGATGAGCTGCGGCGGCGCGGTCGTGTAAGATCGGCAACCGTCCAAACAACGAGACCCGCCATGAAAGTGTCCGAACGTCACCGCGCCATCCTCGAACTCGTGCGCATCGGCGATGCCAACGTCGAGCAATTGAGCGCGGCGCTCGGCGTCTCGGAAGCGACCGTGCGACGCGACCTGACCATGCTCGCCAAACAGCGGCACCTGGTGCGCACCTACGGCGGCGCCACCGCTGTGGTCGGCGTGCACGAACCGGAAGCCTCGCTGGAAGAACGCAAAACCAGCCAGTGGGAACAGAAAGACGCCATCGCCCTGGCGGCCGCTGCCCACGTGCAGGACGGCGATACTGTGCTGCTCGACGGCGGCACAACCTGCGCCGCACTGGCCCATCACCTTTGCTCACGCCAGGACGTGCACGTGGTCACCAACAACCTGCTCGCCGTGATGACTTTGGCCAACGCACCCGGTGTACGACTGACCCTGATCGGCGGCGACCTGCGCGGGTCGAGCATGAGCACGTTGGGACCCTTGGCGGAACTGACCCTCAGCCGCTTGAGCGTCGACAAAGCCTTCCTCGGCGCGGACGGCGTGGTCGCGGAATTCGGCTTGTGCGAAGCGAGTGCGCAGCAGGCCTATCTCAAGGAGTGCATCATCAAACGGGCGGCGCAGATCGTCGTCCTCGCCGACACCGACAAACTCGGCCGCGCGCGGCAACAGCATTGGACGCCGATTGAGCGCGAGTGGCGGTTGATAACCTGTGCGGCGGCGGATGAGGCGATGCTTGCGCCGTTTTATGCGCTCAAGCAGATCACTGTGGAAACGGTGATCGTGTAGGAACAGATTCAAGCACGTAGGTTGAAACACAAAAGCCCCGAATGATTCGGGGCTTTTTCGTTGAGTTGATTTCCTTGTGCGCAAATATTGCGACACGTTACGGACTACATCAAAAGGAGCCAGGTCTTACTGCGGATAAAGCCAGCGATGACTACTAAACAGTGTCACCCGAATCGAATACTCAGAGGTGTTCGGAGGGCAATCGACTGTTTCAGGTAGGAATCCATCTTTTGAAGAGATTTGCTTTTGTAAACGAAGCTGCAACGCGTGAGTACAAAGATCTACCGGGCTGGGTGCAAGATGAGTTCGGGAAAGACCTGATGCGTGTGCAATACAGCGCAGATCCAGAGCTCGCAATAAAGCAGCTGAGTTCAGTAGGTGCGGGCGCCATTGAGTTGATCATCAATGGCAATCCGGCATACCGATGCGTCTACATTGCGAAGTATGCAGGCACCATTTTCGTCCTTCATTCATTCGTAAAAACGACAAACGGAACCGATCGTCACGCAATGGCCGTTGCCCAAGACCGGCTGAAGGAGCTGAAAAGGGAGCTACGAAACCTAGGGTTTAATGTCTAGCTGGCGCGAGACTGAGAAATGACTATCCGGGGAAGGGCACCGGCTTCGTTGGAGGGCAACGTGAACGTGGTGCGAAATCCCAGTCTATCCAGCATGTCCATCATTGCGTCGATCGTAAACTTCTCGATCTTGCCTGTGGTTAGCTCAGAAATGCGTGATTGGGTCACGTTCAACAAGGAGGCCGCTTCGCTCTGCTTGAGACCCAGTTTTTTGATGCAGTCACTGATGAATATCGACAGCTCCATTTTCAACGCCATTTTGCTGGCAAGTTCCTCGTCGTGCGTAACGTGGAACGGGCTATCAAAGAATTGAATTGCCATGAGAATTTACTCTTTTAGATTTATCTAAAATTTACGATAAATGGAGATTAGACGATTGAGCTTTTGATGCAACCGCTTTTTTGATGATCAGCGATTTACTGATTACACCACGTAACGAATGTAGTTCCCGTCCCCACCTTTATCCCCTCCAGCTAACTCCATACATTGAGCTCCAACGCCTCTCCCATCATCCCGACGGGAAGGTCACTGGAGTTTCCCTCATGCCTTTCGTAAGCGTGCGCATCACCCGCGATGGCGTTACCACTGAGCAGAAAGCTCAGGTGATTGCCGAGATCACTGAAACACTGGAGCGCGTGCTCAACAAACGCCCTGACCTGACCCACATCGTGATCGAGGAAGTCGACACCGATAACTGGGGCTACGCCGGGATCACCACCACCCAGTACCGCAAGCAACTGGCGGAAGAGGGGCAGTCATGACGGCGTCGGTGACCATCGATTTCGTCTCCGATGTGGTGTGCCCTTGGTGCGCACTGGGAGCGGCGGCGCTGGAACGGGCGATCGAGAACGTGGCGGGTGAGATTTCGGTTGAGCTGACCTACAAGCCTTTTGAGCTGAACCCGAGCATGCCGGCCGAAGGCGAAAAAGCCGTCGAGCACTTGATGCGCAAATACGGACGTACCGCTCAGGACGTCGCCAATGGCAAAGCGATGCAGATCGAACGCGGCAATGCCATCGGCTTCAAGTTCGACCTGGAGAAGCGCACCCACTTCTACAACACCTTCGACGCTCACCGTTTGTTGCTTTGGGCATTGGAGGAAGGGCGTCAGGTGGCGCTGAAGAAGATCCTGCTTCGCGCTTACTTCAGTGAAGGCCAGAACCCGAGTGATCAGCAGACGCTGGTGCGGCTGGCAGGTGAAGCCGGGTTGGACGAAGCCCGTGCTCGGGAGGTGTTGGCGTCGGGCGCGTTTGCCGACGAGGTGCGGGAGCTTGAGGAGTTTTACCGGCAGCACGGCATCAATTCGGTCCCGGCCATGGTGCTGAACGGCCGTCACCTGGTGTCCGGTTCGCAATCGATCGAGTACTACGAACAGATGTTGCGACAAATGGCCCAGGCCCCCGCCGAAGCCTGATCCACAATTTTTCTACACCACTCTTTTATTGTCTGAGGATTTCATCATGAGCAATTCGAAAAAAGTCGTTGTCATCACTGGCGCATCCCAAGGTCTCGGCGATGGCATGGTCAAGGCCTTCCGTGAACTCGGTTACCAGATCGTCGCCACTTCGCGTTCGATCAAACCGTCCACCGATCCGGACATCCTCACCGTAGCCGGCGACATCGGCGAACCGGAAACAGCCCAGCGCGTGATCCGTGAAGCGATCGCCCGTTTCGGCCGCATCGACACCCTGGTCAACAACGCCGGCATCTTCATCGCCAAGCCGTTCACCGCGTATACCGCTGAAGACTACGCCAACGTGCTGTCGGTGAACCTCAACGGCTTCTTCTACATCACCCAGCTGGCCATTGCCGAAATGGAAAAAAATGGCAGCGGCCACGTCGTCAACATCACCACCAGCTTGGTGGACCATGCGATCGACGGCGTACCGTCGGTATTGGCCTCGCTGACCAAAGGTGGCCTGAACGCAGCAACCCGCTCCCTGGCCATCGAGTACGCCAAGCGCGGTATCCGTGTAAACGCGGTGAGCCCAGGCATCATCAAAACCCCGATGCACGGCGAAGAAACCCACGCCGCACTGGGCGCTCTGCACCCGGTCGGGCACATGGGCGAGATTGAGGACATTGCACAAGCGGTCGTGTACCTGGACAACGCCAAGTTCGTCACTGGCGAAATCCTGCACGTTGATGGTGGGCAGAGCGCGGGTCACTAAGAGCCGGGTTTTTTAAACGGCAGAAACAACAAAGCCCTCGTATTGCTACGAGGGCTTTGTTTTGTATGGTGCCGGCACCAGGAATCGAACCCGGGAACTACTGATTACAAGCGGCTTGTCCCGGTGTTTTTTCGAGATTCAGAGTGTAACGAAATACCGATAAGTCACCGTTTTGTAAGGGCAATAGCCCGATTCGTTGTTTCGCTTCGTTGCACGTTGTAGTCTAAAGTCATTCAAGAAGCTGTGACCAAAGCTGTGACCAAGACCTAGGGGCGATCAATGGCGGGCAACGCATCGAAAACTGTGAATGACCAGAAAGTGCGGGGGATGACTCCCGGCTGTTCACCTCTGGTCGAAAGCCTGCCGGGACGTGGCACCGGGGCACTGGTATTCAAGCGTGCGAACGAAAGCTCGCCCGCTTGCTACTACCGCTATCACCTGGCTGGCAAGCAAGTGCTGATCAAGCTAGGAGTGTATCGACGCACTGCTCGGGAGGTCGGCTTTACCTTGCCGGAACTGCGCGACCAAGCCGCGGCAATGGCGCAGATAGCTAAAGCTCACGGCGACGTTAAGGCGTACTTGGCACAGCAGGAAGAAGGCGCTGAAGCGGCACGTATCCAAAATGAGCGCGCTGTCGAGTCTGCTCGTCTGAAGGCGGAGGAGGAAGCTCGAGAGCGCCATCACCTAGCCGAAGTCGAAGCGTCACGCGGCACCTTCGGAGAGCTATTCCTCGACTACATCGAATCGCGCAGGGAGAAGGCCACTGCCGGCGTCGTAAAGGAACTGGAGCGGTTGTATCAGACCAATATGCTGGCCCCTCACGCCAGCATCATGGCAATGAAGGCGCGAGACATTCGCCCCGACCACATTCTCGCAATACTTAATCCGATCTGGGATCGCGGTGCGAAAGTACAGGCCGACCGGATGCGTTCGTTCTTGGCTGCGGCATTCAATCATGGTCTGCGGGCCGAGAACGCGGTCGGCAGGTCGAGCTCCAAGAGCTACAACCTAGTGAACAATCCGGCCATGTTGGTAGCAGTCGAGAAGGTATCGGCCCCCGCAACCCGTGCGCTTTCTGATGCGGAGTTGAGAAAGTTCTGGGGAACAGTCGAAACCACCGAAGGCGTCGGGCCGGTCATGGCGCTGTTGTTCAAGTTCGTCATTGCCACAGGCGGCCAGCGCATCTTCAACGTCTGCCAAACCACTTGGGATGACTACGATCTGGAAGCCGGCACCGTGCGCCTGATACACCGTAAGGGGAGGGGAGGCCAAGCGATGAGCAGACCGCACCTAGTTCCATTGACTGAGCGGGCTGTCGCCATTCTGAGGTGTGTCAAGGAGATCAACGGCTGTCATTCCTGGCCGTGGACCACCACCGGAAAGCAGCACATCGTCGTCAGCAGCCCACGCCATGCCATTGCTGACTGGCTGAAGTCAGAGCACGCAATTATAGATGGGAAGCAGACCCCCAGCTTCTCTCCGCGCGACTTGCGCCGCACCTGCGCCCAACTGATGCAGAGACACGGAATCAGCGATCAACTGTCCGACCTGCTTCAAGCGCATGGTCAGACTGGCGTAGCGAATATTCACTACCGAAATAGCCCCGAGGCGGCATTACCGGAAAAACGGCGTGCCATCGAGCTGTTCGAGCGTGCGCTTAGGAAGGTATTGAGGGAGCAGCAGACCGCTAAAGTGGTGCCGCTGTCGAAAAAAAGGAAATAAAAGTGAAAAAAACAAAAAATAATTTCTAGTGCATTTGGTGCGGTATGGAGATGAATGGTGAGGTATGGTGAGTAGAGGCATTATTGCAAACAAGTATCGTTCGCTAATGTGTACTTGAACGGCCCGCACGCCTCGCTACTATGCGGCTACTGGCCAGACGTACTACACCCAGATGAAACGCCCTGCACGCTGTGGCCGGGGGTTGCTGGTAACGTAGTTACTGCTGAAATGCAGATAAAGAAAAGCCCTCGACATTCGCGGTGTCGAGGGCTGATCTGGGGGGACGGAACAACGTCCTTATGCATATCGGCAAGGCCAGTACACACCCCAAGGTAGAAGCTTTTAGTCCGGCTTCAATATCCACAGGCGATGCTTGTAGATGCTGGGAGTTTAAGTCACCTGAATTTGGCGTCAATGCAAATTCGTACCGTCCGACCGACGTAGATCCTACGACCCGTCGTGCTGCACTAGTGACTTTCTACCCTGTACTGAGGGGAATCCCATTTAGTCCAAAATGGATGCCCAAAATGAGTCAACAAAACAATAGCGTCAGTCCTTCCACTGCAGCACCCAATCTGCCGATTCCTGGCACCTTCGGTACCACCGCACAGCTCTGCACTCGCTACCAAGTCAGCCGCACGACCTGGTGGCGCTGGTCGCAGATGCCTGGCTTCCCACGTGCCGTGCGCTTCGGTCGTTCGGTTCGCTGGCCGGTTGAGTCCGTTGAAGCCTTCCTGACTCCGCAGGAGGCGTAAACCATGCGTACCCAAAAACCTGCGAATCAACGCGGGCGGGCAGCGTTCGGCCTGAAGAAAGCCGCCGCCGACCTAACCCGCCATGAGCACACCCTCGTAATCCTGCTGTCGCTGTCCACGTATGACGTGCCCGAGGTGTTGCAGTGATGCCCGCCGACAAGCTGTTGTCGCGTCTCGACAAAGTTCGTCAAGTGAAATCGGGTAAGTGGACGGCTCGCTGCCCGGCACATGATGACAAGACTCCCAGCCTGCATATCACAGAGGTCGAGGACGGGAAGCTGTTGGTGAAGTGCTGGGTCGGCTGTTCGGTGACCGAGATCCTCGCCTCCGTCGAGCTGGAGTTGCGCGACCTGTTCCCTGATTGCGGCAGCAAGCCACGTCGACTGGGTCCGAGCCGAGCTGCCATCGAGCGTGAGCGTATGGTCCACCTCATTGGCCAATCCCTAATCGCCCAAGGTGCAGAACTGTCTGAAGAGGATCGCCATCGCTTCGAGCTGGCGCGGGATCGCTTGGCAGGCTTGGAGTTGAAAGCATGAGTGCGAAAACAAAAGATCCCTACCACAACCAGTGGGCAACACAGCGCCAGCAGCAGATCAGCACTCCCGACTTCCGTTTTGTAGCGGCCTGCCATATGCCAATCAAGCCTGTTGCCTGGCTGGTTGAAAGCTATATCGAGGAAGACGCACTCACGGTGATGTACGGCCCTCCCGGTAAGGGGAAATCGTTCGTTGCTTTGGACTTGTCTTGCTGTATTGCTAGCGGCATGCCGTTCCACGGCCATTTGGTGAAACCGGGAGTTGTAATTTACATCGCAGGGGAAGGTCACAACGGTATCGCTCGGCGCCTTCACGCATGGGCGCAGCATAACGACACTGCCTTGCCGGAACTGCTATTCGTATCAGAGGCCCCTACGGATCTGTCCAGCGAAACAAATGCTGCAAAAGTGGCAGAAGCGGTTAAGCAGATTGCCGAAGCTACTGGCGAATCCCCGGTGCTGATTGTGATCGATACCATGGCCCGTAATTTCGGAGGCGACGAAAACAGCGCAACGGACGTGGGGCATTTCATCCGCAATGTTGACGCACTGCGTCGGCACTGGAAGGCCACTGTCTTGATCGTCCACCACAGCGGCAAGGATGGCGAGCGAGGCGCACGCGGATCGTCGGCACTGAAAGGTGCTGCAGATGCTGAATACGAAGTGAGCCGCAGCAACGAAGACAACCTGGTTCGACTGATTCCGCACAAGATGAAGGATGCAGAAGAGCCGTCTTCACTTGCCTTCGAACTGGTCGGAGTATCAGTGCGCGACGACAGTGGCAGCCTGATCAGCGGTGCCGCGCTGCGTCTGACTGAGTTCACCGCGTCTGCATCACCAGTGTCGGCAAACTTGGGTAAGCAGCAAAAGGCTGCGCTGGAAACGCTTGAGCAGATGCACGCGGATATTGCCGAACGCCTGAAAAGCCAAGGCCGGGAAGATCACCCGGTACACATCCCAATTGACGCTTGGAAATCGAAGTGTAAAGAAGCCGAAATTTCTCGCCAGCGTTTTCACGACGTGAAGAAAACCCTGATTGATCGTCAGCAAATCCGAATCGACGGTGCGCATGTATTTCTTGTCCGTCCTGTCCTGCCTCCCTTAGGGGAACCGGACCGGACGGACAGTCTGAAGATCGTTAATACCGGACAAACCGGACGGGAAGCGGACGAAAACCGGACACAGAACGGACAGCATGCCAAGGTGCCTGCAGTCGACTTTGAGGAGTTTTGACCGTGGCCGCCCTGGACTACCTATACCGGGCCGGCTTCACCGCCGAGCTCAACGGAAATAAACTGCGTCTGCGCCCCGCTGACCGCATCACAGATGCCGTTCGCCTCTATGTATGCAAGCACCGCGTCGAGCTCATGGCCGAACTGAATGCGGCCAACGATCCGACGCTTTGCTGGCTGCACCTGCTGGTGCTGGCCAACGGGCAGGTGGTGCAAGCATGCGGCGATTTCGACACCGCTATCGCAAAACAGAAGGCTCATCAGCTGCACGGCGATGCCCTGTTGGCTGTAGTGGCAGCGCCAGGCTTTGAGCGCCCGCTCTTAGAAGCGGAGATCGTCAAGGCGCTAACCGGCACACTCGCCGCGCCATCGCCCACACCTGCACCGTCGAGCCTCTGGCTGCCTCGTGTCGCGCGTCTGCTCGGCACCCATCCTGCTGTGCTGCTGGACGAGGGGCATTTGGAGCCGCACGACCTTGCCGAGTTGGCCGATGCGGACGTCGTGCTGGTGGCCGACACGATCCACGTTAGCCCGGCGTGGATCAACCGGCCGCAGCGGGTTGAACAACCGGTTGAGGTGCACGCTGTGGAGGACTCTGAGCCGCAGCACACCATCCATACCGCAGCTACGGCGTCACAGGCATGGCGGGAGGTTGATGCAGTACACACCAACCATCTGATGAGCTGCCGCGCCTGCCATGCGGCAACCGGCCGTTACTGCGCGGCTGGCGTTGATTTGCGCCAGCGTTATAACAACACCCAGATGGAGACGAGCGCATGAACGATGCCCCGGCAGTGGAATTTGTCATTGAGGAGAATGAGGAAAAGGCCAATGCCCGCAATTACCTGACTCCGGAGTGCGTGAACGCCGCATTGCTTGTCAGTAGTAACCTGCTCGGCAAGACGCCCTTCCTCGAGGCTGTCCTCGAACTGGGTCGGCAGACGACTGCAATCAACCGCGGCGACATGAGCCGAGCAGAAGACATGCTGGTATCGCAAGCGCACTCTCTGGATGCTCTATTCGTGCATCTTGCGAGTCGGGCACTGTCATCTAAAAACATGGGCGGGCTGGAGTCCTACATGCGTCTCGCACTCAAGGCCCAGAACCAGGCCCGGGCCACCTTGCAGACCTTGGGCGAACTCAAGGCCCCCAAGCAAGTCGCTTTCGTGAAGCAGGCGAACATCGGCAATCAGGTCCAGGTCAACAACAGTATCCAAGAGAAGCCCGCGCGCACGCGGAAAACCAAAAAAGCGCAGAACGAACTATTGGAGGTTGAGCATGGTGAACGGCTGGACACCCGAGCGACGGGCACGGCAGGCGGAGCTGATCCGGCAATGGCGACCTTGGGAGCAAAGCACCGGACCGCGTAGCGCCGAGGGTAAGGCTGCTTCATCGCGCAATGCGTGGACAGGTGGGATGAGGGCGCTGCTGCGAGAGCTGGCCGAGGAGTTGCGAGAGCAGGACAAGATCCGTCGCGAGATTCTAGACTAAGCGAACGCCACGGATGGCGATTACCAAGTGCTTACCCGCCCTGAATTTGTTGACGCGTATCACTTTGAGTTGTCCCGACAAAGTGCAACGAAAAATACCTTTCCTAAGCCCTGAAATTAAGACTCGTCCGTTCCGTTTTGTCCGGTTATGTGTTGCACCTGAGGTGCACCTGAAAACAACAATGCGGTGGGGATATGACAACGCCTCTGATGGGGTTACCCCAATGAGTGAATCAACCACACTCCCCTTAAGCATACTGTATGACTTCTCGCTTCCATCGAGGAGAAACTGGACATGAAGTGGTTCGATTTCACAACCAATGAAGTGATTCAGACGTAGATCAACAACAGGTAGTTTGTCCACTGAAAAGCCAGCCATGGCCGTCCACTTGTATCGAATAAAGCACTGCCAGTAGAACCCCTCGCGAGAGGCAACAACCGGCCAGAAACGGACGCTTGAGATCCGAAAATGCTCGACCAGAAGCGAATACTCACTCGCGGTGTCCCTTAGAAGTCCGCCCATCGTTTGTGCGACGGCCCGGCAAGGCTGTTCAACGACTCGTAACTGGAGGTAATGTCGATGTTCATGGCCTACGCGCCCACTCGTCACCATCTCTTTCAAATAACGGGTGTTCATCGACTGAATCGTCGAGTTGATGACAGAGGGGGCATCGACGATGCCCCCCCGATCCGCGCTACGCTTTCGGCTGGCAGATGTAGTTGCCGCTTCGCAGGAAGGTTTCATGCTTGTTCGGCGAGTAGACGCTCAAGGTGCCCTGCTCGTTGGCCGCGAAGTGCTTCCAATTGCCTTCTTCCAGTACCAGTTCCGCAAAGTTTTCTCCTGTCTGGCTCACGTAGAGCGCCTCTCGCCCCCAGCGTGTCGTAAACAGACTGACATCTCGCAGATGGGCGCTGGCATTGATGCGAATGTCTTTGGATTGAAGCTTCCACTCATAGCCTTTGTCGGACGTCATTACACGATCCGAGTAGAAACACATCACAGTCTGTCCCATACGCGTGATGAGCGGTGCATCGTAGCTGTCGTCTTCGCTCGCCCAGGTGCAGGTTCGCCAGCCTTTACCGGCAACGTAATAGCTGACGAACGAGGCCGCGTTGTTCTTCTTCTTCAGTGACTTAAATACCCAGTTGTACTTGCAGAATGCGAGTAAGCTGCTTCCATCGGGCAGCGGCTGGATGCTTTCTACTTCGATTCCCTCCGAGAAGTTCGGTGCGTCTTCCCAGCGCAGCCATGGGCCGTCGAGGTCGGCGGTGCAGAAGATGGCGACCTCGTCGTAGCTGCCGGTCTTTGTAGAGTCGAAAATCAGCCCTTTTTCGACGTAGGAGTACTCCTTGCGCTCCTTGAATCTCCATAGCCACAGGCCGTTGAACCGGATGACCTCTTCAGTTCGGGTGAACTCCCAGCCCTGCGCATCCGGGAAACGGGTCTGTTTCCAGTTCTGCGCATCGCGGGAGTAATAGAACCCGTCGTTGTAACCCGCTATGGCAATCCATATTCCACCCACGAAATACAGCTGGGAGATGGCGGGTGCGTTTTCGGTGGCACTGAGACGCACGTTCTGCCAGTGCTCTCGATCCAGGCTGCGATACACCCGGTTGTCGTGGTCGACGATCAACCACGTGATGCCATCGGTCTTGATGTACTGGATTTTCTCGGGGTCGCAGGGAGGGTGCTGTACCTGACCCCACTCGATGCTGAACAAATGATCCCGGTCATCTTTTTCGATGACGACCGACTGTTTGGCCAGCTTTTCCTGCTGTTCCTGATGAAGTCGCTCGGCACGCTGCTTTGCTTTGCGCTCAACCACGGACTCGTCGAATCGACCTTCCATGAATTGCGCGAGCTGTTCGGCCACGTCCGCACAGGCATTTGAAAAGGCACTGAGTGTGTCGTCGAGCTGGCGTTCGAAGTGATTGAACTGGTCGTACCAATCTCCGTTAGCTGCGGAGTTGTCCAGCTCGAAATCGGCATAGCCGGATTCGTCCTTGAAGGAGATCGTGGGCAGGCCCCAGCGCGCCAGCATGCTATTACCTTGGTTCAGCGTGCTGGAATGTCCGGAGATGAACTCGCTGATTTTTTTGCGCATCTCGTTCAGCGAGGACAGGCAGGAACCACGGCCAAGAGTGTAAGCCGTTCCCTCCACTTTGCTGCTGACCTTGCTCAGGAACGAGTCGTCCCATGCTTCCATGAAGAACGAATAATCAGAGGCTTTCAGGGTCGCTTTCGTCAGATCGAACGAAAGACTGCTGGCCTCATGACCGACCGTGCGCAGTCTGGCGCGAGCCTCGGTGAAGGTCTGCTCAAAACGCAGCTCGCGGTAGCGAACGATGTTTTTCCAGCCGTTGGTCTGCTGCTGCAACTTCTCGGCAGCCGCAAGCACTTGCTCTTCATCCTGTTCGGTACTGATCACCAGCCCACGGGCGAAGTTTTCCTTGAACTGTGCGGGCTTGAGCGCGTTCAGGATACGCAGCACATGAGGACCTTCGATCTGTTTCTGGCACAGCGTCAGCAGGTAGAACGCATCGAGCAGCCAGGTGTAGGTCTTGTCGTCGCCTTTGAGCAGATCCTGCAGGATCGGCAAGTAGTCCTGAACCTTGCGGGGGTTGTCCGCCAGTACTGCGATTTCAATTGGCGCCTGCGGGCACCCGGCCTTGTGCGCCAGCAACTCGAGAAACTCCCGGCCCTGTCTGTTCAATGACGCCGAGTTCTCGATGCACAGAGCGAACAGCAACAGGTAGTTGTGTCGGGCGTCAAGATCGTCAGTGGTGTCGAAGAAGGTGTGGGAGTGGATGTCCGGCAACGACGACACCAGTGCAACCGGCTCGGCTTGGGCATCTTCGGCGGGTTCGTCGGGCAAGGCGTTAAGACCGTGCTGATCCTTGTAAATCTCCAGAGTCAGCAGGCTGCCGCCGATGATTTCCTCTATCAGGTCGCGCATCCGGTACTGGGTATAAAGGCCGGAAAACGCCTTGCCAAAGAATCTGGAAATGATTCGCTCGCGCTTCTCGTCGCTGTCACAGACCTCGCCGTCCGAGATCATGTCGATGATGCGGTCGTACTCGTCGGAGAGGTAATACAGCGAGTTGAACGCCAAACCCGAGATGTTTTTCTGGACGAAGTACGAATCGGCGACGTGCTCTTCGAACGATAGCTCGATGACCGAGCGGTAGCGTTCGATGCTGGTGGTTTCGATCTGATCGATCAGGTCGATGATGAAACTCAACAGTTGGACTTCTTCGTCACAGTCCACGTCCAGCTTTTCCAGCGTGACGATCAGGTGGTTGATGTCTTGCGTGGTCAGCATGACGCCGGGGTGGCTGCGCATGAAGTCATACGCCAGGTTGAGCACCAGCAGCCCCTTGGGCATCGATTTGTAGCGACGTTTGTTCGCTTCGATGTTCAGCGACCATTGGTGAAAATTGGTGTTGTTCTCAACCCGGATCAGGCGGCGATTGATCTTGTCGACCGCTACCAAGACGAAATTACGGGTTTCGATGATGTATTCGTTCATCGTGCCCAGGTTGTTGCGGATCACCGCAATACTCTGGGCGTTGATCAGGTTCTGCTGCTGCAGTTGCTTGAGGTAGTGCCATGCGAATTTCTGCATGTGCAGCGCGTCAACCTGGTTCTGCAACTGGTTCTGGCGATTCTTGCCGCTGAATGCACCGGCAAACCGCTTGAAGAATCCGCTCTCGGCTTGTTGTTTCAGGCGTTCCTCGCTGCACGTGACCAGCCGTGAAGCATCCACTGCCAGTTGCTGGGTCAGCGCTGCGTTGTTCTGGTGCTGGGCAACGAGTGCCTCAACCGCTTCCTGCTCCGAGGCGTTCAGCGGTTGATTGAAGATTTCCTGGGGTGCTGCTTCGACCGTTTCGCTCATTGAAAATATGCCTTAAAGATTATCGATCAGGTTCTTCAACTGTGTGCTTTGGGCTGCCATGGTCTTGACCTGGCCAGCAAAGTGGCGCTCGGACAAGTACAGGCCCTTGTTAAATTCGGCATAGAACGACTGCGACATCTGCAGGTATTCCAGCGAGTCATGCATGATCATTGCGTTACCCACCACGTGTTCGGTGGCGGTCAGCGTCAACCGGAAACTTTTCTCGATGTGGTTGTCGATAGCGATGCTCATGGCCATCGTGGTGATCAGGCCGCCGATAATGCCGCCCACCAGCGCACCGATCGGTCCACCGAGAGCGCCCACTGCAGCGCCCACCGAGCTGCCGACGACAGCTGCACCAGTCTGCAGTAAATTGTGGCCCGTTCGGGTTTCCAACTCTTCGCTTGTGATCTTGCCCGCGGCAAACAGCACCACGTTCTGCACCACATCCACGGCACATACCGCAGCAGCAGCTACACCATTGTTGGCGAAGGTGCGCTTGAACGCCGAGCCCGCGAACAGGGCAGGCAAGTTGCGTGCTGTGATGCTGACCGTCGCAGTCGCGATGCCTGCCTTCAGCGCGCTGTCACCGGCGGCGATTGCGGTGTTTTGGAGAATCTGGAAAGTCGCTTGCTCCACCGTGATTTCGCCGTCGCGGACTTGTTTGATTGACTGGAAAGTATTGATACTGCCCGCGATCACCGTAGTGATGACAGCTGCCGAACCTGCCGCGTGAAGGCTTTGTTGAACGGTGGCCTTGTTCAGGTAACCGTTTTGCATCTTTTCATGCAATTGCTTGCCTGCCTCGGTGCCGCTGCCCAGATGCTCGGCGTCCCGTTTGCCCAGAGGCGTTGACTGAACGCCCTCGACATCGAGGTTGCCCGTCGTCTTCTCGCGAACCTTTTCGGCGGCATTGGCCACTTCCGGCCGCGTTTGCTGGTTTCTCCGCATGTCTCGTTTGGCCGCTTCCTTGATCTGTTCGATCTGATCTGCAGGCCCGATGAATGCATCACTGTCCTGATACTGATGAATGCCGTCTTTGGTGGATCTGAATGCCTTCTGCGTGGCATCGCCATTCTTGAAATATTTCAATTGCGCTCCGAGCAGTTGCTCGTCGCCCTTCATGACCACGATATCGTGGGTGGTGTGATTCTTCGCTAACGGGGTGTTGGTGAAGTTGTCAGTGAAGGCGCGGACTTCCTTGTCCTTGAGGATCGCGTCCAGGTTGAATGATTCGGCGTGCCATGTCTCTGCGGCGAACCCACCTTTGATCGCGCTGTTTTGCGCGGTTCCGGCAATCTTGTCGATGATGGCGTTCGCGTGATTGATTTCGCCCAGCATGTGGCCAATCTTTTCCGACGCCTGGGTGGGCCAGATCGGGCAGAGGCTGACTGAGCTGTTCAATGCCTTTTTAGTTTGGTTGTCCATGGAGCTTCCTTGGCATCATCTATATACAGAGGGTTGATCGGCGCGCTGTCGGGCATCAGGTGCTTGTTGAGACGGCGTCGCAATAGAGGGTTCGCAAGTTGTTCAGCTTCTGGCTGATCTCATCGACCCAGACCTGTGGCGCATGGACCCGAATGTTGTCGTTGAGCCCAAAAATCCACCAAAGCGTGTCCCGGTCTAGCGACACTTGAGCGTGCAAGCGTTTCCAGCTGTGGTCAGGGAGGTCGCTGAGGCTCTGCACGCTGCTCAGCGGTGTCTCACTGAGCAGGGCGGCGATCTGCGGGTGAACGTCGGCGACCAGTTCGACCTGCGCATCGGCTTGTCGATGGTTGAAAATCCCTGTGTCGATGTAGTCGTCGACGTCGAACGTGGCGTGCAACTCCGCCACTTCATCCAGGACCCTGACCTCGCGAATGCGATGCAGGGCGAACTGGCGAAGATCGTCGTAGCCATCAACCGATGCCACCAAGTAGCTGATGGCGTGTCGGGACACCAGTCCGGCGGGGTGCAGACGGAACTGCTTGAGTTCGCTTTTGCTGCGGCTCTGATACGTCACTTCCAGTTTCCGGCGCTCCAGCAAGCCGGTTGAAACCTCACTCCAGACCTGGGGTGCAATGCTGGCAGGAAGCAAGGTTTTGCCGTTGGGAACCGTTCGGACCCGCTTTGCCCAATCCGCCAGGCCGTTGTTACCCAGATCGCCCAGAAAGTTTCGGGCGCGCCTGAATTGGGGGCCGAGTTGGTCCAGCACCGCTTGCGGGAGCAGGGTGGTCAGATGTCGTTCGGAGAGGTAGAGCGCCAGCGCTGTCGGGGTGTCCATGTCTTCCAGTTTCAGCGGCGCGTCGCGAGTGAAACTCCAGCGAAAGGGAGTTTCACTGTCGTTGCACTGCAGCGAGAAGGGAATGGACAACCGGCTCAGATCGCGCTGAACGGAGCGCAGCGTTACGGAAAAACCCTTGTCCCGGAGCTTTTCCAGCAGTGTCGATGTAGCAATGCGCTGCGGCTCCGTGGGTATCAGACGCAGCAATGCGAACAGCCGCAGCAGCGTATCCTTCGCTTGAGACATGGCAACTACCTTGTAAGCCTATTCAATGGATGGTCGCCATTTTGGCGCCAACTTAGCATCGATGCTACGAGATCGGATGGCTTAGTGCCATCTTTCTGTATTCCATAAAACTAAAGTCTAGACATGTGCAATTGTCTGCGCCTGCTCAACCGGGGGCACGCCGGCTCTGGGCATCGCGTTTGAGATCGCTGTATTCGCGATAGAACGCGTAGCCTTTCTGCAGAACGACAAATAATCCGATCACTGCAAGCAGGTTTTTCATAAGTGGTTCCTTGATTTGCAGTCATTGTCTTCAGTGGGGCGACAAGGTATGTCGCGCTCTATCTTGTTCAGGATCAGAAATTCTTCCAGACGCGCCTTGAGCACCTCTTTGTGGGTCGCCTCCCGGTATCCGAGTGGCAAGTCATGGCAAGCCGGGCAGCTTGTGGGAGGCGGTAAAACGCTCGGTCTTGAATCACAACAAGGCAAGACGGTCGTTTTCCAGAAGCATTCGGGACAGACAAAGGTGAGAGGGAGTGACATGAGCATGGCGACCACGTGCAATCTTCGGTGCTGCAAGATTGCTTTGCGGGAGCGACAGCACATGTCGCTCATCTGCAGGCGCTGAGTAGGAAAGGAAAGGAACGGAACGGACTATCTATATTGGGTCGACTTCTGCCTTTCCCATCAGGCAGAAAACGGCCAAAAGCAGCCACTCCAACAAGTGAACACTTTTTGTTTTCCGTCAGTTTGCAAAGATCAATTTTCGAGCGTTAGGCACGAATCAATCCTCTCTAACACCATCTGAAGCTTCTGTCTTAGCGATGGGAGCTCCGATGCAGTCAACGCATGCGGTCTTCCTGCCATTCCGAGAAACGCAGCTAGAGCGAGGTCAGAGTGCTTCACCAGTGCCACCAAATGGTCGCCTTTCGGGCCATTACTTCCGGCCAGCCAGTTCTTAACTGTCCGCTCATTCGCGTTCGTCCAACGCATCAATGTTTTCGTCGCCTGATGCGTCTCACCGAGCTCCTTGTGAAGGGCTTTAGCAATCTCCGCTGCATATTGCTCTGGAGCCAGAAAAGATTTGCCCGTTTTCGTGAACATTTTTCTCTCCCCGGTCTTCTACCTTCAATAGAACTATTTCGGACAACGTGGTGGCTAATCACGGCTTGATGTCGCCTTAGTAGCCGTGGGTGAGATTGAGGATGGTTGTCGATGCACAGGCTCATTGGCGCAGGTGATGCACACAATGGATCAAGCGCGACCTTGGCAGCCGCGTATGTCCGCATGTCTACCGAGCACCAGCAGTACTCGACCGAAAATCAGCTTGATGTCATTCGCATTTATGCGGCCGCCCACGCCCATGAGATCATTAAGGTCTACACGGACATGGGTAAAAGTGGCCTTCGCCTGGAGGGTCGAGATGCGCTAAAACAATTGTTCTTCGACGTGGAGAGTGGTCGCGCCGACTATTCAACAGTTCTGGTCTACGACGTCAGCCGCTGGGGCCGCTTCCAAGATCCAGACGTCAGCGCCAGCTATGAAGTGCGGTGCAGACAAGCAGGTGTCTCGGTTCAATACTGCGCGGAGCAGTTCACCAACGATGGCTCGCCAGTATCCAACATCGTCAAAAGCGTGAAGCGGATGATGGCAGGTGAATACAGCCGGGAGCTCTCGGTGAAGGTTTTCGCAGGACAATCTCGGCTCATCGAGCTTGGATATCGTCAGGGTGGGCCGGCGGGATTTGGACTCAGGCGGCAATTAATCGACAGCACCGGTTCACCCAAAAACGAACTGAGCGTAGGTGAACATAAAAGCATTCAAACAGACCGGGTAATTTTGGTACCTGGCCCACCGGGCGAAGTCGAAATTGTGTTGCACATCTACCGACTGTTCGTGGAAGAAGGCAGGAGCGAGCGCGAGATTGCCGATTGGTTAAATGCTCAAGGCGTGCTCAATGACCGTTCTAGAAAATGGTCTAGGGGCACCGTGCACCAAGTACTGATTAATGAGAAGTACGTCGGCAATAACGTGTGGAACCATAGCTCGTTCAAACTTAAACAAACGCGAACCCAAAACCCTCCTGAAGAGTGGGTTCGGGCGAATGGTGCCTTCAGCCCTATCGTCAACTTGATCCTATTTCAAGCCGCTCAGTCGATCATCCAAACGCGTTCGTATCGAATGCCCGATGAGGAGATGCTGCACGTATTGAAGGCCATCTATGAACGTCGCGGTTTTTTGTCGGGTCTTGTCATTGATGAGGCAGAAGGGTGTCCTTCAAGCAGTGCTTACCAGCATCGATTTGGAAGCTTGCTTCGCTGTTATTCCCTAATCGGTTACACACCTGCACGCAACTACCAATATATCGAAGCTAACAAAAGACTTCGCGAGATGCACCCTGTGCTGCTTCAGCACACCATTTTGAAAATAGCGGAGGTGGGTGGCGATGTAACGGTTGATCCGAACACCGGCCTCATGCTGATTAACAAGGAATTGTCAATTTCTCTCGTGTTGTGTCGCTGCCAGGTTTCAATCGCTGGCTATAAGCGCTGGAAAATTCGTTTCGACTTAGGCCTGAATCCTGACCTGACCATCGCCGTGCGAATGAAAGAACTCGAAGAAGCAGCTCAGGATTACTACATCCTGCCCACCATCGACATGGCATCCCCTCACCTACGGCTGGCGGAAAACAATCAGGCATGCCTCGAGATTTACCGGTTCGAAACATTGGACATCCTCTCGGAACTGACGCGCCGCGCTGATTATAGGAGAGTGGCATGACGGTAATTCAAACCCCTCGCAGAGCCCGGATGCATGTAGCGGAGGAGTCGACGATTCGTCTAATTCCACTGAAAGACATCCGTGTACTCAATCCCCGTGCACGCAACAAACAAGTCTTCGCCAAATTGGTCGAGAACATCTCAGCATTAGGCCTGAAGCGTCCGATAACAGTCGCACCCACAACCAATGGCTGTGAAGCGTTTGAGATAGTTTGTGGGCAAGGTCGCTTTGAGGCATTTCAAGCATTAGGTGAGCAAAAAATACCATGCATTGTTGTGAGTGCTAGCGAGGCGGATAGATACCTGATCGGTCTGGTGGAGAACCTGGCGCGCAGGAAGCATTCCAATATCGAGCTCCTGACTGCGATCCAAATTCTTTCCGAACGCGGCTACACCTGTCAGCAGATCGCCGGAAAAACTTGCCTCGACAATGGCTACATCAAAGGAATTCTAGTGTTGTTACGCCAAGGAGAGGACCGACTTATTGCTGCAGTCGAGAAAGGATGGCTGTCCATAAAACTGGCCATAGACATCGCTTGCTCTAAGGACGGTGAAGTACAACAAGCCATGATTGACGCCTATGAAAGCGGTCTACTGAAAGGCGAGCAACTGATGAAGGTTCGCCGATTGATTGACAGACGGAAAACCTTTGGCAAGCAATATGGACAAATGCAAGCAAGCACGGAGAAGACTACACCTCAGAAGCTCCTTAACACCTATCAAAAGGAAGTACGGCGCCAGAAAGTCATGATCAAAAAGTCGGACATCAACGAGCAACGGCTACTGATCATCGTTACGGCCATGCGCAAATTAATGGCCGACGATTACTTCAGCACCCTGCTTCGCAACGAAGAAATCCCTGATTTACCCAAGCCTCTCGCAGACCGGATATTTGGGGAGAATCAGTGATGTCAGAGATCAAGCAGGCTTTCGAGCAACGTGTCATTGCGATTCCAGTGGATCAAATTCTTCCATCGCGGAAGGTCGATCACCTGATGGCTGGTAGTAAAAAATATGCCAGCATTCTGAGCTCGATAAAAGAACTAGGCGTGATTGAACCTTTGGTGGTTCATCCCATACAGGTCATGGCTGGTGGGATATCTTCGTTCATGTTGTTGGATGGACACCTTCGGCTAGAAGCACTCAAGTCACTCGGTGCGACTGAGGCCCTTTGCCTGATTTCTACGGATGACGAGAGTTTTACTTACAACCGGCAAATCAACCGGCTAACGCCGATACAAGAACATAAAATGATCGTCTCTGCGTTGAAAAAGGGGATCGAAGCCTCTCGTATTGCAACAGTGCTAGGGATCAATGTTGATCGAGTCCACGCACGAGAAAATTTACTTCGGGGCATCGCGCCAGAGGCAGCGGAAATGCTTAAGGTTCGCATGGTGTCGCAGGATGTATTTCGGTGCCTTCGTCAGATGAAACCAATTCGGCAGATCGAAACGGTTGAAATGATGATCTCGGCCAATTGCTTCACCAGGAATTACGCTCAAATGGTGTTGGCAGCGTCTCGTCCTGAGATGCTGATTGAACAAAAGAAAAAGCCAACCAATGAAGTCAGTGCAGTGGACATTGCACGGATGGAGCGGGAAATGGAAAATTTGCAACACGACTATAAACAAGTCGAAGATACTTTGGGTGAAACGATGCTGGTCTTGGTTGTTGCCAAAGGGTACCTCATGCGTCTTCTTCGAAATCAAGCCATTGCTCTCTACCTGACACACCACTACGCAGAACTGCTTGAGGAGCTGGTCTCAATAATGGAGGCGGTGACATCAGATGCCCGCCAGCTAGAACGGGAATAACAATACGTCATTAAGGACTATGCTGATATTTTCCATGGAGGAATCGAGATGTCCAACGAAGACCTGCTCCCTTCCCTGCTATTCAAACTCAACGATAATCAGCTCGCTTTAGAAGCTGCAATCTTGGAGCTTTCAAACTGGGTCGAGCAACGCGGGTCAACTGATGTCGCTAACAACGTGCGCGGAGCCCTGGAAGCCATCGACAAAACGAAGAGTTCATCAAGATGACGCTTTCAGTCATGATGGCGCCTGAATGACGACGGTCAGGATTTTCTGTTGTTAGCGAATGTCTGCAATGGGTCGTTCACTGCCGGTAATGTTTGCTAAGGGGGCGGGTAAAATCCTCGCAGATAGTTGGTTAGGTCAAATGCAAATGGGTGGTCAAGTCATTCTAATTGCCCAAGCGTCAGCGGATTTGGAGAAGTGGCTCAAGCCAATGGCGAGTTCAGCTAGTCTTCCCACATCAGTTACTCAAGGATGATTCCCATGTCAGATAACTCCGAAGCCAACATAGCCACAGCAGACGCACTCACACTACTCCTGCACAACCAGCACGCCATGTGTGCGGCCATTGAGGAGGTGACCAAGTGGCTTTCTGAGAATGGTGTGGGGAGCGTTGCCTCTAACGCAATTGCGGCCATGGAAACGCTGGACCGGAATGCTCAAGACATCACAGGCGCAATCATGCGACTACGGCAGTTATAGGTATGCCTTAGCTGATACGGGCATATTCAAATTTATTTGCCCTTTCCGCTTGATAAGTGACACCCATAGTGCAACAGTATTAGTAGAACACCCTAACTGATACGTGAGGCACATCATGTTCATCCGCGCATATCTCCGAGCATCAACCGAAGAGCAAGACGCCAGCCGCGCCCAGGCCTCGCTTGAACAGTTCGCCAGCGACCATAACAAGGACATTGCGAGCGTGTATCTTGAGAATGCCAGTGGCGCCTCCGCCGACCGGCCCGAGTTGCTGCGTCTGCTTAAAGATGCGCGCAAGGGTGACGTGCTGCTGGTGGAGTCAATAGACCGGCTTTCCCGCTTGCCGGTGGAGGATTGGCAGAAGCTCAAGGCCACGATTGATTCCAAGGGACTGCGCATCGTCGCGCTCGATCTCCCGACCAGTCACCAGGGAATGCAGGACACGAAGGGCGACGAGTTCACCGGGCGGATGCTTGGCGCTATCAACTCGATGCTGGTGGAAATGATGGCAGCCATTGCCCGCAAGGATTACGAGCAACGCCGTGAGCGCCAGGCCCAGGGTATCGAGAAGGCCAAAGCTGCCGGTAAGTATCAAGGCCGGCCGATCGATGAAGGTTTGCACAAGCGCGTTACGGAACTGCTCGGTGCCGGCCTTGGCATCCGAGCAACGGCCAGGCACGCCAACTGCTCAACCACCACGGTACTCAGGATCAGGGACTTGGCCAGTGCCTGAAAGCACCAATAAAACGGCTTTGCGGTCACCTATCGCGATCTAAAAGCCAGCACTGCGCTGGCAGCTCCGATCTGTGTTGCCGATATGACAACACACCCAATGGAGTCACCCACGAGCGAATCACTCACAATTTCCAGAGCGACGAAAAGGTACCGTAATTCATCTCGCATCACGTACCTTTGACCGTCATCGACTAACCTCCATCACTGACAAGCGCTCAAATGACGGGATGTCATGGGGCGCGTTGGGCTCAGGAAGAATTTTTCTTGTCCTTCTGGATGACTCAAGCCATTGGCCGTGAGTTGGGATGACAGGCTACAGCTCGGCGGAATTTTGTTTAAGGAGGGTCGAAAGTGGACTAGGCTACCCCGCCATGCCAGCCACCCCGTTACAAATAGCTTCGCATGTAGATGAAAGTTGATTAGGAATGGAGTCCTGAATTATGAAAACCAAAGTGCGAGACGGGTTATTGCGAACTGTTTAGCTGCGATAGGTTAAGTCGACGACTAAACACGTTATGAGTCAGCAATAAACAAGGTGGTGTGAAATGGCAAATGGTAAAATTCTTCGGCAGCTGTTCAGAGCAGGCACTGCGGGCGATGCGAATGCATTTCGCCTCGCGTCAAAAGCCGTTATTGAAGAAGAGCGGCAAAAGCAGCACCATCTGCTAGCGAATGATTTGGAACAGATTCTGTACGGCGGTGAATCGAACTTACGGGCATCGGGGAGCACGCAACGTGCCCATTATGATGTCCCTGTCGATAAAGAACGCGGTCTACCGCTGCTGGATATCCGATCGCCCAAGCGCTCACTCGACGAAGTGATTCTTCCTCCGAGCAGCTCTGCGGCTTTGGAGGAAATTCTTGAGGAAAACAGACGGGCTGATGTTCTACGCAGTTATGGAATGCAGCCTGCTGGCAAGGTCATCTTCTTCGGTCCCCCTGGATGCGGGAAGACCTTGGCTGCTGAGGTCGTGGCCTTTGAGCTCGACCGACCACTTGCCATCGTCCGCTTAGATGCGCTGGTCTCCTCCTTCCTGGGCGAGACTGCCGCAAACCTTCGAAAGGTCTTCGATTTTATTGCCCAGCATCCGTTTGTGGTCCTGTTCGATGAATTCGATGCTATCGGCAAAGAACGGGACAACGGCAGTGACCATGGCGAGCTGCGCCGAGTAGTCAACGCTGTGCTTCAGATGATGGACTCATACGAAGGTAGCAGTTTGATTATCGCCGCTACGAACCATGAGAAAATCCTCGACTCGGCTATCTGGCGGCGATTTGATGAGTCCATCGAATTTCCCCTTCCAGATGAGAAACAGCTGAAAGAAATTTTGCATCTGAAGCTGCGGGGAATCCGTCGTCAATTTGAGATTGACGACAAAGAAGTATTGAAGGAGTTTAAGGGTAAGAGTGGTGCGGACGTCGAGCGCGTAATACGCCGTGCAGCGAAACGGATGATCTTGCGGGAGCAAGAATTTCTGACTATCAAGGAGCTGAAGAGCGCCCTTGCTAGGGAAGACCTCAGGAAGTCCTAAACATCAGCCCTCAGGGAAGAAACTGTGGCTACCTACAAGCACCTGAACATTGCGCGCGAGGTACTGGATAACCAGCGCCGGACGAAAAACCCTCCCCATTTCGTGACCCGCGGGGATCTTCGCGGGCATGGCCAAAAACTGAATGGCTACTTCGCAACAGCTGAAGGCCTAGCCAGAAAGCAAATCGGCTCCTCTGCCGGCTCCCCCTTCGTCCTCAAACTGAAATACGAGGGCGCACTTACGTTCGCCAACTTGTCACACCACGGGTTGGAATTCATCAGCCAAGAAGACAAACAGCTGTGCGTTGTGTTTGCGACGGAGGCTGGCTTGTCCATGTTCGCCGACCACCTGAAAAAGTTGGGTGTCTTGGGTACCAGCTTGACCTACCGCCAGATCTTGGAAGCGATCGAAGGGATCGAGGCGTGGTCCGCAGAGGATCGCAAGAGCTGGGCGCTCAAGAATATCGGCCTTCCAAGCACTCCTAGCTTTAA
Organism: Pseudomonas sp. MAG733B; assembly: GCF_036884845.1. Classification (NCBI taxonomy): domain Bacteria; kingdom Pseudomonadati; phylum Pseudomonadota; class Gammaproteobacteria; order Pseudomonadales; family Pseudomonadaceae; genus Pseudomonas; species Pseudomonas sp. MAG733B. Next base: position 825,569 of record NZ_CP145732.1, read on the forward strand.
GCTTGACGTCGAACTTTGGCCTGTTGACGTGGCGAACCACCCCAACCGCATCCGGCTCACAACTGCTTTCGAGGGCTGGCTAGAGAGCCAGAAAATCCGAAAGCTCGACAAGATCAATCTGGACAGTCTGCTGTTGTACCGAGTTGAGGTCACCACAGACCAGGCACAATTGCTGCTAGATCATCGTGATGTGCGACTTGTAGATCTCCTTCCTGCAACTGGGATCAGCATTCGCCAGCTAAATCGCGACATCAACGAGCTCCCTCGAAACATTCCTTCCCCCGCTGCTGATGCAGCTAGGGTCTGCATTTTGGATAGCGGTATCAATGGGAGTCACCCGCTATTGAGGTCGGCAATGGCTGAGAGCGCCTCTTTTATCGATGGCGAAGGAGATGACGATGAGGTAGGCCACGGCACGGCGGTGGCCGGTGTGGCTCTATATGGCGACGTGGAGGCTTGTGACAAGTCGAATTACTGGAGGCCAGAGTTCTGGATCTACAACGGGAAGGTGATGAAGAAGTGCCCGCATACCGGAAATGCGGTCTATGACGAGCACTCGCTTGAGGCGTCCCTGACCAAGGCTGTCGAGTATTTCGTTGATCTTGGTTGCAGGATCTTCAATCTCTCGCTGGGTAACAGCCATGCACCGTATGATGGTACCCATGTCCGCGGTCTCGCCTACATCCTGGATGTTCTCTCCAGGCACCACAACGTCTTATTTGTGGTTTCGACGGGTAACTATTGTGGGTCGGATAACCCGCCAACGCCCATCAACAGCTGGCGAGACGAATACCCCGAGTATCTGGTAGCAGAACAGAGCGCTATCATTGATCCTGCACCCGCTATGACGGTATTGACAGTGGGGAGTATCTCCCGGCACAACGCCACTTACGACGCTCAGCGGTTTCCTGAAATCCAGCAACTCTCACCAGCTTCAGAAAATCAGCCTTCACCCTTCACCCGACATGGCCCCTCAGTAAAAGGCGCCTTCAAGCCGGAGCTCATCGCCGCGGGCGGTAATCTCGCAAGCCCAATGAGGCGGGCAAACGAGCAGTGGCGCCCTGATATGCATGGGCTAGGCGTCCTCACCCTCAATCACCAGGTGATAGGCAATACGCTGTTCAAAGAAGTGAGTGGTACTAGCTTCGCGGCACCATACATCACTCACTTGGCTGGACGTTTACTGAACGAGTATCCAGCCGCATCTGCCAACCTGCTTCGTGCCATGTTGGTCAATCAGGCGTATTTGCCAGATCAAGTTATCTCCACTTTCTCCGATGAGTTCAAGAAGGCCTATAAGGAGGATAAGAACACCTACAACCGCGAGGTCGCGCGAGATGTGGCGGGCTATGGCTCTGTGAGCGAAAGCGATCTCTTCAGGTCCTCCGATAACGTCGTAGTGCTGATGTCGGAAGAGAGCATTGAAAACGATTCATGTCAGTTCTACGAGCTTCCGCTTCCGTCCGATTACCTGCGCTCTGCCCGCGCGACACGGGAACTCTCCGTGACACTTGCCTATTCACCAGCGGTACGTACCACTAGGATCGATTATCTAGCTACTCAGATCAGCTATCGCTTGGTTAAGGGCACTTCGCTGGATGACGTTCAGAAGCACTTCAACCAGTTGAAGAAAGCCGAAACCGAGACGCGAAACGACGACGCGACCACCAATCGTGACATCTCTGCTCAAGCACGCAGCCGCGGTACCGTTCAGTCCTCGCGCTGGACCTTTAAGCAGCGCAAGCCAAATGAAAAATGGTATGTAGTAGTGATCCGTCAGGATCGCGAGTGGAGCCATCCTGATGTGCTGGACAAAGAGCCTTACGCGTTGGTGGTTACCGTAGCGGATCGGGAAAACGAGAGCGCAAAGCTCTACACTCAGATCCATGCTCTGATTCAGCAGCAGGTCGAAGCTAGAGAGCGACTGAGGGCTGCTACACGTTTGCAAAACAGAGGTTAAGTCTGCGGGAGCTTCTAGCCGAGGCCGGAGCTCCCCGCACTTTTTTGCAGTGGCTTCGGGGCCACCTGTTTGCATTCGACCTGCCCAGTCATTTGCATTCATTCTGATCACCGAATGCATCGGATATTCCCGGCACGCGTTGTGACCATGATAGGCAGAGAAGGGCCAAAAGCGGACACCGAGTGTCTACCGAAAACTGGGCAGCGGTGAGGCGTCGCTAGGCAATATTCATCAGGTCAGTCATTGTCATCCTCGGCGGCGCACTGGCACACCTCATCATCGTCAAAGGTCACCCAATCGGCACTATCGTCACCGATACCAGAGAGGTCTTCGGTCCATTCAATAGGCTCGGAGGGTAAACCGCAGTCCAGGCAAATCGTCGGGATGTACATGGGAAGCTCCAGATTAGATAGAGCCTCGAATATTCCTGTCACGACGCTTCAAACGATACGGTTGTAGTAGCGGCTGGATTCGACAAAGCGCTTGCCGATGTCCTTCAGGGCCAAGTACCAGTCCCCGTTTTTGATTTGCGCTTTGCTGGAGTCGTTGATCCGGACAGATCGGCCAAGATTGTTGCCGTCATAGATCCAATCGTTTTTTTTGAGCTGGTTAGCAGGGATGCGCCGAACCAAGTACTGCCCTTCGTCGTCCTCCATGGTAATCAATACAGGCTCGTCACAAGCCTTGCAGGTCCAAGTCTTTTCATTGATGTCATCGTCAAGGTCTAGCTCATACAGCTTGCAGGTGTCGCAGTCGTAGCGTTGGTCCCAGTTGGTGGAGAGGATCGGCGGACGGGAAGGGGAACGTGGGGCCATGAAGTCATCCTTGGTTTTTATAGTGATAACGGTTTTTATCACACTTATTTGATTCATAACCTTTTGAGGACAGATCGAGGCGCCCTCTTCCTTTTCGACCTGGCTGCTACTAATATCAGTGAGGTTACTAAATTTACTAAATTTACTAAAATCGAAGAGAAGATCAGCCACATGAAAATCCCGACGCACCTGAAGCACAAGCCTGTTCTGGAAGTAGCTAATTACGACCAAATCGATGGCCCCTTTGCTAAGGGCACTGATGCGAAAGGCCTATCCATCGGATTGGCTCAGTGGAATGAACCAGGCTGCACGGAAATTTCGGCCAAGGTGTGGCGCAACACCGGCGAAAAATGGTCGCGCCAGTCCGAAGAGCTGCCCCTGCACCGGGCAATCGACTTGACCACGCTGATTTGCACTGCCATTCGGTACACCGAAAATGGCAATGAGCTAGCATCAACCGATGATTTCCCCATCACCTTTTCAACCGACAACGGAGAGAGGAAAAGATATTTGGAGATCATGAAGAAAGAGGTGGCCGCCAATAAAGCGCATCTGGACGTGAGTCTGGATCGCTTGGTGATTGCCTTAAAGAAGCTAGGAAAAATTTAAAGTCGCCCCACTATAAAAGCAGGGGCGACTTTGCGTTTTTATTTCAGCCAGTGAGCGACAGTCGCAGCGGTAATCCCGCTGATGATGCTTGCAGAAATCGTGGTGATGATGAAAACGGATTGGGGGTAGAGGGAGAGGAAACTTTCCAAAGGGATGACTCATTCGTGTGAGTACTTTTTAATTTTGTTAAGCAATACCTGTCAAGCCGTTCCTCCTCCCCCTGCAATACCGTGCACAAAGCCCGCCCATGCGGGCTTTTTTGCGTCCACCAGGCGTCGGCCTAGGGGCAAGCCCGATCCAGGGAAGGTGTTTTTTTGGCCACAATGGGGTTCATCCAGCATACCAACCGTATAGAAGCACCTTCGGCGATCTTAGGCGTGGCTTGGGTGAGATTTTTTTAACCTAGTCATCAGCAAATGCCCCGTACCGACCCAGCCGGACACTGACTTCAGCTACGTGCCGTGGGCATGTCGGTTAAAAGGAAAAGTCATGGAATTTCATTTAGCAGAAGCGAACATTCATCCCATAGTTTGCGATCTAGCTCATATCGCTGTGTGACCTGACGTGGCGTGTTGTAGCCGCCTGAAGAGCCTTGGCCGATGGGACAAGCACCGTAGTGAAGCAAGTGACAGTTCAGCAGTACTCGTTCGGCGCTTTTCGTTGTTCGGCCATCAGTGACCCGGAATATCCTGAGGTGAAGTGCTACACCCGAGTGGTAATAGACCGAGAGAGTGTGATTGATGAGCGTGCTCAGACCTTCAGTCAGGCTACTAGAAATGTGGTGCCCAAATCGCTTCCCAGCCCCAGTCCCGCGTTGCGTTTCGCCTATATAGACGACTCGACCTCCTGTGCGCGGGTAGGGAATCTCTTGGCTTGAGTCGGTTAGGGAATAGATGTACACGAGCTGCGCATGACTGCCCATGTCGGCGTGTTTGGAGAGCGCCTGGAGTGCCTTCCTATCATTTGCTGTGTTTCGCTCGATTTTCTTGGAGTAGATTTCGTCAAGCATATGCGCTCTAAAACTCAGGTTAAGGGCGGTGGAATGCGGTCCCCGTGACAGTGAGCGCAACGAATGACTTCAACCGCATAAGAGGCGGCTAATGGTCAGTTGTAGTCACTCCGGAGTCATCATCACGAGTGTTATCTTGATGAACTCTTCATTTTTGTCGATGGCTTGTAGTACGCGGCGCACGTTGTCGGTGACCTCAGCGAGCCACGCTGTTCGACCCAGTTCGGAAGCTCCATTATGGCGGCTTCGAGGGCGAGTTGGTGAATAGCAGGGAGGGCAGCAAATCTGAGTTTGGCGTTGTGTTTTCCTCCACGAAGAGGAAAAAGTAGCAGGATGTTAGCCGGGTGAGTCAGAGGCGATCCTTTCGGCGTAAACCAAGCACAGGTTGTTACCCGGCGGTGCGGCGACGCCAGGGTCAAAAATGGGTGTCACCAACGTCAATCACTTAAGAAGCTGTGACCAAAGCTGTGACTAATTCGGGAATAAAACCCCAGAAACAAAAAAGGCCCACCTTTCGGTGAGCCTAAGTTGTTGATCTATATGGTGCCGGCACCAGGAATCGAACCCGGGACCTACTGATTACAAGTCAGTTGCTCTACCATCTGAGCTATACCGGCGTGTCAGGGCGACGATTATAGCGATTGGAGAGGTTCTGTAAACCCCTGAATTCTGACTATTTTTGGATTGGCTTCCATCATCGATGTCGGGCGCTCCATAGGGGTAATCGAGCGCTGGAAAATCCAGGTCGAAAACCTGCGACCGGCATGTCACGACTTCCCCGCATTTTCTGCACAAGCACCTCTATTTCGGCAGTTATGTCCTTTTGATCGGATGCTTATGCACAACGGGATTTGCATTGCACGGGCTATATGACCAATTTGTGGATCCGTTCTCATCAGCACGCAAATCACTGTTTTACGGGTTTTTTATTCAAGTGTACGAAAACTGAACAGTATCGTTTCACCCCTGAAACAGCTGTAAATATTGGATCCACGATATTTTCATCAACAGAGTTATCCACAGGCAGCAGTGCTTTATGCGCGTTCTGCCAACAGCAGGAAATTGCGCGGCGTGAGCGGGGTTTCGCAGAAGGTGCCGAGACGAACTTCGTAGCCTTGATCACGCAGGAAAAGCGCCCGATCAAGCACCAGCCAAAGCTCCAGCGGGCGTCGGAAAAGTCCACGCAGCAGCTCCAGATTGCGCACATGTGCCAAGCGCTGCCAGCCGGCGGCTTCCCGGGCTGGCCAATCCTGCTGGCAGATTGTGGATAACTCTTTGAGTGCGGCCAAATGATGGCAGTAGTCGGCAAACGATTTATCGAGCCAGGCGCTCGGTAAGGAAGGGCTGGGCAGATACTCGTCAACGCCACGCAGCTCTCGCTGCAACAGGTCGAATCCCAGGCGCCGGGCCATGGATGTGTCTCGTTGTCGTCGCACGCGAGCGCCAGCGGTGACGGTTTCACTCATCGGTAGCGCGAGATCGTCGAGGGACAGTTGTAGGTCGGAACCCTGTGCCGCCGAGGACATTGGCGAGTACTGGGTCAGACTGATCCGGTTGTAGCAGCAAGGGGCGATGGCGAGTTGTTTGCAGCCTGCGGCACTGGCGAGCCGGATCAGTTGCACATGCAGATCGCCGCAGGCGTGCAGTGCAACGGGCGTATGTTCTGACTTAAGTAACGAAGCCGTGTTGGCCGCGAGTACATCCTGTTCGACATGCAGCGCATGCAAATGATGACGCTGGCTGAGCGCCTGGCCACTGGCAACCAGCGTTGGGTCGTATTCCAGGCAGGTCAGTTGTTGCCCTGTTTGCAGCAGACGTCGGCCCAGGTGACCTTTGCCCGAACACCAATCCAGCCAATGCCTTGGCGCTTCGGCAAACTGCAAGCGACTGGCGAAGGCTTCGATCTGCTGCCACTTGCGGCCCGGAACATCGACGTTCAGTCGATGACCCGCGGCTTCCAGTGCATGAACGGGCAATTCATCCACAGCGCTCAGGGCAAGGGACATCTGCGCCAGGGTCGCAAATGGCTCTGGCGCATCAAGCAGGCAAGGTTGGTTATGACTGTTTTCCGCATCCTCCAGCGAGCGCCCGCGTAGCCAACCGGCCAACTCGGGGTAGGAGGTTTCCCAGGGAAGATGCAGATAAGTGAACGGCCGCGGCTTCCACAGCGCCTCATACTCTGTCAGAAAAGCATCCAGCGCGGTGAAGCGGGCGAGCAGGTCCTCGCCCGTCAGCACGTGGGAATCAACGCCCTTGGCAGGCATCGACGCGCAACCAGCGCTCCAGCAGCTTGAAGCCGCGCACCAGCACATAAGCCATCAGCAGGTAGAACATGCCGGCGGCGAAGAAGATCTCCACGGGCAGGTAGGTCCGGGCAATGATGGTGCGGGCCATGCCGGTCAGTTCCAGCAAGGTCACGGTGCTGGCCAGGGCGCTGGCCTTGAGCATCAGGATCACTTCGTTGCTGTAGGCCGGCAGGCCGATGCGCGCCGCGCGGGGCAGAATGATGTAGAACAGCGCTTTGGGTTTGGACATGCCCAAGGCTCGCGCTGCTTCGATCTCGCCCGGTGGAATCGCTTGAATGGCGCCACGCAGGATCTCGGCGATGTAGGCCGCGGTGTGCAGGGTCATGGTCGCCGTGGCGCACCAGAACGGATCGCGCAGGTACGGCCACATCGAGCTGTTACGGATCACGTCGAACTGCGCCAGGCCGTAGTAGACCAGGAACAGCTGAACCAGCAACGGCGTGCCACGGAAAAAGAAGATGTAGCCGTAGGGAAATGCCCGCACCCACCACAGGCGCGACGAGCGAGCGATGCCCAGCGGGATTGCCAGCAGCAGGCCGGCGATAACGGCAATGGCGACAAGCTCCAGGGTCAGGGTCGCGCCCTGGGCCAGTTTCGGCAGCCACTTGATGATGACTTCCCAGTTCATTGGGTGCTCCTCGCGAAGCCGCGAGCGGCGCGTTTTTCCAGCAAGTGCATGCCGGTCATGGCTAGAACGGTCAGGCCCAGATACATGAACGCGGCCACCATATAGAAGGTGAACGGCTGCTTGGACACGGTCACGCCGATTTGCGCGTGACGCATGATTTCTTCCAGGCCGATCACCGACACCAGCGCGGTGTCTTTCATCAGGATCATGAACAGGTTGCCCAGGCCGGGCAGGGCGATACGCCACATCTGCGGCATGATCAACCTGGTGAAGATGCGCCACTTCGAGAGGCCCAGGGCCACGCCGGCCTCACGATGGCCTTTGGGAATGGCGAGGATCGCGCCACGAAACACTTCCGTGGCGTAGGCGCCGAAGCACAGGCCGAGCGCAATCACGCCAGCGGCGAAGGCGTTGAGTTCCAGGTCGGGATTGCCGAAGAACTCACCCAGGGCACGCATCAGGTTGACCGTACCGAAGTAGATCAACAGTACCCAGAGCAATTCCGGGATGCCGCGCACCAGGGTCGAATAAGTGCCGCCAAGCCATTGCAGCGGCTTGTACGGGGAAGTCTTGGCCAAGGCGCCGAGCAGACCGAGCACCAGCCCCAGGCACAAGGCCGAGAGTGCCAGTTTCACAGTCATCAGCGCGCCAGCGGCGAGCGCCGGGCCGAATCCGTAGAGGTCGATAATCATGGATTTCTTTTCAAATCGCGGCAGGCAAGGCCGAGAACCGGCGCCCTCAGGCGCCGGCCAGGCAGGTCAGTATCAATAGATGCTGAACGGGAAGTACTTGTCGTTGATCTTCTTGTAGGTGCCGTCAGCAACGATTTCTTTCAGCGCGACGTTCAGCTTCTCGCGGATAGGATCGTTTTTACGAACGGCGATACCGATCTTGTCGCTTTCTTCTACCGGGTCACCCTTGAATTCATAGGATTTGCCGGCGTCGCTTTTCAGCCACTCATAGTTGACGTACTTGTCGGCCAGGATGCCGTCCAGGCGACCGGAAGTCAGGTCGAGGTAGGCGTTTTCCTGGGTGTCGTAGAGCTTGATGGTGATGTCGTCACCAATGTTGTCTTCCAGCCAGGTACCCGCCAGGGTTGCGCGCTGGGCGCCGATCACTTTGCCTTTCAGGGAAGCCTTGTCGGTTTTGAAGTCGACGGTCTTCGGCGCAATGAATTGCAGCTTGTTGGAGTAGTACGGTTCGGTGAAGTCCACCGCTTGCTTGCGCTCGTCGGTGATCGACATCGAGGAAATCAGGAAGTCGAACTTCTTGGCGTTCAGGGCGGGGATGATGCCGTCCCAGTCGGACGTGACCACGGTGCACTCGACTTTCATCTTGGCGCACAGGGCATCGCCGATTTCCTTGTCGAAGCCGACGACATTGCCACTGGCATCTTTGTTGTTGAACGGCGGGTAAGCCGCTTCGATGCCCATCTTCAGGGTTTCGGCCATGGCACCGGCGCTGAACGCCAGGGTGACGGCGGCAGCCAGGAAGACCTTTTTGTAGTTCTGCATGTGGGTAGCTCCGTTAGCGGTTGCTGGACATGAATTGTTTGCAGCGCGCCGAAAGCGGGTTTTCAAACACCTGCTGTGGCGATCCTTGCTCTTCTACCAGGCCCTGGTGGAGGAACACCACTTCGCTGGAAACCTGACGGGCAAAGCCCATTTCATGGGTGACCAGCAGCATGGTGCGGCCTTCTTCGGCCAGTGCGCGGATGACATTAAGTACTTCCTGGACCATTTCCGGGTCAAGCGCCGAGGTTGGCTCGTCGAACAGGATGACCTTGGGCTGCATGGCCAGGGTGCGGGCGATGGCCGCGCGTTGTTGCTGACCTCCGGACAACTGCGCCGGGTAAGCGTGGCGCTTGTCGGCGATGCCGACCTTGGCCAGCAAGGCTTCGGCGACTTCGATGGCTTCTGCCTTGCTCTGGCCGAGCACGCGGCGCGGGGCTTCGATGATGTTGTCGAGCACGCTCATGTGCGGCCACAGATTAAAGTTTTGAAACACAAAACCAATCTCGCTGCGCAGGCGGTTGATCTGCTTACCGTCGGCAGCAACCAGTTCGCCGTTCTTGGCGGCCTTGAGCTTGAGTTCTTCGCCGGCCACCAGGATCTGGCCCTGATGCGGGTTTTCCAGCAGGTTGATGCAACGCAGGAACGTGGACTTGCCGGAGCCGGAGGAGCCGAGGATCGAGATCACGTCGCCGTCGCGGGCGGTCAGCGAGATGCCTTTTAGCACCTCCAGCGAGCCGTAGCGTTTGTGCAAGTTGCGGATTTCAAGCGCGGGCGTGGCCTCAGCCATGTGCGTTCCTCATTGTGTATTCGCTCCTGCTGTTGGTGGCCTTCCTGGCGAGGCGGCCAACCTAGCATAGCGTTTCAAAGGCAGCCAACAGCGCTACGGGCAGTAAACGGGTGGCATGTGGCAGGTTGTCGCATCGGCACAGCAGACTGTCGCCCCATCAACAACCGAACAGCCGTTTGAACCCTGCTTTCAGGTAAAGCGCGGTGGCTGTCGCGTAAAAAAGGGCGCGATGTTGCCAGCTTTGGCGGGGGGTGTGAAGCGCTAACCGGCCAAACGTTGCTGATCTGCACTTTTATTGTGCATTGAGCCATTAACGGGTGTGTTTCCGGAGTGCTGTTTCGTCTTTTAAGTGAGTCGCAGGGTAACGTTCTGGCAAAGTGCTATTACTTTCAATGACTTGCGATGACTGTCCGGTCAGGTCCAAGTCGCCGGGATAGAGGGTTTTGAAACATTTTGGCGTAATTATTGCGTGCAGATTCCGGAACGCCCCGTTGGTTTCTTTTTACAGAAGGGAATTCTCGGCGGGATGCATGCATTCGCTTTTCCTTACAAAGGTAGTTTCAATGAGCAGTACCCAAAGCTCTAACGGCCTCGAACAGGGGCTTAAACCGCGTCATGTGACCATGCTGTCGATCGCCGGGGTTATCGGCGCCGGCCTGTTCGTTGGCTCGGGCCACGCCATCGCTGCAGCAGGCCCGGCCGTGCTGTTGGCCTACGCGGCCGCCGGTATGCTGGTGGTGTTGGTGATGCGCATGCTCGGTGAAATGGCTGTTGCTTCGCCGGACACAGGTTCCTTCTCTACTTACGCCGATCGCGCGATCGGTCACTGGGCCGGTTTCACCATCGGCTGGTTGTACTGGTGGTTCTGGGTTCTGGTGATCCCGCTGGAGGCCAACGCCGCCGCGACTATCCTGCACGCCTGGTTCCCGGGTGTGGACATCTGGGCCTTCGCGCTGGTCATCACGATGCTGCTGACCGTGACCAACCTGTTTAGCGTGAAGAACTACGGCGAGTTCGAATTCTGGTTCGCTCTGATCAAAGTATTGGCGATTATCGGTTTTATTATTCTTGGCTTGGCAGCGATTTTCGGCTTCCTGCCGAACAGTCAGGTCAGCGGCGTTTCACACCTGTTCGACACCCAAGGTTTCCTGCCGAACGGCATGGGCGCGGTGCTGGGTGCCATTCTGACCACCATGTTCTCGTTCATGGGTACCGAGATCGTGACCATTGCGGCCGCGGAATCGAAAGACCCAGGCAAGCAAATCTCCAAGGCCACCAATTCGGTGATCTGGCGGATCGGTTTGTTTTACCTCGTATCGATCTTCATCGTTGTGGCCCTGGTGCCATGGAATGACCCGATTCTGGCCAGCGTCGGTTCCTACCAGACCGTGCTTGATCGCATGGGCATCCCGAACGCCAAGATGATCGTCGATATTGTGGTGCTGGTTGCTGTGACCAGCTGCCTGAACTCGGCGCTCTACACGTCGTCGCGCATGCTGTTCTCCCTGGGCAAACGCGGTGATGCACCGGCGATGTCCACGCGCACCAATAAAAGCGGCACGCCGTACTGGGCCGTGATGTTGTCCACTGGCGCGGCGTTCCTGGCCACATTCGCCAACTACGTGGCCCCGGCTGCGGTGTTCGAGTTCCTGCTGGCCAGCTCCGGCGCCATTGCGCTGCTGGTGTATCTGGTGATCGCGATCTCGCAACTGCGCATGCGCAAACAGCGTATGGCTCGCGGTGAAAAAATCGTCTTCAGCATGTGGCTGTTCCCGGGCCTGACCTACGCGGTGATTGTTTTCATCGTCGCGGCCCTGACCATCATGCTGTTCCAGGATGCGCATCGCGTGGAAATCCTCGCGACCGGCCTGCTCAGTGCTCTGGTGGTTGCCGCCGGTTTGCTGGTGGCTCGCCGTCGTCGCAACGAAAATGTGATCGCAGCAACCGCTCGCTAAGCGTTGTTGAGACACCGAAACGACCGCCATCAGCAATGATCGCGGTCGTTTTCATTCGCGTAGACGAGTGCGGTTCAGCAGGAACTGACCCAGTCTTCTACGCGTAATCCCGGCACTCGCTCAAACTCCTTCATGTTGTTTGTCACAACAATGAACCCGCGTGAGCGTGCGTGGCCGGCGATCATGTGGTCATAGGGGCCGATGGGTGTTCCGTTTTTTGCCAGTTCGGATCGAATCATTCCGGTGTGTGCGGCGGCTTCATAGTCGAAAGGCAAAATCTCAAGACGAGCGGAAAATCCCTCGATGACGGCCAGATTTTTTTCCGGAGCCGCTGATTTTTCGGCGCCGTAGATCAATTCCATCAGCGTGACGGCGCTGATGCACAGTTGGCCGTGATGGCGATTGAACGCCTCGCGCACGACTTGTGGTTTGTTCTTGATAGTGAAAATGCAGATGTTGGTATCGAGCATGTATTTGAGCATCAGAAGGACTCACGCTCCTGATCTGCGGGTTGCTCGCGGTCGGACATGAAGTCTGCGGTGACGTTGTCACCGTCGAACCAGCTATCCCAGGTCTCGCCAGCAGGGGTGATGATACGAGCTCTGCCAACGGCTATGACGTCGACTCGCTTCACATCGCTAGGCATCGCCACGGCTTTGGGCAGGCGGACAGCCTGGCTTCGATTGCTCATGAAAAGAGTGGTTTGTTCCATGTTGACCTCCTGCGCTTGTGTTGGCGTTATTCGCCCAAGAATAGGTTGTAGGCGGGATATGTCAATGGGATATACGTTGTGCTGGACGAAGTGTAGTGAACATTCATGCCGCTCAATAAAACGGCCGCTGTCAGTGATGACGAGCGGCCGTTTTTATTCGAGCTGTAACGCTTACTCGGCTTTTTCTTCCGGCGCATCCAGAGACTGGGTGTAGACGTCCAGGGCATCGCCGAAATCGGTGATGAACTGCGGCCCGCTGAGCCAGGCCTGGGCGGTTTCTCGGTCCATGCCATCGGCCCACATACGGTAATCGATCAGCATGTCGGCGGCCAGATGGGTGGCGGCCATGCCTTCGTCGTCGGCGTTTTCCATGTCCAGCAGTTCTGGATGGTCGATGATGATAAAGGCGAGGTTCGTCAGCAAGACCGAGAGCATTTCGCTGCGGCTGACGGCTTCCGCGTCGCGCATTTTGCTGAACATCGCCAGGGTGTACTCAGGGATCGGCTCGCCGAAATCGGGCAGATCCTGATCTACAATCGATTTTCTGCCGACCATGCGGATCTGCTTGGCTTTGGCTTTTGCACGCTTGGCGCGTTTCTGTTGCTTGTTCAGGGAGGCCATGGGAACTCAGTTCGGTTTCTGTTGGTTTTGGGCTGCGATGACTTCGGACGCCGTTACGTAGTCAGTCTGGAAGGCCGGGGACTCGATCCACGCCAGGGCGCTGGCTTCATCCGCTTCGGTAGACCATTGGCGATACTCGATCAGTGCAGCGATGATGAAGTCTGTCGCTGTTTCTTCGCCCTCCTGCTCCAGCACCAGTGCGAGCAGCGGGTGTTCAAGAAAGGCTGCACACATTGCTTGTTGGCTGATCTTTTCCGCATCGATCATTTCTTTGAACAGGTCGGTCAGGTCCACCGATTCGAAATCGATGCGATCGTCGTTCGGGTCCAGTTCGACCGGCGCGGCGGCGCGTTGGGTGCGGTTCTGCTTGGCCTTGGCCTTGGCGCGGGAGGCGCGTTTTTGCTGCTTGTTGGCGGAGGCCATGGTCGTCGTTCCGTTATTCGTTGAAAGGGCGGTGGCTCAGTTGCGTGGGACTGTCCGCCCGGGTGTATCGGGGGCCAGCTCGCCGGTTTGCAGCCAGGACAATGCAATGGGCCATAGTGTGGCTTGGTATGCGCTGCGAAAAAAGGCGAAATGTCCAACTTCTGTCTCGCCGATGTCTTCGGGGGTTATGCGCAGGTGAGTATTTGAACTACCGGTGAAGTAGTCGAGCAAGCGTTCGATGGCCGGGATCGTGCCGTAGGGATCGTCGCTGATGCTGATGGCGAGGGTTTGCGCGGTCACGGCAGCGAAGGGCAGGCGCCCTTTGGCGGCGTTGATTGCATGGCCGCTGGGGCGAGTTTCGAAACGGGCAGTCGGCGTGCTCCAGTCACGGACAACGCCGGCGGGCGTATCTTCCAGCCAGCCGAGGCGTTTGCCGGGAAAGTAACCGCAAATCATCGTCACCAGCGGCATCACCACATGCCATTTGCCGAACATCCGCCAGCGATGGGCCGGCGCATAATCGCGCCAGTAAGCGAACTGCGCGCCAACGGTCACCAGTCGCCGGATAAGGTGCCCTGAGGCTCCCAGGCCCGCGGCACAGCCGCCGAAGCTGTGGCCGACCACATCGACAGGCTGACCGGGGAATTCACGCTGTGCGCGTTTGAGCATCGCCTCGAAATCCAACGCTCCCCAATCGGTCCATGTAGCCTCAAGCCCCTTGAGCGATGCCGGACGCGATTCGCCGATGCCGCGGTAGTCGAAGGTGATGACGTCGAAACCGTTAGCGAACAGGTAGTCGGCGAAACGTGAGTAATGGCGGCAGCGAACGGAAGTGGCGGCGTTGATGATGACAACCGGACGGGAGATGTTCCGGGCAGCATGGCGCCAGGTAAAGCCGCCGAGCATGAAGCCGTCGGCTGCGGGTTGCTTGAAGGGTTCGCCAGATGCGTCGGCCGTCAGCGGCAGTTCGATCTGATCAGCGGCGAGTGATGACATGTCCTGCAAATTCATCGGTATCGGACCTTTGCGGGTAGCTGCCAACAATAGTCTTCGCGCTTCAGATGAACAATCAAGGTTAATTCGAGGCACAAATGACGTAGTACGTTTCGTACTCACCCCCAGACCAAATAAATCTAAAACCCCTACCGCCGCCAGCAAATCCAAAGAAGGTAACGATTGGGTTCATCAGAACCCGGGAGTCGTCATCATGAAAAATATCCATTCATTGATGTTGCCCCTCGTCGCCGTCAGCATGTTGCTGTTTCCTGTGATCTCGCCTGCCGCGAGCCTTGAGCCCGTCGACAACTCTGGCGTGCAGGTTCAGCGGCAGGAGCAGAACGGCATTACCTACCTGTCGGGCGGGATTGGCGAGGATGAGGCAAAGGCTATTCAGCAGACAACGGGCTACAACCTGCACATGACCTTCGCGATCGGCACGGACAACAAATACATTCCGGATGTGGATGTAGTCATTGAAAAAGCCCAAGGCCAAACCGTATTGACCCTGAATGACGCCGGTCCGTTGGTGTATGTGCAACTGCCTGCCGGCAAGTACACCGTCATCGCCACTCGCAATGGTGAGGTGCGGCGGGACGTGGCGGATATCGGGAGCGGTGCGGCCCGCAACCTGGTCTTCCATTGGAGCGGTGAGAGCTAACTAGCGAGGGCTATCAAATCACAGGCATAAAAAAACCCTGAATCTTGCGATTCAGGGTTTTCGGTATTTGGTGCCCAGAGACGGAATCGAACCGCCGACACGGGGATTTTCAATCCCCTGCTCTACCGACTGAGCTATCTGGGCAACGGGGCGCATTAAAAGGGTTTTTCGGATTTACGTCAACGACTTTTTTAAAATTTCTTAAATTAATTCCGTCGCTTACGAAATCGAGGGGTTATTCCGACGGCGGCACGTAGCCTTCGGCCTTGGCGTATTCCTCGCCGGAAAAGAACTTGTCCATCTCGCCCTGAAGATATTTGCGATCTTCGGCGTTCATCATGTTCAGGCGTTTTTCGTTGATCAGCAGGGTCTGGTGCTTCTGCCAGTCGGCCCAGGCCTTTTGCGAGACGTGGTCGAAAATATCCTGGCCTTTGGCGCCCGGGAACGGAGCGCGTTCCAGGCCTGGCAATTCTTCTTTGTACTTGCGGCACATGATGGTGCGGGTCATGACGACTCTCCTGCGTTCAATACGGCGGCCGCGCGTTCGAGCAAGGTTTTGACCGGGGCGGCAAGGCCCAGGCGCGGCGGGGTGGCGAGGTTATACCAGAGCCAGTCGGCCTCGGCCACGTGATGGCCGGCCTCCTGGACCTGAACCAGCCAGGGTTCGATGGATAACTGAAAATGGCTGAAGGTGTGCACCAGGCTCGGCAACGCCTGTTGCGCGCCCAGTTCCAGCGAGTGCTGAGTCGCCAGATGTTGCAGGTCATCGATGTCATCGAGTTCCGGCAGGCTCCAAAGACCGCCCCACAAGCCCGTAGAAGGGCGACGGTAAAGCAGAATCGCCCCTTCACCGTTGGCGAGCATCGGCATCAGCGTACGTTTCTGCGGGATGGCTTTGCGCGGCTTAGGGATCGGGTAGCGGGTTTCCAGGCCAAGCATGTGGGCTTCGCAACCCCGTTCCAGCGGGCAAAGCAGACAGCTGGGTTTGCTGCGGGTACAGAGCGTCGCGCCCAGGTCCATCATCGCCTGGGTGTAGGCGTTGACCCGATCATGCGGCGTGAAGCGCTCAGCATTCGCCCAGAGCTGTTTGGCGACCTTCGGCTCGCCGGGGTAGCCCTCTTGCGCGGTAAAGCGCGCCAGCACGCGTTTGACGTTGCCATCAAGGATCGGCGCGCGCAGGCCCATGCTGATGCTGGCGATCGCGCCGGCGGTGGACAGGCCGATGCCGGGCAGGTCAGTGAGTTTTCCCACGTCCCGGGGGAATTCGCCGCCGTACTGCTCGACGACGATCTTCGCGGTCTTCTGCAAATTGCGCGCACGGGTGTAGTAACCCAGCCCCGTCCAAAGGTGCAGCACTTCGTCTTCCGGCGCAGCAGCCAGGGCTTCGACCGTCGGCAGCGAGGCCATGAAGCGGTCGAAGTAATTCAGCACGGTGCTGACCTGAGTCTGCTGCAACATGATTTCCGAGACCCATACCCGATACGGGTTGATGTCCTGTTGCCAGGGCAAATCGTGACGGCCATGGCGGTCGAACCAGTCCAGCACCGCCGTTGAAAACTGCTCGGCTCTCATCGCTTGAACAGTCCCTTGAGCGCGTCTTTGAGTTCCGGGCTGACCTTGTCGCCCAGTTTCTCGTCGATCTTTTCGCTGATCCGTTCGCCCGCCAGTTTGCTCGCGACCTGACCCATGCGCTCGTTATCCAGGCGACAGGCCTTAGCGCCCAACTCAAGCGGGCCACGGCAGCGCAATGGCCACTCGATGCCGACAAACCTGTCGCCGACCTGGCAGGCCGGGTCCGGCATGGCGCTCGTATCGCCTTCGACGATGATGCCCACGCGATAGTCCATGCCCAGCACCCTCAGGTCTACATCGCCATCACCGTTGACGGTCATGCCAGGGATGCGCACTTTCAGGTCCGGGTTGCTGGCCACGCCGTTGCGGAAATTCAGGTTGCCCTTGAGTTCCTGGAACGGTGTGTCCTTGCCCCGAGGCTCGCCGCTGAGGCTTTTACGGTTAAGCGTGGCGATGCCTTTGCACAGCTGTTGTTCAAGGTTGGCGTTGAGCAGCACGCCATTGTTGATGACGAAACTGGCGTTGCCGTTGAGGGTTTCGATCAGCGCTTTCTGGCTATTACCAGTACCTGTCAGGGTGCTGTTGAGCGTGACCAGACCTTTGACGGGTGGTTCTTTGCCCTGGCTTTCGAGGATTTTTTCCGCAGGTACGCGGCTGATCTGCGTCTGCATGTTCAGCACTGGCGCTTGCTGGCGCACATCGAGGGTGCCCTTGGCTTCGAAGTTACCTTCGTAGAGATCGCCGCGCAGGCTCGCCAGCGTCAGCAATCCGCCCTGGCCGTTGGCCTTGAGTACTGCGTTATGGATCGGCAGTTTTTCCAGGGTCAACTGGCCGAAGGTCAGGTCAGCGTCCACATCGAGTTTGCTCAGGCGCTCCACCGGTAACAGGCGTTCGTTGCTCCAGGCTTCTTTGGTCGGGGATTGCGGCAGCGGTGTGCTGCCGGCGCCGGCCATGGCGTCGGCTTCGGTGCTGGCGACTTCAGCTTGACGCACTTGCTTGGCGCTGTTGGCCTCGGCTGACTTCGGCGCCAGGTAACGGTCGACGTTGAAGGTGTCTGCCTTGAGGTTTATGCGCAGTGATTGCTTGGCAAAATCCTCGACGGCGATGCGGCCGGTGAACGTACTGTCGTCGACTTTGAGGTTGATGTCGTCCAGCGTGAGGCTCGAAGGCGTACCCGCGAGACGGGTCGCCAGTTCCACTTTGCTCAGGCTGCCTTCGGCCATGGCCGGGAGTTTCTGACCGATGCTGTCGACGAATTTCGCCAAATCGAACTGGGCAATCGACAGACCGCCACTGACCTGTGGTGTCTTGTCGAGGTCGTTAACCTTCAACTCACCCAGCGCACGAAGCTGGTTGGCGGAAATCTTGATGCCGGTCCATTCGGCGACGTTGGCGGCCTTGTCCAGTAGCAACTGGCCCTGAGCGGCGAAGGTCATGGTCTTGCCTTGCAATGGATCGCCAGCCACTTCACCGGACAACTTCATGTCCTCAAGCTTGTAGCGCTGCAATGCGCGCTCGAAACGCAACTCGCCATTGAGCTCGGTGCGTACTCGCAGAACCGGCTGGTTGGTGCCGAGGAACGCGGTGAGCTTGACCGGAATGTTGGTGGAGTCATGCACCGGACCGGTGCTGAGCTGGATGCTTTCGGCGCTGAACTGCTTGCCGGTTTTTTCGTCGTTGTACTCAACGCGGGCGTTGTTGACGGTCAGGCTGTCGATGTCCAGGCGAATCGGCTGCGCCGGTTTCTCCGCTTGGGCGGTGGTTTGCGGTTCAGGTTCGCTGGTGGTTGCAGGCGGCGTGTCCGGGGTCGCAGGTTTCGGCACCTTGCCGATGTCTTCCCAGTTGCCATGGCCGTCCTTGTCGCGGTTCAGGCGCAGGTTCAGGCCTTCGACGCGCACATCGCTCATCTGCACTTCACGGCGCAACAGCGGCAGCACGCGGACCGACAGACCGAGCATCTGCAAATCGGCGAACGGCTCGGCGGGCTTGGCCAGGGTCGCGACAGCGGCGTCGTGCAATTCCAGGCCCAGCCACGGGAACAGGCTCCAGCCGATATCGCCATTGAGCGTCAGTTCGATGTGGGCCTTGTCGCGGGCAATCTGGCGAATCTCGTCTTTGTAGTCGTTGGGATCGAAGAGGTGGGTCAGGGCAAAGCCCAGCGCCACAATGATCAGCAACAGCCCGAGAAGTACCAGACCCAGGATTTTGCCGAACGCTTTCATGGGCGAGTCCTTGTAGTTAGTCGAATTCGAAATTTAGCCGGGGAGTATAGCGCTCCAAAAGAGACGACCGGTCAGTGATCACTCGGACAGGGCATCCAGCGGCACGTTCAGGCTGGCCGCCAACGCCTGGGCCTCCAGATGACCGGCGGGCGCGAGCAGGCGCAATTCGGCGCCGGATTGCGTGGCCATGCTCTGTGCTTCTCGCACCAGGCGTTCCGCGACGCCACGACGGCGGGTGATTTTTCTTACACACAAATAAGACAGATGCCAAACGTCCGGGTGCCGTTGCAGTCGTGCCGCACCCAACAGTCGATCATTGAAGCGTCCGGCAATCAGCGAGCCGTCCCGTAAACAGGCCTCAATCAGCTGCGCAGCCCCTGTAAACGGCGTAAACAGCCACTGCGGGGCGTCATGGTAGATCTTCTGCAAATCCAGCCGATCTTGATCAGTGGCTTGGTTCAATGACTCGACAACGATGGGCATGGAGCTTCCTTCAGTGGTACGAGAACGGACAACGTAGAAAAAGGTGATATCAGTTTGGTTTTTCTGTCACGTGCAAATGGTAACCTTCACCCGTTCGTCGGTCCTTCTGCGACCTGATGTCGCACTAAAATGGAGCTTCCCCCTGAAAAAACAGTCATGCGTGCGCATAAAGGCTGGGGGTGAAGAGTGGCTGGCGAACCATACTAATAATTGGGGGATACACAATGACCACGAGTATCGCGGCGGACGGCTATGCCGACCAGCCCTCGTTCCTGTCCAAGGAGCGCATCATCGCCAAGCCCGGTTTCAACCGTTGGCTGGTGCCACCGGCCGCTCTGGCCATCCACCTTTGCATCGGCATGGCCTACGGCTTCTCGGTGTTCTGGTTGCCACTGTCCAAAGCGCTGGGCATCACCAAACCGATGGCCTGCGCGCCTGACATGAGCTTCATTGCTCAAGTCTTTTCATCGCAATGCGACTGGCCGATCTCGATGCTCGGCTGGATCTACACCCTGTTCTTCATCTTCCTGGGTTGCTCGGCAGCCATCTGGGGCGGCTGGCTGGAACATGCCGGGCCACGCAAGGCCGGTGTCGTCTCGGCACTGTGCTGGTGCGGCGGTCTGCTGATTTCGGCGCTGGGCATTTACACGCACCAGATCTGGCTGATGTGGATCGGCTCCGGTGTCATCGGTGGTATCGGCCTGGGCCTGGGCTACATCTCGCCGGTGTCGACCTTGATCAAGTGGTTCCCGGACAAGCGCGGCATGGCGACCGGCATGGCGATCATGGGCTTCGGTGGTGGTGCGATGGTCGGTGCACCGCTGGCGACTGCCCTGATGAGCCACTTCGGTTCGCCAGAAGGCGTTGGCGTTTGGCAGAGCTTCGTCGCAATGGCCGCGATCTACTTTGTGTTCATGATCGGTGGCGCACTGTCCTACCGCGTGCCGCCAACCGGCTGGAAGCCTGAAGGCTGGACTGCTCCAGCGAAGAAAGCTTCGAACGCGATGATCACCAACCGTCACGTGCACGTGAATGTTGCCTGGAAAACTCCGCAGTTCCGCCTCGTTTGGCTGGTGCTGTGCCTGAACGTATCTGCGGGTATCGGCATCCTGGGCATGGCCTCGCCGCTGCTGCAGGAAGTGTTCGGCGGCAAATTGCTGGGCAATGATCTGCCGTTCGGTCAGCTGGATGCAGGTCAACTGGCCTCGATCGCTGCGATCGCCGCCGGTTTCACCGGTCTGCTGAGCCTGTTCAACATCGGTGGCCGTTTCTTCTGGGCTTCGTTCTCGGACTACCTGGGCCGTAAAAACACCTACTTCGTGTTCTTCGCCCTTGGTTTTGCGCTGTACGCGCTGATCCCGAACCTCGGCCACCTGGGCAACGTTGCGCTGTTCGTGGCGGCGTTCTGCATCATCCTGTCGATGTACGGCGGTGGTTTTGCGACGGTTCCGGCTTACCTGGCGGACCTGTTCGGTACACAAATGGTCGGTGCGATCCATGGTCGTCTGTTGACCGCATGGGCAGCGGCGGGCGTGTTGGGTCCAGTGTTGGTGAACTACCTGCGTGAGTATCAGCTGAGCATCGGTGTTGAACGTGCCGCAGCTTACGACATCACCTTGTACATCCTTGCTGGCCTGCTCGTGCTGGGTTTCATCTGCAACCTGCTGGTGCGTCCGGTGGCCGACAAGTACTTCATGACCGACGCTGAACTGGCTGCCGAACAGGCGCTGGGTCACGACAAAGGCGCTGATGCCAGTACTTCGCTGGAGTGGAAAGCGGCGCCGGGCACCAAGCCGTTGGCAATCGCTGCCTGGTTGGCGGTGGGTATTCCGTTGGCGTGGGGTGTCTGGGTGACCCTGCAGAAGACGGCGGTACTGTTCCACTAAGATCCTGCAAAACGCAAAACCTGTAGGAGCGAGCCTGCTCGCGATTGCGGTCTGACAGTCAACGAAAATGTTGGATGTGAAGGCCTCATCGCGAGCAGGCTCGCTCCTACAGTTGTTTTGGGGTGTCCGAAATGGCTTGTATGGACATGTCTATCCCCGACGACTGGGGATTCTATCCGTCAGCGATATCACCTCTCGTGTTTCTGTTTCCGGCCCGCGCCCCTATAATGGTTGCCTTTTTCGCCCAATGATTTTGCGGAGCTGGTGATGGCCGAACGTATGGCGTCTGTCGAGCGCGACACTCTGGAAACCCAGATCAAAGCCTCGATCAACCTTGATGGCACCGGAAAGGCCCGATTCGATATCGGTGTTCCTTTTCTTGAGCACATGCTGGACCAGATCGCCCGTCACGGGCTGATCGACCTGGATATTGTCAGCAAGGGCGACCTGCATATCGATGACCACCACACCGTGGAAGACGTCGGTATCACCCTCGGCCAGGCATTCACCAAAGCCATCGGTGACAAAAAAGGCATCCGTCGCTACGGCCACGCCTACGTGCCGCTCGATGAAGCGCTGTCGCGTGTCGTGATCGACTTCTCCGGCCGTCCTGGCCTGCAGATGCACGTTCCGTATACCCGCGCCACCGTTGGCGGTTTCGACGTTGACCTGTTCCAGGAGTTCTTCCAGGGCTTCGTCAACCACGCCAACGTCACCCTGCACATCGACAACCTGCGTGGGCACAACACCCACCACCAGATCGAAACCGTGTTCAAGGCTTTCGGCCGCGCCCTGCGCATGGCCGTTGAGCTCGATGACCGCATGGCCGGGCAAATGCCATCGACCAAGGGCGTTCTGTAATGCAGACAGTCGCGGTTATCGATTACGGCATGGGCAACCTGCACTCGGTGGCCAAGGCCCTCGAGCACGTCGGTGCCGGCAAGGTTTTGATCACCAGCGATGCGAATGTGATTCGTGAAGCCGACCGGGTGGTTTTCCCCGGCGTCGGTGCAATTCGCGACTGCATGGCGGAGATTCGTCGCCTCGGTTTCGATTCGCTGGTGCGTGAAGTCAGCCAGGACCGTCCGTTCCTCGGCATCTGCGTCGGCATGCAAGCCTTGCTCGACACCAGCGAAGAGAACGACGGTGTCGACTGCATCGGCCTGTTCCCGGGCGCGGTGAAGTTCTTCGGCAAAGACCTGCATGAAGACGGCGAACACCTGAAAGTCCCGCACATGGGCTGGAACGAAGTGAAGCAGAAGGTGAGTCACCCGCTGTGGCACGACATTCCGGACATGGCGCGTTTCTACTTCGTGCACAGCTACTACATCGCCGCCGCTAATGCGCGTCAGGTGGTGGGTGGCGGTCATTACGGTGTCGATTTCGCCGCAGCGCTGGCCGATGGCTCGCGATTCGCCGTGCAGTTCCACCCGGAGAAAAGCCATACCCATGGCCTGCAATTGCTGCAGAACTTCGCTGCGTGGGACGGTCGCTGGTAAATGGCCGTCAAGAAGAAGCCGCCGATCCTGACCCTCACTCCCGAGCAGGAGAGCGAGGCCAATCGCAAGATCAAGCGTTTCATGGAAGATCGCTTTGAACTCGACCTCGGCTCGTTCGAGGCGGCTGAGATTCTTGAGCTGTTTACCCGTGAAATTGCTCCGCACTATTACAACAGGGCGATTTTCGATGTGCAGACGCACCTCAAAGAGAGGTTCTAAAGCATCGAAAGCGACCTGTGGGCGCTCGAGAAAAACTGATTTCCGAGCAATGCTGAAAAATCGAATTTAAAGGTTTGCCAGATGCTGATTATTCCCGCTATCGATCTTAAAGACGGTGCCTGTGTTCGTCTGCGCCAGGGCCGCATGGAAGATTCCACAGTGTTCTCCGATGACCCGGTGAGCATGGCTGCCAAGTGGGTAGAGGGCGGTTGCCGTCGTCTGCATCTGGTCGACTTGAACGGCGCGTTCGAAGGCCAACCGGTCAACGGCGAAGTGGTTACCGCAATCGCCAAGCGCTACCCGAACCTGCCGATCCAGATTGGTGGCGGTATTCGTTCGCTGGAAACCATCGAGCACTACGTGAAAGCGGGCGTGAGCTACGTGATCATCGGCACCAAAGCCGTGAAAGATCCGGCTTTCGTTGCCGAAGCCTGCCGCGCATTCCCGGGCAAAGTCATCGTCGGTCTGGACGCCAAGGACGGTTTCGTCGCCACCGACGGTTGGGCTGAAATCAGCACCGTGCAGGTGATCGACCTGGCCAAGCAGTTCGAAGCCGACGGCGTGTCCGCGATCGTTTATACCGACATCGCCAAAGACGGCATGATGCAGGGCTGCAACGTACCGTTCACTGCCGCACTGGCTGCTGCGACGAAGATCCCGGTCATTGCTTCCGGCGGCATTCACAACCTCGGCGACATCAAGTCGCTGCTCGACGCCAAAGCGCCAGGCATCATCGGCGCGATCACCGGCCGGGCGATCTACGAAGGCACTCTCGACGTCGCTGAAGCGCAAGCTTTCTGCGACTCGTACAAAGGCTGAGGACTGACCATGGCGCTGGCCAAACGCATCATCCCTTGCCTGGACGTGGACAACGGCCGGGTGGTCAAGGGTGTGAAATTCGAAAACATCCGCGACGCCGGTGACCCGGTGGAAATCGCCCGTCGCTACGACGAGCAGGGTGCCGACGAGATTACCTTTCTCGACATCACCGCCAGCGTCGATGGTCGCGACACTACGCTGCATACCGTCGAGCGCATGGCCAGCCAGGTGTTCATCCCGCTGACCGTGGGCGGTGGCGTGCGCACCGTGCAAGACATCCGCAATCTGTTAAATGCCGGTGCGGACAAGGTGTCGATCAATACTGCCGCCGTGTTCAACCCGGAATTTGTTGGCGAAGCCGCGCAGCATTTCGGCTCGCAGTGCATCGTCGTTGCCATCGATGCGAAGAAGGTTTCCGGTCCGGGCGAAACCCCGCGCTGGGAGATCTTCACCCACGGCGGCCGCAAGCCGACCGGCCTCGACGCTGTCGAGTGGGCGAAGAAGATGGAAGGCCTCGGTGCTGGCGAGATCCTGCTGACCAGCATGGACCAGGACGGCATGAAAAACGGCTTCGACCTCGGCGTCACTCGCGCCATCAGCGATGCGCTGGGTATTCCGGTGATCGCTTCTGGCGGCGTCGGGAACCTGCAGCATCTGGCCGACGGCATTCTCGAAGGTCATGCCAGTGCGGTGTTGGCGGCGAGTATTTTCCACTTCGGCGAATACACCGTGCAGGAAGCCAAGGCTTACATGGCCCATCGCGGAATCGTGATGCGTTAAACAAACCGATACAGGCCAGTGGACATCATGGCGGGCTCAGGGCACTCTTGAGTACGCCATGGATTTCGGTAGCCAGACATGCTTAAACGCCTTCTTCTTGCCCTCGCCAGTGCTTCTCTGTTGTTCGTCAGCGCAGCGCACGCCGCAGACCGTCCCGACACCGACATGGTGTTGCTGACGGAAAACTTCCCGCCCTACAACATGGCGAAGAACGGCAAGAACTTTGCCCAGGGCGAGAACATCGATGGCATCGCCACCGATATCGTCCGCGAAATCTTCAAGCGTGCCGACATTACCTACAGCCTGACCTTGCGCTTCCCTTGGGAGCGGGTCTACAAACTCGCCCTGGAAAACCCCGGTTACGGTGCCTTCGTGATGGCGCGTTTGCCGGATCGCGAACGGCTGTTCAAGTGGGTCGGACCGATCGGTCCGGACGACTGGATCATGCTGGCGAAGGCCGACAGCAAAATCACCCTCGAAACTCTGAACGACGCACGCAAGTACAAGATTGGCGCCTACAAAGGTGATGCGATCGCCGAGACCCTGGCCAAGCAAGGGCTCAATCCCATCGTTGTTCTGCGCGATCAGGACAACGCGAAGAAACTGGTCAACGGCCAGATCGACCTGTGGGCTACCGGCGACCCGGCCGGGCGCTATCTGGCGCGCCAGGACGGGGTGACTGGTCTCAAGACTGTCCTGCGTTTCAACAGCGCAGAGCTGTATCTGGCGCTGAACCGGGATGTGCCTGACGAGACCGTCGCCAAACTGCAGGCTGCGCTTGATCAGCTCCGCAAGGAAGGGGGAGTCGACGCAATCATGGGACGGTATCTGTAATTTCGACGAGCCTGCCGCGCATCGTAGGGCCGGACAGCGTCCGGCTATTTTTCAGGCGGATATTCGGTCAAATACAGTTTGTCGAAGTCAGAGTAACTGCCCTCATTCGCCACTTGCGTGCCGTTGCTGCGTAGTAGCCGATAGTCGAACTGTGTGCGGTAAACTGCGACGATTTGGTTCTTCGCAACAATGGTAACGACATCGGTAGGCACGGGGGCGACCAGCCTGCTGTTGGGTGTTTCGACGGGTGAGACGCTGTTGCTCAGATTGGCCGAGAACCCGACTGAAAAAGCCGGTCGAGGCGCTATGGAAAACGGCGGCCACCTGGAGCTCCATTCGGTCCCTATCTCGATCGCTGTCAGCCGGGAGAATGTTTCGAGACTGTCTGCATTCTGCACCTCGGCAGTCCATTTGAAGGTTTGTCCCGCGGAACCCGTGTTATGGCCAAAACCGATCAGCAGGTACTGATCCTTTCTTTGTAAATGATAGTAAGGAGTCGTACGAAACTGCTCAAAGGGATTCAACTCGGGATCTTTGATCGCGAACCAGGGAAGCCTTGCCGCGTGCGTGATTTTGGCGGACAGCGTTGAGGGCGGTGGTTCATATCCGCTCAGGACTGGAGGAACAGGTGCAGGTTCGACCTGCAGCGGGATGAGCATGCGCAGGGAAAAAGCGGCGGCGTGCGTGTCCGGTTTGGTATAGCTGTTGGTGCCCACGAATGTGCCAGGCGCAAAATGAATTTCTCCTGGGGCCGCCACTGGAGGTTGAACACTCCAGACGCTGAAGTCCTGCTTTGCACGACTGCCCTTGTCGCTCCAGATCATTTCGTCGATGGATGATGCCACGACAAGATCCGCCCGCACGCAACGAACGGCGTTGACTGAGGGTTTGTCCAGACTATCGGAGCACACCAGCCCAAGCGCCACATAACCATCAGGTGGAATCGGTCGCCATATCGAACAGTCCGTTTTGGCGCCAGACCCCGTATCTTTCCAGACCTGTTCAAAGTCGTGGGGCTTGCTCAATGCCTTGCTCTGGTTGGCGCCGGCACTTGGCGGTTCGCCTTCGCAAACAACGGCCATCACTCTTTTATCGTTGATGTTGTCGTGGCCGGAAACGGCGAGGTCACCGAGCGGGAAAAAACCCGGTAGCAAATCAGGGGCGGGGGTGGGGCGCCAAAAACCGCCGGGCTTGGAACGTGAACCTTTGTTATCCCAGATCCGGTGGAACTCGGTCGTAAAGTTGATCAGCAGGTTTTCAACTTTGATCGACTCCATTGGCCTTGCGGGTATCGCGTCATCATCTTGTGTGTTCATGATCATTCCTGATAATTGAAAGGCAACCCAATTGGGTGGCGACTTCAATATCCGGAATTGGACAAGAGGCTTGGCGGTAAATATATATAGGCTCGTTACAGGTTATTACCGATAAATCCCGTCTTTCCCGTGCGCGGACATGGCGCGATTGCCGCGCACGCTGATCATCTGCCTGATATCGATCCACTCGATGCCTTGCGCCTTGAGCTTGGGCAATTCTCGCTCCAGCACCGCCAGTGTTTGCGGATACGGATGCCCGATCATCACCGCTGTACCTTGTTTGTGCGCCAGGCTTATCGCCGTCTGTAGCTGCGTGAAGATGGCCGCTTCAGTGCGCTCATCATCGAGAAACACATCCCGCGAAACACTCGCCAGATCGATCTTCTGCGCTTGCTGCGCGGCCACGGTCTGCGCGCTGGTGCGGCTGTCGACGAAGAACTTGTGGCGGCGCTGCAAGTCCGCCATCAACCATGCCATGGCGGCAGGTTGAGCAGTCATGTGGCTGCCCATGTGGTTGTTGATGCCGGCGGTGTAGGGGACCATTTTGAATGCGGCGTTGAGGCGTTTCTCAAGCTCTTCGATGGGAAGCTCGGGGTGCCACGCAAACGGTCCGGTGGCCGGGTCCATGGGCATATGCAGGATGACGATCTTGCCGGCGCGATGGGCTTCGCGGGCAAACTCGGTGGCGTGAGGTGTGTCGGGCATGATTGCCGCAGTCACCGGGCCGGGCAGGGCCAGCACGCGTCGATCCCGGGGCAGGCTTTGCCCCAGGTCATCGATGATCAGCGTCAGATACGCCTTTTGCGGCGGGGTTGCGGCGGGGGCAGCGTGAGCCACACCCGCCAGACAGCACAACAGACTCAAGGCTAGCCGTAGAAACATCTTAACGGCCGGACGTGATGCTCAGCCCTTTGAGCAGGCTCAGGGCCTGGGCCAATTGGTAGTCGTCATCCTGTGGCATTGCCTTGGCTTTGCCGCCGGAGCCGCTCGGTTTGTCGGCGCCGCCGTTGCCATTGCCCAGGTGACCTTGCAAATCGGCTTCCTTGAAGTAGTCGCCGTCCTGCTCGTTGGTGATCTTGGCCTTGCGCACTTCGATGTCCGGCACGATGCCCTGGGCCTGGATCGAGCGGCCGTTCGGCGTGTAGTACAGCGCAGTGGTGATCTTCAATGCGCGGTCGTTGTTCAGCGGCAGCACGGTTTGCACCGAGCCTTTGCCGAAACTGGTGGTGCCCATGACCACCGCGCGTTTCTGATCCTGCAAGGCACCGGCGACAATTTCCGAGGCCGAGGCGCTGCCGCCGTTGATGAGTGCGACCATTGGCACGGCTTCGCTTTCGTCCTTGCCGGTAGCCGAGAAGCGCAGTTCGGAGTTGGCGATCCGGCCCTTGGTGTAGACGATCAGGCCTTTGGTGATGAAGTGGTCGACCACTTCCACCGCTGCTTGCAGTACGCCGCCCGGGTTGTTGCGCAGGTCGAGAATGATGCCGTTGAGCTTCTTGCCGTTTTCCTTGCGCAGCTTGGCCAGCGCCTTGGAAACTTCTTCGCCGGTCTTGACCTGGAACTGGGTGATGCGGATGTAACCGTAGCCGGACTCCAGCAACTGGCTCTTCACGCTCTTCACTTGAATGATGGCGCGGGCCAGGGTCACATCGAACGGCGTGCCGCCATCGCGAACCAGGGTCAGGGTGATTTTCTGGCCGATCTTGCCGCGCATCTTGTCCACGGCTTCGGTCATGCTCTGGCCGCGAGTCGGCTGGCCGTTGATCTTGACGATGAAGTCGCCCGCCTGAATGCCCGCCTTGGAGGCCGGGGTGTCATCGATTGGCGAGACCACCTTGATGAAGCCGTCTTCGGCGCCAACTTCGATGCCCAGGCCGCCGAACTCACCGCTGGTGCTTTCCTGCAATTCAGCGAAGTCTTCAGGGCCCAGGTAAGCGGAGTGCGGATCAAGGTTGCTGAGCATGCCCTTGATCGCGTTTTCCAGCAGGGTCTTGTCGTCTACCGGTTCGACATAGGCGGCCTTGATCCGGTCCATGACCTCGGCAAAGGTGCGCAACTCTTCCAGCGGCAATGGCGCCTTGGTGGTCGCAGCAGTGCCCGCAGGCGCGACCGCCGGGGCCGGTTGAGCGGCAAACGCCAGAGGCGCGCCGATCACCAGGGCGATCGTCAGGGCCAGCGAGGTAAGGCGGGACAAATGCAGCATGTCGAACTAACTCCTGAATTGGATGGCACGCTTATCCTTGCGCGCGACACCATTGTGCCGGATCACTCGGGTGACCCTGCTGACGAATCGCGAAATACAACGCCGGCGTGTCCTGTCCGCCACTGTTACCGACAGTGGAGATGGACTCGCCGGCTTTTACCACGTCACCCGCAGACTTGAGCAGCGTCTGGTTGTGACCATAAAGACTCAAAAAACCGTTGCCGTGGTCGAGAATCACCAGCAACCCGGCGCCGCGCAACCAGTCGGCGAACACCACGCGACCGCCATGCACCGCATGCACTGCGCTGCCGGCCGATGCGCTGATCATCACGCCGTCCCACTTGGTCCGGGCATCGTCGCCACGGCTTTCACCGAAGCGTGCCAACAGTCGACCATCGACTGGCCATGGAAGTTTGCCGCGAGTTGACGCAAACGGGCCGCCAAAGGTTTCGCCGGAGCTGGAAACCAGTGCGCCAGGTGTTGATTTAACCGGTTTGCGTGGGGCGTCAGTCTCTTCTGCTTGAGCCTGGGCCTCACGTAAACGCTTTTTTTCGGCTTCCTGCTGGGCAATCAGCGCTTTCTGTCGCGCTTCTTCTGCCTCACGAGCCTGGCGGGCCAGGGTTTCCTCAATGGTTTTAAGGACTTTAGACAGGTCTGCCTGATCCTGCTCGCGGGCTGCCAGTTTCTGGTCGCGGGCTTTTACGTCATCACTGAGCTTGGCCAGGACTTGCTGGCGTTCCTGGCGGACTTTGTCGAGTTCGTCGCGTTGGGTGTCGAGGCTGCTTTTCTGTACCAGCAGTTGCGCCTGCTGCAAGCCGATGTCTTTTTCGACATTGGCCAGTTGGCGCAGGGTTTCGTTGAAATTCTTCAGCTGCTCCAGGCGGGCCTGGCTCAGGTAGTCGTAATAGGTGAGGGTGCGAGCGAATTTCTCGGGATTCTGCTGGTTGAGCAGCAGCTTCAGGTATTCCTGACGACCGTTCTGGTAGGCGGCGCGGGCCTGGATGGCAATCAGTCGTTGCTGTTCAGTGCGCGCGCTCTGGAGTTTTTTTTTCTCCGCATCGAGACGCTGCAGCTCGGATTCGCTCTTCTTCAGCTCTTTTTGCAGGGCTTCGACCTGCTTCTCGAGCTTGCCCATTTCGGTCTCGGTGCCTTTGAGATCTTTCTGAATGCCGGATTTTTCTTCCTGCAACTTGCCCAGCAGTTTCTTCAGCTCGGCAATGTCCTGACGCGTGGCGTCCAACTGTTGTTGGGTTTGCGCGCGCTCGTCAGCGAAGGCCGGTTGGAGCAGGCAGGTCAGGGCAAGGGCGATCAGGACGCGAAGCATAGAGGCGGGCGACACCAGGGAAAGGGACGGCCTAGTATGCCCGCCCCACGCTGCAAAAAAAACGCCCAATTGGGACTGTGTGATAACTGGGCCAAAAAACACCGCAAACCCACTGTAGGAGCGAGCCTGCTCGCGATGGCGTCCTAACTTTCAATATCGATATTGACTGTCAGATTGCTATCGCGAGCAGGCTCGCTCCTACAGGGTTTTTCGGTGTTTGGGCTATCCCGGTTAGACGAGAATCGAAGTTCCGGTCATTTCCGCCGGTTTTTCCAGGCCCAACAGTTTCAGCATGGTTGGCGCCACGTCGGCCAGCACGCCGCCTTCGCGGACCTTGAGGTCACGCTTACCGACATAAATGAACGGCACCGGTTCAGTGGTGTGCGCGGTGTGCGCCTGACCGGTGGAGGCGTCGGACATTTGCTCGACGTTGCCGTGGTCAGCGGTGATCAGGGCTTCGCCGCCAACCTTTTCCAGTGCCTCGACGATACGGCCAACGCAGGTGTCCAGGCATTCAACGGCTTTCACCGCCGCCTCGAATACGCCGCTGTGACCGACCATGTCGCCGTTGGCGTAGTTGACCACGATCACGTCGAAGCGCTGGTTTTCGATGGCATCGACGATGCGGTCGGTGACTTCCGGCGCGCTCATTTCCGGCTGCAAGTCATAGGTGGCGACTTTCGGCGACGGGATCAGGATGCGCTCTTCACCCGGGAACGGTTCTTCGCGGCCGCCGGAGAAGAAGAAGGTTACGTGGGCGTATTTTTCGGTTTCAGCGATGCGCAGTTGTGTCTTGCCGTTTTTCGCCAGGTAATCGCCCAGCACGTTTTCCAGGCTGCCGGCAGCAAAGGCCGATGGCGCAGGAATGCTGGCGGCGTATTGGGTCAGCATGACGTAGCCGGCCAGTTTTGGCTGGCGGGCACGCTCGAATTCCTTGAAATCGTCCTCGACGAACACGCGGGTCAGCTCGCGGGCGCGGTCGGCGCGGAAGTTCATGAACACCACGGCATCGCCGTCTTCGACTTTCACCGGCTCGCCGATGGAGGTGGCTTTGACGAATTCGTCGCTCTCGCCACGCTCGTAAGCAGCTTGCAGACCTTCCTGGGCGGTGGCGGCGTTGAATTCGCCGTTGCCGTCGACAATCAGGTTGTAGGCCTGGGATACGCGATCCCAACGGTTGTCACGGTCCATGGCGAAGTAGCGGCCAATGATGCTGGCAATACGGCCTTTGCCCAGCGCCTGGAACGTGGCATCGAGCAGTTCGATCGACGATTGCGCGCTTTTTGGCGGCGTGTCGCGGCCGTCGAGGAAAGCGTGCAGGTAGATGTTCTGGGCGCCGCGCTTGAAAGCCAGTTCGGCCATGGCGACCAGGTGGTCCTGGTGGCTGTGCACGCCGCCGTCGGACAGCAGGCCCATGAAGTGCACGGCTTTGCCGGCGGCGACCGCTTTATCCACCGCGGCGCAGATGGTCGGGTTCTCGAAGAATTCGCCGTCGCGGATCGATTTGGTGACGCGAGTGAAGTCCTGATACACCACGCGGCCGGCGCCGAGGTTCATGTGGCCGACTTCGGAGTTGCCCATCTGGCCATCCGGCAGGCCGACGTCCATGCCGCTGCCCGAGATCAGGCCGTTGGGCACGGTGGCCCACAAACGGTCGAGCACAGGCTTCTTGGCCGCGTAGATGGCGTTGGCTTCCTGGCTTTCACTGTGACCGAAGCCGTCGAGAATCATCAGGACCAAAGGTTTAGGCGTGGTAGTCATGGAATCCACTCGTGGCTGAGGTAAAAAGGGGTAATGGAAAAAGGGAGTCGCAGTTTAAAGCGAAGTTCCGGCCACGTCACCGCCGGACGGGGTTTGGCCCACCATAGTGGCTGTGTATACTGGCCGACATTTTAACGCCCTGGAACCTCCTTCGATGGTTGCTCACCTGATTGAATTTGCCACTAACCACTACATTCTCGTCGGTATCTTCGTCGTACTGCTGGCCGCGCTGATCGCGTATCAGATGCAAGGCGGCGGCCGTAGCCTGAGCACCGGTGAACTGACCGGCCTGGTCAACAAAGACGCGGGCGTGGTGATCGACATTCGTCCGGCCAAAGACTTTGCCGCCGGTCACATTGTTGGCGCGTTGAACATTCCTCACGACAAACTGACTGCCCGCGTAGGCGAGCTGGAAAAGCACAAGGCCAAGACCATCATTCTGGTCGACGCCATGGGTCAGACCGCCGGCACCCACGCTCGCGAGCTGGTGAAGGCCGGCTTCACCGCCGCCAAGCTGTCCGGTGGCGTTTCCAGCTGGAAAGCCGACAATCTGCCGCTGGTGAAGTGATATGAGCAACGTCGTCGTCTACTCCAGCGATTACTGCCCTTATTGCTCGCGAGCCAAGTACCTGCTCGAGAACAAAGGCGTGGCCTTCGAAGAGATCAAGGTCGATGGCAAGCCGCAGGTGCGCGCCGCAATGGCTCAGAAGGCCGGACGTACGTCCGTGCCGCAGATCTGGATCGGCAGCACACATGTTGGCGGTTGTGATGATTTGTTTGCCCTGGAGCGCGCGGGTAAGCTCGACGCGCTGCTCAAGGCCTGAATTCCATACCCTATAAAAAGCCCAAGATCAGAAAGGATCTGAGATGACTGACCAACAGAACACTGCAGCTAGCGAAGAAGAAACCGCACCGCAATTCTCCTTGCAGCGCATCTACGTACGTGACCTGTCCTTCGAAGCCCCGAAAAGCCCGGCGATCTTCCGCCAGCAGTGGGAGCCGAGTGTCGGTCTGGACCTGAACACCCGTCAAAAGGCGTTGGAAAACGACTTCCACGAAGTCGTGCTGACCCTGTCGGTTACCGTGAAAAACGGTGATGAAGTGGCGTTCATCGCCGAAGTGCAACAGGCCGGTATCTTCCTGATCAAGAACCTGGACGACGCTTCGATGAGCCACACCCTGGGCGCGTTCTGCCCGAACATCCTGTTCCCGTACGCTCGCGAAGCGCTGGACAGCCTGGTGACCCGTGGTTCGTTCCCGGCACTGATGCTGGCTCCGGTGAACTTCGACGCGCTGTACGCACAAGAGCTGCAACGCATGCAGGCAGCTGGCGAGACTCCGACCGTGCAATAAGCGGTCGATGCAGTAACGAAAAAAGCGCCGTAACAGGCGCTTTTTTCATGGGCGGGAGATGATCGTTCCCACGCTCTGCGTGGGAATGCAGCCCGTGACGCTCCGCGTCATTGGACGCGGAGCGTCCCTTGAGGCATTCCCACGCAGAGCGTGGGAACGATCAGATCACGAGATTACTTGAAACCGAGCTGGCGCCAGCCTTCGTACACGGCCACCGCCACGGTGTTCGACAGGTTCAGGCTGCGGCAACCTTCGCGCATCGGCAGGCGCAGGCGTTGGTCGCCGGGAAGGGCATCGAGCACTTCGGCTGGCAGGCCACGGCTTTCCGGGCCGAACAGGAAGGCATTGCCCTCCACGAAGCTCGCGTCGTGGAACGGCCGCGAGCCCTTGGTGGTGAAGGCAAACACGCGAGGATGACCGAGGCTTTCCAGGCAACTGGCCAAGTCCGCGTGACGTTGCAGGGTGGCATACTCGTGGTAATCGAGGCCGGCCCGGCGCAGGCGCTTGTCGTCCATCTCGAAGCCTAGCGGTTCGATCAAATGCAGGTGGCAGCCACTGTTGGCGCACAGCCTGATAACGTTGCCGGTATTCGGCGGAATTTCTGGTTGGAAAAGGATGACGTGAAACATGCACGGCTCCGAAGGTAAAGATGTGCGGCATTCTACGCCGCAAGCCGACGCTCGTTCGAAACTATTCCCGCGCGTGATGATGTCGCTGGCCATTGTCGGGGTGATGCTGGGGCTGATGATCGGTCGCCTGACCACCCCCGACCCGACTGAGTTGCAACAAGTCGAGGTGACGAACGACGGCCTGGTGGTGTGGTTCAACAACGAACCCAAGACCCACGGCGAGATCGTCGACGGCAGCGTCGCGTTGCTGTTCGAGGCTGAGGGCAAGGCGCAGCAAGGCCAGCTCAAGCTCAACGACAAAGGCGTGAACTGGCGGGTGCGTTCGAGTGATGGGGGGTTGTTGCTGACGGTGGTGGCGGCCCGGCCGCTGCAGGGCGAGTGGTCCGGTAGCGAGGTCGATGACCGCTGGCGGCTGGAGATCCATCTCCGGGAGCAATAAAAGAGGGAATCCCCGGCCTGCCTGTACCAAGGTCCCCAAAACGGGAGGGTTCGCGCATTGCGTCGTGAACCCGGTGTAAAGAGGGAATCCCCGGCCTGCCTGTACCAAGGACCCCAAAACTGGGTGGGCTCGTCGCAAGTGCGGTGTGAGCCCGGTGTAAAGAGGGGAATCCCCGGCCTGCCTGTACCAAGGTCCCCGAAACTGGGTAGTGAACTGAATCACTGATGAGACCGTTGCAGGGGGCGTGCCAGTTTTTAACAAGTTGAAACAGAAAGGCGCGTAAATACGTTGAAAGCCCCGTAATCCGGGGCTTTCGTGTTTTTTCGGTAAGGGTTCGATTGCGAACTCAGGCAGGATTTCAGATCAGTTGCCGTGCGCGATTGCGGTTCACGGTGCATTCAGTCGGTGCATGGAATGTGATTTTCGGCAAAAAAAAGATCGCAGCCTTCGGCAGCTCCTACGAGGTTATGCGTACACCTGTAGGAGCTGCCGAAGGCTGCGATCTTTTCGCTAACGACTAAATTCGAAAGCCGGGTTTAGCCCTCATCGCCCTCATCATCATCCCCGCCATCAACCTTCATCCCCAATTCCTTGATTTTGCGAGTCAGGGTATTACGCCCCCAGCCCAGCAACACGGCGGCATCGCGGCGGCGCCCGGCGGTGTGCTTGAGCGCGGTTTCGATCATGATCCGCTCGAAGGTCGGCACGGCGCTATCGAGCAGGCTCGACTGACCGCGAGCGAGTGCCTGGTCGGCCCACTGACGCAGCGCTTGCTCCCAGTTGGTCACCGGCGCTGAATCCTGCGGCAGGCTCAGCAGCTCAGGTGGCAGGTCGCCGATATGCACTTCGCGACCCGAAGCCATCACCGTGATCCAGCGGCAAGTGTTCTCCAGCTGACGCACGTTGCCCGGCCAAGGCAGGTTTTTCAGGTACTCCTCGGTTTCGCTTTTCAGCAGCTTCGGCTCAACGGCCAGCTCCTGCGCGGCGCGGCTGAGGAAGTGCTTGGCCAGGGTCGGGATGTCTTCGCGACGATCTGACAGGCGCGGGATGTGGATGCGGATCACGTTGAGGCGGTGGAACAAGTCCTCACGGAATTTCCCGGCATGCACCAGGGTTTCCAGGTTCTGGTGGGTCGCGGCGATGATTCGCACATCAACCTTCACCGGAACATGACCGCCAACGCGGTAAAACTCGCCATCAGCCAGGACTCGCAGCAAGCGAGTCTGGGTGTCAGCCGGCATGTCGCCAATTTCATCGAGGAACAACGTGCCGCCATCGGCCTGTTCGAAACGCCCGCGACGCAGGTTTGCTGCACCGGTGAACGCGCCTTTCTCGTGACCGAACAGCTCGGATTCCATCAGGTCTTTGGGGATCGCCGCCATGTTCAGCGCGATGAACGGCGAAGCCGCGCGAGGGCTGTGGCGGTGCAGGGCGTGGGCAACCAGTTCTTTACCGGTACCCGATTCGCCGTTGATCAGCACGGTGATGTTGGAGTGACTCAAGCGGCCAATGGCGCGAAACACTTCCTGCATCGCCGGTGCTTCACCGATGATTTCCGGGGTGCGGGTCAAGGTCGGGGCGACTTCCAGGCCTTGTTGTTCCTGGGCGTGCTGGTTGGCGCGTTTGACCAGGGAGACGGCTTCGTCGACATCGAATGGCTTGGGCAGGTACTCGAAAGCGCCGCCCTGATAGGACGCGACAGCGCTGTCCAGATCGGAATGAGCGGTCATGATGATCACCGGCAGCCGGGGGTGCTGCTCGCGAATCCGCGCCAGAAGGTCAAGGCCGCTGGCACCGGGCATGCGGATGTCGGAGATGATCACGTCCGGTTGCTGGCGCGCCAGGCGGCTCATCACGCCATCGGCGCTGTCGAAGCTTTGCGTGGTCATGCCTTCTTGTTGCAAGGCTTTTTCCAGGACCCAACGGATAGAACGGTCGTCATCGACGATCCACACGGTTTCACTACGGCTCATGTCGATGTGGCTCCTTGTTCCAGTGGCAGAAAGATCGAGAACGTGGTGTGGCCGGGGTGGCTGTCACACTCGATCAGGCCCTGGTGCTGGCTGATGATGTTCTGGGTAATGGCCAGGCCCAGCCCGGTACCGTCCGGACGACCGCTGACCATGGGAAAGAAAATGGTTTCCTGGAGTTCCGCAGGAATGCCCGGACCGTTGTCGATGATTTCGATCTTGGTCACCAGGCGATGGCGCACGTGGCCGATGGTGAACTGGCGCATGGCGCGGGTGCGCAGGCTGATGCGGCCCAGGCGCAGCTCGTTCTGGCTGCTGATGGCCTGCATCGCGTTGCGCACGATGTTCAGGACGGCCTGGATCATTTGTTCACGATCGATCAGGACGTCGGGAATGCTTGGGTCGTAGTCGCGCACCAAAGTGATGCAACCTTGGCTTTCGGCTTCGACCAAGTGGCAAACACGCTCCAGCACTTCATGGACGTTGCACATGGCCAGCGACGGCAGCTTGTTGGAGCCGAGCATGCGGTCGACCAGATTGCGCAGGCGGTCGGCCTCTTCGATGATCACGTTGGTGTAATCGCGCAGGCTTTCTTCCGGCAGCTCACGGGCCAGCAACTGCGCCGCACCGCGAATACCGCCCAGCGGATTCTTGATTTCGTGGGCGAGGCCGCGCACCAGCATCTTGCTGGTTTCCTGTTTCGAGAGCTGCGCTTCTTCCTTGGTGATCCGCAGCAAGCGATCCCGTGGATGGACTTCGAGCAGCAGCAGCGTGTCGCCGTTGCTGAGGATTGGGGTGACCGCGTAATCAACCGTCAGGGTCTGGCCGGTGAGGGCGGTGAGCATCGCTTCGCGCTTGGTAAACGGGTGCGCCTGCTGGACCGCCTGGCGCAAGGAATTCAGCGCCTCGGTGGATTCGGTGAACAACTCGCTGATGAACTGCCCGTGGCTGCGCTGGCCGCTGATGGCCAGGAGCATCTCCGCCGCCGGGTTCATGTACTCAAGGCGCAATTCGGCATCGAGCAGGATGGTCGCGGTGGTGAGGTTGTCGAGTAGCAAACGGTGGAGTGCGTCGCTAATGGTCATCGGGACCTCTTTTAGGGCGGAGCATGCGCAAGAAAAAAGCGCTGACACGAGGAAAATGCAAAAACCAAACCAAGGCTCCGAAAAGAAGCGTTCAACCCCTGAAACGGGCGTTTGACGCTCGATTGCGTGGCGCTCTTTCAGCTTTCACGGGTACTTTCGAACCAAAATGGGATGCAATCGGCGCACCGTGCAACCAATCGCACCAATATAGTGCGCAAAGCTGAACGAGGTTAGAAGAACCGCAGGAACGGATTTTTTTCTTCGGCGGGTTTATCGCTGAGCGGGCATTCCGGCCGTTGGCCGTAGTCGTCGAGGGTGCAGGGTTTGACCTTGCGTTTTTGCGCGAGCGACATGCGTTGCATGTGGAATGGCTGATTGGCGGTGCGTTCGACGGTCCGGCCCTGTTCGTCGAGGATTTCCACTGACAGTTGATGAGTGCCTCGGTCGACGTTGCTCAGCGGAAATACCGGACTCGGTCCAGGGTCGGCGGTGGGTTGGCCATCAAGCAGCAATCGATAGCGATGGCCCCGTTGCAAGCCTGGCTCGCTGGTGACGCTGACGATGATTTCGCCGGCACTGCTGCGCACGGTGGCGTCAGGCTCCGGCACCAGAATGCGT
Source organism: Pseudomonas sp. MAG733B (assembly GCF_036884845.1). NCBI lineage: Bacteria > Pseudomonadati > Pseudomonadota > Gammaproteobacteria > Pseudomonadales > Pseudomonadaceae > Pseudomonas > Pseudomonas sp. MAG733B. The sequence continues at coordinate 863,577 of NZ_CP145732.1, forward strand.
AGCATGTCGTAGTGGAACAGTGGTTTTTTCTCGGCCTTCTTTGTGGCAATCGCCGCTGACGTACCTGGTGCGGCCATGCGATTGCCGGTTGCCAGCGGCACACGTTTGGCGTTGCCGGTATTGGGTTGATCGGTGAAAACCCGATTGCCCTGTGCATCAATGTAAGTAAAAACCTCCGCCGTTGCCGGCAGAGCGAACAGGCAAGCGATCAGCAGCCAACACTTCAAGGCTTGTGCACCCGTTGCACGGTAAAGGTCACGCTGGGGCTTTGCTGGACCACGGTTTCGCCGTCGATCACCTGCACGGCGAGGCTATGCATGCCGCGGTCGATGTTCACCAGTTGCAGGATCGGAACATTACTCGGCTGGCCATAGGGTCGTTCGTCCAGTACCAGTCTGAGCAGATGCGGCCCTTGAAGGCGCGGTTTGATCAACACGTTGACGGTGAAAGTGCCGTTGTTGGCGCGCAGGGCTTCGGTGGTGGGCAGGCCGGTCAGTTCCAGTACCTCGTAGGCGTTCTGGGGTTGTTCGTTGGTATTGGGTTGCGTGGGTGCTGCTGGAGGGGTTTGCGGCTCCACGCTGTTGAGCGGTGGCAGCTCGACCGTTTGGGCCTTCACGCCATCCGGCGGTTGATTGCTGTACGCGGTGTTGCCATCGGCGTCCGTGTACTTGTAGATCTGCGCTGCGGCAGGCAGGGCGATCAGCACCAGGATGAAGAGAAAAGCACGACCCATAAAATCAACCGCAAACGAAAGCATTGGGTTGCAGCATAGGTCAGGGGCGGCGGTTGGCCCAGCTTGTTCATGTTTGGGTACAGAAGATCTTTTGATTTGTGATCATAAAAAAGGCCTCCCGAAGGAGGCCTCTTTTTGTCACGCCGCTTGCGCTGGCGCTACCGGATCAGCAGCTGTAGTACAGCTCGTATTCCAGTGGGTGTACGAAGGTGCGTACCTTGATTTCTTCTTCGCTTTTCAGAGCGATGTAAGCGTCGATGAAGTCGTCGGAGAACACGCCGCCTTTGGTCAGGAACGCACGACCTTTGTCCAGCTCTTCCAGGGCTTCTTTCAGGCTGCCGCAAACTTGTGGGATCTCTTTCGCCTCTTCAGGCGGCAGGTCGTACAGGTTTTTGTCAGCTGCGTCGCCAGGGTGGATCTTGTTCTGGATGCCGTCCAGGCCAGCCATCAGCAGTGCAGCGAAGCCCAGGTACGGGTTGGCTGCTGGATCCGGGAAGCGGGCTTCGATACGGCGAGCGCGAGGGCTGGACACGTAAGGAATACGGATCGAAGCGGAACGGTTGCGAGCCGAGTAGGCCAGCATTACCGGAGCTTCGAAACCTGGGACCAGACGCTTGTAGGAGTTGGTCGACGGGTTGGTGAAGCCGTTCAGGGCCTTACCGTGCTTGATGATACCGCCGATGAAGTACAGAGCGGTGTCGGACAGGCCGGCATAGCCTTCGCCTGCGAAGGTGTTCTTGCCATCTTTGGCGATGGACAGGTGGACGTGCATGCCCGAACCGTTGTCGCCGTACAGAGGCTTAGGCATGAAGGTCGCGGTGCGGCCGTATGCATCAGCAACGTTGTGTACGCAGTACTTCAGGGTTTGAACTTCGTCGGCCTTGGCAACCAGGGTGTTGAACTTCACGCCGATTTCGTTCTGGCCGGCAGTTGCCACTTCGTGGTGGTGAACTTCGATGACCAGGCCCATTTCTTCCATGGCGTTGCACATGGAGGTACGGATTTCGTGGTCGTGGTCGAACGGAGGAACCGGGAAGTAGCCGCCTTTGACGCCTGGACGGTGGCCTTTGTTGCCGCCTTCCACGTCCTGGTCGGACATCCACGAACCTTGTTCGGAGAAGATCTTGAACATCGAACCGGAGATGTCGGACTTGAACTTCACTTCGTCGAAGATGAAGAATTCTGGCTCTGGACCTACGAATACGGTGTCACCGATACCGGTCGACTTCAGGTATTCCTCGGCACGCTTGGCGATCGCACGTGGGTCGCGGTCGTAGCCTTGCATGGTCGAAGGCTCGATCACGTCGCAGACCAGGATCAGGGTCGGCTCTTCGGTGAAGGGGTCGAGAACGGCAGTGCTGTCGTCCGGCATCAGGATCATGTCGGAAGCTTCAATGCCTTTCCAGCCAGCGATGGAGGAACCGTCGAACATTTTGCCTTCTTCGAAGAAAGCGTCATCCAGCGCGTCGCGAGCCGGCATGGTCACGTGGTGCTGAGTGCCTTTGGTGTCCGTGAAGCGCAGATCAATCCACTTGACGTCATGATCTTTGATGAGTTGAACCGACTTCGACATACTGTCCTCCGGGTGGATTAGGGCTGGTAGTGGATGCCCTTAAATGTTTGTGATGCCGGCGCGAATACTCTGCCAAGGCAACCTGCCTCACAAGGGAGCAAATTGCATGCCAGTGCCCCACCATGGGTTTTTTGCCCCAAATTCACGCTAATAAAGGTGCAAAGCGCCTTAAAGCGGAAAATCTCGCCCTACAATGTGGCGTTAAAATCTGAAAATGACCTGTTTTGGTGCGTGCAAAACCTTCTGCACATTAACTGGTTAAACCTTGAGCAATTTCCGCTATAATCCGCGCGCCCCTTTTTCGGCAGGCCCTGCGCGCGCTGTTTCCATGAAATTAATCGTAAAAGTCTTCCCCGAGATCACCATCAAGAGCCGCCCGGTACGGATGCGTTTCATCCGCCAATTGGCCAAGAACATCCGTGCCGTGCTCCGCGATCTGGACCCGGCTGTGGTGGTGAATGGCGTGTGGGACAACCTCGAGCTGGAAACCCGCGTCAGTGATCCCAAGGCCCTGAAGGAGATGGGCGAGCGCCTGAGCTGCATGCCGGGCATCGCGCACTTCCTGCAAATCGACGAATACCCGCTGGGCGATTTCGACGACATCGTTGCAAAGTGCAAGCAGCACTACGGCGATGCGCTGGCCGGGAAGATTTTCTCGGTGCGTTGCAAACGCGCCGGCAAGCACCCATTTAGCTCCATCGATATCGAAAAATATGTCGGCAGCCAGTTGCGCCGTCAGTGCGGTGCCGCCGGGATCGACCTGAAAAAGCCGGAAATCGAAGTCCGCATCGAAGTTCGCGACCAACGGTTGTTCGTGATCCACAGCCAACACAACGGCATCGGCGGTTATCCGTTGGGTGCGCTGGAGCAGACGCTGGTGCTGATGTCCGGTGGTTTCGACTCCACCGTGGCGGCCTACCAGATCATGCGCCGCGGCCTGATGGCACACTTCTGCTTCTTTAATCTGGGCGGACGAGCCCACGAACTGGGCGTCATGGAAGTCGCGCATTTCATCTGGAAGAAGTACGGCAGCTCCCAACGCGTGTTATTTGTCAGTGTGCCGTTTGAGGAAGTGCTGGGAGAAATTCTCGGTAAAGTCGATAACAGTCATATGGGCGTAGTTTTGAAGCGTATGATGTTGCGCGCTTCCTCGCAGATTGCCGATCGACTGCAGATTGAAGCGCTGGTCACCGGTGAAGCGATCTCCCAGGTTTCGAGCCAGACACTGCCAAATCTGAGCGTGATCGACTGCGTGACCGACAAACTGGTCTTGCGTCCGCTCATCGCCAGCCACAAGCAGGACATCATCGACCTGGCCAACGAGATCGGTACCGCCGATTTCGCCAAGCACATGCCGGAATACTGCGGGGTCATCTCGGTTAATCCTAAGACCGCAGCCAAGCGCCATCGCGTCGAGCATGAAGAGAAAGAATTCGATATGGCGGTACTCGAGCGTGCGCTCGAAAACGCCAAACTGGTGCCGATCGATCGCGTGATCGACGAATTGGGCCAGGACGTTCAGATTGAAGAAGTCAGCGACGCGCTGGCCGGTCAGATCGTGATCGACATCCGCCACCCGGATGCCGCCGAGGATGACCCGCTGGAACTCGCTGGTATCGAGGTACAAACGATGCCGTTTTATGCACTGAACGCTCGTTTCAAGGAACTGGACCCTACTCGCCAGTACCTGCTGTATTGCGACAAAGGCGTGATGAGTCGCCTGCATGCCCACCATTTGCTCAGTGAGGGGCATGCCAATGTGCGCGTTTATCGACCGAGCTAAGAGCCCGGGGCTGTATGCCTGTGGCCTGCGTCACCGGCCCCCCGACTCTGCCGTCAAGCTGTAACGGCAAGGCCTGACTCTACTGTAATCGCTGCCAAGACTTGTCAGCACACCGAATCCTCTGATCGAGATACACAAGTGATCGAAAATCTACGCAACATCGCCATCATTGCTCACGTTGACCATGGTAAAACCACCCTGGTAGACAAACTCTTGCGTCAATCCGGCACCCTGGAGCGCAACGAGCTCAACGACGAGCGCGTGATGGACTCCAACGACCAGGAGAAAGAGCGCGGTATTACCATTCTGGCGAAAAACACCGCCATCAACTGGAACGGCTACCACATCAACATCGTGGATACCCCGGGCCACGCCGACTTCGGCGGCGAAGTTGAACGCGTAATGTCGATGGTCGACTCCGTTCTGCTGCTGGTTGACGCCCAAGACGGCCCTATGCCGCAAACCCGTTTCGTGACCAAGAAGGCATTCGAAGCCGGCCTGCGTCCAATCGTGGTCATCAACAAGGTTGACCGTCCAGGCGCGCGTCCGGACTGGGTTCTGGATCAGATCTTCGACCTGTTCGACAACCTGGGTGCTACCGAAGAACAGCTGGACTTCAAAGTGGTTTACGCCTCTGCCCTGAACGGTATTGCTGGTCTTGACCACACCGCCATGGCTGAAGACATGACCCCGCTGTACCAGTCGATCATCGACGACGTACCAGCACCGAAAGTTGACCGTGACGGCCCGTTCCAGATGCAAATCTCGGCACTGGACTACAACAGCTTCCTGGGTGTCATCGGCGTTGGCCGTATTGCTCGTGGTCGCATCAAGCCAAACACTCCGGTTGTCGCTATCGACGCCGATGGCAAGAAGCGTACCGGCCGTATCCTGAAGCTGATGGGTCACCACGGTCTGCACCGCATCGACGTTGAAGAAGCAGCTGCGGGCGACATCGTCTGCATCAGCGGCTTCGACCAGCTGTTCATCTCCGACACTCTGTGCGATCCACTGAACGTCGAAGCGATGAAGCCGCTGACCGTTGACGAACCTACCGTATCGATGACCTTCCAGGTTAACGACTCGCCGTTCTGCGGCCGTGAAGGCAAGTTCGTCACCAGCCGTAACATCAAGGAACGTCTGGACAAAGAGCTGCTGTACAACGTTGCTCTGCGCGTTGAAGAAGGCGACTCGGCTGACAAGTTCAAAGTGTCCGGCCGTGGTGAGCTGCACCTCTCCGTACTGATCGAAACCATGCGTCGCGAAGGCTTCGAAATGGGTGTTGGTCGTCCTGAAGTGATCATCCGCATGGTTGATGGCGTCAAGCACGAACCGTACGAAAACGTGACCATCGACCTGCCGGAAGAATCCCAGGGCGCGATCATGGAACAAATGGGCCTGCGTAAAGGCGATCTGACCAACATGGTTCCGGATGGCAAGGGCCGTGTGCGCCTTGAGTACAACATCCCGGCCCGTGGCCTGATCGGTTTCCGTAACGAGTTCCTGACCCTGACCTCCGGTGGCGGCATCCTGACTTCGATCTTCGATCGTTACGACGCGATGAAGTCCGGTGACATGTCCGGCCGTCAGAACGGTGTTCTGGTTTCGGTTGCTACCGGTAAGGCTCTGACCTACTCGCTGGAAACCCTGCAGGCTCGTGGCAAGCTGTTCGTTGAACACGGCCAGGATATCTACGAAGGTCAAATCGTTGGCTTGAACAGCCGCGACAACGACCTGGGTGTAAACCCAACCAAAGGCAAGAAGCTCGACAACATGCGTGCTTCGGGTAAAGACGAAACCATCGCTCTGGTTCCGCCTGTCAAGTTCACTCTGGAGCAAGCTCTGGAGTTCGTACAGGAAGACGAGCTGTGTGAAGTCACTCCTAAGTCCATCCGTCTTCGCAAGAAGATCCTGGGTGAAAGCGAGCGTACCCGCGCTGCGAAGAAGTCCGGTAACTAAGTCATTTAGTTAGCTGGCAAAAAAACGCCCCCGACCGCAAGGCCGGGGGCGTTTTTGTTTGTCTGGGGTTTGTGCGGGACCTTGTGGCGAGGGAGCTTGCTCCCGCTCGGCTGCGCAGCAGTCGTAAAATCTTGGGGTCGCTTCGCAACCCAGCGGGAGCAAGCTCCCTCGCCACAGTTAATGCAATGCGGATCAGAACCGCTCGATCGATCGAGAATTCCGCTCGCGCTCCACTTCCTTCGGCTTGTACGCGCAATACCCCGGCCGTGGGCCGATTTTCGGGTGGTTGCGGCAAGTATCCGGGCGCTTTTCATAAATAGTGCACAGACGGCTCTTACGATCCAGGTAGTAGCAATCATTGTTGCTCATGCGCTGGAGTGTGAAGATTCCTGACTTCTGGTTGAAACGCTCGACCAAACCTTCCTTTTGCAGGCGCTTGGCGATGTTCTTTGGCGGGTCACCCAGCTCGAATTCATCGACGACGCCGATACGGACCAGATCCTTGATCTTGACCTCGACCGGCAGGGTGCAGCAACTGGACATGCACGAGCCGCACATCGGGGCGGAGTACTTGGCCCAGGTATCGAGTCGGTCGATCTCCGCGGCGGCGATCAGGTTCGGCTTCATCATCGGTTGTTACCAGCGTGTGCATCAGGGCGCGCGATCATACCGGGACTGGTGGATTTTTGAACAACCTTTCGCCAGATTTTTTTCTTTGCTGCCTCACAACACCGTTAATCCGGCACGGCCCCTGCATTGATTCAGGCACATGACAATGTATTGCCGACCCGATTCGCACTAACAGGAAAAACTGCCGAACCAGAGCCTCTACCGCCTGTCAGACCGTCTAGGCTCAGACAACTCCAAGCTCGCTCGAGGTCCTATCGATGACTCAAGAACCACTTGTTCGCGAAGCAGAGGTGGCCGCATTCCGCGACGCCGTCTTGACCAAACTCACCTACGCGGTGGGCAAAGACCCGGATCACGCCTTCGACCACGACTGGTTCGAAGCCATTGCCCTGGCCGCGCGGGACCACATGGTCGAGCACTGGATGGACCATACGCGGCAGATCTACCGCAAAGGTCAGAAGCGCGTTTACTACCTTTCCCTGGAATTCCTCATCGGCCGATTGCTCTTCGACAGCCTTAGCAACCTCGGCCTGCTCGACGTAGCCCGCGAGGCCCTGACCGAGCTCGGCGTCGACCTTGAGCGCATCCGCCTGCTGGAGCCCGATGCGGCGCTGGGCAACGGCGGCCTGGGGCGTCTGGCGGCGTGCTTCCTGGAAAGCATGTCGACCCTCGGCATCGCCGGTCACGGTTATGGCATCCGCTATGAACACGGCTTGTTCCGCCAAGCCATCGTCGATGGTTGGCAGCAGGAACAGACCGAACACTGGCTGGATTTCGGTAACCCGTGGGAATTTGAGCGGCCGGAGGTGGTATATCCGATCGGTTTCGGTGGCAGTGTCGAGACCGTCACCGATGAAAGCGGCAAGTCCAAGCAGGTCTGGCACCCGGCGGAAACCGTACGGGCCATTGCGTATGACACGCCGGTGGTCGGCTGGCGCGGGGCGAGCGTGAACACCTTGCGTCTGTGGCGCGCACGAGCCATGGAAGATTTGCACCTGGAACGCTTCAACGCTGGCGACCACCTGGGTGCGGTCGCCGAAGTGGCCAGGGCGGAAAGTATTTCCCGCGTGCTGTACCCGGCGGATAGCACCGAAGCCGGGCAGGAACTTCGTCTGCGCCAGGAATATTTCTTCGTCGCCGCGTCCTTACAGGACTTGCTGCGCCGTCATCGCAACATGCACACCTCGGTGCTGACCTTGGGCGATCACGCCTCGATTCAGCTCAACGACACCCACCCCTCGATCGCTGTGGCCGAGCTGATGCGTCAATTGGTCGACGTGTATGACGTGGCCTGGGACGCGGCATGGCAGGTCACGGTCGACACGCTTTCCTACACCAACCACACACTGCTGCCCGAAGCGCTGGAAACCTGGCCGGTCGGTTTGATGGAACGCATGCTGCCGCGACACATGCAGATCATTTACCTCATTAACGCCCAGCACATTGACTCGCTGCGCGCCAAAGGCATCCACGACTTCGACGTACTGCGCGCGGTTTCGCTGATCGAAGAAGACAACGGCCGCCGCGTGCGCATGGGCAACCTGGCGTTCCTTGGTTCCCACAGCGTCAACGGCGTATCCGGGCTGCACACGCAGTTGATGCGCAAAACGGTGTTCTCCGAGTTGCACAAACTCTACCCGGAACGGATCAACAACAAGACCAACGGCATCACCTTCCGCCGGTGGCTGTATCAGGCTAACTCCGAGCTGACCTCGATGCTGGTCGATGCCCTCGGTCCGGAACTGTTGGACAATCCCGAAGAACGGTTGCTTGGTCTTGAGCCGTTCGCCGAGAAGACCGCGTTCCGCAAAGCTTTTGCCGAACAGCGGCTGCACAGTAAAAAAGCCTTGGCCTACCTGATTCACGAGCGGCTGGGGATTGCGGTCAATCCGGCGGCGATGTTCGACGTGCAGGTCAAGCGCATCCACGAGTACAAACGTCAGTTGCTCAACCTGATGCACACCGTGGCGCTGTACCAGGCGATTCGCGCCGAGCCGGAAATCGACTGGGTGCCGCGGGTGAAAATCTTCGCCGGTAAAGCGGCGGCCAGTTATCACCAGGCCAAGCTGATCATCAAGTTGACCAACGACATCGCCCGGGTGGTGAACAACGACCCGACCGTGCGCGGCTTGCTCAAAGTGGTGTTCCTTCCCAACTACAACGTCAGCCTGGCGGAAAGCATCATTCCGGCAGCGGATTTGTCCGAGCAGATTTCCACCGCCGGTTTCGAAGCCTCGGGCACCAGCAACATGAAGTTCGGCCTCAACGGCGCCCTGACCATCGGCACCATGGACGGCGCCAACGTGGAAATGAGTGAGCGCATCGGCACCGAGCACATGTTCATTTTTGGTCTGAGCGCACAGCAGGTCGAGGCGCGCAAACAGAACCACGAGTTCAACGCGGCGCCGGATATTGCCGCGTCACATCGGCTTAACGATGTGTTGCAGGCCATTCGGGGCGGGGTGTTCTCGCCGGATGACCCGTCCCGCTATGCCGGCTTCATCGACTCGCTGGTGGACTACGACCGGTTCCTGGTCTGCGCCGATTTCGATTCCTACTGGAGCGCGCAGATGCGCGTCGAAGCCCATTGGCATGACTCGCAGCAATGGTGGCGTTCAGCGGTGTTGAACACGGCGCGGATGGGCTGGTTCTCGTCGGACCGGACGATTCGTGAATATGCCACCGAGATCTGGAAGGCGTTGGAGTAAGTCTTCGGTCGGATCGATATACTGGCGCGCCGCAAAAGATCGCAGCCTTCGGCAGCTCCTACAGGATCGCGTATTAAAGCGCTTTTGTAGGAGCTGCCGAAGGCTGCGATCTTTTGTCTGTGGCTACGCTAATCTTTCTGGATTGCGCTCAAGGATATCGACCATGCAATGGATGTTGATGCTGATTGGCCTGGTGCTGGGCTGGATACTCGATGAGTCTTTCGGCGATGCGCTGCTGGGCGCTTTGCTCGGGTTGGCGATCGGTCAGGCCTTTCGTATCGGCAAATTGGCTTCGCAGGCCGACGAGCAACGCCGCTTGTTGGAGAGGGCGCAGGTTGCGTTGCATGGCGTGGAGCAGCGTTTGGCCGTATTGGAACTACCCGGTTTCACTGCCCCTGAAACCCTTGAACCTGATATCAGTGAATCCGTTCCGGCACCTGAGATCATCGTCGCGCAATCCCCTATCGAAACGCCTGAACTGATCTGGGAACTGCCTCCCGACCCCGTCGATGCCTGGAAACCCGAACCGGTCACCCGCGAGCAGCAACAACCGGCCATCCCGAGCGGCCCCAACTTCATCGAGCGCGCCATCAACGGCGCTCGCGCCTGGCTGTTCGGCGGCAACACGGTGTTGCGGGTCGGCGTGGTGTTGTTGTTCCTCGGTTTGGCCTTTTTGTTGCGCTATGCCACCGAAGGTGTGGTGGTGCCGATCGAGTTGCGTTACGCCGGTGTCGCGGCGGCGGCGCTGGGCCTGCTTGGTCTCGGTTGGTGGCTGCGATCGCGAAACAATAATTACGCGTTGATGCTGCAGGGCGCCGGGGTCGCGGTGTTGTACCTGACGGTGTTTGCGGCGATGCGCTTGCATCCGCTTATCGATCCTTCGGCGGCGTTTGGGCTGCTGGTCGCGGTGACGGTGTTTTCGGCAATTCTCGCCATCACCCAAGACTCCTTGGGACTGGCCTCAGTGGCAGCATTGGGCGGCTTCGCCGCGCCCATCCTGGCCTCCACCGGCAGCGGAAGCCACGTGGCGTTGTTCAGCTATTTCGCCTTGCTCAACGCCGGCATCCTTGGCATCGCCTGGTTCAAGGCCTGGCGCCTGCTGAACGTGATCGGCTTCGTCGGCACGTTCGGCATCGGTTTCGCCTGGGGTGCACGGTCCTATACGCCGGAGCTGTTGTGGAGCACCGAGCCGTTCCTGATCCTGTTCTTCCTGATGTATCTGGCCATCGGTCTGTTGTTCGCCCGACGCAAGCTGCTGGAAATGGGCGATGCACCTGAGGATGGCAGCCGCGAGGCGCTGCTGCACTGGTCGGCGCGCAAGGGTGACTACGTCGACGGCACGCTACTGTTCGGTCCGCCCTTGGTGGGCTTCGGTTTGCAGTTCGCGCTGGTGCAGCATCTGGAGTTCGGCGCAGCGTTCAGTGCCTTGGCGCTGGGCATCATTTACATGGGCCTGGCCCGTTTGCTGTTCGCCGGTCGTACGTTGCTGCTGGCGGAAACCTGCCTGGCCCTGGGCGTGATCTTCACCAGCCTGGCGATTCCCCTGGGGCTCGATGCGCGCTGGACCACCGCCGCATGGGCAGTGGAGGGCGCGGGGATCTTGTGGCTGGGCCTGCGTCAGCAACGAGCGTTGGCCCGAGCCTTTGCCTTGCTGCTGCAACTGGGCTCGGCGCTGGCGTTTCTCAGCGAGTTGCGCGATGGGCAGAGCAGCCTGCTCGAAGGCGCACCGTTGGGTGCGCTGATGTTGGGTATCGCGCTGCTGTTCAGTTTCTATCAGTTGCATAAAGCGCAGCCCGAGCAGACGTCGGCATGGGAGCGCAAAGGCCTGCCGGTGTTGGCGTGTCTCGGCCTGTCGTTCCTCTACCTGCTGGCGCCGCTGTTTTTCTTCGCCCATGGCACGGCGATCAGTTGGGCATTGGCCGGGTTAGTCACGTTGCTGGTCGGTTTGCGCCTGCGTTCGCGGACATTTGTCTTCACTGCTTTCGCTGTGCAGTGGCTGGGTGGTGCGTTGTTCCTGGTCGCCGAACCCATGCTCGATGAAGGCTTGCGTCCATTGGCCCATGGCGAATTCTGGACGCCGTTGGTGCTCGGTGTGGCGGGGTTGGTCGGGGCCTGGCGCTTGCAGCTCGCCAGCCTTGCCGGGCTGAGTGCGCAACGCTTGTCCCAGGCATTGCTGGTGTGGGGCGCAGGCTGGTGGGCGCTGGCGTGGGTCAGTGAAGTGCTGCGCTTTGCCCCGTTGTCCTTGCAGGCGACGCTGCTGCTGGCTGTCGCGACCTTGAGTGTTGCGTTGTGGACCGTGCTGGCGCTGCGCCTGAAATGGCCATCGCTGGGGCTGCTTTGCACCGTGCTGATCCCGGCGGCCGGGCTGGTGTTGCTCGCAGCCTGGCATTCGCGCTATCACCCGGCGGCCAGCTTCGGCTGGTTGGCGTGGATAGCGGTGTTCGTCGTGCATTTCATCTCGCTGCGACGCTTGGCGCCGATGCTCCCTGCGTGGGTGCTCAGTACCGCCCATGTGCTCGGTTGCTGGCTGCTGATCGGCGTGCTGGCCCTGGAGTTGCGATACGGCTTGCTGCTGTTGTCCGAGCAATACAATGCCTGGCGCTGGCTGGGTTGGGCGATTTTGCCGAGCCTGTATCTGGTGTTGATGGCCGCGCCGCGTGCCTGGCCATGGCCGATATCGGAGTATTCCCGCGAATACCGCGTGTATGCCGCCGCGCCCTTGGCGTTGTTGATGCTGGGCTGGTTCTGGCTGGCCAACATCTTCAGTGACGGCTTGGCCGAGCCGCTGCCCTACGTGCCGCTGATCAACCCGCTGGAGCTGGGTTTGCTGTTTGCACTGTTCGGCGTTTACGTCTGGTTTCGCAGCGCCGTGTCGCAAGTCGAGCTGCGCCAGGATTTCGCCTCCTCCGCCACACAACTGATCGCTGGCGTCTCGCTGTTCGTGTTCTTTACTGCACTGGTGATGCGCACGGCTCATCACTGGAGCGGCGTGCCGTACGAACTCGATGCGCTGCTTGAATCGATGCGGGTGCAGGCCGGTCTGTCGATCGTCTGGACCTTGATGGCCTTGAGCTTGATGATCGGCGGCCATTTGCGTCATCGCCGCGAAGTCTGGCTGATCGGCGCGGCGCTGATCGGTGTGGTGGTGGCCAAATTGTTCTTTGTCGAATTGAGTAACCGCGGCGGACTGGCGCGGATCGTGTCGTTTATCGGCGTCGGCGTGTTGCTGCTGGTAGTGGGCTACTTCGCCCCGTTGCCGCCCAAGCGCGTCGAGGCTGTGCCGGAAGCTGAAAGACCGGCCCCGGAAACCGAAGGAGTGTCGTCTTGAGTCAGAAGCTGAACCTATGCTGGTTGGGCGCTGTTGCGATGGGCATGGCGCTGACAGCCGTTGCTCAGGAAAAACCGGCGGACTTCGCCACGCAGGTAGCGTTGTCGGTGAGTGGTGAAGGCCCTTGGTATCGCCTCGAATTGCCGCTGGCCGTGCAACTGAATGCACGGCAAAGCGACCTCAGTGATGTGCGCGTCTTCAATGCTGCCGGCGACCAGCAGGCTTACGCCCTGGCCCGCGAAACTGCGCAGACCGACGCCAACCGCACACTGACCGACGTCAAATGGTTCCCGCTGTACAACTCGGCAGACGCCACCGAGCGCGCGCCGAGCGTGCGGGTGCAATCGAGTGCCAACGGCACGCTGGTCGAAGTGCAGCCCTCCAGTCAGCTGGAGGCAGGCGAAGAAGAGTTGCGTGGCTGGCTGCTCGACGCCAGCGGAATCAAAGCACCGTTGCAGCAGTTGATCCTCGACTGGACCAGCGAGCGCGACGGTTTCCAGCGATTTACCATCGAGGCCAGCGACGATTTACAGCATTGGCAGTCGTGGGGCGAAGGGCAGGTCGCGCGGCTGACCTTTGCCGATGAACGGGTCGAGCAGCACGAAGTCGGCCTGCCGGGGCAGTCGGCGCGTTACTTGCGTTTGTTATGGGAAACGCCGCAAACGGCGCCGACCCTGACGTCGGCGCAACTGCAAAACAACCGCAGCCTGCCGTTGCCGTTGGTCTGGTCGCAAGCGTTGGCCGGCAGCAGCGTGAAGGCCGGTGAGTACATCTGGCAACTGCCGATGGGCCTGAACGTCGAGCGTGTGCGGGTCGAGTTGGAACAGCCCAACAGCCTGGCGCCTGTAACCTTGTCGGGTCGCCGCGACAGCAGTCTGCCGTGGCAGGCGTTGAGCAGTGGTTTGCTCTATCGCCTGACCCAGAATGGCCAGGACGTGGTGCAGAACGAATTGCAGTTGTCGGGGCAAATCGTGCAACAACTGAAGCTGACCGTGGACGAACGCGGCGGCGGTCTTGGAGCGCAAGCGCCAACGCTGAAGTTCGCCGTGCGCGCCACGCAATTGGTCTTTCTGGCCCGAGGCCCAGGGCCTTATACGCTGGCGCTGGGCAATTCGACGGTCAAGGCGGCGAACCTGCCGTTGTCGACACTGATTCCGGATTACAACGCTGCGAAGCTGACGACGCTTGGCAGGGCTTCAGTCGATGGCGCGGTGGTGACGGCCTCGACTGCGGCGACAGTACCGGTTGCCGTGGGCACCGACTGGAAGAAATTCGGCCTGTGGGCGGTGTTGCTGCTTAGCGTGTTGTTCCTGGCGGCGATGGCGTTCAGTCTGCTGCGCAAGCCGCCGGTCAAACCCTGAGAAATGCGTACTCCTTGTGGGAGCGAGCCTGCTCGCGATGGCGGTTTATCTGGCGGTAAAAATGTCCATTTCCTACTACGCTGAACCCCGCGCATGAACTCTCTTCAGCCGATCACGTCTGATAGGAGGAAATGCGCCCCGACTCGCGTTAAACTGCGCGGGTTTTTAGCCCCCCATTCCACCGGAGCCTTCCATGTCCCGCGTTACCTTGAGTCGCTATTTGATTGAGCAGACCCGCAGCAACAACACTCCTGCCGATCTGCGCTTCCTGATCGAAGTGGTGGCGCGTGCTTGCAAGGAGATCAACCACGCCGTGTCCAAAGGCGCCCTCGGCGGCGTTCTGGGCAGCATGGGCACTGAAAACGTTCAGGGCGAAGTGCAGAAGAAACTCGACGTGATCTCCAACGAGATCCTGCTCGAAGCCAACGAATGGGGCGGTCACCTGGCCGGTATGGCGTCCGAAGAAATGGACAACGCCTACCAGATCCCGGGCAAATACCCGAAAGGCGCGTACCTGCTGGTATTCGACCCGTTGGACGGTTCGTCGAACATCGACATCAACGCCCCGGTCGGCACGATCTTCTCGGTACTGCGTTGCCCGAACGAGTACCTGAGCCAGAACGAACCTTTGAATGAAAAGGCCTTCCTGCAGCCAGGCACCCAACAAGTCGCCGCCGGTTATGCGATCTATGGCCCACAGACCATGCTGATCCTGACCCTGGGCGACGGCGTGAAAGGCTTCACCCTGGACCGTGAAATGGGCAGCTTCGTACTGACCCACGAAAACATCACCATTCCTGAAGCTACCCAGGAATTCGCCATCAACGCCTCCAACCAGCGTCACTGGGAAGCCCCGGTACAGCGCTACGTCGGCGAATTGCTGGCAGGCGATGAAGGCCCGCTGAAAAAGAACTACAACATGCGTTGGGTTGCCGCGATGGTTGCGGACGTGCACCGCATCCTGACCCGTGGCGGTCTGTTCATGTACCCACGTGACAGCCGTGAGCCATCCAAGCCGGGCAAACTTCGCCTGATGTACGAAGCCAACCCGATGTCGTTCCTGGTGGAACAAGCGGGCGGCGCGTCCACCGACGGCCACCAGCGCATCCTCGACATCCAGCCAGAAGGCCTGCACCAGCGCGTAGCGGTGTTCCTCGGTTCGAAAGAAGAAGTTGCACGCGTCACGGCTTACCACAAGGAATAAATCATGAACGCGCCCTGGCAGCCGTTGCTCGATTGGTGGTTCGGTACAGCCGAAACCTCCAGGGCAATCGCGGCTGACAAGGGCAAGTTGTGGTTCGGCAAGCGCGACAGCCAGGACCTCGAAGCGCGGACGCGTTTCGGGGACCAGGTCGAGCAGGCACTGGCCGGCGGATTGACCGAATGGGCGCAACGCCCCGAAGGTTGGCTGGCACTGGTGCTGTTGCTCGATCAACTCCCGCGAATGATCTTTCGCGACTCCCCCAAATCCTTTTCCGGCGATCTCAGGGCGCAAGCGCTGGTGGCGCAAGGCATAGCCGCGGATTTCGATCGGCAGTTAAGGCCGATCCAGCGAGTGTTCATCTACCTGGTGTTCGAACACAGCGAGAACCTCGCGGTGCAGAACGAATGCATCTCGCGCTACATCGAGCTGGTGGCGCAACAGCCTGAAGTTGACCGGACTCTGTTTGCCGATTACCTGGATTACGCCGAGAAGCATCAGAAAGTGATTGCGCAGTTTGGACGGTTTCCGCATCGCAATGCGGTGTTGGGGCGGGAGTCTACGGCTGAGGAGTTGGTGTTTCTGTCGAAGCCGGGTTCACGGTTTTAGCGATTGTCCAAGCTCACGTGTTCCCTTGAAGCAGTCGCTTCATGAGCAGCGCGGGTAGACTTTTTCGCGAATCAGCAATGATGTGGATGTAAACGGTTTGCTCCCGAACTTCATATATGACTCGGTTCATACCTGAGAGGACTTGCCGGTATTGACTGAGATTGAGCTTCTCGATTTCTTCTGGGATCGATCCTGAATAAGGCTGCAATCCCAAATGACGGATAGCAGTCTTGAGGCTGGCATAGGTGGTTTGCCAGGTTTGGGTAGAGAACTGTTTGACTAGATAAGCGCGAAGTTCTTTCAAGTCGGTTTCGGCGGACTGAAGAATGACGACCTTCAAACTCATTGATGGTCAGCCCCGTCCAATTCAGCGAAGACATCTTCGACGTCGCGAAACTTACCTTCTTCAATTTCGCGATTACCCATCGCCAGAAGCTTTAGCAAGGCCATTGTGTCTTCTTGCTCTTCGAAGCTTTTCACGTCCATGACTACCAGCTTCGCTTCTCCGTTTTGGGTGATCACCAACGGCTCTCGGCTCTCTGTGAGTTGTTTGACGATTTCGGCGGTATGACTTTTCAGGTAGCTGATCGGTTTGATTTGAGATGAAAGCTTCATGGGATAAGCCGCTTCAAGTTGAGTAGGACTGAGTTTAGTCTTAATTCAGTCCTGAGTCAGGTCGAGCCGACCAGCGATTTCTGCGGAGGGAGTGATACCGCAATCGCGAGCAGGCCCACAGTGGATTTGTGAACACCACAGATCAAATGTGGGAGTGAGCCTGCTCCGGGCGGCGTTCCGGCGATGAGGCGGGGGAGTGCAGCTTAAATTCTGAAACTACCCACCAACTGCTTCAGCCGCGCCGCCTGCTGCTCAAGATCCGCACACGCACGCAAGGTCGACTGCAGGTTCTCCACGCCTTCCTGGTTCAGCGTGTTGATCTCGGTGATGTCGACGTTGATCGATTCCACCACGGCCGTTTGCTCTTCGGTGGCTGTGGCGACCGACTGGTTCATGCCGTCGATCTCACCGATGCGCTGGGTCACGCTGCCAAGACGCTCGCCGGCCTGGTTGGCGATGCCGACACTGCTTTCGCTCTGGCGCTGACTGTCGGTCATGGTGCTCACCGCTTCGCGGGCGCCGACTTGCAGTTCTTCGATCATCTTCTGCACTTGCTGCGCCGAATCCTGGGTGCGGTGGGCGAGGTTGCGCACTTCATCGGCAACCACCGCAAAACCACGTCCGGCTTCACCGGCGCGGGCGGCTTCGATGGCGGCGTTGAGCGCCAGTAGGTTGGTCTGCTGGGAGATGCTGGTGATCACTTCCAGAATCTGCCCGATATTGACCGTGTTGCTGTTGAGCGTTTCGATATTGCCGCACGAGTCGCTGATCTTCGCCGAGAGCTGTTGCATCGCCGCGATGGTTTTATCCACCACCTGCTGACCGTCTTCAGCGAGGCTGCGCGCGTCGCTGGAGTGTTGCGAGGCGAGGGCGGCGTTCTGCGCGATTTCCTGGGCGGCGGCGCCGAGCTGGTTGATTGCGGCGGCGACGCTGCTGGTGCGCGAGGCTTGCTGGTCGGAGTTGAACATCGACGAGTTGGAGGCAGCCACCACGCGCAGCGCCACTTCGTTGACCTGGCCGGTGGCCGAGGACACTTCGATGATGGAGGTGTGAATACGCTCGACGAAACGGTTGAACGACAAGCCCAAAGCGCCGAATTCATCGTGGCCGTGGATGGTCAGGCGTTTGGTCAGGTCGCCTTCACCTTCGGCGATGTCGTGCATGGCGCGGCCCATGGTCAGCAGCGGCTGCATCAGCAAGTTGATCAGCATGCCCAGCAACGCAATGATGATCACCACCGCAATCACCATGGCAATGATCGCCGAGGTGCGGAATTCGCTGAGCATCGAGAACGCGGTGTCCTGGTCGAGCACCAGTGCCACATACCAATCCGCCGACGGCACGCCGTTGACGTGGGTGAAGGAGATGAACTGGCGCTTGCCGTCGATCTCGACCTCTTTCATGCCCGGGCTGACTTTCGGCGCACCGTTGGAGTAGGCCTCGGTCAGGTTCTTGAGCACCAGTTTGCTGTCCGGATGGATAAGGATCTTGCCATCGGCGCTGACAATGAACGCATGGCCGTGACCGCCGAAGTTCAGCGAGTTGATGATCGCGCTGACGCTGGTCAGGTCGATGTCAGCACCGGCAACGCCGATCATCTGGCCCTGACGCTGTACCGGGGTCGCTACGGTGATCACCAGTTTGCCGGACGAAGCGGCGATGTACGGTTCGGTAACGATGGTCTGTTGCGCGCTGTTGGCCGCTTTGTACCAGCCACGTGCGCGTGGGTCGTAGTCCGGCGCGCGGTTGCCCGCCGGGATCGAGAACATCACGCCGTCCGCACCACCGAAGTAGCTCAGCTGGAAATTGCCGGTGTAGGCGGGCAGGTCGATGATCCGCTTCAGGCTGGCAGGGGCATTGCCGTCGGCGCTGACTTGCTGGGCCATCGACTGCAGCAACTGCATGCGGCTTTCCAGCCAGGTCTGGATGTTGCTGGTGGTCAGGCTGCCGAGTTCCTGCATCGAGGCCTCGGTGCTGCTGCGCAGGGTCTGGCGCTGGCGATAGTCGTTGAACAGGATGAAACAAGCGAATGCGACGGCCACCACGAGGGCGGCAGCCAGCAAGATCTTGTGGCTGAATTTCATGTTTCTGGTCATTGGATGAGCTACCGCAGGGATCTGGTCAACGAAGAGGGGCAAACGCCACGGGCGTGGCTTTGCGTTGCGTTTTATGTCGACTGAGCGGCGCCAAAGATTAGACACTTTTGACTAAAACCGACGAAATGCCCGATAGCCGCACAAAGTGGCTGATTCTTGGAGAAATGGCAGACGAGCGGCCCAATAAATAGCGGGTCGGCGAGGGAACCAGATGGGGGTTTTCTCTTCTAAGGTTCTGCTTGGCAGCCATGCCAATCCCTTCGCCCCTGGAGTTACACCATGTCGCTGCGATCCATCGCCCTGCTTTCGTTCTGCGTGTTGTTGGCTGCATGCAGCAAGGTCAATCAGGAAAACTACTCGAAGCTCTCGGCCGGCATGGCCAAGGCCGACGTGGAAACCTTATTGGGCAAACCCGCCGATTGTTCAGGCGCGCTCGGCATGTCCAGTTGCACCTGGGGCGACAAGAACAGCTTTATCAGCGTGCAGTACGCCGGTGACAAAGTGCTGATGTTTTCCGGCCAAGGCCTGAAGTAAACCGGGGCTACGCGCCCACGGGAGAAAAACAATGAAGCGGTTATTGATGATTCTTTTTGCCGGCCTGGTACTGGCCGGCTGTGCCAGTTCTGGCCAGGATCCGTTGGCGCCGAAAACGGCCAACAGCGTCAACCTCAAGCGCTACCAGGGCACCTGGTACGAATTGGCGCGCTTGCCGATGTATTTCCAGCGCGACTGCGCGCAATCCGAAGCTCATTACAGCCTGTTGCCCGACGGTAACGTCGCGGTGTTGAACCGCTGCCTGACAGCGCAGTGGCAATGGGAAGAGGTCAAGGGCACGGCTTATCCACAGGTGCCGGGCAAGACCGACAAGTTGTGGGTCGAGTTCGATACCTGGTTTTCCCGGCTGATTCCGGGCATTGCGAAGGGTGAGTACTGGGTGTTGTACGTCAGCGATGACTACAAGACGGCCATCGTCGGCGACCCGAGCCGCAAGTACCTTTGGTTGCTGTCGCGCACGCCGACCGTCAACGGTGTGGTGCGTGAAGAGTTGCTGAGCAAGGCGCGTCAACAGGGCTACGACACCACGCGGCTGATCTGGCGGGCGTCGGATACGCAGATGGCGAAAACCTCGAACTAGCAGGCAGCCTCTAACAAATGTGGGAGCGGGCTTGCTCGCGAAGGCGGACTGTCATTCAACATCTCTGTTGAATGTGACGTCCTCTTCGCGAACAAGCCCGCTCCCACATTTTGTTTTGCGTTAGCCCAGGAGATCGCGCAGGACCTGGGTGAACGCGCGGTTGCTCTCTTCTTCATCAGCATGCCGGCCATCACGCACGACCCACTGCCCATTCACCAGCACATCGCGCACCTGTCGATCACCACCGGCAAACAACCAGCGATTCAAAATCCCGTCGCCACTGGCCGTTGCCAGATACGGATCGTTGCCGTCCAGCACCAGCCAATCCGCACGTTTGCCAACCTCCAACGCACCAATCGGCTGCCGCAACGCCTGCGCGCCGCCATCGAGCGCGGCATCAAACAGCGTGCGCCCGACTATCGGCTGATCCGCGCCATACAAGCGGTTGCGCCGCTGGTCACGCAGACGCTGGCCGTATTCCAGCCATCGCAATTCTTCCACCACGCTCAACGACACATGGCTATCGGACCCGATGCCCATGCGCCCGCCCTGAGCGAGAAAATCCACTGCCGGGAATATCCCGTCGCCAAGGTTGGCTTCGGTGGTCAGGCATAGGCCGGCGATGGCGCGACTCTTGGCCATCAGCGTGACTTCTTCCGGGTTGGCGTGGGTCGCGTGGACCAGGCACCAGCGCTGATCGACGTCGACATTTTCGTACAGCCATTGCAGCGGACGGCGACCGCTCCAGGTCAGGCAGTCGTCGACTTCTTTTTGCTGTTCGGCGATGTGGATGTGCACCGGGCACTGCTTGTCGCTGGCCGCCAGCACTTCGCTGATCTGTTGCGGCGTGACCGCGCGTAGCGAGTGGAAGCAAAGCCCCAGAGCCTGCGCCGGTTGCTGCGCGAGGATTGGTTGCAGCCGCGATTGCAGCTTGAGGTAGTTTTCGGTGCTGTTGATGAAGCGGCGCTGGCCTTCGTTCGGTGTCTGGCCACCGAAACCGGAATGGCTGTAGAGCACCGGCAACAAGGTCAAACCGATACCGGCGGAACTGGCGGCCTGGCTGATGCGCAGCGCCAGTTCGGCCGGATCGGCGTAAGGCTGACCATTGAGGTCGTGGTGCACGTAGTGAAATTCCGCGACCGAGGTGTAACCGGCCTTGAGCATTTCGATGTACAGCTGACGGGCGATGACGCCGAGTTGTTCCGGGCTGATTTTTCCGACGAGGCGATACATCAAGTCGCGCCAGGTCCAGAAGCTGTCGTTCGGATTGCCCGCCACTTCCGCCAGCCCGGCCATGGCCCGCTGGAAGGCGTGGGAGTGCAGATTCGGCATGCCCGGCAGCAGCGGACCGCTCAACCGTTCGGCGTCATCTGCATGGGAATCGGCCCGGATATGGGTCAATACGCCGTCGGCGCTGACCTCAAGACGTACATTGTTGGCCCATCCACTAGGCAGCAGCGCGCGTTCGGCAAAGAAGGCGGACATGGTTCAGCACCCCATCGTGTGTTATTTGTATATACATATACAGACGTTTGCCTGCCCGGTAAACTCCGGCAAGCTAGCAACCCTATCCAAACGAACAAGGATTAACCGTGCCGACTCCGCCTCCAGTCTCTCCGTTGGCCGCGAACATGGGCGACAGTCCGGCGCCCTTGTACGCCCGCGTCAAACAAATGATCACCCAGCAAATCGACAGTGGAAACTGGCCGCCGCACTACCGCGTTCCGTCGGAAAGCGAGCTGGTCAGCCAACTGGGCTTCAGTCGCATGACCATCAACCGCGCCCTGCGCGAGATGACCGCCGATGGCCTGCTTGTGCGCATGCAAGGCGTCGGCACGTTCGTCGCTGAACCGAAAAGCCAGTCCGCCCTGTTCGAAGTGCACAACATCGCCGACGAAATCGCCTCTCGCGGCCATCGCCACACCTGCAAGGTCATCACTCTTGAGGAAGAGGCCGCGGGCTCCGAGCGCGCCCTGGCCCTGGACATGCGCGAAGGGCAGAAGGTATTCCACTCGCTGATCGTGCATTTCGAAAATGACATTCCGGTGCAAATCGAAGACCGTTTCGTCAACGCGCTGGTGGCACCGGATTACCTCAAGCAGGATTTCACCCTGCAAACGCCATACGCCTACCTGAACCAGGTCGCGCCGCTGACCGAGGGCGAGCATGTGGTCGAGGCGATCCTCGCCGAGTCGTCCGAATGCAAATTGCTGCAGATTGAAAAGGGCGAGCCGTGCCTGCTGATCCGTCGCCGCACCTGGTCCGGGCGTCAGCCGGTGACAGCCGCTCGCTTGATCCACCCCGGTTCCCGTCATCGCCTGGAAGGTCGCTTTCATAAATGAGCAGTCTGAAAGTTTTACGCGCCAAAGATTACCCACGCATGCCGTGGAAAAACGGCGGCGGCAGCACCGAAGAAATCACCCGCGACGCCGGCACCGGTCTGGATGGGTTTGGCTGGCGCCTGTCGATTGCCGACATTGGTGAGTCGGGCGGGTTTTCCACCTTCGCCGGTTATGAGCGAATCATCACCGTGTTGCAGGGTGATGGCATGAGCCTGTCGGTTGACGGTCAGAACACACGGTCACTGCTGCCGCTGGACCCGTTTGCCTTCAGTGGTGAGAGCAAGGTTTCCTGCACGTTGCTTGGCGGTCCGATTCGCGACTTCAATCTGATTTATGCGCCGCAGCGTTATGACGCGCGGTTGCAGTGGTTGAGTGGCGAGCAGCGGTTCTTCAGCTCGGCGGGGACAGTGTTGGTGTTTAGTGTCAGCGAAACGCTGGAAGTGAAAGTCGGTAACAGTGCTTCGCAGCTTGGTCGGCATGATTGTTTGCAACTGGGCGGTAACACCGATCTGCTGGACGTATCCATCAATGGCGCATGCTGCGTGATTGAACTGGCTGCACGCTGATCCAAAATCCTTCCCTGTAGGAGCGAGCTTGCTCGCGAAAAACCAGAGGGCGCCGCTGGGCATCTGGTTTTACGCGTCATCGTTCACGACCATCGCGAGCAAGCTCGCTCCTACAGAAAGATCGTTCCCCAAAGCGCACCACTTTGTTACCGAACGCCCCAGCGTGGCGCAAAACCCCGCTCAAGTAACAACGCACACGTCCTCCACAAAATCCCTCCGAAAAATTTCATCTACGCCAGAACCCTTGTTTCAGGCGCTCTCCAGCCGTTTAAGAATTTTTCTTGAATGCCCATCCAACAAGTTGGCCGCTTGATTGCATATGCTTGTATGTACAAGTAAAGACGTATGCGTATGAGTCACGAAGACTCAACCGTCGTCCACTGATTCGCCGGTGTGCACTGATGCCCATCGGCTTGCTCGCCCACTGCCTGGGTTGGTTTTGGATTGATTGCTGAGGAGTTCTTTTCGTGACTAAATTTCGTGACGTTGAAATCCGCGCTGCCCGCGGTAACAAGCTGACCGCCAAGAGCTGGCTGACCGAAGCGCCGCTGCGCATGCTGATGAACAACCTCGACCCGGAAGTCGCCGAGAACCCTAAAGAACTGGTGGTTTACGGTGGCATCGGTCGTGCGGCACGTAACTGGGAATGCTACGACAAGATCGTTGAAAGCCTGACCAACCTGAACGACGACGAGACCCTGCTGGTGCAATCCGGCAAGCCGGTCGGCGTGTTCAAGACTCACACCAATGCACCACGCGTGCTTATCGCCAACTCCAACCTGGTTCCACACTGGGCGAGCTGGGAACACTTCAACGAACTCGACGCCAAAGGCCTGGCCATGTACGGCCAGATGACCGCCGGCAGCTGGATCTACATCGGCAGCCAGGGCATCGTCCAAGGCACCTACGAAACCTTCGTCGAAGCCGGTCGCCAACACTACAACGATGACCTGAAAGGCAAGTGGGTACTGACCGCTGGCCTGGGTGGCATGGGTGGCGCTCAGCCTCTGGCTGCAACCTTGGCCGGCGCTTGCTCGCTGAACATCGAATGCCAGCAGATCAGCATCGATTTCCGCCTGAAAAGCCGCTATGTCGACGAGCAGGCCACCGACCTCGACGACGCGCTGGCCCGCATCGACAAATACACCAAAGAAGGCAAAGCGATTTCCATCGCACTGCTGGGCAACGCGGCTGAAATCCTCCCGGAACTGGTCAAGCGTGGCGTACGCCCGGACATGGTCACCGACCAGACCAGCGCCCACGACCCGCTCAACGGCTACCTGCCGGCCGGCTGGACCTGGGATCAGTACCGCGAACGCGCCAAGACTGAACCGGCCGCTGTAATCAAGGCCGCCAAGCAATCGATGGCCGTGCACGTTAAAGCCATGTTGGACTTCCAGAAAATGGGCGTGCCGACCTTCGACTACGGCAACAACATCCGTCAGATGGCCCAGGAAGAAGGCGTGGAAAACGCATTCGACTTCCCAGGCTTCGTGCCGGCTTACATCCGTCCGCTGTTCTGCCGTGGCATCGGCCCGTTCCGTTGGGCTGCACTGTCGGGCAACGCTGAAGACATCTACAAGACCGACGCCAAAGTCAAAGAGCTGATCCCGGACGACGCTCACCTGCACAACTGGCTGGACATGGCTCGCGAGCGCATCAGCTTCCAGGGTCTGCCGGCGCGTATCTGCTGGGTTGGCCTGGGTCTGCGCGCCAAGCTCGGCCTGGCGTTCAACGAAATGGTTCGCAGCGGCGAGTTGTCGGCGCCAATCGTGATCGGCCGCGACCACCTGGACTCCGGTTCGGTCGCCAGCCCGAACCGTGAAACCGAATCGATGCAGGACGGTTCCGACGCCGTGTCCGACTGGCCACTGCTCAACGCTTTGCTGAACACCGCAAGCGGCGCTACCTGGGTTTCCCTGCACCACGGCGGCGGCGTCGGCATGGGCTTCTCCCAGCACTCGGGCATGGTGATCGTCTGCGACGGTACTGACGAAGCGGCCGAGCGTATCGCTCGCGTTCTGCACAACGACCCGGCGACCGGCGTTATGCGTCACGCCGATGCCGGTTACCAGATCGCGATCGACTGCGCCAAGGAACAAGGGCTGAACCTGCCGATGATTACCGGCAAGTAATGCTTGCCCCTGTAGGAGCAAAGCTTGCTCGCGATAGCGATGTGTCAGCCAACGCAAATGTTGAATTTGCCGGCCTCATCGCGAGCAAGCTCAGCTCCTACAGGGGAATCACACCAAC
This sequence comes from Pseudomonas sp. MAG733B, assembly GCF_036884845.1. Classification (NCBI taxonomy): domain Bacteria; kingdom Pseudomonadati; phylum Pseudomonadota; class Gammaproteobacteria; order Pseudomonadales; family Pseudomonadaceae; genus Pseudomonas; species Pseudomonas sp. MAG733B. Next base: position 888,469 of record NZ_CP145732.1, read on the forward strand.
CCAGAATAACAATCCACAGAGGTTGAACCATGGCTGTTAACAGCGAACGTGCAGGCAACAAACCGTTGATCGAGAAGCGCTCGATTGACTACATCCCGGAAGCGGAAAGACACGGTCGTCTGTTCAGCCAGTTCACCCTGTGGATGGGTGCCAACCTGCAAATCACCGCGATTGTCACTGGGGCCCTGGCCGTGGTGCTGGGCGGTGATGTGTTCTGGTCGTTGATCGGTTTGCTGATCGGGCAACTGCTCGGCGGTGGCGTGATGGCGCTTCATGCCGCGCAAGGTCCCAAGCTTGGCCTGCCACAGATGATCTCCAGCCGCGTGCAGTTTGGCGTTTATGGCGCGGCCATCCCGATCGTGCTGGTGTGCCTGATGTACCTCGGTTTCACCGCAACGGGCACGGTACTTTCCGGCCAGGCGCTGGGCCAGTTGTTTGGCGTTAGCGACAGCGTCGGCATCCTCATTTTCGCCAGTGTCATCGTGCTGGTCACGGTGCTGGGTTATCGGGTGATCCATTGGATCGGCCGTATCGCCAGTGTCATTGGTGTGATTGCCTTCGTTTACCTGTTCGCTCGCCTGATGAGCCAGACAGACGTCGGCGCGCTCCTGCAAATCCGCCACTTCAGCTGGAGCAGCTTCCTGCTCGCGGTGTCGCTCGCGGCATCCTGGCAGATCGCCTTCGGCCCTTACGTGGCTGACTATTCGCGTTATTTGCCGAGCAAGGTTTCCTCGGTGAAAACCTTTTTCGCCGCTGGCGCAGGTTCGGTGATTGGCGCACAAGTGGCGATGGTCCTCGGCGTGTTTGCTGCAGCTTCTGCCAATGGGCAGTTCGCCGGGCACGAAGTGGCTTACATCGTTGGTTTGGGCGGTACTGGTGCCACCGCCGCGCTGCTGTATTTCAGCATTGCGTTCGGCAAGGTCACCATCTCCACGCTGAACTCCTACGGCAGCTTCATGTGCATTGCGACCATCATCAGCGGTTTCCGTGGTGACCTGAAGGTAACGCGCTTACAGCGTCTGGTCTTCGTGCTGGTCATCGTCGGTGCCGCGACCCTGATGGCGTTGCTCGGTCAGCACTCGTTCCTCGGTGCGTTCAAGTCCTTCATCCTGTTCTTGCTGGCGTTCTTCACGCCATGGAGCGCGATCAACCTGGTGGACTACTACTGCATCACCCGCGAGCGCTATGACGTACCGGCACTGGCCGATCCGAACGGTCGCTACGGTCGTTGGAACCTTCTCGGCATCAGCGTCTATGTTTTCGGTGTGCTGGTGCAGTTGCCGTTCATCTCCACCAAGTTCTATACCGGTTCAATGGTGGCGGCCCTGGGTGATGTGGATATTTCCTGGATCATCGGCTTGGTACTGCCTGCCGTCGTGTATTACGTGTGCGCAAAAAAATGGCACGGCAGCGTGCCCGATCAATTGATTCTGCCGGTCGAGCAGGACAGCGTTGAACAACCAAAAACAAGCGGGGCCGGTCGCGCTGCGGCGCAGGCCTGACTGGACGTGGACAGGGCTGGATGCCTCTTGACTGCCGTAAGCCCATTCATGATTAGGAGCGTCAATACAATGAAATCGAACAAGACCCTGCTGACCACTTTGCTTTCCATGGGCCTGCTGGCCAGCGCCGGCGCCACTCAGGCGGCGGGTTGGTGCGAGTCGGGCAAACCGGTGAAATTCGCCGGCCTGAACTGGGAAAGCGCCATGCTCCTGACTGACGTGATGCAAGTCGTGCTGGAGAAAGGCTACGACTGCAAGACTGACAGCCTGCCGGGCAACTCCATCACCATGGAAAACGCCCTGGGCAGCAACGATATTCAAGTGTTTGCCGAAGAATGGGTCGGCCGTAGCGAAGTCTGGAACAAGGCCGAGAAGGCCGGCAAAGTCGTCGGCGTTGGCGCACCTGTAGTGGGCGCAATCGAAGGCTGGTACGTGCCGCGCTACGTGATCGAAGGCGACGCCAAGCGCAAGCTGGAACCTAAAGCGCCGGACCTGAAAAACATTGCCGATCTGGGCAAATACTCCGCCGTGTTCAAGGACGCCGAAGAGCCATCCAAGGGCCGCTTCTACAACTGCCCGGCCGGCTGGACCTGTGAGCTGGACAACAGCGAAATGCTCAAAAGCTACGGCCTGGAAAGCACCTACACCAACTTCCGCCCGGGCACTGGCCCGGCGCTGGATGCCGCCGTGCTGTCGAGCTACAAGCGTGGCGAGCCGATCCTGTTCTACTACTGGTCGCCAACGCCGCTGATGGGCCAGGTCGATGTGGTGAAACTCGAAGAGAAGCCAGGCGTGAACAAGACCGTGACCATCAAGGTCGGTCTGTCCAAGACGTTCCACGACGAAGCGCCAGAACTGGTCGCCGTGCTGGAAAAGGTCAATGTGCCAATCGACATCCTGAACCAGAACCTTGGCCGCATGACCAAAGAGCGGATCGAGTCGCCAAAACTGGCCAAGATCTTCTTGAAGGAACATCCTGAAGTCTGGCACGCATGGGTGAGCGAAGACGCAGCCAAGAAAATCGACGCGGCCTTGTAGGTTGAGCTTCTCCGGCTGTCGGCAACGGCAGTCGGATGCTTGATCGCAACCCCTTGATTGAGAGTCTCTTATGTTTCCCGAAAGCTTTACCTTTTCCATCGCCGACTGGGTCAACGGTTGGGTCGATTCGCTGGTCACCAACTACGGCGACGTGTTCCGTCACATCTCCGACACCCTGTTGTGGGCCATCGTCAATCTCGAAAGCCTGCTGCGTGCGGCACCGTGGTGGTTGATGTTGGCCATCGTCGCCGGCGTGGCCTGGCACGCGACCCGCAAGGTCGTGACCACCGCCGTGATCGTCGGCTTGTTGTTCCTGGTGGGCGCGGTCGGCCTCTGGGACAAGCTGATGCAGACACTCGCGCTGATGATGGTGGCGACGGTCATTTCGGTACTCATCGGCATTCCGCTGGGCATCCTTTCGGCGCGCAGCAATCGCCTGCGTTCGGTGCTGATGCCGCTGCTGGACATCATGCAGACCATGCCGAGCTTCGTGTACCTGATCCCGGTGCTGATGCTGTTCGGTCTGGGTAAGGTCCCGGCGATTTTCGCCACCGTGATCTACGCCGCACCGCCGCTGATCCGCCTGACCGATCTGGGCATCCGCCAGGTCGACGGTGAAGTGATGGAAGCGATCAACGCCTTTGGTGCCAATCGCTGGCAGCAACTGTTCGGTGTGCAGCTGCCGTTGGCCCTGCCGAGCATCATGGCCGGGATCAACCAGACCACCATGATGGCCCTGTCGATGGTAGTAATTGCCTCGATGATCGGTGCCCGTGGCCTGGGTGAAGACGTGCTGGTGGGGATTCAGACCCTCAACGTCGGACGTGGCCTCGAAGCCGGTCTGGCGATCGTGATTCTGGCTGTGGTGATCGACCGCATTACTCAGGCGTATGGTCGGCCACGGCATGAGGTGAGCAAATGAACAACGCAACCGTGAGCAAGATCGAAGTCAAAAACGTCTTCAAGATTTTCGGCAACCGTTCCAAGGAAGCGCTGGCCATGGTTGGCCAGGGCAAAACCAAAGAGCAGGTGCTGAACGATACTGGCTGCGTGGTCGGTGTGAACGACTTGTCCCTGAGCATCGGCAGTGGCGAGATCTTCGTGATCATGGGCCTGTCGGGTTCCGGCAAATCGACACTGGTACGGCACTTCAATCGCCTGATCGACCCGACCAGCGGCGCGATCCTGGTGGACGGCGTGGACATCCTGCAATACGACATGGAAGCCCTGCGCGAATTTCGTCGACGCAAGATCAGCATGGTGTTCCAGAGCTTCGGCCTGCTGCCGCACAAGAGCGTGCTGGACAACGTTGCCTACGGTTTGAAAGTCCGTGGCGAAAGCAAAGCCATGTGCAGCGAACGTGCGCTGCACTGGATCAACACCGTGGGCCTCAAGGGCTACGAAAACAAATACCCGCATCAGCTCTCGGGTGGCATGCGTCAGCGTGTGGGCCTGGCCCGCGCCTTGGCGGCGGACACCGACATCATCCTGATGGACGAAGCCTTCAGCGCCCTCGACCCGCTGATCCGCGCCGAGATGCAGGACCAGTTGCTGGAGCTGCAAAAGACCCTGCACAAGACCATCGTCTTCATCACCCACGACCTCGACGAGGCCGTGCGCATCGGCAACCGCATTGCGATTCTCAAGGACGGCCGCCTGATCCAGGTCGGCACGCCACGGGAGATCCTGCATTCGCCGGCGGATGAGTATGTCGACCGGTTCGTGCAGCGTCGGGCGGCGGTGGTTTAAGAGATTTGCGGTGCTTGTTCTGGCCTCTTCGCGAGCAAGCCCGCTCCCACATTTGGAGTGCGATTTTCTGTGGGAGCGGGCTTGCTCGCGAAGGCGTCAGTAAAGCTGCATCAATATTTGGATGAGGTCAAAGATGTCCCAGGCTGAAAAAATCGTTATCACCCAAGCGCAGGTCACCTGGCAGGACGTGGTCGCCGTGGCCCGCGATGGCGCGCAACTTGAGCTGTCGACCTCGATCTGGGCGCGCATCGAAAACGCCCAGGCCATCGTCCAGCGCATCGTCTCCAGCGGCGAACGCGCCTACGGCATCAACACCGGCCTGGGTGCCTTGTGCAACGTCTCGCTGCAGGACGAACAACTCAGCCAGTTGTCGCGTAATACCTTGCTCAGCCACGCCTGTGGCGTCGGCGCGCCGCTGACTAACGAGCAGACCCGCGCGATCATGTGCGCCGCCGTCGTCAACTACAGCCACGGCAAATCCGGCCTGCATCGTCAGGTGGTTGAAGCGCTGCTGGCGCTGCTCAACCGCGGCATCACTCCGCAAGTGCCGTCCCAGGGTTCGGTGGGTTACCTCACCCACATGGCGCACATCGGCATCGCGCTGCTGGGTGTGGGCAATGTCAGCTATCGCGGGCAAATCGTTTCGGCTCAGCAAGCGCTGGCTGAAGAAGGCCTGCATCCGGTAAAGCTCGGCGCCAAAGACGGTTTGTGCCTGGTCAACGGCACGCCGTGCATGAGCGGCCTGAGCTGCCTGGCCATCGCCGACGCCACGCGCCTGCTGCACTGGGCCGACGTGATCGGCGCCATGAGCTTCGAAGCCCAGCGCGGGCAGATTGACGCGTTTGATGCCGAGATCATCGCACTCAAGCCGCACCCGGGCATGCAACAGGTCGGGATCAACCTGCGCGCCATGCTCGACGGCAGTGAAGTGATTGCAAAGAGCAAAGGTATTCGCACCCAGGATGCGCTGAGCATTCGCTCGATCCCGCAGGTGCACGGCGCCGCGCGTGATCAACTGGTGCACGCGATCAAGCAGATCGAAACCGAGCTCAATGGCGCTACCGACAACCCGCTGGTGCTGGGCACTGCGGACAATTACCGCGTGGTTTCCCAGGCCAACCCGCACGGTCAATCCGTGGCGTTGGCGGCGGACCTGCTGGCCATCGCCATGGCGGAAATCGGCTCCATCGCCGAGCGTCGTCTGGACCGTTTGATCAATCCGCACGTCAGCGGTCTGCCGGCATTTTTGGTGGCCAATCCGGGGGTGAACTCCGGGATGATGATCGTGCAGTACGTCGCCGCTTCGCTGTGCGCGGAAAACCGCCAGTTGGCGCAACCAGCAGTGCTCGATAACTACGTCACTTCGGGCCTGCAGGAAGATCACCTGAGCATGGGCACCAATGCCGCGCTCAAGCTGCATCGCGCCTTGGAAAACTGCACGCAGATCCTCGCCATCGAGTATCTGTTGGCGGCCCAGGCGTTTGAATTTTTGAAAGAGCAGCGCTTCGGCGCCGGCACCGATACTGCTTGGCGTCTGCTGCGTGAGCGGGTTCCGGCTTACGATCAGGATCGTTGGCTGGCGCCGGACATTGCCGCCGCTGCCGGCGTGTTGAAAGAAGCGAATTTGCTACACAAAGCTTTACCGAACCTGAACTGATTTCTACATAAGCCAGCGTGCCAAGGCGCCAGCCCCCCAAAAGGTGGGAAGCGACGGACAACGGACATCTCCGGAGCGTCTGGTTAGTTAATAAAAACTCTCAAAAGGAGAATGAACGTGACTGCGCTTAATTTGATCCCTGGCCAACTGACCCTCGCCCAACTGCGTGAGGTGTATCAGCAACCGGTGAAACTGACCCTCGACAACAGCGCCTCGGCGCAGATCGAAGCCAGTGTTGCCTGCGTGGAACAAATCCTCGCCGAGAACCGCACCGCTTACGGCATCAACACCGGTTTTGGTCTGTTGGCCTCGACCCGCATCGCCAGCGAAGACCTGGAAAACCTGCAGCGCTCGCTGGTGCTGTCCCACGCCGCCGGCGTCGGCCAGCCGATCAGCGACGAGCTGGTGCGCCTGGTCATGGTGCTCAAGGTCAACAGCCTGAGCCGTGGATTCTCCGGCATCCGCCGCGTGGTGATCGACGCGCTGATCGCCCTGATCAACGCCGAGGTATACCCGCACATCCCGCTGAAAGGTTCGGTCGGTGCATCGGGTGACTTGGCGCCTCTGGCCCACATGTCGCTGGTACTGCTGGGCGAAGGCAAGGCGCGCTACAAAGGCGAGTGGATGGAAGCCACCGAAGCGCTGAAAGTCGCCGGTCTGGCGCCGCTGACCCTGGCCGCGAAAGAAGGCCTGGCGCTGCTCAACGGCACTCAAGTATCCACCGCGTTTGCCCTGCGTGGCCTGTTCGAAGGCGAAGACCTGTTCGCCGGCGCCCTGGCGCTGGGTGGCCTGACCGTTGAAGCGGTATTGGGCTCGCGCTCGCCATTCGACGCACGCATCCACGCTGCCCGTGGCCAGAAAGGCCAGATCGACGCCGCTGCCGCTTACCGCGATCTGCTGGGCGAGCGCAGCGAAGTGTCCGACTCCCACGAGAACTGTGAAAAAGTCCAGGACCCGTACTCGCTGCGCTGCCAGCCGCAAGTCATGGGCGCCTGCCTGACTCAGTTCCGTCAGGCCGCCGAAGTGCTGGCCGTCGAAGCCAACGCGGTCTCCGATAACCCGTTGGTTTTCGCTGCCGAAGGCGACGTGATTTCCGGCGGTAACTTCCACGCTGAGCCGGTGGCCATGGCCGCTGACAACATGGCTTTGGCCATCGCCGAAATCGGCTCCCTGAGCGAGCGTCGCATCTCGCTGATGATGGACAAGCACATGTCGCAACTGCCGCCATTCCTGGTGGCCAACGGCGGCGTGAACTCCGGCTTCATGATCGCTCAGGTGACGGCTGCCGCACTGGCCAGCGAGAACAAGGCACTGTCCCATCCGCATTCGGTGGACAGTCTGCCGACCTCCGCCAACCAGGAAGACCACGTATCGATGGCTCCGGCAGCGGGCAAGCGTCTGTGGGAAATGGCGGAAAACACTCGCGGGATTCTCGCGGTGGAATGGCTGGCGGCGGTGCAGGGTCTGGACCTGCGCAACGGTCTGAAGACGTCGACGAAGCTGGAAAAGGCTCGCGCCATCCTGCGTAAAGAAGTGCCGTTTTATGAGAAGGACCGGTTCTTTGCGCCGGACATCAATGCGGCGACTGAACTGTTGGCTTCGCGTTGCCTGACTGAATTGGTTCCGGCCAAGTTGCTTCCAAGCCTTTAACCTGTAACCGATCGTTCCCACGCTCTGCGTGGGAATGCCTCTAGGGACGCTCCGCGTCCAGTGACGCAGAGCGTCACGGGCTGCATTCCCACGCAGAGCGTGGGAACGATCATTGTGGAGACTAAGGGATGAAAACCCTCTGGCAACACTGCCACGTCGCAACCATGGCGCAAGGCGTCTACTCGAACATCGAGGATGCGGCCATCGTGACGTCCGGTGCGCTCATAGAGTGGATCGGCCCGCGCGCTGAACTGCCGGCGGGCGAGTACCCGGCGGTCAATGATTTGAACGGGGCCTGGGTCACGCCGGGCCTGATCGACTGTCACACCCACACGGTGTTCGGCGGTAACCGCAGCGGTGAATTCGAACAGCGTCTGCAAGGCGTCAGCTACGCGGAAATTGCCGCTGCCGGCGGCGGCATCGCCAGCACCGTACGCGCCACCCGCGCCGCCAGCGAAGACGAGTTGTTCGCCAGCGCCGCCAGGCGCCTGAAAAGCCTGATGCGCGATGGCGTCACCAGCATCGAGATCAAATCCGGCTACGGTCTGGACCTGGCCAACGAACGCAAGATGCTGCGCGTGGCCCGCCGCCTCGGCACCGAACTGCCGGTCAGCGTGCGCAGCACCTGTCTGGCGGCTCACGCCTTGCCGCCGGAGTACAAGGATCGCGCCGACGACTACATCGATCACATCTGCACCGACATGCTCCCGGCCCTGGCCGCCGAAGGGTTGGTCGACGCGGTGGATGCGTTCTGTGAATACCTGGCGTTCTCGCCTGCTCAGGTCGAGCGCGTCTTCATCACCGCTCAGGAACTGGGCTTGCCGGTGAAACTGCACGCCGAGCAATTGTCGTCGCTGCACGGTTCGAGTCTGGCAGCGCGTTACCACGCATTGTCCGCCGATCACCTGGAATTCATGACCGAAGACGACGCCATTGCCATGGCTGAATCCGGCACTGTCGCCGTGCTGTTGCCCGGCGCTTTCTACTTCCTGCGCGAAACCCAATTGCCGCCGATGGACGCTCTGCGCAAACACGGCGTGAAAATCGCCATCGCCAGCGACCTCAACCCCGGCACCTCGCCAGCACTGTCGTTGCGCCTGATGCTGAACATGGCGTGCACCTGTTTCCGCATGACCCCGGAAGAAAGCCTGGCGGGCGCAACGATTCATGCCGCTACTGCTTTGGGCATGGCCGACACCCACGGTTCGCTTGAACCGGGCAAGTTTGCGGACTTCGTCGCCTGGCAAATCGATCGTCCGGCCGACCTGTGTTACTGGCTGGGCGGCGACCTGGAAAAACGCGTCGTGCGCCACGGCGTCGAAACGAGTCTGTAGGAGATCTGTTGTGGATAAGGTTCTGAACTTCAAACAAGGCCGCGTGCCGCTGCTGATCAGCATGCCGCACGCCGGTGTGCGCCTGACGCCTGCGGTCGAAGCCGGGCTGATCCCCGACGCGAAAAGCCTGCCGGACACCGACTGGCACATCCCGCAGCTTTACGACTTCGCCGCCGAACTGGGCGCCAGCACCCTGGCCGCCGAGTACTCGCGATTTGTCATCGACCTGAATCGTCCGTCTGACGACAAACCGCTGTACGTTGGCGCCACCACCGGCCTGTATCCGGCGACATTGTTTGACGGAATTCCGTTGTTCCGAGAAGGGCTGGAGCCTTCGAAAGAAGAACGCGCGACGTATCTGGAAAAGGTCTGGACGCCGTACCACAGCACCCTGCAAAACGAACTGGCGCGCCTCAAGGCCGAGTTCGGCTATGCGCTGCTGTTCGATGCGCACTCGATCCGCTCGATCATTCCGCATCTGTTCGACGGCAAGCTGCCGGACTTCAACCTCGGCACCTTCAACGGCGCCAGTTGCGATCCACAGCTTGCCACTCAACTGGAAGCGATCTGCGCCGGACATCCGGATTACAGCCATGTGCTGAACGGGCGCTTCAAGGGCGGCCACATCACCCGGAACTACGGCAATCCGGCCGAGAACATCCATGCCGTGCAACTGGAGTTGGGGCAGTGCACGTATATGGAAGAGTTCGAGCCGTTTCGCTATCGGCCGGATCTGGCGGAGCCGACGCGGGTGGTGTTGAAGGAGTTGTTGCAAGGGTTGTTGGCTTGGGGCGAAAAACACTACCAGCGCTAATGTCTGGCGCATAACCCTGTGGGAGCGAGCCTGCTCGCGATAGCGGTCTGCCTGTCACATCTATGTCGACTGATCCACCACCATCGCGAGCAGGCTCGCTCCCACAGTTAAACCTCATCGCCACATTGAACAGTCGCCACTGTGCAAATCACGGTCGCCACAGTTCGCTTTTACCGCTCGTCTGCTGCGTAATGTTCTGGCCACGGTGCACAAAGACACCGGCCTCACAATAATCCGCTGCCGCACGAGACTCATCCCGATGAAAAGACTGTTCACCCGCTGTCTCTCAATCTTCTGCGGCACCGCTCTGTTGAGCGCGGGAGTCATGGCCGCTGACGATGCCTCCTGTAAAGCCGTGCGCATGGGTGTGGTCAACTGGACCGACGTGATTGCCACCAGCGGCATGGCCGATGTGCTGCTCAATGGCCTCGGCTATGAAAGCAAACAGACCAGCGCCGTGCAGCAAATCATCTTCGCCGGCATTCGCGACAAGCGTCTGGACATCTTCCTCGGTTACTGGAAACCGGCGATGGACAAGAACATCGCGCCGTTCCTGGCCGCCAATCAGGTGAAGGTCCTGGACAAGCCAAGCCTGGCCGACGCCCAGGCCACTCTCGCGGTTCCTGACTACGTGGCGGCTGCGGGTTTGAAAACCTTCGCCGACATCGCCAAATTCAAAAACCAGCTCGGCGGCAAGATCTACGGCATCGAGCCGGGCAGCGGCGCCAACACCACGATCAAGACCATGATCGAAACCAATCACTTCGGCCTGAAGGACTTCAAACTGATCGAGTCTGGCGAGGCCGGCATGCTCGCTGCCGTTCAGCGCGCGGTGAACCGCAAGGAGTTCGTGGTGTTCGTCGGCTGGACTCCGCACCCGATGAACATCAACATGAAGATCGCCTATCTGACCGGCAGCGAAGACGTCTACGGGCCGAACGAAGGGGCGGCGACCGTCTCCACCGTGACCGCGCCGGATTACGCCCAGCGGTGCCCGAACGTCAATCGCCTGCTGGAGAACCTGACCTTCACCGCCGCCCAGGAAAGTCAGCTGATGGTGCCAATCATGGAGCGCCAGACGCCCCAGGACGTCGCCAAAAAATGGCTGCGTGACCATCCGGAGGATTTGCAGCGCTGGCTGGCCGGTGTCAGCAGTTTTGATGGCAAGGACGGCGTGGCCACCGTTCAGGCCAGCCTGAAAAACTGACAGCACCGGCTTCTTTGTAGGAGCAAGGCTTGCCCGCGATGGCGGCCTCAAGATCGCCATCGCGGGCAAGCCTTGCTCCTACAAGATTGTCGTAGGTGCATGCAATTGGGCTAATGAAATGTCGGCTTATAGGTTTCAAGCTAATGGCTCACTATCCGCTTTCTGAACAGATGACCGCGTTCGTCGACAAAACCCTGAGTTTCAACACCACCGAAAGCAGCCTGAGCGGCTTGCGCCAGGCCTACAGCGAGATGTGCCGGGCATTCACCCCGCCACGTCCCGCCGGGCTGTATGTCGTCGATTTCGAGTTGGCCGGTGTGGCGGTGCGGTCTTACCAGCCGCCGGCTTCATCGTCGACCGAGGCTGTTCCGTGCATCGTTTATCTGCATGGCGGCGGGTGGGTGGTTGGCGACTTGGATTCCCATGACTTCATTTGCGCCGAGCTGGCCTCGACACTGGGCGTGTTGGTGATCGCTGTCGATTATCGTCTGGCGCCGGAGCATCCGTTTCCGGCGGCGTTCGATGACTGTCTCAGTGTCTGGCGTGCTCTGCGCACCGGTCCGTTTCGAATCGATCCCGAACGCACACTGGTGGCAGGTGACAGTGCAGGCGGCAATCTTGCTGCGGCGCTATGTCTGGCGTTGCGCGACGCGGGTGAGCCGTTGCCGGCTGCGCAGGTGCTGATCTATCCGGGGTTGGGGGGCGATCAACGGTTAGCGTCGCGCAGTGAATGCGTTGATGCGCCATTGCTCAGCAGCAGTGATGTGGATTGCTATCACGCGTTGTATTTGCGCGGCACGGCAAAACCGGGCGCCTATGCGATGCCGTTGCTCGCAGCGGATTTCAGCGGACTGCCACCGGCATGGATTGCCGTTGCGCAATTCGACCCGCTGCGTGATGACGGCGTGCTATACGCCGAACGGTTGAACGCCGCCGGTGTGACCGCGTCGCTGTATTACGGCAACGGACTGATTCATGGTTGTTTACGGGCGCGGGGGCAGGCTGACGAGGTGGATGCGTTGTACGAAACGCTGCTCAGGTATCTCGCGGAAAAACTCTGACCCTGCAAGGGCATGCTCATTGACGTAAATCGGGTTTATGATGCCCAACGGCAGAATAATAGAAGTCCCCCCAGGGATGACCTCGACCCCTTACGGAGCGCGCAATGCAGACTTTGTACCCGCAGATCAAACCCCACGCCCGGCACGATCTGGCCGTCGACGAAACTCACACGCTGTATGTCGACGAAAGCGGTTCACCGGAAGGTTTGCCGGTGGTGTTCATCCACGGCGGCCCCGGTGCCGGTTGTGATGCCCAGAGTCGTTGCTACTTCGATCCCAACTTGTACCGGATTGTCACTTTCGACCAGCGCGGTTGCGGTCGCTCCACGCCTCACGCCAGCCTGGAAAACAACACCACCTGGGATCTGGTCGCCGACCTCGAGAAGATTCGCCAGCACCTGGGTATCGACAAGTGGGTGCTGTTCGGCGGCTCGTGGGGTTCGACCCTGGCGCTGGCCTACGCGCAAACCCACCCGGAGCGTGTGCACGGCCTGATCGTGCGCGGGATCTTTCTCTGCCGTCCGCAGGAAATCGAATGGTTCTATCAGGCGGGTGCCAGCCGTCTGTTCCCGGATTACTGGCAGGACTACATCGCACCGATTCCGCTGGAAGAGCGCGACGACCTGCTGACAGCATTCCATAAACGCCTGGTGGGCAACGATCAGATCGCCCAGATGCACGCGGCCAAGGCCTGGTCCTTGTGGGAAGGTCGCACCGCGACCCTGCGCCCGAATCCGTTGGTGGTTGATCGCTTCTCCGAGCCTCAGCGCGCGTTGTCCATCGCCCGCATCGAATGCCACTATTTCAGCAACAACGCATTCCTTGAACCGAACCAGTTGATTCGCGACATGGGCAAGATCGCTCACTTGCCGGGCGTGATCGTCCATGGTCGCTACGACGTGATCTGCCCGCTGGACAACGCTTGGGAACTGCACCAGGCCTGGCCGAACAGCGAGCTGCAAGTCATTCGCGACGCCGGCCATGCCGCTTCCGAACCGGGCATCACCGATGCACTGGTGCGTGCCGCTGATCAGATGGCACGACGTCTGCTCGATCTGGCTCCCGACGAAGCATGAAGGGCCTGCTGCAACGCGTGCGAGGCGCGCGAGTGGAGGTAGCGGGAGAGGTGGTCGGCGCCATCGATCAGGGATTGCTGGTGCTGGTGGCCGTTGAGCCCGACGACACGCGGGCCAGCGCCGACAAACTTCTCAATAAGCTGCTTAACTATCGAGTGTTCAGTGACGCCGAGGGCAAGATGAATCTGTCCCTGGCGGATGTAGGCGGCGGGTTGCTGCTGGTCTCGCAGTTCACCCTGGCCGCCGACACCAAAAGCGGGTTGCGCCCGAGTTTTTCGACCGCGGCGCCTCCGGCCTTGGGTGAGGAGCTGTTCGACTATCTATTAGGCAAAGCGAAACAGGTGCATGGCACTGTGGCATCAGGTAGATTCGGCGCGGATATGCAGGTGCACCTGGTCAATGATGGCCCGGTAACCTTCCTGTTACAGACCTGAAAGCGCTTGAAACATCTTTTTAAGCGCTTTTCGACTGAAAACAGGCGTTTTTACCGATAAATACTTTGTTACCCCTGATGCGTTGTAACGCGGCCTACTAGATAATCGCGCGCTACGGGGATCAGCGTTCGTTGGTCCATTTTGACTTAGGTAGAGACTTGTACGGATCCGATTGGGGAATCATTTCGCCCCAGCGGAGTCGGAACAATGCTCGCCAACTTGGCAAGAGTGGTCTGCAAGGTCGGCTTTTTCATGCCGCGCACCGTGCAGACCCTTTAACTGGCCGTTGGTTTTTTGATCTGTTTTCGGCGAGGGTTGCTCGTGATTGTTAGTCCCTGTAACGCACCAAAATTGTCTGCCAAACGGTTTCGTAGCGCTCTGGTAGCAGGTTCGGCATTGCTCTGCCTGCTCAGCGCCGGCCAGCTTTGGGCATTCAATCTGGATGATGTGTCGGTCAAGGCAAAAGAGCTGGCCGGTCAGAAGTACGAAGCGCCGCGCAGTAACTTGCCGACCGAATTCCGCGAGATGAAATTCGCGGACTATCAGAAAATTCGTTTTCTGACGGAAAAAGCCGAGTGGGCTGATCAGAAAACCCCGTTCAAGCTGTCGTTCTATCACCAGGGCATGCACTTCGATACGCCGGTTAAAATCAACGAAATCACAGCGAACACCGTCGAAGAGATCAAATACGACCCGAGTCGTTTCGATTTCGGCGACCTCAAGTTCGATCCTAAAGCCACCGAACAACTGGGTTACGCCGGTTTCCGTGTGCTGTATCCGGTCAACAAGGCTGACAAGCAAGACGAAATCATGACCATGCTCGGCGCGAGTTATTTCCGCGTTGTCGGCAAGGGCCACGTCTACGGTTTGTCTGCTCGCGGCATGGCGATCGATACCGCATTGCCGTCCGGCGAAGAGTTTCCGCGTTTTCGCGAGTTCTGGATTCAGCAGCCAAAAACGGGCGACAAGCACCTGGTGATCTTTGCGCTGCTGGATTCGCCACGTGCGACCGGCGCCTATCGCCTGACCCTGCGTCCGGGCAGCGACACCATAGTCGACGTCAAGGCGCAGATGTTCCTGCGTGACAAGGTCGGCAAACTGGGTATCGCACCACTGACCAGCATGTTCCTGTTCGGCGCCAACCAGCCGTCGAAAGTCCTGAACTACCGTCGCGAGCTGCACGACTCCAGCGGCCTGGCGATCCATGCCGGTAACGGCGAGTGGATCTGGCGCCCGCTGAACAACCCGAAACACCTCGCCGTGAGCAACTTCTCGGTCGAGAACCCGCGTGGTTTCGGCTTGCTGCAACGTGGCCGTGACTTCAGCCACTACGAAGACCTCGATGACCGTTACGACAAGCGCCCAAGCGCCTGGATCGAACCGAAAGGCGACTGGGGCAAGGGCTCCGTCGATCTGGTAGAGATTCCGACCGCCGACGAAACCAACGACAATATCGTGGCTTTCTGGAGCCCGGAAACGATGCCTGAGCCAGGCCAGCCGCTGGACTTCGCTTATCGCATGCACTGGACCATGGACGAAGCCGCGTTGCACGCACCGGACAGCGCCTGGGTCAGCCAGACACTGAAGTCCACCGGTGACGTCAAACAGTCCAACCTGATTCGTCAGCCGGACGGCAGCGTTGCCTACCTGGTGGACTTCGAAGGTCCGTCCCTGGCGGCATTGCCACCGGACACCGATGTGCGCAGCCAGGTCAGCGTCGGCGACAACGCCGAACTGGTCGAGAACAGCGTGCGCTACAACCCTGAAACCAAGGGCTGGCGCCTGACCCTGCGCATGAAGATCAAGGACGCCGGCAAGTCCACCGAGATGCGTGCGGCCCTGGTGCAGAACATCATGCCTGCCGACCTGAAGACTTCGATTCCAGCGTCCACCTCTTCCGTTGCCAAGGCCGACAAAGTCGCTGCCAAGCAAGCCGAGAAAGTGGAGAAGGACGCGAAGGCCGCCGAGGCCAACAAGGCCGAAGCCAAGCCGGTTGCAGATGCCAAGGACAAGGCGAACAACAATGACGCCAAGCAGCCTGCTGCTGCCGACGCGGCCCCAGCCACACCGGAATCGGCGCCGACTGAAGAAGTCCTGACCGAGACCTGGAGCTACCAGTTGCCTGCCGATGAGTAATTCTCAAGTACAGCCAGAGACTCTTTCCGAGTATCTGGCGCATCTGCCGATGACCGACCAGCAGCGCGCGGAACTCGCGGGCTGCCAGTCCTTCAGCGAACTGCACGAACGCCTGTCGTCTTCGACGTTCGACGCCCCGACCGAGGCCGCCCAGGCTTCTGTCGGCAAGCGCCTGACCCTGAGCACCGCCGAAGAATTGCAGGACGCCGAAATGCTGGCGCTGGACGCCAGCGGTCGGGTCTGCCTCAAGGCCACGCCTCCGATTCGTCGGACCAAAGTCGTGCCGGAGCCATGGCGCACCAACATTCTGGTGCGCGGCTGGCGTCGCCTGACCGGTCGCACCAATCCGCCCCAGCCGCCGAAGGATGAAAATGTCCTGCCGGCTGCGCGCTGGCGCACCGTCGGTTCGATCCGTCGCTACATATTGCTGGTGTTGATGCTCGGTCAGACCATCGTTGCCGGCTGGTACATGAAAGGCATCATGCCGTACCAGGGCTGGTCGTTCGTCGACCTCGAAGAAGTCCTGCACCAGCCGTTGCTGCAAACCGCCACGCAAGTACTGCCGTATGCGTTGCAAACCAGCATCCTGATCCTGTTCGGGATTCTGTTTTGCTGGGTCTCGGCGGGTTTCTGGACCGCGCTGATGGGTTTCCTTGAGTTGCTCACCGGTCACGACAAATACCGTATCTCCGGTAAAAGCGCCGGTAATGAGCCGATTCCGAAAGACGCGCGCACCGCACTGGTGATGCCGATCTGCAACGAAGACGTGCCGCGTGTATTCGCCGGTCTGCGCGCAACGTTCGAATCGGTCGCGGCCACGGGTGACCTGGATCGCTTCGACTTCTTCGTCCTCAGCGACAGTAACGACGCCGACATCTGCGTTGCCGAGCAACAGGCCTGGCTGGACGTCTGCCGCGAAGCCGGTGGCTTCGGCAAGATCTTCTATCGCCGCCGTCGTCGTCGCGTAAAACGTAAAAGCGGCAACCTCGACGACTTCTGCCGTCGCTGGGGCGGTGACTACAAGTACATGGTCGTACTCGACGCCGACTCCGTAATGAGCGGCGAGTGCCTGACCAGTCTGGTGCGCTTGATGGAAGCCACGCCGGACGCCGGGATCATCCAGACCGCGCCGCGTGCGTCGGGCATGGACACCCTGTATGCGCGCATGCAGCAGTTCGCCACCCGTGTGTACGGTCCGCTGTTCACCGCCGGTCTGCACTTCTGGCAGTTGGGCGAATCGCACTACTGGGGCCACAACGCGATCATCCGCATGAAGCCGTTCATCGAGCACTGCGCCCTGGCGCCGTTGCCCGGTAAAGGCGCGTTCGCGGGTGCGATCCTGTCCCACGACTTCGTTGAAGCTGCGCTGATGCGTCGTGCCGGTTGGGGCGTGTGGATTGCCTACGACTTGCCGGGCAGCTACGAAGAACTGCCGCCGAACCTGCTGGACGAACTCAAGCGTGACCGTCGCTGGTGCCACGGCAACCTGATGAACTTCCGCCTGTTCCTGGTCAAGGGCATGCACCCGGTACACCGCGCGGTGTTCCTGACCGGCGTGATGTCTTACCTGTCGGCGCCGCTGTGGTTCTTCTTCCTCGTGCTGTCGACGGCGCTGCTGGCGGTCAACACGCTGATGGAGCCGCAGTACTTCCTCGAACCGCGCCAGCTCTATCCGTTGTGGCCACAATGGCACCCGGACAAGGCGATCGCGCTGTTCTCGACGACGATCGTGCTGCTGTTCCTGCCGAAACTGTTGAGCATCATCCTGATCTGGGCCAAGGGCGCGAAGGAGTTCGGTGGCAAGTTCAAGGTGACGCTGTCGATGCTGCTGGAGATGTTGTTCTCCATGCTGCTGGCGCCGGTGCGGATGATCTTCCACACCCGTTTCGTCCTCGCCGCGTTCCTTGGCTGGGCCGCGACCTGGAACTCGCCGCAACGTGATGACGACTCCACGCCGTGGAGCGAAGCGGTCAAGCGCCACGGTCCGCAGACCTTGCTGGGCTTCTTCTGGGCCTTGCTGGTGATCTGGCTGAACCCGAGCTTCCTGTGGTGGCTGGTGCCGATCGTCGGTTCGTTGATGCTGTCGATCCCGGTATCGGTGATCTCCAGCCGTGTGGGTCTGGGCCTGAAGTCCCGTGACGAGAGCCTGTTCCTCATTCCTGAGGAATACAATCCGCCACAGGCATTGCTGGCCACTGACCAGTACACCCACGAAAACCGTTACCACGCATTGAACGACGGCTTCGTCCGTTCGGTGGTCGATCCACAGCAGAACGCCCTGGCGTGCTCGCTGGCGACCTCCCGTCACAATCAGGCCGAGCCGATTGAATGGCTGCGGGTGGAGCGGGTGCGGCACGCCATGAAGGTCGGCCCTGAAGGCCTGACCAACAACGAGCGTGTGCAACTGCTGAGCGATCCGGTGGCACTGGCCCGCTTGCATGAGCAGGTCTGGAGCGAAGGGCATGCTGAGTGGCTGGGCGCATGGCGCAGGTCGGTCAATGCCGACCCCCATGCACCGCTGTTGCCGCTCAAGCCGTTGAGTGTGCAGCCTCAGATGGCGTAATGAAAAAAACCCGCGAAAGCGGGTTTTTTTATGCATTGGATTAATCCTTGGATGGATACTGCCGACAGTGCTGATCCTGTAGGAGCGAGCCTGCTCGCGATAGCATCGCCTCGGTCCCAAGCGAACGGAGGCCCTCGCATCACCTCAAACCCTGAACTTGCCCACCAACATCTGCAAATGCGTCCCCAACCGCGCCAGCTCAACGCTGGATGCCGCTGTTTCTTCACTCGCTGCCGACGTCTGGTCCGACACATCCCGCACATTCAGCACGCTACGGTTGATCTCTTCAGCCACGGCGCTTTGTTGTTCGGCTGCGGCGGCGATCTGCTGGTTCATCGCCTGGATCGCCGAGACGGTACGGGTGATGCTTGCCAGTGAGTCACCGGCGCGGCGGGTCAGTTCGACGCTGCTGTCGGTCAGGCTGCGGCTGTTGTCCATGATGGTCGCGACCTGCTGGGTGCCGTTTTGCAGGCCGACGATCAGCTCTTCGATCTCTTCCGTGGACTTCTGCGTGCGCTGCGCCAGGCTGCGAACTTCATCGGCGACCACGGCAAAACCGCGCCCGGCTTCACCGGCACGGGCCGCTTCGATCGCGGCATTGAGCGCCAACAGGTTGGTTTGCTGGGCCACGGACTTGATCACGTCGAGGACGCTGCCGATCTTGTCGCTTTCGCGCTTGAGTTCGCCCATGGCTTCGGTGGAGTTGCCGACTTCCTTGGCCAGACGCTCGATCTGGGCGATGGCTTCGCCGACCACTTTGTCGCCCTCGCGGGCCTGCTGATCGGCGGCGACTGCGGCTTCGGAGGCCTCTTCCGCGTTGCGCGCGACTTCCTGCACGGTCGCGGTCATTTCGTTCATGGCGGTGGCCACCTGGTCGGTCTCGACCTTCTGGCTGTTGACCCCGGCGCTGGTCTGTTCGGTGACGGCCGACAGCTCTTCGGCGGCGCTGGCGATTTGCGTGACGCCATCGCTGATGCCGCCAATCAGTTCGCGCAGGCCCTGGGTCATGCTCTGAATGGCACGTTGCAGCTGACCCAATTCGTCCTGGCGTATGGAGGTCAGGTTGTGGGTCAGGTCGCCGGCGGCAATGCGCTCGGCCACTTTAAGAGTCTGGTTCAACGGGATCACGATCTGCCGGGTGATGGCCCATGCGGCGAATAGACCGAAGATCAGCGCAAGGCCAGTGGCGAGCAACAGCATGTTCTTGGCGTGCGCCACGTCGGTATCGCGCACGAGGGTTTGCGAGACGGTGAGCTTGTTGCTGACGTCGAGCAGGATTTCACCTTGGGCGGCCATGCGTTTGAGGGCTTCGGCACTGGCGACCTGGGAATCGCGGTACTGGCTGACCGCAGCGCGGTAGGCTTTGAGCGAGTCGGACGCCTGTTGCAGGTTGGCAATGTGTTCTTCAGGCAGTTTGGCCGGCAGGCTTTCGAGGTTTTTCAGGGCGTTGTCGATCGCGTCGAGGGCCGGTTGTTCGGCCTCGCTTTTGCCGCTGTAAGTGTAGCCACGCACCTGGAAGCGCGCTTGCTGAAGCAGTTTGCTCAGGTCGATCACGCTGTTGAACGCGGTCACGCTGTCGCCTTGCAGCATGGATTTTTCGACTTCAGCGACCTTGGCCACGGCATTGTCGGCGGTGGCGCCCAGTTTGCTGCGCGCATCTTCACGGTTGGCACCGGCCTGGATCATGGCGGCGAACGCTTGCCTGTACTGGCTTACGGCGGCCAGTTGCTGGTCGATCTTGGCCACGTCGGCGGGCTGCTCGAGCATCTGGCGAGCGGCTTGCAAACCAGTGTCGAGCTTGCCCAACAGGTCGTTGACCGCACCGGGGCCTTGTTCGCCGCGACGCATTTCGTAGTCCAGGCGGGCGATGCGCAGGTCTTTGGTCAGCCCGTTGATCTCGGAAATGAATCCCAGTTTATCGCCGCGGCTGGTTACATCGCTCAGGCCGGTCCAGCCTGTGACGGTGATCAGCAATGTCAGCAGCAACACCAGACCGAAACCGACGCCCAGTTTGCGGTTTACACCTACGTTTCCCAGCTTATCGGCCAGCCATTGGTACATGCTGAAACTCCCTCGGACCACACATTGGTTTTATGGGAGTTGTATCGGCTGTGGGCAGGCAATCTATAGGTGCGGTCTGACAAGCGGATAGGAACGGTTTAGAAGAGTCGAGCCAACAGCGCGGTAACGGCGGTTTCGACGCGCAGGATGCGCTCGCCAAGCTGCACCGGTTGCAGGCCGGATTTGCCGAGCAAATCGATTTCGTAAGGAATCCAGCCACCCTCGGGGCCGATCGCCAGGGTCACCGGTTCGCTCAGCGCGCGGGGGCAGGGCGCGTAATTGCCCGGATGGCCAACGAGACCGAGGGTGCCCTCAGTGATGGCAGGCAGGCGATCTTCGACGAAGGGCTTGAAGCGCTTCTCGATCACCACTTCCGGCAGCACGCTGTCCCGGGCCTGTTCGAGACCGAGGATCAGTTGCTCGCGAATGGCTTCCGGCTCAAGGAACGGGGTTTGCCAGAAGCTCTTCTCGACGCGATAGCTGTTCACCAGCACGACGCGCGGCACACCCATGGCCGCCACGGTCTGGAACACCCTGCGGAGCATTTTGGGCCGTGGCAGGGCTAGCACCAGGGTCAGTGGCAGCTTGGCTGGCGGTGGTTGATCGAGGGTGACGCGCAACTCGGCTTCAGCGGCGTCCAGGCGCAGCACCTCGGCCGCGCCCATCAACCCGCCAATCCGGCCGACGCGCATGCTGTCGCCGACTTCACAGCGGTGGACTTCCTGCATGTGCGTCAACCGGCGATCACGCAGGATTACCCGGTCGGCCGCAATGAAATCGGCCTCTTCGAGGAGCAGCAGGTTCACGCTTGGGTCGCTGGCGGCTGGTCGTTGTGATCGTCAGCCGGTTGGTCGTCCGGGTGCTCGCCACGTTTGCTGATCAGGCTGCCGAACAGGATGCCGATTTCGAACAGTAACCACATCGGCACGGCCAGCAGGGTCTGCGAGAAGATGTCCGGCGGGGTCAGGATCATGCCGACCACGAAGCAGCCGATGATCACGTACGGGCGGATTTTCTTCAGGTATTTGACGTCGACCACGCCGATCCACACTAGCAGTACCACGGCCACCGGAATCTCGAACGCTACGCCGAAGGCGAAAAACAGCGTCATGACGAAATCGAGGTAGCTGGTGATGTCGGTCATCATTTCCACACCGGCCGGGGTGGCGGCGGCGAAGAACTTGAAGATCAGCGGGAACACCAGGAAATAGGCGAACGCCATGCCCGCGTAAAACAGCACGATGCTAGAGCACAGCAAAGGCACTGCGATGCGCTTTTCATGCTTGTACAGGCCAGGCGCGATGAAACCCCAGATCTGATGCAGGATCACCGGGATCGCCAGGAACAGCGAGACCATCATCGTCAGCTTCAACGGCGTCAGGAACGGCGACGAAACGTCGGTGGCGATCATCGTCGCCCCGGCCGGCAGGTACGCGCGCAACGGCGTCGAGACGAAGGTGTAGATCTGCTGGGTGAAAGCGAACAACCCGGCAAAAATGATGAAGATCGCCGCTACGCAGCGCAGCAGTCGGGTACGCAACTCGGTGAGGTGCGAAACCAGCGGCATGTGCTGGTCGTTTTCAGGGAGATCGCTCATGGGGCTCGCGCCGGCAAAGTGGTGTCATTGGGCGCTGGCGTGGTCGGCGCGGCGGCTGGAGCAACGGGTTCAACCGGAGTTGCTGCCACAACGGGCGCTGGCTCCGTAGCCGCTACGGCAGGTGCAGGTGTTGTTGCGACAGTAGCGGCAGGTGCATTAATCGTCTGCGCTCCCACATGCTCAACCGGCGTCGGCTCCTGCTGGATCGGCGTGAAGATCTTCCGCGCCTCCTGCTCAAGCGACAGGATGTGTTCGTTGTGCAGTTGCCGACGAATTTCGTCGGCACCGATTTCACGTTCAACTTCCTGTTTGATCGCGTTGAAGCTGCGCTTCAAACGCCCGACCCACAGGCCGGCGGTGCGCGCAGCGCCCGGCAAGCGCTCGGGGCCCAGCACCAGCAGGGCGACGAGGCCGACGAGCAGCAGTTCAGAGAAGCTGATACCAAACATTAGTCAGTGCTCACACGTCTTTGCGGATCGGCTCTTCAACTTTCTGCGCCTGCACGTCGATGGTGTGCGGCTGGTTTACAGAGGCCTGCGGCTGGACCGGTGGCACCGGTTGGGCCGGGGTCGCAGTCGGGTCGGCCGGTTTTTCGTCGTCGTTCATGGCTTTCTTGAAGCCCTTGATCGATTCGCCGACGTCGGTGCCAAGGTTTTTCAGTTTCTTGGTGCCGAATACCAGCACGACAACAACCAGGATGACGATCCAGTGTTTCCAGTCAAAAATGCCCATGTTGCTGCTCCTCTCTAATCGTTATTCAGGCGGACGGGCGCGAGGCTTTCTCGGCGTGTCCGGACAGACCGAAACGACGGTCAAGTTCATCGAGTACAGCCTGTGGATGCTGCCCCAATTGGGCGAGCATGACCATGCTGTGGAACCACAAATCGGCGGTTTCGTAGATCACATCGCTGCAGTCACCGCTGACGGCGGCATCCTTGGCGGCAATGATGGTTTCGACCGACTCTTCGCCGACTTTTTCCAGAATCTTGTTCAAGCCCTTGTGGTAAAGGCTGGCGACATACGAGCTGTCGGCAGCGGCGCCTTTGCGCTCTTCCAGCACTGCGGCCAGGCGGGTCAGAGTGTCACTCATGTTTGTGTCCTGCGGAATAGATGGCGTGCGGATCTTTCAGAACCGGGTCGACGGTTGCCCAGTCGCCGTTCTCATAGACGCGGTAGAAGCAGCTCTGGCGGCCGGTATGGCAGGCGATGTCGCCGATCTGCTCGACCATCAGGATGATCACGTCGGCATCGCAGTCCAGGCGCATCTCATGCAGGGTTTGCACGTGGCCGGACTCTTCGCCCTTGCGCCACAGCTTGCCACGGGAGCGGGACCAGTAGATCGCGCGATTCTCGGCAGCGGTCAGTTCCAGCGCTTCACGGTTCATCCAGGCCATCATCAGGACGCGCCCGGTCTTGTGATCCTGGGCAATCGCCGGCACCAGGCCGTCGGCATCCCACTTGATCTCGTCCAGCCAGTTTTTCATCTTCAGTTCCTGAAGCAGCCCCAAGCATAAGCTTCAAGCCGCAAGTGAAAGCCAGTGCGCTTCGATCCTTCGTATTGTGCAACGCATATCTACAGGCGTGAATTAAACATGAGTGCTATGAACATCGCTTGAAGCTTGAAGCTTATAACTTGCAGCTGATTGATGCTATCGACGAACGACCAGATACAAACCGACGGCCATCATGATGCCCGCTGGCCAATAGGCCAACTGATTCAGCGGCCCACCCGCGGCGAGGATCGCGCCACCGGCCAGATGTGCCGTTCCGAGCAGGCGCAGGAACCAGTCGTCACGGCGTCGGTGCCACGGTGGCGGCGGGTCGTAGGCGTGGGGCTGGGACATGCGTTCGAGCAGGTCGCGGGCCATGTTGGCCAGGTGCGGGAGCTGTTCGAACTGGCTCTGCACGTTGCCGATCAAGGCTTTCGGGCTGACGCGATCGCGCATCCAGCGCTCAAGGAACGGCTGAGCGGTGTTCCACAAGTCGAGGTCCGGGTACAGCTGACGGCCCAGGCCTTCGATGTTCAGCAGGGTTTTCTGCAACAGAACCAGCTGCGGCTGTACTTCCATGTTGAAGCGGCGCGCGGTCTGGAACAGGCGCATCAACACCTGGCCAAATGAAATGTCTTTTAACGGTTTTTCGAAGATCGGCTCGCATACGGTACGAATCGCCGCTTCGAATTCGTTGAGCTTGGTTTCCGCCGGCACCCAGCCCGAATCGATATGCAGTTGCGCCACACGACGGTAATCACGCTTGAAGAACGCGAAGAGGTTACGCGCCAGGTAATCCTGGTCTTCCGGGGTCAGGCTGCCGACAATGCCGCAGTCGATCGCAATATACTGCGGGCTCCACGGATTCACGGTGCTGACGAAGATATTGCCGGGGTGCATGTCGGCGTGGAAAAAGCTGTCGCGGAACACCTGGGTGAAGAAAATCTCCACGCCGCGTTCGGCGAGCATTTTCATGTCGGTGCGCTGGTCGGCCAGGGTCGCGAGATCGGTGACCTGGATGCCGTAGATGCGCTCCATCACCAGCACTTTCGGCCGGCACCAATCCCAATAGACTTGCGGCACATACAGCAGCGGCGAGCCTTCGAAATTGCGCTTCAACTGGCTGGCGTTGGCCGCCTCGCGCAGCAGGTCGAGTTCGTCGTAGATGGTCTTTTCGTAGTCGCTGACCACGTCCACCGGGTGCAGCAGACGTGCATCGGCCGAGAGTTTTTCGGCGGCGCGGGCGAGGATGAACAGCCACGCCAGGTCCTGGGCGATGATCGGCTTGAGACCCGGACGAATCACTTTGACGACGACTTCTTCACCGGTTTTCAACTGCGCGGCGTGCACTTGCGCCACCGAGGCCGAGGCCAGCGGTTCGACGTCGAAACGGCTGAACACTTCGCTGATTTTCTTGCCGAGCTGTTCTTCGATCAGCTTGACCGACACTTGCGAATCGAACGGCGGCACGCGGTCCTGCAACCTCATCAGCTCATCGGCGATGTCTTCCGGCAGCAAATCGCGGCGAGTGGACAGGATCTGCCCGAACTTGATGAAAATCGGCCCGAGGTCCTGCAACGCCAGGCGCAATCGTGCGCCACGGCTCAGATCGAGGGTCTTGCGCGGAAACCAGCGCCACGGCAAGGCATAGCGCAGCGCCCGCAAGAACCAGGGCAGCGGCAGGGCGAACAGCAGGTCATCGAGGCGGTAGCGGATCACGACGCGCTGGATGCGCAACAGACGGCGGACGGCAAGCAGCTTCATGCGTTATCGCTTGGGTCGAGGGATCGGGAAAGGCGCTCGAAACGC
Organism: Pseudomonas sp. MAG733B; assembly: GCF_036884845.1. Taxonomy (NCBI): domain Bacteria; kingdom Pseudomonadati; phylum Pseudomonadota; class Gammaproteobacteria; order Pseudomonadales; family Pseudomonadaceae; genus Pseudomonas; species Pseudomonas sp. MAG733B. The sequence continues at coordinate 913,647 of NZ_CP145732.1, forward strand.
GCCTCGAGACGTTCCAGATCGAGTTTGATCTGGTCCAGTTCACTGAATCGGGCTTCGGCTTCGCGTTGACCGACGAGGGTGCGCGATTCTTCGGCCAGGTATTCGCCCAGGTTCTGGCCCAGGCTGGCAAATCCTTGCTGATACCAGCGGGCGCGGCTGCGCAGGTGACCGCCGACCAATTGCGTGGCAACGGGGCCGAGCCAGCGCGAGAGCTCGTACTCCCAGTCCAGTTCGAGGTCCTGAAGGATCGCCGCCAGTTCCAGCAGCACGCCGCTGTCGCCATCGAGTTCGACTTCAGGGCCATGCAGAACGGAAGTCTTGTCCTTGCTCATCGCCAGTTTCAACAGGCTCGAGGCCGGTGCACGCAAGGTGCAATCGGCGCCGGTTTCCCACTGGGAGGCGAGCATCAGGCCTTCATCGCTGGGCAGGATGAACAGTTGCAGCGCCGGGCTGCGGCAGTCGACGGCGATCACTCTGCCGCTCAAATGCGCGAGCCGGGGCAGCGCCGTGCTGTCGAGGCGCAGCACCCGGTTCAGGCCGAGTTCAACGCTGGCGAGCAGGCCGGCGAGCAGCATCAGGGCTTGATGCCGCGGTGCAGGGCAACGATGCCTGCGGTCATGTTGTGATAGGTCACGCGGTCAAAACCGGCCTCGACCATCATCGACTTCAGGGTTTCCTGATTCGGGTGCATGCGGATCGATTCGGCCAGGTAGCGATAGCTTTCCGAGTCGTTGGTGATCAGCTTGCCCATCAGCGGCATGAAGGCGAACGAGTAGGCGTCGTAGGCCTTGGACATCAGCGCGTTGGTCGGCTTGGAGAATTCCAGCACCAGCAGACGGCCACCGGGCTTGAGCACGCGCAGCATGGAACGCAGGGCGTCTTCCTTGTGCGTCACGTTGCGCAGGCCGAACGCGATGGTCACGCAGTCGAAATGGTTGTCCGGGAACGGCAGCTTTTCCGCATCCGCCTGGACGAATTCGACGTTGCCGGCGACACCCAGGTCCAGCAGGCGGTCACGACCGACCTTGAGCATGGATTCGTTGATGTCGGCCAGCACGACCTGGCCGGTCGGGCCAACGAGGTGCGAGAATTTTTTGGTCAGGTCGCCGGTGCCGCCTGCGATGTCGAGCACGCGGTTGCCAGTGCGTACACCCGACAGTTCGATCGCGAAACGCTTCCACAGACGGTGCATGCCGCCCGACAGGAGGTCGTTCATCAAGTCGTACTTGGCGGCTACCGAGTGGAAAACCTCGGCGACTTTTTCCGCTTTCTGGCTTTCCGGAACGTTTTTGAAGCCGAAGTGAGTGGTGGGTTCGGCATCGCTGCCTTTGCGCTGATCAGTCATATCGCTGTCACCAAAAGAGAATGCGCGACATTCTAATCCCCAAGGGATGCTTTGTCTTGGCAAGGCTGAAGGTAAGATGGATCACCCTCGGGACGTTTTGCCGCAGTGGCGGTCAAGATTCACCGAACAAGCATTCATGGCTGTATTCAAAAAGCAGGAGTCAATCGATGGCCCATATCAGTGTTGAGCGTGCCCACGGCCTGGGTAAGGAAGCGGCGCGGGAGAAGGCCGACAAGCTGGCGCAGAAACTTTCCGAGCAATATGGCCTGGAGCCGCAGTGGTCCGGCGACACCTTGAACCTCAAGCGTTCGGGTGTGAAAGGCGCCGTGCATGTCAGTGACGATTCGATCAAGGTCGACGTGGAGCTGGGCCTGATGATGTCGGCCATGAGCGGCATGATCAAAGCTGAAATCGAGAAGGCGCTGGATAAAGCGTTGGTGTGATCCCGAAAAGATCGCAGCCTCGTTTCACTCGACAGCTCCTACAGGTGTACGCCGTCGTCCCTGTAGGAGCTGTCGAGTGGAACGAGGCTGCGATCTCTTCCAGGCACCACCGGTTTATGTCATTTGTTAGGGTGCCGTTTCTAATTTTTCTCCCTACTTTGTGCCAGTGCCCGACACTTTCGCGGGCAGTTCCTCAAACCTTCTGCGCGTGAGGTGGACCATGGCCAAAGTGATTCTGAAGAAAAAAATCGACGCATCGACCAGTGCTCTGGGCGACGTCAAATCCTATGCCCGCAAAGTCTGGCTGGCAGGCCTGGGCGCCTACGCCAAGGTCGGGCAAGAGGGCAGCGAGTACTTTCAAGAGTTGGTAAAAGCTGGTCAAACTGTTGAAAAGAAAGGCAAAAAAGTAGTCGCTGAAAAACTCGAAGCGGCGAATGCCGAGATCGACGAAGCCAAGAACGAAGTGAGCACTTTCAAGGGCAAGGTCGAGCTTCAACTCGACAAGGTCGAGAAGGCGTTCGACACGCGTGTCGCAAGTGCCTTGAATCGTATCGGCATTCCGTCTAAACATGACGTTGAGACACTCTCTGCTAAGCTCGATGAGCTGACGGCATTGCTCGAACGTGTCGCGCGTAAATCTTAAGGAGAACGGGATGGCTGTTAAAAAGAACACCGAGAAAGAAGGCAGCTCGTGGATCGGGAAGGTCGAAGACTACTCCCGGAAAATCTGGCTGGCTGGTTTAGGCGTGTACTCGAAGATCGACACTGACGGCAGCAAACTCTTCGATGCATTGGTTAAGGACGGCGAGAAAGCCGAGAAGCTCACCAAGAGCGCCGTTGGCAAGAAAGTCGACGCCGCCAAGGACTCCGCTTCTTCGGCCAAGTCGCGCATCAGCGGCGTGAAAGATCGCGCAATGGGCAAGTGGGATGAGCTCGAAGGCGCTTTCGACAAGCGTCTGAACAGCGCCATTTCGCGCCTGGGCGTACCGAGCCGCAATGAAGTAAAAGCATTGCACAGCAAGGTCGATACCCTGACCAAGCAAATCGAAAAACTGACCGGTGCCAAGGTTGCGCCTGTTGCGGCGAAAACCGCGGCGGCTAAACCTGCTGCCAAACCGGCCGCAAAAACTGCGGCTAAACCACTGGTAAAAGCGGCAGCCAAACCTGCTGCTAAACCAGCCGCCAAAACTGCCGCAGCGAAACCTGCTGCAGCCAAGGCAGCAGCTAAACCGGTTGCAGCTAAAGCCGCCGCCAAACCGGCAGCGAAGTCTGCTGCTAAGCCAGCCGCTAAACCTGCTACAAAAACCGCCGCAGCAAAACCTGCCGCCAAGCCAGCAGCAAAACCTGCTGCTGCGAAGAAGCCAGCGGTGAAAAAACCGGCCGCTCCAAAAGCCGCCGCGAAGCCAGCAGTGGCAGCTGCAAAGCCGGCAGCCCCGGCAGCAGCACCGGTGAGCGCATCGAACTCCGCGACCGCGCCGACCCCTGCTGTCACCCCGACTGTCGCGCCGGCTCCATCGACGCCAACCAGTCAGTCCTGATTTTTCAGGGCTCAAGAAAACGCCCGGCCTGCCAAGGTCGGGCGTTTTTGTTTGTGCACGGTTTAATGCGTTCCCTGTAGGAGCCGAGCAAGCTCGGCTCCTACAGGGGTTACTCGTGATCTTCCAGATACTGCATCGCCATCTGCTCGGTCGCAGCCTTGATCGGCGGCAACAGGTGCGGCGCCACCAGCATCATGATCTGGTACACCACCAGGCGCACCTCACCCTCACGGTCGAGAATCCGCTGATAGTCCAGCGAGAACAGCAGCGTCATGGTGATCTGCTCCACCAGTTGCCCCAGCGCTTGCGTATCGCTGACCAATAACCCCTGCGCCTGCAATCTCGCCAACAACGAGGCCAGTGTGCGCTTGAGGGCATTGAGCAGGTTGCGGATGCCCTTGGCCAGTTTCGGCAGGCGCCCTGCCAGGTTCGACAGGTCCTGGAACAGAAAGCGGTAGTGGGCCAGGCGTTCGACGATCAGGTGCAGGAACAGCCAGTAATCTTCAGGAGCCAGTTCGACGTCGGCGGGTGGATCGAGCAACGGGGCCAGCTCGGCCTGAAAGCGTTCGAACAACCCGAGTATCAGCGGTTCCTTGCCGTGGAAGTGGTAGTAGAGGTTGCCCGGGCTGATCCCCATTTCGTTGGCAACTTCCATGGTGGAGACGTTCGGTTCGCCCTTCTGATTGAACAACTGCAGGGCACATTCGAGGATGCGGTCGCGGGTTTTCATCCAGTCTTCTTAGTGATCGAGTCATGCCACGGCCGGCAGCGGCCGTGGGTCGTTTGAGCGTCAGCGCACACGCACGTAAGTACCGGGCGCCGCCTCCATCGGTGGATAGTTCTGGTTGCCGAGGGTCATCAGGGTTTCCTTCTGCGCGCCCGAGCGTTCCTGAATCCAGCTCAGCCATTGCGTCCACCAACTGCCGTCGACCTGCTTGGCGTCGTAATACCAGGCGCGTGGGTCGCTACTCAGTTTTGCACCCTCCACGTAGTTGGCTTTCGGGTTGCTCGGCGGATTGAGAATGCTCTGCACGTGCCCGCTGTTGGACAGCACGAAGCGCCGCTCGCCACCCAGCAGCAGCGTCGAGCGATACACTGCATCCCATGGCGTGATGTGATCGTTGATGCCGGCGACGCTGAAGCTGTCGACGGTGACCTTCTGCAGGTCGATGGGTGTGCCGCACACTTCGAGGCCGCCCGGATGGCTCAGTGGGTTGTGCTTGAAGAAGTCCAGCAGGTCGCCATGCAGGGCGGCCGGCAGGCGCGTGTTGTCGTTGTTCCAGTACAGGATGTCGAACGCGGGTGGCTCCTTGCCCAGCAGGTAGTTGTTGACGAAGTAGCTCCAGATCAAATCGTTGGGGCGCATCCAGGCGAAGACCTTGGCCATGTCGCGGCCATCCAGCACGCCCTTTTGATAGGAGCGACGCTTGGCGGCTTCCAGGGTCTGTTCGTCGGCGAAGAGGGTGGCCGGCGAATCCAGTTGGCTGTCGAGCAGACTCACCAGATAGGTCGCGCTGGAGATGCGGCGCAGTTGTCGCTTGGCTTGCAGGTGACCCTGCAGCGCGGCGATGGTCAGGCCGCCGGCGCAGGCGCCCATCAGGTTGACCTCGCGCGCGCCGGTGATCGCCCGGCAGACGTTCATGGCTTCTTCCACCGCTTCGACGTAGGTCGACAGGCCCCATTCGCGGTGGCGCACGTCCGGGTTGCGCCAGCTGATCATGAAGGTTTGCAAGCCGTTCTTGAGCGCGAACTGAACGAAGCTGTTATGCGGACTCAGGTCGAAAATGTAGTACTTGTTGATCTGTGGCGGCACCACCAGCAGCGGTTTTGAATACTGCTTCTCGCTCATCGGCTTGTACTGGATCAGCTCCAGCAGTTCGTTGCGAAACACCACCGCACCGGTGGTGGTGGCGACGGTCTTGCCGACCTCGAATGCCTGTTTGGTGACTTGCCGGGGCAGGCCATCGTTGTGCAGCAGGTCGTCCACCAGATGGCTGATCCCGCGCACCAGGCTGTTGCCGCCGGAGTTGAAGATTTCCTTGATCGCCAGCGGATTGAGCAAACTGTTGGACGGCGACACGGCATCGTTGAGCAAGGCGAACGCAAAGTGCGCGCGGGCGCGATCGTCCGGGCTCATGTTGCTGTCGTCGATCCAGCTTTTGATCTGCTTCTGCCAGCTCAGGTAGGCCTGCAGGCTGCGACGATAAAACGGGTTGAGGGCCCACGCCGGGTCGGCGAAACGACTGTCCTGCGGGTTGGTCGGGTGCAGGGTGTCGCCCATTATCACGCGACCCAATTGGCCGCCCAGTTTCAAGGCATGTTTGGCGGTGTGCACGGGGTTGCGCAAGCCATGGGCGGCAACGCTGCGCAAAGTCGAAATCAGATCCCGGCCGCGCAGGCCGGTAATCGCACTTTGTGCGTTGATGAACGCGGCGGGAGTGGGTAGTGACTCCCTCGCTGGTTTATCGCGCATGACTCAACACTCCTTCGTCTTCAGGCCAAAAACAAACACACCGAACCAGAACACCATAGACGCTGTAACGGGTTGTTGCGCGGCGCGGCATCCTGCCCACCCCTTTTTACCTATACAAAAACCGGGCCGGTCAGCCGCCCTGTGGTGCCGGATGCGGATGCATCACGGCACGCTGCCGTTCTTCCTCGAGGAACTTCATGATGATCGGCGCCACCGCTTCGGCCCGGGTGATCAGGAACAGGTGCCCGTCATCGATGATGTGCAACTGGGCGTTGGGAATCCGCCAGGCCAGCAGGCGCATGTTGACCAGCGGGATCAGCGGATCGTCATCGCCAGCCAGCACTAGCGTCGGCTGATTGATCTTGTGCAGCCAGTGAATGCTGGTCCAGCCGAGGCCGGCGAACAGTTGCCAGTAGTAACCGAGCTTGCCCGCCGAACGCACCTTCGCCGCGTGGCTGGCGGCCAGCGTCGGGTCGCGACGGAACGAACCGCCATAGATCATCGGCGCAATGCGGATCACGTGTGACGGCTGGATGTAGCGTCTGGGACTGGCCATCATCCACAGCACTTTCGGCTTGCCCGGAACCATCACCGCACCCGCCGCCGTGGCTGCCAGGACAAGCTTCTTGCAGCGTTCCGGATAGTCATAAGCGAACTGCTGGGCAAGCGCGCCGCCCCAGGACACACCGATCACATTGACCTGCCCGTAATCGAGGTAGTCGAGCATGCGTGCCGTGAGTTTCGCCAGGCCTGGAAAACGATACGGACGATTCGGCGTCGACGAACCGCCGACACCGGGCACGTCGAAGGCGATGACTTCCAGGTCCGGGTCCAGCGCCGCGACAAACGGAAAAACCAACTCAAGGTTGGCGCCGATGCCGTTGAAAATCAGCAAGGGCGTCAAGTGAGGCTTGCCGGGGCGCACCGCCGTGCGGAGGGTCTGGCCATCCAGGTCGACGGTGCGGAATATGAACGGTTGCGGCATGCTCAAGCCCTGTTTATGAATTCATCCCCGATCCTTGTAGGAGCCGAGCTTGCTCGCGATGGCGGTGGTACAGCCAACATTGATGTCGACTGACCTGCCGCCATCGCGAGCAAGTTCGGCTCCTACAAGGGCGCGGGGTGTGTCAGTTACCGCTCATGTACATACGTGCCCGGCGCTGCTTCGCCCGCCGGATATGCCTTGTTGCCCAGTTTCGCCGGGGCCTTCTTCAGCTCGCCGGAACGCTGGGCCTGCCAGGCCTGCCAGTGCAGCCACCAGGAATCGGTGTGCTTGGTGGAGTTCTCTTGCCACTCCTCGGCACTGGTCGCCATTTTTTCAGTGCTGGTCATGTAACGGGATTTCGGGTTGCCCGGCGGGTTCAGGATGCTCTGGATATGCCCGCTGCTGGACAGCACGAATTCAACGTTGCCACCGAACAGTTGCGCCGACTTGTAGCAGGACTTCCACGGGGTGATGTGGTCGTTGGTGCCGGCCAGGGAAAAGATGTCGGCAGTCACCTGCTTGAGGTCAATCGGCGTGCCGCACACTTCCAGTGCATTCGAGCGGATCAGTGGATTGTTTTTGAACATCTCGATCAGATCGCCGTGGAACGCTGCCGGCAGTCGTGTGGTGTCGTTGTTCCAGAACAGGATGTCGAACACCGGCGGCTCGTTGCCCAGCAGGTAGTTGTTGACCCAGTAGTTCCAGATCAGGTCGTTGGGGCGCATCCAGGCGAAGACTTTCGCCATGTCGCGGCCTTCCAGCACGCCGGCCTGGTACGAATGACGCTTGGCGGTCTCAAGGGTCTGCTCGTCGACGAACAGGGCTACGTCGCTGTCCAGGGTGGTGTCCAGCACGCTGACCAGCAGGGTGAGGGCATTGACCTTGTTCTCGCCGATCGCGGCGTAGTGGCCCAGCAGCGCGGTGCAGGTGATGCCGCCGGAGCAGGCGCCGAGCATGTTCACGTCTTTGCTGCCGGTGATGGCTAAGACCACGTCGACCGCTTCCTTGAGCGCCTCGATGTAAGTCGACAGGCCCCACTCGCGCTGTTCCTTGGTCGGGTTGCGCCAGCTGACGATGAAAGTCTGCACATTGTTGCGCAGGCAGAACCGCGCCAGGCTCTTGTCCGGGCTCAGGTCGAAGACGTAGAACTTGTTGATCTGCGGCGGCACCACCAGCAGCGGACGCTCGTGGACCTGCTCGGTGATCGGTTTGTACTGGATCAGTTCCAGCACATCGTTGCGGAACACCACCGCGCCTTCGGTCACGCCCAGGCTCTTGCCGACCTCGAACGCGCCCATGTTGACCTGGCTCGGCATGCCGCCGTTGTGCACCATGTCCTTGGCGAGATGCGAGAGACCGTCGAGCAGGCTTTTGCCGCCGGTTTCGAAAAAGCGTTTGACTGCCGCCGGGTTGGCCGCCGTGTTGGTCGGGGCGAAGGCTTCGGTCATCAGGTTGATCACGAAGTGCCCGCGGGCGACATCCTTTGGCCCAAGGTTACTGTCGTCGATCCATTCGTGGAGTTCCTTGCGCCACGCCAGATAGGTTTGCAGATAACGTTTGTAGAGCGGGTTCTGGCTCCAGGCCGGATCCGCGAAGCGACGGTCATCGCTGGTCGGTTGCAGCTCGGATTTGCCGAACAGCACGTTCTTGAGTTCAAGGCCGAAATGCGCAACATGCTTCGCGCTGTGCACCGGTTGCCTGATGGCCTGCCTGAGTACCATGCGAGCAGAAGCCAGTAGATCCTTTCCACGCAGCCCAACGACAGGATTCAGACCCAGGGTGTTTTCCGAGGCCTGATACTTCAAGTCATCGTTATTCTGTTTACTCATCTACGACGCTCCATTGTCCTGAGACGAGTACCCGGTCCTGCTGTGTAGTCACACAGCAAATGCCAGGTACTACTGCTCGGGTGACCGTTAATTCTGCATCGATGCTTTTTGTTCAGAGAGCACTGCAGGGAACTTGCCAGCTCCATTGGTTACCCGACTTTAATTTTTTTCGCAAGCAGGCCAATCGCCGACCCAGAAGCCGAGCATTCAAACAGATGGAATTAGAAAATGCCCTCTAAAGAGCAAGAAGCTCAGGCTAGAGCATCAGCTTGACGACGGATTCGTTCGGGTCGCGAGTCTTTCCGGCAGCTTTGAGCTCGGCAAGATAATCCTCCCAGAGTGCGTCATGACGTCGCCCCAGTTCGTAGAGGTATTCCCAAGTGAACAGGCCGCTGTCGTGGCCGTCGTCGAAGGTCAGTTTCAGTGCGTAGTGACCGGCCGGTTCCAGCTTGCTCAGGCCTACGTTGATCTTGCCAAATTGCAGGATGGGTTTGCCGTGGCCCTGGACTTCGGCGGAAGGAGAGTGCACGCGCAGGAATTCGGCGGGCAGGGTGTATTCCTCGCCGGACGCGTATTTGAGCGTCAGGGTTTTCGAGGCTTTGTGCAGCTTGATGTCGGTGGGGATCATGACCGGATGTCCGTCTGTAGGCGTGTGGTCAGCCCCCTGTAGGAGCACGGCTTGCCGGCGATGGCGATTTCAAGTACGCCATCGCCAGCAAGCTGTGCTCCTACAGGAGGTCACATGACCTACAGGATATAACGGGACAGGTCTTCGTTCTCCGCCAATTCACCGAGGTGGCTGTTGACGTAGTCGGCGTCGATCTGGATGACCTTGCCGTCATGGGTGCTGGCCAGGTCGCCGGCGCTGAACGACACCTCTTCGAGCAGACGCTCGAGCAGGGTGTGCAAGCGACGGGCACCGATGTTCTCGGTTTTCTCGTTGACCTGCCAAGCGATCTCGGCGATGCGCTTGATGCCGCTTGGCTGGAACTCGATACCCAGGCCTTCGGTTTTCAGCAGCGCGCAATATTGCTCGGTGAGCGAAGCATGCGGCTCGCTGAGAATGCGTTCGAAGTCCTGCGGTGACAGCGCCTTGAGCTCGACGCGAATCGGCAGACGACCTTGCAGTTCCGGCACCAGATCGCTCGGCTTGCTCAGGTGGAAAGCACCGGAGGCGATGAACAGGATGTGGTCGGTCTTGACCATGCCCAGCTTGGTGTTGACGGTGCAGCCTTCGATCAGCGGCAGCAGGTCGCGTTGTACGCCTTCGCGGGACACATCGGCGCCGCCGACATTGCCGCGCTTGGCGACCTTGTCGATTTCGTCGATGAACACGATGCCGTGCTGCTCTACCGCTTCCAGGGCCTTGGCCTTCAACTCTTCATCGTTGACCAGGCGGCCGGCCTCTTCGTCGCGCACCAGTTTCAGCGCTTCCTTGACCTTGAGCTTGCGGCTCTTGCGTTTGCCCTTGCCCATGTTGGCGAACAGGCTCTGCAACTGATTGGTCATTTCTTCCATGCCCGGCGGCGCGGAGATATCGACGCCGGCCATTTCGGCCACTTCGATCTCGATTTCCTTGTCATCCAGCTGACCTTCACGCAGGCGTTTGCGGAACAGCTGACGGGTGTTGGAATCGGAGCTCGGGGCGTCGTCGTTGCTGAAGCCCATACGGGCCGGAGGCAGCAGTGCATCGAGGATGCGCTCTTCGGCAGCGTCTTCGGCGCGGTGGCGAACCTTGGTGATTTCCTGCTCGCGCAGCAACTTGATCGCCGCATCGGCCAGGTCACGAATGATCGATTCGACGTCGCGGCCAACGTAGCCGACTTCGGTGAACTTGGTCGCTTCGACCTTGATGAACGGCGCGTTGGCCAGTTTGGCCAGGCGACGGGCGATCTCGGTTTTACCGACACCGGTCGGGCCGATCATCAGGATGTTCTTTGGGGTTACTTCAACGCGCAGCTCTTCAGGCAGCTGCATCCGGCGCCAGCGATTGCGCAGGGCAATGGCGACGGCGCGCTTGGCATCGTCCTGGCCGATGATATGGCGATTGAGTTCGTGGACGATTTCACGGGGAGTCATGGACATAATATTTGACGGACCTTAATCAAGTGAGTCGTGGCGTGCGGCCGAAACAGACTTACTCGTCGCCTTTGGCGCAGTCCTGCTCCTCAATGGTCTGGGTGTGGTTGGTGAATACGCAGATGTCGCCGGCGATGCCGAGAGCGGTCTCGACGATTTCCCGGGCCGACAGGTCGGTTTTTTTCAGCAGCGCGCTGGCGGCAGCCTGGGCGTAGGCGCCACCGGAGCCCATGGCGATCAGGCCGTTTTCTGGCTCTACCACGTCGCCGTTGCCGGTGATGATCAGCGAGGCGTCTTTGTTGGCCACCGCCAGCATGGCTTCGAGGCGGCTCAGGGAGCGGTCGGTGCGCCATTCTTTGGCGAGTTCGACGGCGGCGCGAACCAGATGGCCCTGGTGTTTTTCCAGCTGGCCTTCGAAACGTTCGAAAAGGGTAAAGGCGTCAGCCGTGGCACCGGCAAAACCGGCGAGGACTTCGCCGTGGTACAGGCGACGGACTTTCTTGGCGTTGCCTTTCATCACGGTATTGCCGAGAGAAACCTGGCCGTCGCCGCCCATGACGACTTTGCCGTGGCGACGAACTGAAACGATGGTGGTCAAGGGAAGAGTCTCCACGCAGCGGGGCGAAAGTGCCTTATGCCCATTCATATGGGGGTGGTGGAGTGGATTTCAACTGTTGGGCGGGAGAGGGGACGAGTGGTGCGAGTCAGGTGGGAGATGTGGTGTCTGTCAGTACGCCATCGCGGGCAAGCCTTGCTCCTACAGGTTTTGTGCAAATCCTGTAGGAGCAAGGCTTGCCCGCGATGAACGATGACGCGGTGTTTCTGAAGGGATCAGCGGCTCTGGCGTTGTTGTAACAGCAGGTTGCTGAAACCGGCGCCGGCCAGTTGTTTCTGTGCGGTGGTCAGTTGCTCGCGGTTGCTGAACGGCCCGACCAGAACCCGATACCACGTCTCATCCTTCACCGTGCCCGATTCCACCGCCACAGCCTGGCCGAGCAGAATGATCTGCGCCCGAACCTTGTCGGCGTCAGTCTCCTTGCGGAACGAACCGGCTTGCAGGAAGAACTTGGTCACCGGCGCCGCTTTGGTGACCGGCGGCGGTGGTGGCGGTGTAATCCCGGCCAGTGCGGCCTGGGCGCGGGCGGTGTCGATCTTCGCCGCTTCGGCCGGCGTCACCGGCGTGGTCGGGATGGCCGGCACTTGCGGTGTCGGCAGGGTTTTTTCCGGCACGGCATCCGGCGGCACGATGACTTCCGATTCTGGCAACAGGGTGTAGAAGTCGTACTTCGGCTTCACCGGTTGCGTCGGGCTCGGCGGGGTCTTGTTGGCCTCGGCGATCTTGGTGGCTTTCTGTTGCTGTTCGACCTTCTCGCGTTTGACCGTGTCGCTGCCCTTCCCAGGTTCCAGTTTCATCAGGAACACGATGAATGCGCCGACCGTCAGGCCGATGGCCATCCACAGCCAACCCGGGATCGGTTGCTTCGCTGGAGCTTGGTAACGGCTGGCGCCACGCTTGGGTGCAGGTTTTTTCTTGGCAGCCAACTTACATACGCTCCAGAGTTTCCAGACCCAAGAGTTCCAGGCCTTGCTTGAGAGTTCGTCCGGTCAGCGCGGCGAGGCGCAGGCGGCTCTGCATTTGTTCCGGGGTGTCGGCAGCGAGGATCGGGCAGTTCTCGTAGAAGCTGGAGAACAGGCCTGCGACGTCGTACAGGTAAGTGCAGAGGATGTGCGGCGTGCCTTTCTCGGACACGTTGTTCAGCACTTCGCCGAACTGCGCGAGTTTCGCAGCCAGCTCGTGTTCATGCGGTGCTTCGAGCACGATCTGGCCTTCGACTTCGCTGAAGTCCTTGCCGAGCTTGCGGAACACCCCGGCCACGCGGGTGTAGGCGTAGAGCAGGTACGGCGCGGTGTTGCCTTCGAAGTTCAGCATCAGGTCGAAGTTGAAGCTGTAGTCGCTCGTACGGTGCTTGGACAGGTCGGCGTATTTCACCGCGCCAATGCCCACGACCTTGGCGATGTTGCGCAGGTCGGCTTCAGCCAGTTCCGGGTTCTTGTCCTTCACCAGGGTGTAGGCGCGTTCCTGGGCTTCGGTCAGCAGGTCGATCAGCTTTACGGTTCCGCCATCGCGCGTCTTGAACGGACGGCCGTCGGCGCCGTTCATGGTGCCGAAGCCCATGTGTTCCATTTCCATCGGGTGCGTCACGAAGCCGGCCTTGCGTGCCACGGCGAACACTTGCTGGAAGTGCAGCGCCTGACGCTGGTCGACGAAGTACAGCGCGCGATCAGCCTTGAGCGTGCCGCTGCGGTAGCGCACGGCCGCGAGGTCGGTGGTGGCATAGAGGTAACCGCCGTCAGCCTTGACGATGATCACCGGCAGCGGATCGCCATCGGCATTCTTGAACTCGTCGAGGAACACGCACTGGGCGCCGTTGCTCTCGACCAGCATGCCCGCGGCCTTCAAGTCGTTGACCACGTTGATCAGGTCGTCGTTGTAGGCGCTTTCGCCCATCACGTCGGCCATGGTCAGTTTGACGTTGAGCAGTTCGTAGATTTTCTGGCAGTGCGACAGCGAGATGTCCTTGAACTTGGTCCACAGCGCCAGGCAATCGGCATCGCCGGCCTGCAACTTGACCACCAGGCCACGGGCGCGGTCGGCGAACTCTTCGGATTCGTCGAAGCGTTGCTTGGCGGCGCGGTAGAAGTTTTCCAGGTCCGACAGCTCGTCGCTGGTGACCGGGTTTTCCTGGAGGTACGCCATCAGCATGCCGAACTGGGTGCCCCAGTCGCCGACGTGGTTCTGACGGATCACGGTGTCGCCGAGGAATTCCAGAACGCGGGCCACGCCGTCGCCAATGATGGTCGAACGCAAGTGGCCGACGTGCATTTCCTTGGCCAGGTTCGGGGCCGACAGGTCGACCACGGTGCGCTGCACGGGACCGGCCTTGCGCACGCCGATGTTGGCATCGGCCAGCGCGGCGTCCAGGCGCGAAGCCAGGGCATCGGTGTTCTGGAAGAAATTGAGGAAGCCAGGACCTGCGATCTCGGCCTTGGAGATGTTTTCGTCAGCCGGCAGCGCGGCGATGATTTTTTCCGCCAGATCACGCGGCTTCATGCCGGCCGGTTTGGCCAGCATCATGGCGATGTTGCTGGCGAAGTCGCCGTTCTTCTTGTCGCGAGAATTTTCCACCTGGATCGCCGGCGACAGGCCTTCAGGCAACACACCTTCGTTGACGAGTTGGGTGATGGCTTGTTGGATCAGCTGGCGAATGGTGTCTTTCATGGTCTTCTCTTTCGACCGCTGGCGCGGCGGCGCATCATGCGCTGGTGGAAAAACTGGGCATTATCCGTTGCCGAGGCGGGCTTGCCAACCTTAGCAGGCAGGTTGTGGATGTGTGGTGACAAATGCCTTCATTTGCAGGAGCAAGGCTTGCCCGCGATGGCGCCCTTGAGATCGCTATCGCGGGCAAGCCTTGCTCCTACACATTCAACGGCGATCTCTCGGTCAATACAAATCGACCGGATCAACATCCAGAGACCAACGCACCGCCCGCCCACTCGGCATCTGCTCCAGCACCAGCAACCAGCTCGCCAGCAAGCGATGCAAAGGCGCCCGCGCCGTAGCCTGCAACAATAGTTGCGCGCGATAACGCCCGGCCCGTCGTTCCATCGGCGCCGGCACCGGGCCCAGCAGTTCAATCCCGCTCAGATTCTGCTCGGCCAGCAAGCGCTCAGCCTCGCTGCACGCCTCATCGAGAAAGCCTTCGGCCTGTCCCGGCTTATGCGCTTCAGCGCGCAGCAACGCCAGATGCGCAAACGGCGGCAGGCCCGCCGCACGCCGCTCGCTCAAGGCCTGTTCGGCGAAGGCGAAGTAGCCTTGCTCGGTCAATTGCACCAGCAGCGGATGGTCGGCCAGGTGCGTCTGGATGATCACTTTGCCCGGCTCTTCGGCCCGGCCAGCGCGGCCGGCGACCTGGACGATCAATTGCGCCATGCGCTCGCTGGCGCGGAAGTCGCCGGAGAACAGCCCGCCGTCGGCGTCGAGAATCGACACCAGCGTCACTCGCGGAAAGTGGTGCCCTTTGGCAAGCATCTGGGTGCCGATCAAAATGCACGGCTGACCCTTTTGAATGGTCGCGAACAACTGGTTCATCGCGTCTTTACGCGAGGTGCTATCGCGGTCGACGCGCAGCACCGGATAGTCCGGGAACAGGATTTTCAGGCGCTCTTCGGCCCGTTCGGTGCCGGCGCCCACCGGACGCAAATCGACCTTGTTGCACTTCGGGCACTGGCGCGGGACGCGTTCGACATAACCGCAATGGTGGCAGCGCAATTCGCCATGGCGCTGGTGCACGGTCATGCGCGCATCGCAGCGCTGGCATTCGGACATCCAGCCGCAGTCGTGGCAAAGCAGCGTCGGCGCGAAGCCTCTGCGATTAAGGAATACCAGCACTTGCTGGCCGGCGGCGAGTGTCTGGCCGATGGCCTGTTGCATCGGCCCGGAAATGCCGCTGTCCAGCGGGCGACTTTTCACGTCCAGACGCAGGAAGCGTGGTTGCTTGGCACCACCAGCGCGCTCATTCAGGCGGAGGAGCCCATAACGACCGGTGTAGGCGTTGTGCAGGCTTTCCAGTGAAGGTGTGGCGGAGCCGAGCACAATCGGAATGTTTTCCTGCCGTGCCCGCACCAATGCAAGGTCGCGAGCGTGGTAACGCAAACCTTCCTGCTGTTTATAGGAGCCGTCGTGTTCCTCGTCGATGATGATCAGCCCCGGGTTTTTCATCGGCGTGAACAGCGCCGAACGGGTGCCGATAATGATGTCGGCCTCGCCGTCTCGAGCAGCGAGCCACGCTTCGAGGCGTTCGCGATCGTTGACCGCCGAGTGGATCAGCGCGATGCGCGCATTGAAGCGCTGCTCGAAGCGCGCCAGGGTTTGCGGGCCGAGGTTGATTTCCGGGATCAGCACCAGCGCTTGCTTGCCGGCCTGCAGGGTTTCGCGGATCAACTGCAAATACACTTCGGTCTTGCCGCTGCCGGTGACGCCGGCCAGCAGGAACGCGTGATAACTGTCGAACCCGGCGCGGATCGCTTCATAAGCTGCTCGCTGTTCCGGGTTGAGCGGCAGCTCCGGCTGCGCCAGCCAGTGTTCGTGCCGGGCGCCGGGGGCGTGCTTGCGGACCTCGACTTGCACCAGATCCTTGGCCAGCAGCAAATCGAGGCTGTCCTTGCTCAGCATCAATTTGCTCAGCAGCTGATGGGCCACGCCGTGGGGATGCTGCGCCAGTGTCGCCAGGGCTTCACGCTGGCGCGGGGCGCGGGCGATACGCGGGTCATCAAGGCTCGCGCCTGGCGCGGCAGACCAGAAGCGCTCCTGGCGTGGTTCAGCCAGCTCACCCTGACGCAGCAGCACCGGAAGCGCCCAACTCAAGGTGTCGCCGAGGCTGTGCTGGTAGTACTGGGAAGTCCACAGACACAGCTTGAACAGCGCAGGCGGCAACGGTGGTGTGGCGTCGAGCAGGGCCAGCGCCGGCTTGAGTTTTTCGGCGGGGACTTCGCTGGTGTCGGTGACTTCCACCAGAATCCCGATCATTTCCCGACGTCCGAACGGCACCCGCAGGCGCATGCCGGGATGCAATTGCGCGCGCAGGACACCGGCCGGCGCGCGGTAATCGAACAGGCGGCGCAGAGGCGATGGCAGGGCGAGGCGCAGAATGGCGTCGGGCACGCGTTTTCTCAATGAAGGGGTGAAGTGGCAGGCCGCGAGCCTAGCAGACGACCGGTTTGAGGGACAGCTTGCGTGATTGGCATTGTCTGGTAGAATCCGCGGCCTAATCACGTGCGGTATTCAACAATAGTGTTGGGTGGCGGCACGCTAGCCTGAGGAAGACACCATGAAAGCTGATATCCATCCAGAATACCCAGCAGTTGCTGTTACCTGCAGCTGCGGCAACAAGTTCGAAACCCGTTCGACCTTCGGCAAAGCCCTGGCGATCGACGTTTGCAACGAATGCCACCCGTTCTACACCGGTAAGCAAAAGACTCTGGACACTGGCGGCCGCGTTCAGCGCTTCGCCGACCGTTTCGGTGCTTTCGGCAAAACCAAAGCTCCTGCTGCTGCAGAGTAAGGTTGAAGGGCCCGGTGGGCTTTTCCATGCTGATGAAAAAGGCGTCCCTTGTGGGCGCCTTTTTTGTGTCTGCGATTTGGCTCTCCGCGGCCCAGGCTTTCTGCCCGGCGCCGGGTGGCCTGACACCGGTTGCGGTGCAGCGGGTAGTCGATGGCGACACGCTACGCCTCAACGACGGTCGCAGCGTGCGCATGATCGGCTTGAACACGCCGGAGCTGGGCAAGAAAGGCCGCTCCGACGAGCCGTTCGCCGTGGCCGCGCGCAAACGCCTTGAAGCGTTGGTGGCGGCGAGCGATGGGCGGGTCGGTTTGCTGCCCGGAAAAGAAAGCAAAGACCATTACGGCCGAACCCTGGCCCATGTCTACAGCGCCGACGGTGCCAATCTCGAAGCGCAAATGATCGCCGAAGGTCTCGGTTTTCTGGTGGCGGTTCCTCCTAATGTCGATCTGGTCGACTGTCAGCAAGCGGCGGAACGCAGTGCCCGCCAGGCCGGGCTCGGCGTATGGCGACAGTCACCTGTACTGAAAGCGGATCAGATCAGCGCGTCCGGTTTTGCCGTGCTCAGCGGTCGTGTTAGCAAGGTTCAGCGTAATCGTGGCGGGGTTTGGATCGAATTGCAGGATTCGGTTGTATTGCGCGTTGCACCCAATTTGCTGGCCCGTTTCGATGCGGCCGCGCTTGAAAAGCTCAAAGGCAGGCAAATCGAGGCGCGTGGCTGGGTGCTGGATCGTTCACGCCGCGGCGGGCTCAAGGATGGTCAGGCGCGCTGGATGTTGCCGCTGACGGATCCGGCGATGCTGCAAGTGATGCAGTGATAGAGAATTGTAGACATTTTTTCTGGCGATTGTGAACAGTCCATCCCTTGTGTTCCGCGGCTCTTGGCCCAAAGTCGTAAGGCCGGGCGCTTGACAGGGGTGACCGGTCAGTCTTGTGGGGATTTTGCGAGGCGCGTATCCTCGCTGACCAGTCTGTCCAACAGTAAAAGCGGAATGCCAAAATGTCTGATCTGAAAACTGCCGCTCTCGAATATCACGCCAATCCTCGTCCAGGGAAGCTGAGTGTCGAGCTCACCAAGGCCACCGCTACCGCCCGCGACCTGTCGCTGGCCTACAGCCCCGGCGTAGCCGAACCAGTACGCGAAATCGCCCGCGATCCTGAACTGGCCTACAAATACACCGGCAAGGGCAACCTGGTTGCAGTCATTTCCGATGGCACCGCGATTCTCGGCCTGGGTAACCTCGGCCCATTGGCCTCCAAGCCAGTGATGGAAGGTAAAGGCGTGCTGTTCAAGCGCTTCGCCGGCATCGACGTTTTCGACATCGAAGTCGACTCCGAAAGCCCGCAAGCCTTCATCGACACCGTCAAGCGCATCTCCATCACTTTCGGTGGCATCAACCTGGAAGACATCAAGGCGCCTGAGTGCTTTGAGATCGAACGCGCTCTGATCGAGCAGTGCGATATTCCGGTATTCCACGATGACCAGCACGGCACCGCTATCGTGACCGCGGCCGGCATGATCAACGCCCTGGAAATCGCCGGCAAAACCCTGCCGGAAGCCAAGATCGTCTGCCTGGGCGCCGGTGCTGCCGCCATCTCCTGCATGAAATTGCTGGTGAGCATGGGCGCCAACATCGAAAACATCTACATGATCGACCGTACCGGCGTGATCCACTCCGGCCGTGACGACCTGAACCAGTACAAGGCTGTCTTCGCTCACGCGACCGACAAGCGCACCCTGGCTGACGCGCTGCAAGGTGCTGACGTGTTCGTTGGCCTGTCCGGTCCGAACCTGCTGAGCGCTGAAGGCCTGCTGTCGATGGCGCCTAACCCGATCGTGTTCGCGTGCTCCAACCCTGATCCGGAAATCTCCCCGGAACTGGCACACGCCACCCGTAACGACGTGATCATGGCCACCGGCCGTTCGGACTACCCGAACCAGGTCAACAACGTACTGGGCTTCCCGTTCATCTTCCGTGGTGCCCTGGACGTTCGCGCCAAGCGCATCAACGAAGAAATGAAAGTGGCTGCGGCCAACGCCCTGCGCGAACTGGCCAAGCTGCCGGTTCCTCAGGAAGTGTGCGACGCCTACGGCGGCATCAAGCTGGAATTCGGTCGTGAGTACATCATTCCGAAGCCAATGGATGCCCGTCTGATCACCCTGATCTCCGACGCTGTGGCCAAAGCCGCCATCGAGACTGGTGTGGCGACCCTGCCGTATCCGAAGAACTACCCGCTGAAAAGCGTGGATGACGTGTTCAACGGCTAAGTCGTTGTAGCGCTTCAACCGAAAGCCCTGGCTCGTGAGAGTCGGGGCTTTTTTGTGCCTGAGGGTTTTGCATGGGCTGTCAGGGCCCCTTCGCGAGCAAGCCCGCTCCCACAGGAATCAGCGGCGTACATAAACTCGATGTACACCATCGCCCACTGTGGGAGCGGGCTTGCTCGCGAAGAGGCCGGACCAGGCAACATCAAAACCGGCAGGCAAAAAAAGCCCGCACTTCTCTCGAAGGCGGGGCTTTTCAATGTGGCTGGGATCAGAACAAATCGATCGGCGCCTGCTCATCCGCCGGCAGCGGGCTGCCCGGCGCATTGCCGTTGCCCAGCTCATTCACCGACGGTGGCGTATCTTCGGCCTTGAACAGTTCGAAGTAAGCCCCAGGCGTGCTCGGGGAGGCCGCACGGCCACTGACCGGGTCGACGCGCAGGCTCAGGATGCCTTCCGGCTCTGGCTGCGTGTGAGGCGGCAGGTCCTTGAGGGCGGCGCCCATGTAGTTCATCCAGATCGGCAGCGCGACGGTGCCGCCGAATTCCTTGCGGCCGAGGCTTTCAGGCTGGTCAAAACCGGTCCAGACCGTGGTCACGTAATCGGCGTTGTAACCGGAGAACCAGGCGTCCTTGGATTCGTTGGTGGTGCCGGTCTTGCCGGCAATGTCGCTACGGCCCAGGGCCAGGGCACGACGACCGGTGCCGAGCTTGATCACGTCCTCGAGCATGCTGTTGAGGATGTAAGTCGTACGGCCATCAACGATGCGTTCAGCCACCGCGGGTGCCTGCGGCGTCGGTTGGGCGGTCAGTGCATCGGCCGGTGTCGCGTTGACCGTAAAGGCCTCGGCGACTGGCGCGGCGATACCATCGGTGGCCGCGCCGCCTTTTGGAACGCTCGGCGGATTGGCGACGAACAGCGTGTCGCCATTGCGGCTTTCGACCTTGTCGATGATGTACGGGGTGATCTTGTAGCCACCGTTGGCAAAGGTGCTCCAGCCCGTGGCGATTTCCATCGGCGTCAGGGTTGCGGTGCCCAGTGCGAGGGACAGGTTGGGTGGCAAGTCCTGCTTGTTGAAGCCGAAGCGGGTGATGTAGTCGATGGTCTTGCCAACGCCCATCGCCTGCAGCAAGCGGATCGACACCAGGTTGCGCGACTTGTACAGCGCCTCACGTAGACGAATCGGACCGAGGAAAGTGTTGGTGTCGTTCTTCGGACGCCAGACCTTGTCCAGGTATTCGTCGACGAACACGATCGGTGCATCGTTGACCAGGCTGGCAGCGGTGTAGCCGTTATCCAGCGCGGCGGCGTAGACGAACGGTTTGAAGCTCGAACCCGGCTGGCGCTTGGCCTGCAACGCGCGGTTGTAATTGCTCTGCTCGAAGGCAAAACCACCGACCAGCGAGCGGATCGCGCCATTTTGCGGGTCGAGGGAAACCAGCGCGCCCTGGGCTTGCGGGATCTGGCTGAACTTCAGCGAATTGTCCGGCTGGCGTTGCACGCGGATCAGATCACCGACCTGTGCCACGTCCGAAGGCTGCTTCGGATTGGCGCCCATGCTGTTGGTGTTCAGGAACGGGCGAGCCCACTTCATGGTGTCCCAGTTGACGTGCTCCTGTCCGGTGCGGGTCAGCACTTGCAGACCGGTCTTGTCGACCTGGGTGACGATGGCCGGCTCAAGGCTGCTGATGATGCGCTGCTTGGTCAGTTCGGTGGCCCACGCTTCACGGGTCTTGCCCGGCAGGCGCGATTCAGGGCCGCGATAGCCGTGACGCTGGTCGTAAGTCATCAAGCCTTCATGGACGGCGGTATTGGCCATTTCCTGAAGGTTGCTCGGCACCGTGGTGGTGACGCGGAAACCCTCGGTGTACGCGTCGCTGCCATAGCGACCGACCATTTCGGCACGGGCCATTTCGGCGATGTAAGGCGCGTTCACTTCCGGGGTCGGCACGTGATAGCTGGCGTTCAGCGGCTCGTTGATCGCGGTGGTGTAATCGGCTTCGGTAATTTTGCCGAGCTTGTACATGCGCCCCAGGATCCAGTCGCGACGTTCCTTGCTGCGGGCCGGGTTGGCCAACGGGTTGAAGCGCGACGGGGCCTTTGGCAGGCCGGCGATCATCGCCATCTGCGCCAGGCTGACGTCACGAATCGACTTGCCGTAATAGACCTGCGCCGCCGCCTCGATGCCGTAGGCGCGGTTGCCCAGATAGATCTTGTTGACGTACAGCTCAAGGATTTCGTCCTTGGTCAGCTGCCGTTCGATCTGCAATGCCAGGAGGATTTCTGTGGTTTTGCGCGAGAAGCTGCGTTCGCTGGTCAGGAAGAAGTTCTTCGCCACCTGCATGGTGATGGTGCTGCCGCCGGACTGGATGTGGCCGCTTTTGACCAATTGGGTGGCGGCCCGCATCAGGCTGCTGGGATCGACGCCATAGTGGTTGGCGAAGTTATCGTCTTCAGCACTTAGTAACGCATTAATGAAATTGGGGGGAATGTCGGCGAAACGGATCGGTGTGCGGCGCATTTCGCCGAATTCTGCGATCAACTTGTTGTCGCTGCTGTAGACCCGCAATGGAATCTGCAACTGGATGCTTCGCAGCGCCTCCACGGACGGCAATCCGGGGCTAAGGTAAAGAAACGCCCCGCTCAGACCCAAAAGCAGTCCGCAGAAAACCGCGACGATGGACCAACCGAAAAATTTCAGCAGACGAATCAAGGCTTTTGGATATCCAGGGCAAAGAATGAATTACGCATCAGGGTTCAGGCTAAAGGCGAACGACCCGCGCTTGAGAATAAGCGGAAAAAAACGCTGGGCATTATAAGCATTTTTCCGGCGCAGGCGTCATTGGCGGCTGCTGTCAAGACGGGCGGAGGGAACGCAACACACATTACAGAGTCCGTAACTCACGGATAGTCATAGGGAATTGCTAGTGCCAGGACTCTTCAATAAAAAAGCCAATACGCTTTTAGGGATCGACATCAGCTCCACTTCGGTGAAGCTCCTTGAGCTGAGCCGCCAGGGCGACCGCTATCGGGTCGAGGCCTACGCGGTCGAGCCGCTGCCTGCCAGTGCGGTGATCGAGAAAAACATCGCCGAGCTCGAAGGTGTGGGCCAAGCCCTTTCTCGTGTACTGATCAAGGCCAGGACCAGCCTCAAGAACGTTGCCGTGGCCGTGGCCGGTTCGGCGGTGATCACCAAGACCATCGAGATGGATGCCGGTCTTTCCGACGACGAAATGGAAAGTCAGCTGAAGATCGAGGCCGATCAGTACATCCCTTATCCGTTGGACGAGGTCGCCATCGACTTCGAAGTCCAGGGCGCGTCAGTGCGCAACCCCGAGCGGGTCAATGTGCTGCTCGCGGCCTGTCGCAAGGAAAACGTCGAGGTGCGCGAAGCGGCCCTGGCCCTGGCCGGCCTGACCGCTCGTGTAGTCGATGTCGAAGCTTATGCCCTGGAGCGATCGTTCGGCCTGCTGACGAATCAATTGGCCAGCTCCCGGGAGCGTCTGGTGGCAGTGGTCGACATCGGCGCGACCATGACCACCCTGAGCGTGCTGCTGAACGGGCGCATCATTTATACCCGCGAACAATTGTTCGGCGGTCGCCAATTGACCGAAGAGATTCAGCGGCGATACGGGATGACCGTCGAGCAGGCGGGGTTGGCGAAGAAGCAGGGCGGTTTGCCTGACGATTACGTCAGTGAAGTGTTGCAGCCATTTCGCGAGGCCTTGGTGCAGCAGGTCTCGCGTTCGCTGCAGTTTTTCTTCGCTTCCGGTCAGTACCACTCGGTCGATCACATTTTGCTGGCCGGCGGCACTGCGTCTGTTCCCGGTCTGGATCGCTTGATCGAGCAGCAATTGGGTACGCCGACGCAGGTGGCCAATCCGTTTGCCGAGATGACGCTGAGCAGCAAGGTCAACGCCGCGGCGTTAGGCAGCGACGCACCAGCCATGATGATCGCCTGCGGGCTGGCCCTCAGGAGTTTCGACTGATGGCGCGGATCAATCTTTTACCTTGGCGCGAAGAGCTGCGCGAACAACGCCGCAAACGCTTTTTATTGATTCTGGCTGGCGTGCTCGTGGGGTCGGCAGGGGCTGTATTGATCGCCAATCAGGCGATCAACAGTGCCATCGACCGGCAGGTGGCGCGCAACGATTACATCGGCAAGCAGATTGTCGTGGTCGACGAGCGGATCAAGCAGATCAGCGATCTCAAGGCCCGCCGCCAGCAATTGGTCGAGCGCATGCGCATCATCCAGGACCTGCAAGGCAACCGGCCGATCAGCGGGCGAATTTTTGATCAATTGGCCCGGACCCTGCCCGACGGTGTGTATTTCACGGAAGTGAAAATGGATGGCAAGACCTTGTCCATCACTGGCGCGGCGGAATCCAACAACCGTGTTTCCGACCTGATGCGCAACCTCGATGCGTCGGACTGGTTCGATGCGCCGAGCCTGACGGAGGTCAAGGCGACCACCGCCGGCCAACTGGATCAGGCCAACGTCTTTCAGCTGACCGTTCGTCAGACTCAGCCCGCCGCCGTGGAGGATGGGAAATGAGTCCGTCCGCCTGGTTCGAAGGGCTGCGCAAAATCGATATCAACGAACTGGATACCAGCAACATCGGTTCCTGGCCGCCGGCGATCAAGGTGTTGGTGAGCGTGCTGGTCATGATGCTGGTGCTCGCGCTCGGTTACAGCTTTTCCACGAGTGAGCTTGAGAGTCAGCTTGACCTCAAGCGCGAGGAAGAAACGACGCTCAAAGAGCAGTTCGCCACCAAGGCTCATATGGCGGCGAATCTGGAGTTGTACACCCAGCAAATGAAGGAAATGGAGAACTCCTTTGGCGTGCTGTTGCGGCAACTGCCCAGTGATACCGAAGTCCCCGGTCTGCTCGAAGACATCACCCGCACCGGCCTGGGCAGCGGCCTGGAGTTTGAAGAAATCAAATTGTTGCCTGAGGTCACCCAGCCGTTCTACATCGAATTGCCGATCCAGATCACCGTCACCGGTGCCTATCACGACCTGGCGACTTTCGTCAGCGGCGTGGCCGGACTGCCGCGCATCGTCACCCTGCATGATTTTGACCTGGCGCCGGTCAATCCTGACGGCGGGACAAAGTTGCGCATGAGTATCCTGGCCAAGACCTACCGCTACAACGACAAGGGGCTGCATCAATGAGCCTTGTTCGTGGTTTTTCCGTGGCGGTGTTGCTGGTGGTCCTGAGCGGTTGTAACGGCGGCGATGATGTCAGCGACCTGGACGCCTACATGAACGAAATGCGCCTGCGGGCACCGGGCAAGATTGAACCAACGCCGACATTTCGGTCTTACCCGACATTCACCTACAGCGCCGCCAACCTGCGCAGTCCGTTTTCGCCACAGGTCAGAGTCGACCTGACCGGGCAGAGGCATGGTTCGCGCAATGTCAAACCTGACCCCAATCGGGTCAAGCAGTACCTCGAGGGTTTCAATATCGAGCAGTTTGAAATGGTCGGCACGATCTCCAATGCATCAGGCTCCTTCGCGCTGTTGCGCGGCGCTGGCGGTGTGCATCGGCTGAAAGTCGGCGATTACCTGGGGCGCAACGATGGGCGGATCGTCGCCATCAACGCCTCGCAAGTCGATGTGGTGGAAATCGTCCCGGATGGCGAAGGTGCCTGGCTGGAACGGCCGCGGACCCTCCCTTTGAAAGAACACTCATAGTGGAACTCGAAAAATGAACAGGATTTTCTCCACCCTCGGAGTGTCGCTATGGATAGCGCTGCTGTCGCCGATGGTACAAGCGGCCAACCTCAAGGCGCTGGATGTCGCAGCGCTGCCGGGCGACCGCGTCGAGTTGAAGTTGGCGTTCGATGAACCGCCCCCGGCGCCTCACGGGTACACCACCGAATCGCCTGCGCGGATTGCGCTGGACTTGCCCGGTGTCGTCAGTCAGCTGGCGAGCAAGACCCGCGATCTGGGCGGCGGCAATGCCCGCAGCGCAACGGTGGTGGAAGCCAAGGACCGAACACGGCTGATCATCAACCTCACTCAATTGACCCCGTATGACACCCGGATCGAAGGCAACAACCTGTTTGTGGTGATCGGGCAGGGAGGCAAAAAACCGGCACCGAGGCCGGCCAATGTTGCCACCCCGGCCCCGGCGCGCGCCGTTGCGCCAACGGCCAAGGCCATTCGCGCGGTGGATTTCCAGCGCGGCACCCAAGGTGAAGGCAATGTGGTGGTCGACCTGTCTGATCCGTCCATCGCGCCAGACATTCAGGAACGCGACGGCAAGATCATTCTCGGTTTCGCCAGAACCCGACTGCCCGAGCCGTTGCGTGTGCGCCTGGACGTCAAGGACTTCGCCACGCCCGTGCAGTTCGTCAATGCCAGCGCTACAGGCGACAGGGCCACCATCACCATCGAGCCCAGTGGTGCCTTCGATTATTCGACCTACCAGACCGACAACAAACTGACCGTCAGCATCCGCCCGATGACTGCCGACGACCTGCAAAAGCGCAATGCTGACCGCTACGCCTACAGCGGCGAAAAACTCTCGTTGAATTTCCAGGACATCGATGTGCGCTCGGTGCTGCAACTGATCGCCGACTTCACCAACCTCAATCTGGTCGCCAGCGACACGGTGCAGGGCGGCATTACCCTGCGTTTGCAAAATGTGCCGTGGGATCAGGCGCTGGATCTGGTGCTGAAAACCAAGGGCCTGGACAAGCGCAAGATCGGCAACGTCCTGCTGGTGGCGCCGGCGGATGAAATTGCTGCCCGGGAGCGCCAGGAACTGGAGTCGCAGAAGCAGATCGCCGAGCTTGCGCCTCTGCGTCGCGAGCTACTGCAAGTCAACTATGCCAAGGCAGCCGATATCGCCAAGCTGTTCCAGTCAGTGACCAGCGCCGAAGCGAAAATCGACGAACGGGGTTCGATCACCGTCGATGAGCGTACCAACAACATCATTGCCTACCAGACTCAGGACCGGCTCGACGAATTGCGGCGGATCGTGGCGCAGCTGGATATCCCGGTACGGCAGGTGATGATCGAAGCGCGGATCGTCGAAGCCAACGTTGATTACGACAAGAGCCTGGGCGTGCGCTGGGGTGGTTCGATCCAGAACAAGGGCAACTGGAACACTTCAGGCGTCAGCAATGGTGCGAACGCGTCGTCGACCATCGGCACGCCGGGGAGCACCAGCACCAATT
The DNA here is from genome assembly GCF_036884845.1 of Pseudomonas sp. MAG733B. Taxonomy (NCBI): domain Bacteria; kingdom Pseudomonadati; phylum Pseudomonadota; class Gammaproteobacteria; order Pseudomonadales; family Pseudomonadaceae; genus Pseudomonas; species Pseudomonas sp. MAG733B. The sequence continues at coordinate 939,910 of NZ_CP145732.1, forward strand.
CGCCGTTCGTCGACTTGGGGGCAGTCAACAATACCTCTGGAATCGGCATCGCGTTCATCACCGACAACGTCTTGCTCGACCTTGAACTGACGGCCATGGAGAAAACCGGCAACGGCGAAATCGTCTCGCAACCCAAAGTGGTCACGTCCGACAAGGAAACCGCGAAAATCCTCAAGGGCACCGAGATTCCCTATCAGGAAGCCAGCTCCAGTGGCGCGACTTCGGTGTCGTTCAAGGAGGCCTCGCTGTCGCTGGAAGTGACGCCGCAAATTACCCCGGACAACCGCATCATCATGGAGGTCAAGGTCACCAAGGACGAACCGGACTACCTGAACAAGGTCCAGGATGTGCCGCCGATCAAGAAAAACGAGGTCAACGCCAAGGTCCTGGTCAACGATGGCGAGACCATCGTCATTGGTGGTGTTTTCTCAAATACTCAAAGCAAGGTTGTAGATAAGGTGCCATTTCTTGGCGATGTGCCGTATCTTGGCCGCCTTTTCCGGCGTGACGTGGTTTCGGAGAAAAAATCCGAGCTGTTGGTGTTTCTCACTCCGCGTATCATGAATAACCAGGCGATTGCTGTGAGTCGTTGATTCTGTGCGAAATTTGATTCTTGTAGGACCGATGGGCGCTGGAAAAAGCACCATCGGCCGGTTGCTGGCCAAAGAGCTGCGCTTGCCATTCAAAGATTCCGATAAGGAAATTGAATTACGCACGGGCGCCAATATCCCATGGATCTTCGACAAGGAAGGCGAACCGGGCTTTCGTGATCGCGAGCAGGCAATGATTGCCGAACTGTGCGATTACGACGGCGTGGTGCTGGCGACCGGCGGCGGCGCGGTCATGCGCGAAGCCAATCGTCGGGCGCTGCACGCCGGTGGGCGGGTGGTCTATCTGCATGCTTCTGTGGAGCAGCAGGTCGGTCGCACCTCCCGCGACCGCAATCGCCCCTTGTTGCGTACCGCTGATCCGGCCAAGACCCTTCGGGATCTGCTGGCGATCCGTGATCCGCTTTATCGGGAAATCGCCGATCTGGTGGTGGAAACCGATGAGCGGCCGCCGCGGATGGTCGTGCTTGATATCCTCGAACGCTTGCAGCAGCTGCCGCCGCGTTAAAGCGCCGCACGAAATGCGCTATCCTCGGCGTCCTGCCACGACCGCTCAAGGTTGTGGCGAACGGCTACCGAGCGGCGTCACACCAGCAGACGCCGTGGACATTGGTTAATTCAAGGCACGATGCCTGATTCCATCTTCATTGTGGGGACACATGCAGACACTCAAGGTCGATCTAGGCGAGCGCAGCTACCCGATTCACATTGGCGAAGGTTTGTTGGATCAGCCTGAGCTGCTGGCCCCGCATATTCGCGGACGGCAAGTGGCGATCATCTCCAACGAAACCGTTGCGCCGCTCTATCTCGAACGTCTGACCCGCAGCCTCGCGCAGTTCTCGGTGATTTCCGTGGTGCTGCCCGACGGCGAAGCCTTCAAGACCTGGGAAACCCTGCAACTGATTTTCGATGGTCTGCTGACTGCACGGCATGACCGTCGCACGACAGTGATCGCCCTCGGTGGCGGCGTGATCGGTGACATGGCCGGTTTTGCGGCCGCCTGCTACCAGCGTGGCGTTGATTTCATTCAGGTCCCGACCACGTTGCTGTCGCAAGTCGACTCTTCGGTGGGCGGCAAGACCGGCATCAATCACCCGATGGGCAAGAACATGGTCGGCGCTTTCTATCAGCCGAACGTGGTGCTGATCGACACTGCTTCTCTCAACACTTTGCCGGCCCGCGAGCTGTCTGCCGGCCTGGCTGAAGTCATCAAATACGGTTTGATTTGCGATGAGCCGTTCCTGACCTGGCTCGAAGACAACGTCGACCGCCTGCGTAATCTGGACCAGCAAGCCCTGACCTACGCCATCGAGCGTTCCTGTGCGGCCAAGGCTGCGGTGGTCGGCGCCGACGAAAAAGAGACCGGTGTGCGTGCCACGCTCAACCTGGGCCACACGTTTGGTCACGCCATCGAAACCCATATGGGCTACGGTGTATGGCTGCATGGCGAAGCGGTTGCTGCTGGCACCGTAATGGCTCTGGAAATGTCCGCGCGCCTGGGCTGGATCACCGAACAGGAACGCGATCGCGGCATTCGCCTGTTCCAGCGCGCAGGCCTGCCGGTCATCCCGCCGGAAGAGATGACCGAAGCCGATTTCCTCGAACACATGGCAATTGATAAAAAAGTGATCGACGGTCGTTTGCGCCTGGTGCTGCTGCGCCACATGGGCGAAGCGGTGGTGACCGACGATTATCCGAAAGAGGTTCTACAGGCCACGCTGGGAGCGGATTACCGCGCCCTGGCTCAGCTTAAAGGTTAATAAGAACGCGATGACTAGTTTGCATGCCGACGAGGCTTTCCTCGGCCATTACCAGTTGAATCATGACCCTTTTGCTCCACGGGTTCCTGGCTTCAAGTTTTTCCCGGCCCAGCGCAAACCCGTGCTGGGGCAGCTGCACCATCTGGCGCGTTACAGCCAGTTGTTGCTGGTGGTTACTGGCCCGCATGGCAGTGGCAAGACCCTGCTGCGTCAGGCGCTGGTGGCCAGCACCAACAAGCAGTCGGTACAGAGCGTGGTGGTTTCCGCCCGTGGTGCCGGCGATGCGGCTGGTGTGCTGCGTCAGGTCGCCCAGGCGCTGGACGTTGCCCAGCCCGAGATCGACGCGATTCTGGCTCAGGTGGTGCAACTGGCGCTTACCGGTCAGGAAGTCTATTTGCTGGTGGATGATGCCGAGCAACTCGACGAATCAGCGCTCGAAGCCCTGATGGCGCTGGGCGCCGGTGCCCCGGAAGGTCGTCCGCATGTGTTCCTGTTCGGTGAGTCGTCGCTGATCGCTCAGCTTGAGGCCTTGCAGCTTGAAGAAGAGCGCTTCCACGTCATCGAACTGCAGCCGTACACCGAAGAAGAGACCCGCGAATATCTGGACCAGCGTCTTGAAGGCGCAGGCCGGGGTATCGAACTTTTCACCGCGGATCAGATCTCTGATATTCACGAAAGCTCCGAGGGTTGGCCTGGCAATATCAACCAGGTTGCCCGCGATGCAATGATCGAAGCCATGATTGCCAGCCGCTCAGCGGTCAAGCGTCCAAGTATGGGGTTCAATATGCCGAAGAAACACGTATTGGCGATTTCCGCCGTCGTCGTGGTCGCGGTAGCCGCCGCCTGGTTAATGCCAGGTCGCAGCAAAGCGCCGACCACCGGTGCTCCGGCCAACGAACAGGCACAACTGCCGCTGGGCCAAGGGCAACCAACAGCCAATGGCGGTGCTCCAGCCGTCGAATTCGCCGGCAACACGCAGCCGATGCCATTGCCGTTGGTCGGTAATTCGCAGCCGGTGATGCGCGGTCCGCTGGCTGAAGCGGCCGGTGGCATTACCGAAGGTGACGATGGCGTGCCGCTGGAAGGTTCCAGTGAAACGCCGCCGACCGTTACCACCACCGCACCGCCCGCAGGTGTCCCGGCTGGCCCTGCGCCAACGCCAGCGGCCAAACCGACGCCTGCGCCGACTCAGGTCGCCACCGCGAAGCCGGCACCGGTTCCGGCACCTGCCGCCAAGCCTGCTCCGGCGCCAGCCAAACCGGCCGTTGCCGCTGCTGCCAAGCCTGCCGAGAAACCGGCCACCACAGCCAAGGCTGCTGGCGGCACCTGGTACGCCGGTCAGGCTCCGGGTAACTACGTGGTGCAGATCCTCGGCACCAGCTCCGAAGCGACCGCGCAAAACTTCGTCAAGGAGCAGGGCGGCGAGTACCGTTACTTCAAGAAAGTGCTGAACGGTAAGCCGCTTTACGTCATCACCTACGGTAGTTTCACCAACCGTGATGCAGCTGTTTCCGCCATCAAGGCCTTGCCAGCGAAGGTTCAGGCTGGTAAACCTTGGCCACGCTCTGTCGCCAGTGTCCAACAGGAACTCGCCACAGCTCGCTGAAGATTCGGCGGCCTTACCCAGGCCGCCTCTCCCGGCACCTCAAAATTTCTACAAGCGCATGCCGCCTCTACAGGCCGCGTGCCTTGTGGTGTCTGCGTCACAGTAGTCTTTGAGTCGTTGCAGTCAGAATTAAAAAAGTTTTGACTAGCACAGCAGATCGCTTTAAACCTTTCACAAATGCGACATAGATTTGCGACATTTCGTCGTCAAATTTGTGAGGCCAAGTGTCGGTGTGTACAATGACCTCCCTTTTGCCCCCGCTAAGCCGGCGTACGTTCGGCGCGGAATGCAAGTGGTTGAATTGAAAAGAAATTTGCCTCGACAAGAGGCAGCCTGGTGAGAAAGTGTCTATGAAAGCAGGTCTGTACCAACCAGATGAATTCAAGGATAACTGCGGTTTCGGCCTGATAGCCCATATGCAGGGCGAGCCCAGTCATACCCTTTTGCAAACGGCCATCGAGGCCCTGACCTGCATGACCCACCGCGGTGGGATTAATGCCGACGGCAAGACCGGTGACGGTTGCGGTCTGCTGATTCAAAAGCCGGACGTGTTCCTGCGAGCCATCGCCCAGGAAACCTTCGGCGTTGCATTGCCCAAGCAATATGCCGTGGGCATGGTCTTCTTCAACCAGGACCCGGTCAAAGCCGAAGCCGCTCGCGAGAACATGAACCGCGAGATCCTGGCCGCCGGCCTGCAACTGGTCGGCTGGCGCAAAGTGCCGATCGACACCAGCGTCCTCGGCCGCCTGGCCCTTGAGCGTCTGCCGCAGATCGAACAAGTGTTCATCGGTGGTGAAGGCCTGAGCGATCAGGACATGGCGATCAAGCTGTTCAGCTCCCGTCGTCGCTCGTCCGTGGCCAACGCCGCCGACGTCGATCACTACATCTGCAGCTTTTCCCACAAGACCATCATTTATAAAGGCCTGATGATGCCGGCGGACTTGACCGCCTTCTATCCAGACCTGAGCGACGAGCGCCTGCAAACCGCGATCTGCGTGTTCCACCAGCGCTTCTCCACCAACACCCTGCCGAAATGGCCGCTGGCTCAACCGTTCCGCTTCCTGGCGCACAACGGCGAGATCAACACCATCACCGGTAACCGCAACTGGGCCGTGGCCCGTCGTACCAAGTTCGCCAACGACCTGATGCCCGATCTCGAAGAGCTCGGCCCGCTGGTCAACCGCGTGGGTTCCGACTCCTCCAGCATGGACAACATGCTGGAGCTGATGGTCACCGGTGGTATCGACCTGTTCCGTGGCGTGCGGATGATCATTCCGCCAGCGTGGCAGAACGTCGAAACCATGGACCCGGATCTGCGTGCGTTCTACGAATACAACTCGATGCACATGGAGCCGTGGGACGGCCCGGCCGGCGTGGTAATGACCGACGGTCGCTACGCGGTGTGCCTGCTCGACCGTAACGGTCTGCGTCCGGCGCGTTGGGTGACCACCACCAACGGTTTCATCACCCTGGCTTCGGAAATCGGTGTCTGGAACTACCAGCCTGAAGACGTGATCGCCAAGGGCCGCGTTGGTCCGGGGCAGATCTTTGCCGTGGACACCGAAACCGGGCAGATCCTCGACACCGACGCCATCGACAACCGCCTGAAGTCGCGTCATCCGTACAAGCAATGGCTGCGCAAGAATGCTTTGCGCATCCAGGCGACCATGGAAGACAACGACCACGGTTCGGCGTTCTACGACGTCGATCAGCTCAAGCAATACATGAAGATGTATCAGGTCACGTTCGAAGAGCGCGATCAGGTACTGCGTCCGCTCGGTGAGCAAGGCTACGAAGCCGTGGGCTCGATGGGCGACGATACGCCGATGGCCGTGCTGTCCCAGCGCGTGCGTACGCCGTACGACTATTTCCGCCAGCAGTTCGCGCAGGTCACCAACCCGCCGATCGACCCGCTGCGTGAAGCCATCGTCATGTCGCTGGAAATCTGCCTCGGTGCCGAGCGCAACATCTTCCAGGAGTCGCCGGAACACGCTTCGCGCGTGATCCTCAGCTCGCCGGTCATTTCCCCGGCCAAGTGGCGTTCGCTGATGAACCTCGATCGTCCGGGCTTCGAACGCCAGATCATCGACCTCAACTACGACGAAAGCGTCGGCCTCGAAGCGGCGATCCGCAACGTTGCCGATCAGGCTGAAGAAGCCGTGCGCGCTGGTCGTACCCAGGTTGTGCTGAGTGACCGTCACATCGCTCCGGGCAAGTTGCCGATCCACGCGTCGCTGGCTACCGGTGCCGTGCACCACCGCCTGACCGAGAAAGGCCTGCGTTGCGATTCCAACATCCTGGTGGAAACCGCGACCGCTCGCGATCCGCATCACTTCGCGGTGTTGATCGGTTTCGGCGCCTCTGCCGTTTATCCGTTCCTGGCTTATGAAGTGCTGGGCGACCTGATCCGTACCGGTGAAGTGCTGGGCGACCTCTACGAGGTGTTCAAGAACTACCGTAAAGGCATCACCAAAGGCTTGCTCAAGATCCTGTCGAAGATGGGCATCTCGACCATCACCTCCTATCGCGGAGCACAACTGTTCGAAGCGATCGGCCTGTCCGAGGAAGTCTGCAACCTGAGCTTCCGTGGCGTGCCAAGCCGCATCAAGGGTGCGCGTTTCGTCGATATCGAAGCCGAGCAGAAAGCCCTCGCTACCGAAGCCTGGAGCCCGCGCAAGCCGATCCAGCAAGGTGGTTTGCTGAAATTCGTTCACGGTGGCGAATATCACGCGTACAACCCGGACGTGGTCAACACCCTGCAAGCCGCTGTGCAGCAGGGCGACTACAGCAAGTTCAAGGAATACACGTCGCTGGTGGATAACCGCCCGGTGTCGATGATCCGCGACCTGCTGAAAGTCAAAACCCTCGACACTCCATTGGACATCAGCGAGATCGAACCGCTGGAATCGGTGCTCAAGCGCTTCGACTCCGCCGGTATCTCCCTGGGCGCCCTGTCGCCGGAAGCTCACGAAGCCCTGGCCGAAGCCATGAACCGCCTCGGTGCGCGTTCCAACTCCGGCGAAGGTGGCGAAGACCCGGCGCGCTACGGCACCATCAAGAGCTCGAAAATCAAGCAGGTGGCGACTGGCCGTTTCGGTGTGACGCCGGAATACCTGGTCAACGCCGAAGTGCTGCAGATCAAGGTCGCTCAGGGCGCCAAGCCCGGCGAAGGTGGTCAACTGCCGGGCGGTAAAGTGAACGGTTTGATCGCCAAGCTGCGTTACGCAGTGCCGGGCGTGACCCTGATTTCGCCGCCGCCGCACCACGACATCTACTCGATCGAAGACTTGTCGCAGCTGATTTTCGACCTGAAACAAGTCAACCCGAAAGCACTGGTCTCTGTGAAGCTGGTAGCAGAAGCGGGCGTCGGCACCATCGCCGCCGGTGTGGCCAAGGCCTACGTGGACTTGATCACCATTTCCGGCTACGACGGCGGCACCGGTGCATCGCCGCTGACCTCGATCAAATACGCGGGCGCTCCGTGGGAACTCGGCCTGGCCGAAACTCACCAGACCCTGCGTGGCAACGACTTGCGCGGAAAAGTCCGGGTACAAACCGACGGCGGCCTGAAAACCGGCCTCGACGTGATCAAGGCTGCGATCCTCGGCGCTGAAAGCTTCGGCTTCGGCACCGCGCCAATGATCGCCCTGGGCTGCAAATACCTGCGCATCTGCCACCTGAACAACTGCGCCACCGGCGTTGCGACTCAGAACGAGAAGCTGCGCAAGGATCACTACATCGGCACCGTCGACATGGTGGTGAACTTCTTCACCTACGTCGCCGAAGAAACCCGTGAGTGGCTGGCCAAGCTGGGCGTGCGCTCCCTCGAAGAGCTGATCGGCCGCACCGATCTGCTGGAAATCCTCGAAGGGCAGACCGCCAAGCAGCATCACCTGGACCTGACTCCATTGCTGGGCAGCGACCACGTGCCGGCGGACAAGCCGCAGTTCTGCGGCGTGGAACGCAACCCGCCGTTCGACAAAGGCCTGCTGGCCGAGAAAATGGTCGACATGGCCACCTCGGCAATCAATGACCTGAGCGGCGCCGATTTCGCCCTGGACATCTGCAACTGCGACCGTTCGATCGGTGCGCGGATCTCCGGTGAAATCGCCCGTAAGCACGGCAACCAAGGCATGGCGAATGCGCCGGTCACCTTCCGCTTCAAGGGCACTGCCGGGCAGAGCTTCGGCGTGTGGAACGCCGGCGGCCTGAACATGTATCTGGAAGGCGATGCCAACGACTACGTCGGCAAGGGCATGACCGGCGGCAAGCTGGTCATCGTTCCGCCGAAGGGCAGCGTCTACAAGACTCAGGACAGTGCCATCATCGGCAACACCTGCCTGTACGGCGCTACCGGTGGCAAGCTGTTCGCCGCCGGCACCGCGGGCGAGCGTTTCGCCGTGCGTAACTCCGGTGCCCACACCGTGGTGGAAGGCACTGGCGATCACTGCTGCGAGTACATGACCGGTGGTTTCGTCTGCGTCCTGGGCAAGACCGGTTACAACTTCGGCTCAGGCATGACCGGCGGTTTCGCCTACGTGCTCGACCAGGACAACACTTTCGTTGACCGGGTCAACCACGAACTGGTGGAAATCCAGCGGATCAGCGGCGAGGCGATGGAAGCCTACCGTAGCCATTTGCAACGCGTGCTGAACGAGTACGTCGAGGAAACCGACAGCGAGTGGGGTCGTAACCTCGCCGAAAACCTCGATGATTACCTGCGCCGTTTCTGGTTGGTCAAGCCCAAGGCTGCCACCCTGAAATCGTTGCTTTCCAGCACCCGTGCCAACCCGCAGTGATATGCGCCTGAAGAGTTTGATGAGGTTTTAAAATGGCTGAACGTCTGAATAATGACTTCCAGTTCATCGAGGTCGGGCGCAAGGATCCGAAGAAGAAACTGTTGCGTCAACGCAAGAAAGAGTTCGTGGAAATCTACGAACCGTTCAAACCCCAGCAGTCGGCAGATCAGGCCCACCGCTGCCTGGGTTGCGGTAACCCGTATTGCGAATGGAAGTGCCCGGTGCACAACTTCATTCCCAACTGGCTGAAGCTGGTGGCCGAGGGCAACATCCTCCAGGCCGCCGAGCTGTCGCACCAGACCAACACCCTGCCGGAAGTGTGCGGCCGGGTGTGCCCGCAGGATCGTCTGTGCGAGGGTGCGTGCACCCTCAACGATGGCTTCGGCGCGGTGACCATCGGTTCGGTTGAGAAGTACATCACCGACACCGCGTTCGCCATGGGCTGGCGTCCGGACATGTCCAAGGTCAAGCCGACCGGCAAGCGCGTCGCGATCATCGGCGCGGGCCCGGCGGGCCTGGGCTGTGCCGACGTGCTGGTGCGTGGCGGCGTGACCCCGGTGGTGTTCGACAAGAACCCGGAAATCGGCGGTCTGCTGACCTTCGGCATCCCTGAGTTCAAGCTGGAAAAGACCGTGCTGAGCAATCGTCGCGAAGTCTTCAGCGGTATGGGCATCCAGTTCCGCCTCAACACCGAGGTGGGCAAGGACGTGACCATGGAGCAACTGCTCGAAGAATACGATGCCGTGTTCATGGGCATGGGCACCTACACCTACATGAAGGGCGGCTTTGCCGGTGAAGACCTGCCGGGCGTGTACGACGCGCTGGACTTCCTGATCGCCAACGTCAACCGCAACCTGGGCTTTGAAAAGTCGCCGGAAGATTTCGTCGACATGAAAGGCAAGAAGGTCGTGGTTCTCGGAGGCGGCGACACGGCGATGGACTGCAACCGCACTTCGATCCGCCAGGGCGCCAAGTCGGTGACCTGTGCTTATCGTCGTGACGAAGCGAACATGCCGGGCTCGCGCAAAGAGGTGAAGAACGCCAAGGAAGAAGGCGTGAAATTCCTCTACAACCGCCAGCCGATCGCCATCGTTGGCGAGGACAAGGTTGAAGGCGTGAAGGTGGTCGAGACCCGTCTCGGCGAACCGGACGCCCGTGGCCGTCGCAGCCCTGAGCCGATCCCGGGCTCCGAAGAGATTATCCCGGCCGACGCCGTGGTCATCGCTTTCGGTTTCCGTCCAAGCCCGGCGCCGTGGTTCGAACAGTTCAGCATCCAGACCGACAGCCAGGGCCGTGTCGTAGCCCCGGAACAAGGCCAGTACAAGCACCAGACCAGCAACCCGAAAATCTTCGCCGGTGGCGACATGGTTCGTGGTTCTGACCTGGTGGTGACAGCGATCTTCGAAGGCCGTAATGCGGCGGAAGGGATCCTGGATTACCTGGGCGTGTAACCACTTTCCAGAAATGGAATGCGGTCCAAATGTGGGAGCGGGCTTGCTCGCGAAGAGGGAGTGTCAGTCGACAGTTTTGTTGCCTGACACACCGCATTCGCGAGCAAGCCCGCTCCCACAGTTGTTTCGTGGTGTTACGAATACTGTGTTTACATTGCGACAAATTGACCCGATAGACAAAAGGCTGGCCTGCAACCGTGCCTTTTGCGTCCGGCTCTGAGAAAATGCCCGCACTTTTTTTCCGGATGCCGACATGACTGCCCTGAAGAACGACCGTTTCCTGCGCGCCCTGCTCAAGCAACCCGTAGACGTCACCCCCGTGTGGATGATGCGTCAGGCCGGTCGCTACCTGCCGGAATACCGCGCCAGCCGCGCCAAGGCCGGCGACTTCATGAGCCTGTGCATGAATCCGGAGTTCGCCTGCGAAGTCACGATGCAACCGCTCGACCGCTATCCACAGCTGGACGCGGCGATCCTCTTCTCCGACATCCTGACCATCCCCGACGCCATGGGCCAGGGACTGTACTTCGAAACCGGCGAAGGTCCGCGCTTCAAGAAAGTCGTCAGCACCCTGGCCGACATCGAAGCCCTGCCGATCCCTGATCCACACAAAGACCTCGGCTACGTGATGGACGCGGTCAGCACCATTCGCCGTGAACTGAACGGTCGTGTTCCGCTGATCGGCTTTGCCGGCAGCCCATGGACCCTGGCCACCTACATGGTCGAAGGCGGCTCGTCGAAGGACTACCGCAAGACCAAGACCATGCTCTACGACAACCCGCAAGCCTTGCATCTGCTGCTGGACAAGCTCGCGCAGACGGTCACCAGCTACCTCAACGGCCAGATCATGGCCGGCGCGCAAGCGGTGCAGATCTTCGACAGCTGGGGCGGCAGCCTCTCGGCGGCGGCGTACCAGGAATTCTCCCTGGCCTACATGAAGAAAATCGTCAGCGGCCTGATCCGCGAGCACGAAGGCCGAAAGGTTCCGGTGATCCTGTTCACCAAGAACGGCGGTCTGTGGCTGGAAAGCATCGCCGACGCTGGCGCGGACGCTCTGGGCCTGGACTGGACCTGCGACATCGGCAGCGCCCGCACCCGTGTCGGCGACAAAGTCGCGCTGCAAGGCAACATGGACCCGACTGTGCTCTACGCGAAACCGGAAGCGATTCGCACCGAGGTCGGCCGCATCCTCGCCAGCTATGGCAAAGGCAGCGGCCATGTGTTCAACCTGGGTCACGGCATCACACCGGAAGTCGATCCGGAACATGCGGGTGCGTTCTTGCGCGCCGTGCATGAGTTGTCGGCGCAATATCACGAGTAACAGATTTCTGATGTTGCCAAAGCCTGTCCGGCATGGCGCCGGACAGGCTTTTTTTATGCTCTTTTTTTCTTGTTTAGGGTGGCGCCACAGCTTGTAAGAATTCTCTCATCCATTGTCGGAGAAAGAGCTGTAGAGACCGTTCCTGCGCTCAGCAGAGATTTGCCCTACATAGAAAATTCATTCCTCCACGTAAGGTTCGGACCCTTGCTCAGCCAGTCGCTGAGCAATATCGCAACCATCGGCGTCAGCAATGTGCGCCCTAAATTTCGATAAGAAGTCTGGAACTCATTTGATGAAAAATACTTCGTACAAGGGAAGTGCGTTTGCTGCGTGCACTTCTTCAATGATCCTGTTATCGGCAATGTTGGCGTCCCAAAGTGCTTCCGCTCATGGCTTCCTGGAAGTGCCACCGTCGCGCGCACTGCTCTGTCAGAAAGGCTTGAACACTAACTGTGGCGGCGCGCAATACGAGCCACAAAGTGTTGGCGAAACCTTCAAGGGCTTTCCCGCCGGTGTCGGTGGTGCTCCATTGCAGGGGCCGGTCGATGGCAAGATTCCAAGCGGCGGTCACTCGCTGTTTTCGGCACTGGACGCTCAGTCCGCCACTCGCTGGCACCTGACGGAAATCCACAATCGCACTCTGGATTTCCAATGGCACTACACGGCCGTTCATCCAGCCACCAAACATGAATACTTCATCACCCGCAACGGCTGGAACCCGAACGAAGCGCTCAAGCGCGCTACATTCGAGAGCACACCGTTCTGCACCATCAACGGTGGCAATCAGAAGCCATCCAACAGCGACAAGCACAACTGCACCATTCCCGCCGACAAATCCGGGCATCACGTCATCCTGGGGATCTGGACGGTTGGTGACACCGACGCCGCGTTCTACAACCCGGCGGACGTGAACATCCTCGCGGAGCCGGAGCTGCCGGGTGGCTGGTCCTCCGTCGGCAGCATTGCACCTTCGACCACCTTGCTGGTTGGTGACAAGGTCAAGGCTCGCGCGTTCTCCGCCAACGGCGAGAGCCCGGATTACAGTGTCGAGATTTCCATCAATACGGCCGAGGAAGGTGCACCCAACAACTGGTCGTTCAAGTTGGCAGAAGCGATCAACAAGGCCCATACACTCATCCGCGCGGGCGTTCGTGACGAAGACGGTACGGTCGAGCCGGTCAAAGGCAATAACCGTCTGTTCGCGCAAAAAGCGAGCGGTGTAACGCGCTACGAAGTGCAATTGAACATGCAGGAAGATGCCGCGGCTCGCCTGTCGGTGGCGTCCCAGCAAGCTGAATATGTGCTGGAAAAAGGCTTGGCCAAGGTTGATTTCGGCATTTTGTCCAACCGCAAAATGAACGTCGAAGCGACCCTGTTCAACGAGAGCAACAAGCCAGTCGGCTCCACCTCTGCACAAGTGGACAGCGGCTCGAATTGGCTGGCGATCGATGTGCGCGGCAATCCTGGTGCACATACGCTGACCCTGGTCGGCACCACACTCGATGGCCGCACTACTCGCCAGGATACCCAGACCACGCAACTGACGGGTGAAGGCGCTGGCGCTGACTACGAGTTTGTGTTCCCGGAAGGCATCAGCGGCTACATCGCTGGTACCAGAGTGTTGCAACCGAAGATCAACAAGGTCTTCGAGTGCAAGCCATTCCCGGAGTCGGGCTACTGCAAGCAATACAGCCCGACTGCCAACGGATTCGAACCTGGCGTGGGTGCGCATTCGCACATGGCGTGGAACGAACTCTAAGTCCTCCCGCAGCACTTCAGGCGACCTGAGAAGGGTCGTCTGAAGACGGGGCCTTTCCGTTGAGAATCGAGTGAACCCATCGTGAAACTTTCACTGAAGGTGCTGACCTGTTTCGGCCTGCGCCCGATCACGGCAGGCCTGCTGATTTTGCCGGTGGGCTGCGCCGTTTTTGTCGTGTGGCAGGAGCGGCTTTTTCGTGAACAGTTCACCCGGGCATTACCGGCGATGGTCGCAGTTATCCCCGAGCCTGTCCGCGTGCCGCTGGATGCGACGGCGGTGGCAACGGTATTTGGACTGACCACAGACGACACTCCCCGAACCAGCGCCGAGCCCTTGACGTTGCAGGCCAGTTTTGTCGTCAGCAATGGTTTGTCCAGAGCACTGCTGGCCGATGCTCAAGGTTCGCGTTTGTACCAGGTCGGCGAGCGGTTGCCCGGCGGCAGCGTTCTGCGTCGCGTCGAGGCCAGCCAAGTGATGCTGTGGAACAAGGGGCGCGAAGAACTATTGACCCTTCAATCGCCTGCCGCGCGTTTTCTGCGCCGATTCGAATCTCCAACCGAGCCTCAAACTCCCGTTGTATCAGCGCGTTATCTACGCCCGTTTTCCGGGCCGTCAGAGTGATCAGACCATGAACAGCTTCACTGGCGCGCAGGCCTTGCGCTCCATGCTTCTTCTTGCCGTTCTGGCGACGGCAAGCTTTCCGGCTGCGCTGTCTGCAGCAGAAGAAAAATGGCAATTGGCGATGAACAACGCCGAGCTGCGCGACATCGTCGAGGAAATTTCCAGCATTCTCGGGACCACCGTGGTGCTCGATCCCAGAGTCTCCGGGCGCATCACGGTCATGTCTCGGCAAGCCCTCGATCGAGAGGGTGTTCGTCGTTTGTTTTACTCAGTGCTCGACGCCCATAACTTCACGGTGATCGACGAAGGTGACCGGATTCTGATCACGCCGGTGACCGAAGCCAAAACCCGCGCCGGCAACGGCCCGGCAAAAAACGCCACGCCTTCGCAGTTCGTCACCCGGGTCATCGAGCTGAATACCAGCAGCGCCACTGATATTGGCGGGCTGGTCAGGCCGCTGGTATCGGTTAATGGCTATGTCGGCCCGTCGGTGTCGGCCAATGCGCTGGTGGTCACCGACACGGCGGCTAATGTGCAACGAATCACTCAGGTGGTGCGCCAGCTGGATTCGGGGCAGGGCAACATGCACGCCGTGGTTCAACTGCTCCACGCCCAGGCCAGCGATGTGGCCCCGGTGATGGAAGCCTCACTGGGCAAACGCAATGCCGACAGTACGATCCAGGTATTGGCTGACAGCAGAACCAATCGCTTGATCTTCATCGGCCCGCCCGCAGTTCGCCACCGCCTGGCCGAACTGGCTCGCGGCCTCGATATTCCGACCACGGTGACACCTGACAATGCCCGGGTGATCCGCCTGCGTCACAGCGATGCCAAGCAGTTGGCCGAGATTCTGGAAAGCATGGGGCAGGGCAGAAAATCGGCTCCGAGCCTTGGCAGCAGCAAAGACACTGCGGCCGGCGCTACCTTCATGATCAAGGCCGACGAAAGCCAAAATGCGCTGGTGCTGATCGCCGAGCCGGCGCAGGTGCGAACCATCGAAAGCATCGTGCGTCAGTTGGACCAGCCTCGTGCGCAGGTGCTGATCCATGCCGCCATCGTCGAGATTTCCGGGGACATCGCCGAAGCCGTTGGTGTGCAATGGGGCCTGAACACCGGCGACGCGAAAGGCTTCATCAACTTCCCCGGCACCGACATCCCGATCGTCGGCGGCCTGACATTTGACGAGAACAAGTCGGCGCCGGAAGGCGCACTGCTGCGGCTGGGCAGCGACCGTTTCGGCGCGTTGATTTCGGCGCTGGCCAGCAACACCCACAGCAACCTGCTGTCCACGCCGAGCCTGTTGACCCTCGACAATCAGGAAGCGGAAATCATCGTCGGCCAGAACGTGCCGTTCAAAACCGGTTCCTACGCGACCAACAGCAGCGGTGCGGACAACCCGTTCACTACGGTCGAACGCAAGGACGTCGGCATCAGCCTGAAGATCAAGCCCTACATCAACGAAGGTTCGACGTTGCGCCTGGAGGTTGAGCAGGAAGTTTCGGACATTGCGCCGTCGGTTTCCGGTATCGATTCCTCCGACCTGATCACCAACAAGCGCGCGCTCAAGAGCACCATTCTGGCCGACGACGGCGAAATCATTGTCATCGGCGGCTTGATCCGGGACAGCGTGCGCTCGCAAAAAAGCGGCGTGCCGTTGCTGCGCGACATTCCCTACCTCGGCGCGCTGTTTCGCTGGACCCGCGACACCCAAACGAAAAGCAATCTGATGGTGTTCTTGCGGCCGACCATCGTGCGCAGCAAGGAAGACCTGGTCGACGTCAGCCAGCAGCGTTACAACGCGCTACGCGATTTGAGTCAGCAGGGCGCGGCGGGCAACAACTCGTTGCTGCTGCCAGCGGATGCACGCCGGTTGTTCGAGCCGGGTTCCGATGCGCCGGTGTTTGATCTGCGCCAGCCAATGCCCCATACGCCATGAACCACACGACCGTTTTTTACGAGCCACTGCCCTTCGGTTTCGCCCGGCGTTTCGGCGTGCTACTGGAGTGCGAGGGCGGGGATTGGAGCCTGGCGATGCGCGCCGATACGCCGCTCACGGCTCTGGCCGAAGCGCATCGGGTGTGCGGCCGGGCGCTGCCGTTGCGGCTGCTGTCAGCGGACGTGTTTGCCACGCGACTGGCCGCAGCCTACCGCGAAGGGCAGAGCGCCGCCGAACAGGTCGCTCAAGGGCTGGACGAAGAACTGGACCTGCTCAGCCTGGTGGATCAGGTGCCGCAAACCGCGGATCTGCTGGAGCAGCAGGGCGATGCGCCGATCATCCGCTTGATCAATGCGCTACTCAGCGAAGCCGTGCGTGAACAGGCCTCGGACGTGCACCTGGAAACCTTCGAGCAATACCTGTCGGTGCGCATGCGGGTCGATGGGCAATTGCGCGAAATGCTTCGGCCACGGCGTGAATTGGCGACGCTGCTGGTGTCGCGAATCAAGGTCATGGCGCGGCTGGATATCGCTGAAAAACGTGTGCCCCAGGATGGTCGGATAGCCCTGCGGTTGGCCGGGCATGAAGTCGACGTGCGGGTCTCGACCTTGCCCTCGGCTCACGGCGAACGAGTGGTCTTGCGCCTGCTCGATAAACAGGCCGGACGCCTGGAGTTGCAACGTCTGGGCATGCCGGAAGACACCCTCGCGGACCTGCGCCAACTCCTGGGCAAACCCCACGGCATTCTGCTGGTCACCGGCCCGACGGGTTCCGGCAAGACCACCAGTCTGTACGCCGCGCTGAGCAGCCTGAACGACCAGACCCGCAACATCCTGACGGTCGAAGACCCCATCGAATATCACTTGCCCGGCGTCGGGCAGATGCCGGTCAACCCGAAAGTCGACATGACTTTCGCCCGGGGTTTGCGGGCGATTCTGCGTCAGGACCCGGACGTGGTGATGGTCGGTGAGATCCGTGACCGCGAGACCGCGGAAATCGCCGTGCAGGCTTCGTTGACCGGCCATCTGGTGCTGTCGACGTTGCACACCAACAGCGCGGTTGGTGCGGTGACGCGTCTGGTGGACATGGGGGTGGATGCGTATCTGTTGGCATCGTCGCTGGTGGGCGTTTTGGCCCAGCGGTTGTTGCGTACTTTGTGCCCGCATTGCAAGGCACCGTACAGCGCTGGTGCGGCTGCCTGCCAGCGTCTGGGGCTCGACACTGGCGCGTCGTTGCAACTGTTCAGAGCGGTGGGTTGCGAACAGTGTCAGCACGGTTATCGCGGGCGGATCGGGATCTATGAATTGATCAGCGTGACGCCGGCCATCTCGGCGCTGATTCATCAGGGCGCCGGTGAGCAGGCATTGACCGCCGAGGCACGCAAGGTGTCGCGCAGCCTGTTTCAGGACGGCCGGCAACGGGTGATCGACGGGCAGACCAGCCTCGACGAGTTGCTGCGCGTGACGCGGGAGGACTGAGGCATGCCGACATTCGACTATCGCGCTGACGATGCTCAGGGTCGCCGGTGCAAGGGACAGCTGGAGGCCGACAGCGACCGTCATGCGCGGCAACTACTGCGTGAACGCGGCTTTTGGCCGCGCAGCGTGAGTGCGGTCCAGATCGCGGATGGTGTGAATGCACCGCGTGGCACCGGACGGTTGAGTGCCGCCGATCTGGCGCTGCTGACGTTGCAATTGTCGACGCTGGTACAGGCCGGTTTGCCGTTGGAGGAGGCGCTTGATGCCGTGGCAAAACAAAGTGCCAAACGGCGGGTCGCGGGCCTGCTGTCGGCGGTCAGAAGCCGGGTGATGGAAGGGCATGCTCTCGCCACGGCATTGGCGCAGTTTCCCAAGGCGTTCCCGGAGTTGTTCCGCGCCACCGTGGCTGCCGGGGAACGTTCCGGGCATCTGGGCCATGTGCTGGAACAACTGGCCGCCTACACCCAGGCCCGCCAGGCGTCACGGCAAAAGATCCAGATGGCCTTGGTGTATCCGCTGATCCTGATGCTGACCAGCGTGGTGATCGTCGGTTTTCTGCTCGGTTACGTGCTGCCGGACGTGGTGAAAATTTTCGTCGACAGCGGCCAGCCATTGCCGTGGTTGACCCGGGCGTTGATCAGCGCCAGTGACGGCCTGCGCAACCATGGTCTGTTGCTGCTCGGCGCGTTGGCGATGGTGGTTGGCCTTTGGCGCTGGAGTTTGCGTCAGCCGGTCTGGCGGCTGCGTTGGCATCGTCTGGTGCTCGATGTGCCGGTCTTTGGTGAAGTGCTGCGGGCGATGGAAGCCGCACGTTTCGCCAGCACCCTGGCGATCCTCGGCAAAAGTGCGGTGCCTTTGGTAGACGCGCTGGAGATCGCCGCCGCCGTGATAGGCAACCTGACCATTCGCGCGCGTATGGCCGATGTCGCCCGCTCGGTCCGCGAAGGGGGAACCCTGACCCGTGGCCTGGAACTCGGCGGCGACATTCCGCCGATGATGCTGCACATGATCGCCAGCGGCGAACGCGCCGGTGAGCTCGACCGGATGCTGGCCCGCGCCGCCGAGCAACAGGAAAGCAGCCTGGCCGCGCGTATCGCCCTGGTGGTGAGCCTGTTCGAGCCCGCCATGCTGGTGCTGATGGGCGGCGTGGTGCTGCTGATCGTCCTGGCCATCCTGCTTCCGATTCTCAGCCTCAACCAATTGGTGAATTGACCCATGAACACTCCCCGTCGCAGAACGTCCCAACGCGGTTTTACCCTGATTGAAATCATGGTGGTGGTGGTCATCATCGGCATTTTGGGGGCCATCGTGGTGCCGCAATTCATGAGCCGCCCCGACCAGGCTAAGGTCACCGCCGCCAAAGTCGACATCCAGGCCATCTCTACTGCGCTGGAGATGTATCGCCTCGACAACTTCCATTACCCCTCGACGCAACAGGGGCTGGAAGCCTTGAACAAACGCCCGTCCGGCCTGCCGGCGGCGCGGAGCTGGAACCCCAACGGCTACCTGAAAAGCCTGCCCGTGGACCCATGGAACACACCCTATCAATACCTCAATCCCGGCGTGAAATCGGCCGATGGCAGCTACGACTTGTATTCCCTCGGCTCCGACGGCGTGGTGGGCGGCGAAGGGCATGCGGCCGACATCGGCAACTGGGGCGGTTGATTCATGCGGTGTCGTTGTCGGGGGTTTACCTTGCTGGAACTGATGATCGTGATCGTGTTGATCGGCGTGCTGGTGGGCATGGTGAGTTTTGCCACCGGCATGAATCCTGCCCAACAGGCCCGACAAGAAGCAGCTGCTCTCGCCGGGGTGATTCGACAGTTACGTGAACGGGCGGTGCTTGAAGGCCAGGAATACGGCGTGCGATTGAGTGTCGACGGCTACCGGGCGATGCGCCTGGATGTGCGTGGCTGGGAGTCGCTCACGGCCCTTTATCGATGGCCCGATCACCTGCGGCTGCGTCTGAAGCACGATGGCTATTCCGTGACACTGGGCGCTGACGCAGGCCCGCCTCAGTTGCTGATGCTCAGCAGTGATGAAACCAGCACCTTCACGCTGACGTTCGAGACCCGGGACAGGATCTGGTCGAGCCTGTCCGCCGATGGCATCGGCGAGGTGGTGATCGATGGTTAGGCTGCAACGCACGCCCCAGATGGCCGGCTTCACCCTGCTGGAAATCATGGTGGCGCTGGCGATTTTCGCGACCCTGGCGACCGCTGTGTTGTCCGCCAGCCAATACGTGCTGAAGCAGTCTGTTGCCGTCGAGGAGCGACTATTCGCGGCGTGGGTGGCCGACAACCAATTGAACGAGTTGCGCCTGCAATCTGCTCCAGCCGATGGGCAATCGCAATACGCTGTGCACATGGCAGGTCGTGATTGGCTGCTGCGTGAGCGTATCAGTGCCACCCCTGAGCCGCGTTTGCAAAAAGTCGAGATGGAGGTCAGCCTGGCCAATCGCGACCAGCCCCTGCACCGCGCCAGCGGCTGGATACTCAACTCCGATGAATAGGCAAACCGGTTTCACCTTGCTGGAGCTGGTGATCGCCATTGCGATATTCGCCTTGCTGGGACTGGCCAGCTGGACGCTGTTCGAAGGCGTGATGCGCGTGCAACAAGGCAGCATGGCCCACGAACGTGAATTCAGAAACCTGCAACGTGCCATCGCGGTGGTCGAACGCGACTTGCTGCAGATCACGGAACAGGCACTCGTGTTGGAGCAGGCACAGCTGCAATGGCAACGCGGTAATTGGCGCAACCCGCTGGACCTGCCGCGTAGCGAGCGACAAACGCTGACCTATCGTCTCGACAACGGTGTGCTATGGCGAGACAGCCGGGCAGAAGGCTCGCCAATCGTGCAGCGGCAAAAACTGCTCGACGATGTTCGCGACTTGCGCTGGCGGCTGTTTGACGGTCGCACGGGTTGGCGTAGCGACTCGCCGACCGGGCAGAACACGCAGGCACCGCTGGCGGTGGAGATGCAGTTGTCGGCGGGACGTTACCAGGCAATTCGCCGGGTGATTTTGCTGCCAGGGGCGCTGCTATGAGAGCGCGCCAACGCGGTGTGGCGTTGGTCAGTGTGTTGCTGGTCATGAGCCTGGCGCTGTTGATCATCGGCGGGGTGCTGCGCAGTCATCGGCTGTTGCTGCAAAGCAGTGGGCAACAGCTACAGCAACTGCATCTGCGTCAACTCGGCATGGCCGGGGAAACCTGGGCTTTGTCATTGCTCAAGGCGCAGCAAAAAGACAGCGACCGGATACCTGATCCGGCCCCGGACTTCGATGTGGAAGACGCGCAAATCCACATCAACATCGAGGACCTTGCCGGGCGCTTCAATCTCAATTCCCTGTTGATTGAGGGGCAAACTGATCAGGTCACGCTCAAGCGCTGGGCGCGCTTGCTGGCGCTGCTTGAACTGCCGGATTTGCAACTGGAGCAAGTGGGCGCTTTGCGAGAGCTGAGTCAGTTGCGCCTGCTGCCCGGTGTTGACGGTGAACGCCTGCGTCGGCTGGAACCCTGGGTCGCGTTGTTGCCCGCAAGCGCCGCACTGAACATCAACACGGCCCCGGCGCTGATTTTGCGCACACTCGATGGCATCGAAGCAGTCGAGACGGATGCCCTGTTGCGCCAGCGCTCAACGGCGCCATGGCCGAGCGTTCAGGCTTTTACCCAAGACCCGTTGTTATCCGGCAAGGGCTTGAGCAGCCACGGCTTGGGCATCGACAGCCGTTGGTACCGGATCACAGTTCAGGTGACGCAGGGGCAGCGCCGTCTGCGTTTGGCCACTGATGTCGAACGCGATGCCAAGACACGCCAATGGAACATCCTGCAACGACGCGTTCTGCCGTCGAACAGCAACGAGATCGCGCAATGAAAAACTGGCTCTACCTGACGGCCGACGGCTTGGGCACCGTGACGTCCGACTGGCCCTGCTGCATGTGGTCACCGACCGGTCATCGACAGCGCATGCCACTGCAGCAAGCGGCGCAAGCGTTGAACGGGCAAGCAGTGGATCTGCTGTTGCCCATGGAACTATGCAGCTGGTTGCGCAGCGAACCGTGGCCTTCCCGGCGTCGACCCGATAGCCAAACCATTGCGTTCGCGGTTGAGGAACAATTGAGCGAACCACTGGAGAAGCTGCACCTATGCGTCGGCGCTCGCGATGCGCAGGGACGCTATCCGGTAGTGGTGATTGATCGAAAGCGATTTGCGAGCGTGCTTGAATTGTTGGCCGGGGCGGGCATTGAAGTACGCTCGGTTTACGTCGATGCCGATGTGTTGCCATCCGGTCAGCCGTTAGCTGTCTGGTGGTTCGGTCGATGGCTGCTGGGTGGCGGGTTATCCGCGCGCCTGACGCTGATGGAAGACGAGGTGGCCTTGCTCAGGCCGGGCTTGTCGCAGGATATCCAGTGGCGCGACGAGCGTCAGGACACTGTCGGGTCCGACCAGTGGCTCAACGGTACTCACGAGCACGCAATCGATCTGTTGCAAGGTGATTTTGCCCCCCGCCGAAAACGCCTGCCGTGGCGCCTCGGTGGCATGGCGATGTTGATGGTGTTGCTGCTGACTTGGGGAGCGAGTGAAACGCGCATCCGATTTCTCGAACATGAAAGTCGTCAGCTTTACAGCCGCAGCGAGCAACAGTTCAAGACGCTCTACCCGGAGCAGACCCGCATCGTTGATCTCGCGGCGCAACTCAAAACCCTGCAAAGCCAAGGTTCGGAGCCGCAGGGCGGTCGTATCGCCGGTTTGGTCAACCTGGTCGAGCATGTCATCGGCGCCAGCAACGTCGAGGTCCAGCGCATCGAATTTCGTGAAGGCGATGGCTGGAAAATCCAGCTGACCGCCAATAGTTTTGCCGAGCTGGAACTGCTGCGTGAACGTGGACGACAGCAAGGCATCGCAGTGCGGCTCGACAGCTCTAACAAGGACCGCGACCGAGTGCAGGCAACCCTGTCCGTGGAGCAAGGCACATGAAGTTGATGGAATTGAAATCGGTGGTCGTGAAGTTTCAGCGTCTGTCCCTGCGCGAGCAGCGACTGCTGCTGGCGCTGGGTGTTTTTGTTCTGAGCGTTATGGCATTCGCGCTGATCTGGCAGCCGACGCAACAACGGTTGGCGACAGCCGAGCGCCAATATCAGCAGCAACTGGCACTGGCCGCGCAACTGCAACAGGCGCGACCGCGCAGCCATATTCCGCATCCGGTCGACCAGCCACTGTCATTGCGTATCAGCGAAAGCGTACTAACGGCGGGACTTGAACTGCATCAGATGGACAGCGACAACGAACTGCTGCGCCTGACCCTCAGCGGCGACGCCATGGCATTGCTGCCATGGCTGGACCGTATTGAAAGCGAGGGCATTGCCCTGCAATCACTGACCCTGGAAAAACGTGACGCGGTGCTGGAGGCGCGGGTGGTGCTCAGATAGTCGTGCCGCTTCCCGGCAGTGGCGGCAACTTCGCCAGTTTCAACGCCACCAGCAGCGCTACCACCAGCAATGACCCGATGAACAGACCGATGCCATTCCAGCCACCCAGGTGCCAGAACACGCCGCCCGCCGTACCGGCGATGCTCCCCCCGGCGTAGTAGCTGAACAGGTACAAGGACGATGCCTGGCCCTTGGCTTTGGTGGCGCGGCGGCCGATCCAGCTGCTCGCCACCGAGTGGGCGCCGAAGAAGCCGAAGGTGAAGATCAGCATGCCGATGATCACCAGCGGCAACGGTGTGAACATCGTCAGGGCGAGGCCGCTGATCATCAGCGCGATGGTGCTCCAAAGCACTTTTCGGCGGCCGAGTCGGTCGGCCAGCGAGCCGATTTTCGCCGAGCTGTAGATGCCCGACAGGTACACCACTGAAAGCAATCCGACGAAAGCCTGTTCCATGTGATACGGCTCGGCCAGCAAGCGATAGCCGATGTAGTTGAACAGCGTGACGAACGCACCCATCAACACAAAGGCTTCGAGGAACAGCAGCGGCAGACCGGCATCGCGAAAGTGCATGGTGAACCCGTCAACCAGACTGCGCGGGTGCAGCGAGCGGGGGCGGAAGTTGCGCGATTCGGGGAGGATTTTCCAGAACACCGCTGCCGCAATCAGCGCCAGGCCACCGATCACCAGCATCGCCGTGTGCCAGCTGACGAAGTCGATCAACACGCCGGTGATCAAGCGACCGCTCATCCCGCCAATCGCGTTGCCGCCGATGTACAGACCCATCGCCAGGCCGATGTGCTGCGGGTGAATTTCTTCGCTCAAATAGGTCATCGCCACCGCTGCCAGACCGCTCAGCGACAACCCGATCAGCGCACGCATCGCGAGCACGCCGTGCCAGCTCGGCATCATCGCGCTGGCCATGGTGCACAGTGCAGCGGCGAACAGTGCCGCCACCATCACCGGTTTACGCCCGATGCGGTCGGAGATCGGACCGGTGATCAACAGGCCGATGGCAAGCATGCCGGTAGCGATAGACAGGATCAGGCTGCTTTGCGCCGCGTTGATGGAATATTCGTGGGACAGCAGCGGCATCATCGGCTGCACGCAGTAGAGCAGGGCGAACGTCGCGAAGCCGCCGCAGAATAACGCCAGCACCGTGCGCATGAACGCCGGTGTGCCTTTTTCGATGTAGATCTCCGCCAGCTCAGCGACGACATCGCCTTGTGCGACGGGTGGAACTTCATGGGCGAGTGGGGCGACAGCAGTTTTCACGGGGGACCTCGGAGGAGCGCGGCCGGTCAGGCAATGAAAAAAGCATATAGCCGGCTAATGATTCAATCCAATATATTGTTCGACCTGTTTGATAGCTTTTACGACCTAATGGGGTTTTCATGGAATTGCGTCATCTGCGCTACTTCATCGCCGTCGCCGAAGAACTGCATTTCGGCCGCGCCGCACAGGTGCTGGGCATCTCTCAGCCGCCGCTGAGCCAGCAGATTCAGGCGCTGGAGCAGGAAGTCGGCGCGCGTTTGTTCGAGCGTACCAATCGTCGGGTCGAACTGAGCGAGGCCGGTCGGCTGTTCCTCGAAGAGGCGCGGCTGGTGCTGGCGCAGGTCGACAAAGCGGCGGATGTAGCGCGGCGGGCGCAACTGGGTGAGCTGGGCGAACTGAAAATCGGCTTCACCTCGTCGGCACCATTCAACTCGACCATTCCCCAGGCGATTTTTTCGTTTCGCCAGCGCTTCCCGGCGGTGCATCTGAACCTGCGGGAGATGAGCAGCACCCAGGTGGCCGATGCGCTGGTGGACGAGTCGATCGAGGTCGGCATCATGCGCCCGCTCGGGTTGCCGGATTGCCTTAGCGTGGTCGAGTTGATGCGCGAACCGTTGGTCGCCGTTCTCAGTTCCAAGCATCCCTTGGTCAACGGCAGTGAAGAGGGGTTGTTCCTGTCCGCGCTGGCCCTCGAACCCTTCGTGTTTTTCCCGCGCAGTTACGGCAGTGGGCTTTATGCACAATTGCTGAGCCTGGCCCGAGATGCCGGTTTCAGCCCGCACTTCGCTCAAGAGGCGGGCGAGGCGATGACCATTATCGGTTTGGTGGCAGCGGGGCTAGGTGTATCGGTGCTGCCGGCGTCTTATCAGCGGATGCGCATTGATGGCGTGGTCTATCGGCCATTGCTTGACCCCGCGGCGGTGTCGGCGGTGTGGCTGGTGCAGCGCAAGGATCAGAAGTCGGCGATGGCCAAAGCGTTTGTGGAGTTGTTGACGAGGAAGGTCGAGCCATTGAAACCGTGACGGCTGCGCAGCCAATCGCGAGCAGGCTCGCTCCTACAGGGTTGCGTGGTGGAAACACGATGTTCGCCACACCACCAACCCACTGTAGGAGCGAGCCTGCTCGCGAAAGCCTCCGAGAGAACGATGAAGACATTTCAAGTAACGGATTCGGCTTAGGGGCTGGTCCGAAACTTAAGCAGAATCGATTTCTTTCGGCGAGTGCCATGGATGCCACTTCTATACCAACCAAGGGAAGGCAGCGTTTTGATTTGTGATTTCAGGGGCTATGAATTGCCTGAAATGGTCAAGGTCAGGCCTGTCGTCGTGATTCGCAAACACCGAACCAACAGCTTATTGGTAACGGTCGTACCGCTTAGTACTACCGCTCCGGCTCAAATGCTTGAACACCATCTGGAGCTTCCAAATCATCTGCATGGAGCCAGTCCGACTTGTTGGGCAAAATGCGACATGGTCGCCACTGTGTGTCTTGCCAGGCTCGACCGGATCAAGAGCAGAGATCGTCGGGGTAAGCGTACTTTCGTTATTTCACAACTTGAAATAGACGAGTTTGTTGCGATCAAGGTCGCAGTGCGTAAGGCTTTGGGTCTATAGAGGTTGCAAACATGATCAACTGGGCCAGCTGCCACCTGTTGTTTGCAGAATGAATTCGGACAATACTGGCCGCGTTCCCGAAAGGGGCTTGTGAGACTCTGAGGATCCTGGGTAACCAGCCATCGTAGAGCCAGACAGGTACAGGGCGATGACAAGCCGACCTGTTTGTGAAAGGGCGCCGAAAGGCGCCCTTAGTCGTTTTTGGCGCTACGACCAGCGCTTGAAAATAAGCGAAGTATTTACCCCGCCAAACGCAAAATTATTGTTCATCACGTACCGATTGCTCATCTGCCGAAACTCGCCACGCAAGTAATCCAGCTTGCCGCAGTGGGGGTCCACTTCGTCGAGGTTCAGGGTGTGCACGTACAAATCGCGGTTGAGCATTTCGATGCTGAACCAGGATTCCAGTGCACCGCAGGCGCCGAGGGTGTGGCCGAGGAAGCTTTTTTGCGAGCTGATCGGCATGTGTTCGCCGAACAGGCTGCTGGTGGCCTGGGTTTCGGCGATGTCGCCCTGTTCGGTAGCGGTGCCGTGACCGTTGACGTAGCCGATGTCCGACGGTTGTAGCCCGGCGTCTTCCAGCGCCAGTTCCATAGCCCGGCGCATGGTGACTTGTTCGGGACGGGTGGTGTGCTGGCCGTCGGCGTTGCTGCCGAAACCGACGATCTCGGCGTGGATGTGCGCGCCGCGCGCCAAGGCGTGTTCCAGTTCTTCAAGCACCAGCATGCCGCCGCCTTCACCAATCACCAGGCCATCGCGGCCGCTGTCATAAGGGCGTGGGGATAGCTGCGGGGTGTCGTTTTTCAGGCTGGTGGCGTAAAGCGCGTCGAAGACCATGGCTTCGGTCGGACACAGCTCTTCGGCGCCACCGGCGAGCATCAGCGGCAGGCGGCCGAACTTGATCGCTTCGTAGGCATAGCCGATGCCCTGGCTGCCGCTGGTGCAGGCGCTGGAGGTGGGGATCAGTCGGCCGGTGAGACCGAAGAAGATGCTGATGTTCGCCGCCGTGGTGTGCGGCATCATGCGTACATAAGAGTTGGCGTTCAGGCCCTCGGCCACCGAGTTGAGCAGCATGTTGCCGAACGCCTTGATCTCGTCGGTGCTGCCGGTGGATGAACCGCAGGCGACGCCCATACGCCCGTCCTTGATCGATTCGTCACCGAGCAATCCGGCGTCGGTCAGGGCCTGTTCTGCCGCGCCGACCGCCAGTCGTGATACCCGGCCCATGCTGCGCAGTTGCTTGCGCGTCCAGTGGCTCGGCACCTTGAAGTCATCGATAGGGCCGGCCAGACGTGTATTGAGTTCGGTGAAGCGATCCCACTCGTCCATGCGGCGGATACCGCTGCGGTTGGACGCAAAGTTGCAGACGATGGTGTCCCAGTCGCTGCCCAGGGACGTGATGCCGGCCATGCCGGTGACGACGACGCGCTTCATCAGCACAGGCCTCCATTGACGGCCAGAACCTGCCGGGTGATGTACGAGGCTTCCGCCGACATCAGGAAATTCACCGCGCCGGCCACCTCTTCAGGGGTGCCCATGCGTTGTGCAGGGATCATTTTCATCAGTTCTTCCACTGGCACATTTTCGTCGAGCATGGCTGTGTCAATCAAGCCGGGGGCGACACAGTTAACGGTGATTTTGCGCTTGCCCAACTCAATCGCCAATGCCTTGGCCGCGCCGATCAGCCCGGCCTTGGAGGCGCTGTAATTGACCTGGCCACGGTTGCCGATCAAGCCGGACACCGAGGTGATGCAGACAATTCGCCCGGCGGCTCGACGACGGATCATCGGCATCATCACCGGGTGCAGCACGTTGTAGAAACCGTCGAGGTTGGTGCGCATCACCACATCCCAATCATCCTCGCTCAGTGCCGGAAAAGCACCGTCACGCGTCAGCCCGGCGTTGAGCACCACGCCGTAATAGGCGCCGTGGGTTTCCACATCGGTCTCAAGTATCGCTTTGCAGGCGGCGCGGTCGGAGACGTCGAACTGGAGGATGCGCGCCTTGCGTCCCAAGGCTTCGATTTCGGCTTGTACGGCCGTGGCCTCGGTCAGGCCGCTGCGGCAATGCAGCACGATGTCATGCCCGGCCTGGGCCAGACGCAAGGCAATGGCGCGGCCGATGCCACGGCTGGAACCGGTGACCAGTACGGATTCAGTCATGGCTGGGCTCCTTGTGAAGAGCTGAGGGGTTCATGAAGATAGTGGGCCGCCTGAGGCGGGCGATACACGTTCAGACGGGCGGTGGCGTGAATGCCCGGCGCGTTGATGTGGCATTCGAACACGCCCATGCCGTTGTCGTCTTCCAGCGAGCGGATCCCGTGGATGGTCAACTCGGTGCCGGCCGGAAAACTTTCGACGTTGCATTCGAACTTGCGGCTGCCGAGCAGGAAGCCAAGTTCCACCGCATCGCCGCGCTGGCGCGCATGGCAGCCGGCGAAGGCGGCCACGCTTTGGGCCATCAGCTCAATACCGACCCAGGCCGGCAGGCTGCCATCGGGGCGACTGAACAGACCATCGGGTTTGACGGTGAGGCGGGTGTGAATCTGCTCTTCATCGAACGCCAGGATCTGATCGATAAAGATCATGTCGCCAGCGTGGGGCAGCAGTTCGGCGAGCGGCCAGTCAATCATGGGGCGTCTCCGATAATCAGGCTGACGTTGTTGCCACCGAAGGCGAAGGAATTGCTCATCAGGTAGCGAGGTCTTGTGGACGCCAGGCGATCGGCCGGGGTCACCCATTTCAGGGCCGGTAGTTCGGGGTCTGCCTGACCGTCCCAGATATGCGGCGGTAACGCATGCTCGCAATTGTCTGCGCTCAGGCTCAACCAGCAGAACGCAGCCTCCAGCGCGCCAGCCGCGCCGAGGGTGTGGCCGGTCATGGGTTTGGTCGACGAGCAGGGCACACCGGCCGGAAACAGTGCGGCCACTGCCTGACTTTCCATGGCGTCGTTGTGCTGGGTGGCAGTGCCATGCAGGTTCAGGTAGGCGATCTGTTCAGGTTGCAGATTGGCCCGGCTCAACGCCTTGCGCATTGCCTGTTGGGCGCCACGCCCCGTGGGCTCTGGTGCAGAAATGTGGTGCGCATCGGAGCTGGCGCCACTGCCGAACAGGGCGATCGGTTGGCTGTCACCCGCCTGCTTGCTCATCAGGAACAGCACCGCTGCTTCGCCGATGTTGATGCCGTTGCGGTTCACCGAGAACGGATTGCAGCGCTGTCCGGACACCGCTTCCAGCGCTGAAAAACCATTGAGGGTCAGCTTGCACAGGGTGTCGACCCCGCCGCACAACACTACGTCGCACATGCCCAGATCGAGCAGACGCTGGGCGCTCATCAGCGCACGGGCGCTGGAGGTGCAGGCAGTGGAAATCACATACGCCGGGCCGCTCAATTGCAGCCAGTCGGCAAGGAAGTCCGCCGGTGCGCCGAGTTCCTGTTGCTGATAGTCGTACTCTGGCGGGAATTGGTGTTCACGAACGTAATGGGCCAGGCCCTGGCTGGCTTCGTCGATGCCAGAGGTGCTGGTGCCGAGCACGACGCCGATGCGATGGTGACCGTAAGTCTGAATCGCTTGGTCGATGTCCTGACGAATTTGCAGGGCGGCTTCGAGCAACAGTTGGTTGTTGCGGCTGCGTTGTCGGGTCAGCTCGGCGGGGATCGCCGCCAATTCGCCATCCACCGCGCCCACCGGCAACGACCGGTCCGGCACCCAACCGGCTTCGCTGCGCATGCCGGAGCAATCGCCGGCAAACAGGTTGCGCGCGACTTCCTGCTTGTCGCGGCCCAGGGAGCAGATCACCCCGAGCGCGTTCAGGTAGGCCGTCATGGGGTGTCACCGCTCAGGGGTGTGATTTGATAGTTCGGGCCTTTGGGCAGGTTCAATTCGAAGCTCAATGGTCGTGAGTAGTGAACGTCCCAGCGCTCTGGCAGCGAACGTTGCATCCCGTGTTGCCAGGCGGTGGGGTAGTTGCCTGACAGTTCATCTTGTGGAGTCAGCGCAAACAGCAACGCTGCGAACAATTCCCGGGCTTCCGGATTCGGCGGCAGCAGGCCATCAGCCTTCCATTGGTTACCCACCAGTTTCTGGCGTGCCTGCGGAATACCCAGCAAGTCCATCATCGACCAGCGAATGCCAGGTTCTTCACGCTGGATGACCAGCACCCAGTCCTGACGCTGTTCGGCTTGCAGGCGCTGGATGTGCAATTGCAAAGGTAGCGCCAGGCTCGGCGTTTGCTCGGGCAGCGGCGCCTGACTGGCGCAGGCGCTGAGCAACAGGGCCACGCCGAGTAGCAGAATGCCGGTGATCCATGTGGGAGCTAGCCTGCTAGCGATGGCGGCGTCACAGTCGGCATACCGGTTGACTGACCCACCGCCATCGCGAGCAAGCTCGCTCCCACAGGTTATGCGTTCGGCAATTAGCATCACACAACACCTTCCAACGGCTTGCGCGCCACCACATTGACCAGGGTTTCTTCCCGCTGGCCAAAGGGTTTCGGCTGGCGCAGGCCCAAGCGTTCGAGCAGGCCGAAATCCTTGGCGCGGCTCCACCACAAGTACGGATAAGACACGTTTTGCGCGCTGAATTC
This sequence comes from Pseudomonas sp. MAG733B, assembly GCF_036884845.1. Classification (NCBI taxonomy): domain Bacteria; kingdom Pseudomonadati; phylum Pseudomonadota; class Gammaproteobacteria; order Pseudomonadales; family Pseudomonadaceae; genus Pseudomonas; species Pseudomonas sp. MAG733B. The sequence continues at coordinate 970,149 of NZ_CP145732.1, forward strand.
GAAACCCTGGTGGCGAATCATCTCCAGATACTGCGCGGCACTTTTCTGCACGTGCATCGGATGGCGGAAAAGCCAGCGAATCACCCAGGTATCAATGTAAGCCTCGGTGGATTCGGCGAACAGCAGATAACCGCCGGGCTTGAGCACGCGATAGAACTCGGCGAGTGCCTGTTCCTGCTCGACCAGATGATGGAACGTCTGATGACAGAACAGCAGATCGACGCTGGCATCGGGCACGGCAAGCGTCGCGCAATCGCTGCCGATCAACTCCACAGCAATACCCTGGTTGACCGCTTCTTCGCCACTCTGGTTCAGGCTGTGCGGGTCGGCGTCCACGCCGATCAGACGCTCGGGCATGAAGGTCTGTTGCAGATAGCGGAATGACTTGCCCTGACCACAACCGGCATCCAGCAGCACCGGGTTACCGGGCAGCGTTTCGCTGAACAGGCTGCGCAAATCATTGATCGCCACGCGTAACACATAGTGCTGCCAGGTACGGCTGCGCAGGAACCAGAGCCCGAAACGGGTCTCTTCGACGTACGTGTTGCTCAAATAGCTCATGTGGCATTCCTTGCACAGAGTTCCGACAGCATCCGCAGTCGGCGTTTGGGTTCGGCGACGAACGGGTTGCGCTCATCCCAGGCATAACCGGCGAGGATCGAGCTGATCATGCGGCGGATGTCTGCGGTACCTTCAGGGTAAAAAATCACATCCTGGAATGTCCCGGCGTACCAGCCTTCGACGTAGCAGCGGAAGGTATCGACGCCACGCTTTAGCGGTTCGGCGAACTCGCGTTGCCAGTCGACCGTTTCACCTTGCAACTGGCGGTGTAAAACCCCGGCAGCCATGCTCGCCGAACGCATGGCGATGGTCACGCCGGAGGAGAACACCGGGTCGAGGAATTCCGCCGCATTACCCAGCAAGGCGAAACCCGGACCGTGCAGGGTTTTGACGTTAGCCGAGTAACCGCCAATGGTGCGCGCCGGCGTGTCCCAAGCGGCATTTTCCAGTACGCCTGCAAGGCTGGGCGTTTCGGCGATAAAGCCGCGCAGGCAATGGTCCAGATTGTCGCAGCGTCCCTCGAAATGCTCCGCTGCCGCGACCACGCCGACCGAGCAGCGGCCGTTGCTGAAGGGTATGGTCCAGAACCACACATCGCGCTGGGTCGGATGGGTGGTGACGAGGATTTTCGTGCGGTCGAAATTCGGATTGTCGATATGGTCTTCGACATGGGTGAACACGGCCTGACGCACCGGGAAATTCGACGGTGCCTCCAGGTCGAGCAAGCGCGGCAGGACGCGGCCATAGCCACTGGCGTCGAGCATGAAGTCAGCTTCGATGCGGTACTCGCTACCGTCTTCGCGCTGAACACCGAGCAGCGGTCTGGCCTGATCGATATCGACACTGACGATGGTTTCGCCGTAGCGAATTTCCACGCCTTGCAGCGCAGCCTGATCAGCCAGCAGTTTGTCGAAGTCGGCGCGCTGCACCTGAAAAGTCGTCGGCTTGCCCTGAGTGAATGTGTCACCGAAATCGAAGGTGCTGTAGCGCTCGCCCCAGGCAAACGCTGCCCCGGTTTTCACCTGGAACCCGGCTGCGTTGACGGCGTCAAGCATGCCCGCTTCTTCGACGAAATCCAGGCAGTGCGACAGCAGGCTTTCACCGATGGAAAACCGTGGGAAATGCTGACGCTCGATTAACAACACGTCGTGACCTTTGCGCTTGAGCAGTGCGGCGGCGATGGCTCCGGAAGGACCGGCCCCGATGACCACGATCGTGCGGCGTTGCATTTCAACGGTTGGCATGGGGGCTCCTTGCCGGGCCGGCAGCTTTCAGGGGAATCCGGTGCATGCCGGCCAGTGCCGGCAGCAGTGTCGCGATCAGGCCCATCAGCATCAGCGCAAAGTACAGCGCCGGGCTGATCAGCTGTTGTTGCAGCAGCAGGTTGAGAAAGACGATCTCACTCAAACCGCGAATGTTCAGCAGCACACTTTCTCGCCAACGACTGGCGCCCTGGAACGAGGCGCCGGCCCAGCCGAGGCCGATCCAGTTGCCGAGCAATTTGCTGGCAATCGGCAACAGCAGCAGAGCTGTCAGTTGCAGCCAGCCGAGGCTGTCCATCGCGCTGTGCACGTTGATCTGCACAATGCCGAAGGTGAGGATCAGCGGAATGGCAATGTACGTTTGCAAGCGGCTCATCCAGATCGCCGGCAGCGGCAACACCAACGGTGCCTTCAGCGCAGCCATGATCAGTACATAACCGATGCCGAAAATCAGTGCATTGAGCTTGTAGTGTTCAGCGACCACCAGCAGTGCGAAGAAGCCCAGGCTGTACAGCCACAACTGGCGCAGGCCGAGCAGCCGCAGCAACACCGGCAGGCACGCGCCAACCAAGGGCAGCAACAAACTGCTTAGATGCAGGCTGCCTTGGGCCAAGGCGAACAGGGTCCAGCAGGCGAGGTCGATCAGGATCGCCGTTTGCACCAGTCGCCGGGTGGCGGCGGGCGGGTAATCGATATGCCGCAGGTACAGATACAACACCGGGATCGCGGTAATGGCGAACAGCAGGCCGACTGCCAGCGAGCTGATCCACGGTTGCGGCGGCAACAGCCAGACCGCCGTGACCAGGCCGCAGGCAAACGGAATGCAGAAACTCGGCAAGGCGATTTTCAGGCTCTGGCGATCCAGTTGCAGATCGATCACGTCGCTGAGGATGTAGCCCAGCAGCAACGCAAAACTCAGGCTGTAGAGGTTTTTCAGCCAGTCCGGCGACACCAGTGTCGCGCCGCTCAGTTGCCATTGCGGCTCGATCCAGAAGTACATCAGCAGGGGCAACCCGATGGTCGCCAAGAGCAATTGGCTGACGATCGGGATCAGGCCGAAGTGGCGGCCAACGCGGGTCGCCACCGCGAACAGCGCCAGGGCCATCGCCCAAAACAGCGCGATCATCATGCTGCCGGCTCTGTGACGGGGAGTGCATGCACTTGTCGACCGGCCCATGGGGCGAGCAGGAAGCTGAAGATCAGGCCCAGGCTCACCGACAGGCCGAAGTTGCTTACCGCTGGCGTACTTGAGACCGCCAGCAAGCCGAACGACAACCATGTGGTCAGCGCCGCCAGCAAGGTGCCCAGCAGGCTCACGGCGGCGCCGCCGACCTGTTCGCGCATGAGGATCGCGTAGTCGACGCTGATTGCCGTCACCAGCAACAGGCCGAACAGGCTGAACAGGGTCAACGGCTGCCCCAGCCAACCAAGGCTGGCCAGACTGCACAGTGCAGCCAGCAGCGGCAGGGACACGATGCGCAATGCGCCGCCAAAGCCGAATGGCAGGATCAACACGAGGACGATCAGCACGCAGGAGGCGAGTTTCAGTTCGGCGGCGCTGATCTGGGTGGCGGCGAAGACGCTGTTCAGCTCGCCCAGTCGATCCACCAGCACTACGCCCGACAAATCCTCAGCCTGGACTTGCAGCAAGGTCGGGTTGTTGATGCCTTGCAGGCTGACCATCGCCGCCACGCCGTCATCAGTCGGCCCCAGCCACAACAGGCGATAAGGTTCCGCCAGCGGTCCGGCCAGTGCTGCGTCGATGTCTTCAACGGGCAGAGCCTGAAGCTTGGTCAATTCCGCTTGCAGGGCTTCGACCGGCACGCCGACATCCAGCAGCGGCTGCCAAAACTGCGGCAGCTTGCCCAAGGCTTCGCGGACTTGTTGCTGATCGCTTGGCTGGCCTACCAATTGGTTGAGCGACAGATAGCCCTGGAGTTTTTCCAGGTTGACCAACTGATCCAGACGCTCACTCAAGGCGCTCGATCGTTCGAGCAATTGCTGTTGGTTGGCGCCTTGCACCAGGAAGAACTGGCTGGTGGGCTGATAACCGGTAATCCGCGCGATGGTCTGCGCTTCGTCGGTCAATTGCTGTGGAGCGCTGACCCATTGGCGGATGTCGTTTTTCGTTTCGAGCTGCAAAAGTCCACCGATGCAAAAGGCAATCAGCAGGGCCAGCAGGACGGGTGTACTCAGGTGTTTGAGCAGTGCTTCGCGGCGCCCCAGCAAAAACTCGGAAACCCGCAGCGGCCATTGCGCCGGACGTAGATCGGCGCCTTTGAGCAACGCTGGCAGCAGGCATACGGCGGACAAATAAGCACCGAGCAAACCGGCAGCGGAGAACACCGCAATCTGCGTCAGCGCCGGGAACGGTGTCCAGGCCAGGGCCAGGTAACCGATGGCGCTGGTGATCAGGCTCAGGGTCAGGCCCGGCAAGGTCAGACGCAACGCCGGCCAGGCGTGCCAGGGTTTCAGGCTCCAGCTTTTGGACAGGTAATGCAGCGGGTAATCCACGGCGACGCCGATCAGGCTCGAACCAAGCACCAAAGTCATCACATGCATATGACCGAACAACGCCACGCAGGCCACCGCGCCAAACAGCATGCCCACCAGCACCGGAACAAACGCCAGCAGCACGCGCCAACGACGGAAGGCCAGCAACAGCAACAACAGGATGCCGACCGTGGCACCGCCGCCGACCCAGGTCATTTCGCGGGACGCCTGTCGCCGGCCGTTGGCTGCGTACAGCAAGCCGCTGGCGGCCAGCAGTTGAACGTCAGCCTTGGCTGCTTCTTCGCGACTGAACTGGAGCAGGTCGGCCACTTGCAGCGGCAGGTTCATGTCGAAGGCGTTACCGGTGGTTCGTGCGCGCAGCAGCACCCAGCTCTTGCCGTCGGCATCGGCAATCAACGCGCCACTGCCGATGTCCAGTTGCACCGCGCCGTGCTGTGGCTGGCTGTTCTGGATGCGTCCGGTCAGGCCCAGCCAATCATCCTGGCTCGGCACCAGGCTGAAACCGGTGAAGGGGTCGAACAGCGCCTGAACGCGTTGCTGGATAAAGGCGTCGGGATGTTCGATCAACTGCTGCCGGTCATCGGCGGACAACATTGCCAATCGACCTTGCAGCAACTGCGTGCGCAGTGCCGGCAAGTCGGCTTGCAGGTTCCACTGGACCTTTTCGAACAGGCCGCTGGCTTGCCATTGATCGCCCAGCTTTTGCGCCATGGCGATGGCTTGTTCACGATTCTTATGGCCGACCAGCACCAGCATTTCGCGGTTCAACGGCTCCTGCATGCGCTGTTCGGCGCGCAGTTCCAACGCGTCCGGCGCGGTGCCGGGGACCAGTTCCATCAGGTTGGCGGACAGCGGAGCGCCGTTACGCCATTGCCAACCGGCGAGCGCCAGCACTGCCAGCAGCAGGATCAGGAACAGCCACGGCAGCCTGCGTTCACTGGGCAAAGTCATGTTGCTCCGCGTCGCTCAGCGGTTGGGCGCTGGTGCTGTCCTGCATGCGCAACAAGGTGCTGTCGCCCTGGGTTTCCAGCAGTTCGATGCTGTGCACCAGTTCGCCACCGGTAATGTTGATCTGGTTGAACACTTGCTTGAGCAACATTGAGCGCGGCAGCAACGTCAGCTTCCAGTTCTTTGCGTCACCGCTTAGCGACAATTCGAAATCCCGTTGCAGGCCGCTGCTGTCGCCTTGCAGCACGGCGAGGAACAAGCGGTTCTGCTCGGCGCCGGCGCTCTTGCCCGGCAGCATTTGCCAACCGGCGGCATCCCGCCGGGCAATGCCTTTGTCGGTAATGCGGTAATCCTGTTGCAGCGGTGTTTTCAGCAGCCACAGCAGACCGTGGTTTTTCGCCAGGACGAAAGTGCCTTTGCTGGTCAGCGGCTGGGGCAGGGCGCGCAGGTGTTTTTCCTGGATGAAGCTGCCGTGGATGACATCGGGCTTGGCCAGTTGATCGCTGAGTTGTTGCAGGTCGAAAGCGTTGGCCAACCCAGGAATGCCCAGCAACACGCAGAACACTGTAGGAGCGAGCCTGCTCGCGAAAAACCTGAGAACACCACGGAGTGTCAGGTGCCCAGCGTCATCGTTAACGACCATCGCGAGCAGGCTCGCTCCCACAGGGGAACGGGGGCGGCAGATAATCATGGCAGGGCCCTCTCTACCGCATCGGTGAAGACCTTCGGCGAAGCCAGTTGCATCTCGCGATTGCTCATGTCGACCGCGACCTGCACGGAAACCGCGCGGGTCAGGCGTTCACCGGTTTCCAGGTCGCTGATCAGGTAGTTGATCTTCAACCGGTTCTCCCACTCCACCAGATTGGCGCGCACGTTCAGTTTCTGACCGAACACCGCGCCGCGCACGTAGCGCAGCTGCAGGTCGATCACCGGCCAGGCGTAGCCCGACTCGGACATCGCGGTGTAGTTGTGGCCGATCTTGTCCAGTAACGCGCAGCGGGCGATTTCCAGGTATTTGACGTAATGGCCGTGCCAGACGACGTGCATGCTGTCGACGTCAAAGAACGGCACGAGGATTTCCGTATCGGTGTGCAGCACTCCCTTGCTACGCATGCAGCCTCCAGTGTTGTTTGGCGATTCGTTGCAGGCACAGGCGCAATTCGCCTTCCAGCGCGCGGTCTTCGATGACCGGCGGGAAGTCCTTGCGCAGCTCTTCATGCATGGCCGCGAGCGCTGGCGGCAACGGTCGCGCCTCTGCGGCCTGACCGCGCAGCCAGACGCCTTGGTTTGCGGCGAGCAACGTGGCGGCGGCGACTTGTTCTGTCAGCTCCAAAACACGGATCGCATCGCGGGCGGCAATGGTGCCCATGCTGACCTTGTCCTGGTTGTGGCACTCGGTGGAGCGCGAAAACACGCTGGCCGGCATGGTGTTTTTCAGCGCTTCGGCGGTCCAGGCGCTGGTGCCGATCTGCACGGCCTTGAAGCCATGATTGAGCATGGCGCGCTCGGCCGTTGCGCCGGACAGGTTGCTCGGCAAACCGTGGTTGTAACGCTCGTCTACCAGCAACGCGAGCTGCCGGTCCAGCAAGTCGGCGACATTGGCCACGAGGTTTTTCAGGCTGTCCATGGCGAATGCGATGTGGCCGCCGTAGAAGTGCCCGCCGTGCAGCACACGTTCGGCTTCGGCGTCGATGATCGGGTTGTCGTTGGCGCTGTTGAGCTCGATCTCGATGAACGAACGCAGCCAGTTCAGGCTGTCGGCCAACACGCCCAGCACGTGTGGCGCACACCGCAGGGAATAGCGGTCTTGCAGGCGATGCAGCGGCGCGGTCGGCGCATCGATCGCCAGATCCTTGCGCAGCCACGCGGCGACTTGCATCTGCCCTGGATGCGGTTTGGTGGCGAACAGGCGTTCGTCGAAATGCTCGGGATTACCTTGCAGGGCGACCACGTTCAGCGCGGTGATGCGCGTGGCCAGTTGCAGCAAATAATCGGCGCGGGCGAAGGCCAGGCAGGCGAGGCCGGTCATCACGGCTGTGCCGTTCATCAGCGCCAGGGCTTCTTTCGGACGCAGCACCAGCGGCTGCCAGCCGAGTTCGCGATGCACGTCGGCAGCCTGGCGGCGTTCGCCGCGGAACATCACTTCGCGTTCACCGGACAACGTGGCGGCGACGTAGGACAGTGGCGTCAGATCACCGCTGGCACCCACCGAACCCTCTTCCGGAATCAGCGGCAGAATGTCGTGTTCGAGGAACGCTTGCAGGCGCTCCAGCAGCTCAACGCGCACTCCGGAAACGCCGTGGCACAGCGACTGCAAACGCGCCGCCAGCACCGCACGGGTGGCTTGGGCATCGAGCATTTTGCCCAGCCCGCAGCCGTGGAACGTGTACAGATGCTGCGGCAGTGCCTCGACGTGATGCAGCGGCACCGCCACCACGCAAGAATCGCCATAGCCGGTGGTCACGCCGTAGATCACGCCTTCCTTGTCCAGCAGGGAATCGAGGAACCGTGCGCCTTTGGCAATGCGCTCGCGGTACGCAGGGTCGCTCTGCAACTGCGTCGGCGCCTGACGGTTGGCCAGGGCCAGCACGTCTTCGATGCGCAAAGGGAGTTCGCCGAAGGTTACCGGCTCAAGCGTTGACGTCGTCATCGGTCTTCCAGAAAGGGTAAAAGTTGAACCATTGTTGGGGCGCGTCGAGGCAATAGTGACTCAGGCGCTTGGCATAGCGGGAGGCCCACTGATGAATGACCTGCTCGCGGTCGCTGCGCTTCCACGTTATCGAGTCCGCGAACGGCTCAATGGTCAGGCGATAATCACCGTCGGGCTTCTTCAGGCACATCAGCAGGTTGATCGGGCATTTCAACAGGCCGGCCAGCAGCCACGGCCCCTGCGGAAATTTTGCCGGGTAACCCAGGAAGTCCACGGTCACGCTGCGCCCGCCATGCAGCGGCACGCGGTCGCCGGCAATCGCCAGCCACTCGCCGCGCTCCAGGCGTTCGTGCAGTTGCAGCATGATCACCGGGTCCAGTTCGCTGACCTGGATCAGGCGCAGATTGGTTGCACCAGCCTCGCCCAGCAAACGGTTGAACTGTTCGGCGTGCTTGGTGTGCACCAGCACGTTCATGGTGACCTTTTCGCCGATCTCGGCCAGAGCGCGGCAGACTTCGAGATTGCCCAGGTGCGCGCCCACCAGCATCTGCCCGCGTGTACCGCGCAACTGGTTGCGCAGCAGCGCCGGGTCGATGATTTCGATTTGCTCGATGCTCAGCTTGCCGTTCCACACGTCGAGCTTGTCGAGCATGGAATCGGCGAAGGCCATGAACTGGCCGAACACCCGCCAATGGGTCGGGCGCAATTCGCTGCGACCGCTCCAGTCGGCGAGCCGTTGCTGGTATTGCCAGGCGCTATGGCGGGCGCTGCGGCCGAACAGAAAAAAGTACAGGACGATGCCGTACAGCAATGGGCTCAACAGCCGGCGACCGAGCACTTTGGCGGCGAGTGCGGTGAATTTCATCAGCCAGAAACTGCCGCGTTCTTCGCGATCGGCCCAGTGTTGCTTTTCTGCGTTCATGCGCGCCACCGTCGCCAGAGGATCATCGGCGAGCGCAACAACATGCCGAAGAACAGTCGGGTGTGCATGCTCGAAATCAGCACGTTGTCGTGGAACATGCGGAAATGCGAAACACCGTCCAGCGGGTAATGAACCTTGGTTTGCAGCCACTGCATCGGCTGCCCGCGCCAGGCCAGGCGCACCAGAATGTCCGAGTCGAAATCCATGCGTTTGCCGATCTTCGCGGTGTCGATCAACGCCAGAACCGGTGGCAACGGATAAACACGGAAGCCACACATGGAATCGCGAATCTGCAACGACAGGGTGTTGATCCAGACCATGACGTGGGTCAGGTAGCGGGCGTACAGGCGACCCTTGGGCACGCTGGCGTCGTACTGCGGATAGCCGCAGATCACCGCGTAAGGGTGGGCGCGCGAGTGCTCGATAAACCGCTGCACATCTTGCAGGTCATGCTGGCCGTCAGCGTCCACCTGCAAGGCGTGGCTGAAGCCCAGACGCGACGCTTCGCGCAGGCCGGTCATCACCGCGCCGCCCTTGCCCTCATTCGCAGCGAGGCGGATCAGGTAGACCATTTCGCGTTGGGCCAGTCGATCGAGCACTCTGGCGCACGCCGGGCTGCTGGCGTCGTCCACCAGAATGCACGGCAGGTTGCTGGCGATTAGCGCGTCGACCACGGTGGTGATCGCGGTTTCGTGGTTGTAGACGGGGATGACTGCGCAGGGGCTATGCATGAGACGATGTCTCCACAAAACCTCTGTGGCGAGGGAGCTTGCTCCCGTTCGAGTGCGCAGCACTCGCCATGAAATCGGCATCGAATGGTTTTGGGGCTGCTTCGCAGCCCAGCGGGAGCAAGCTCCCTCGCCACAGGTTAGGCATGCGCAGCCTCCAGCAATATTCGTCCGCTGGAGCAGGTGGCGGTTTCGTTGCGATAGGCGAAATACAGTTTGCTGCGAACCGGGTCGAAGCGCAGGTGCAATTGGACTTCATCGCCCGGCCGCACCAGTTGCTGGAACTTCAGCACTTCCATGCCGGCAAATTTTTCCGGCAGGTTCATCAATTGCTGGCCGAGGTTCAGCGCCCATTCCACCTGCACCACACCGGGCAAAACCGGGGCGGTGGGGAAGTGGCCGCTGAAATAGGCAAGATCCGGCGGCACGGCCAGTTGCAGGCTCCACTCGCCCTCGGTTTCGGCCTGTTCCAATACCTCTGGCGCCTTGGGACGTGGCGCCAGCAGCAGGGCTTCGACGTCGGTCTGGGGCAGTTTGCCTTGACTGTTCAGCGGCATTTGCCGCAGCAAACGCCAGCGTCTTGGCAGGGCCAGCGCTTCACAATGCTGGCTCAGGTGTTGGCGCAATTGTTCGGTGAGCGTGCGTCGACCCTGATTGCGCAGGGCATGCAGGCCCGCGTCGGTCAGGACCAGCAACGCTCCCAGCGACGCGCGATTTTCCTGGACAACGCCAAGCCGCGCTTCGGCGACCCAGTCGTGGGCTGTCAGCGCCTGCTCCAACATCGGCAGCGAGATGCGTTTTTCTTCCAGTTTGACGATCCTGTCCAGCCGTCCAAGCAGCTCGAAACGCCCGTCAGCGGCGATCCGTGCAGCATCGGCGGTATGTTCGATATGACCGGGAGGCAAATACGGCGAGGCGATAAGCAGCGCGCCGTCGCGGTCCTGACTCAGTTCAACGTCCGCAAATGGCTGCCAGAGCGTTTCGCCCTGGCGCCAGGCAATGCCGCCGGTTTCCGAGCTGCCGAATATTTCGGTCGGCCATTGATGCAGGCGTTGGTGCAGGCTCTGCGCGGCTTCGGTCGGCAACGCGCCACCAGAAGAAAATACCCGGCGCACCGCGCTCAGGGCTGGCCAATCGAGATTGTCGCCCATACGCTTGAGCAGCGCCGGGCTGGCAACCCAGGCGAAGGCAGAATGTTCGCGGCCGGCGCGTTGCAGGTCTTCGGGGAAAGCCAGTTGCTTGCGCACAAACGGCCGCCCGGCGCACAGCGGCCACAGCACCCGAAACAGCAAGCCGTAGATGTGTTGGGTGGCGACGCTGCCGATAATGCACGCCGGGCCGAGATCGGCACCCCACAGCTGTTCCAGGGCTTCGACTTCATTGGCCAGTTGCCGCAGGGATTTCTCGATGCGCTTGGGTTCGCCGCTGGAGCCGGACGTGCACAGGCTCAACCGACATTGATCCAGATCCAGTGCCGCGGCACTCAGCGGTGAATGCCGATAGTCGCTCAGCTGCGCATCGTCAGGCTGATAGGTCAGCCACACATCCACTTCGCTCGACCAGCGTTGGCGGGTTTGTGGTTGCAGGTCGGCCGGCAGCAACACGCTGACCCCGGCACGCCAAGCGCCCAGAAGGGCAATCGCCAGATCGGCGGCGTCTTCAAGGTGCACGGCGATACGCTGCGCACCCTGGGCTTGCAGGCCGGCCGCCAGGCTCAGGGCCTGCTCGCAGAGCTGCGTGTGATTCAACGCCGGTTCGGCCGTTACGCCGCGTTCCGGCTCGGGCTTGAGCAACAAATGCTCAAGTTTTATCCAATTCATGGGCGGCCTCGTACCCGTTGTCGTATCAGCCATTCAATGGCAAACATCAGGCCTATCAATCCGTAGGAAATCAGGCCGGTGTACAACATCCACCAGCTCAGCGGCGCCCACAGTGTCAGGGCAGCAGCACATAAACCGTTGCAGAGAAAAAACACGCTCCAGGCGATGGTCACCTGGCGTGTATAGCGAATGCCCTTGGCCGGCAAATCCGGCTCGCGCAGGCGGGCCAGGCGCTCGACCATGGGTGGGCCGTATTTCAGGCTCAACCCGAACAATGCCAGCATGAAACCGCTGATCAATACCGGATACCAACGCAGCAGCACCGGACTGTCGAACAGCGCCAGCAGCAGGCAGAAAACGATGGCGACAGTGGCCATCCACGAGCTGCCCGGACGGTGCCGGCCGGTCAGCGCACGGGCCAGCCACAGGCTGCCCAGCAGCAGGCCGAACTGCCACGGCGCGAAGTGTTCCATGCCGAAATACACCGCAAAGGGGTACAGCAGGCCCGCCAGCAGCAGGCCGAGGCCGATCAGTCGGCTCATGCGGCCGGTTGAACCAGACGGTAGACCGCCTCGACCACGTCGCTGACGGTACGCACCGATTTGAATTCTTCGGCGGCGATTTTCTTGCCGGTCTGGCGTTTGATGTGATCGATCAGGTCGACAGCGTCGATGCTGTCGATTTCCAGGTCCTGATAGAGGTTGGATTCGAGGCTCACGCGCTCGGGGTCCAGTTCGAACAGCTCGACCAAGGCATCGCGCAGTGTGTTGAAAATGTCGTCACGAGTTTGCATGGTCCGGTCTCAAGCTGCCTGTTTTGCAGTGACGAACGCCGCAAGGCTCGCCACGTTGCTGAAGTGGTTGCGGGTGTCCTTGGCGTCGGCATCGATTTTGATGCCGTACTTTTTCTGGATGGCCAGGCCGAGCTCCAGTGCGTCCACCGAGTCCAGGCCCAGGCCTTCGCCGAACAGCGTCTGGTCGTTGCCGATGTCTTCGGCGCTGATGTCTTCGAGGCCCAGGGCTTCGATGATCAGGTCTTTGATTTCACGGTGCAGATCGCTCATCTTCGGCGAGCTCCTTGATAAAGTAAGAATGCAGATAATCGTTGAGCTTGCGCGAGGCCTGTGGGGCTGGGCCCAGCGCGGCGAAGGCTTGTGGGTCTATATCGGCCCCGACGCGGAAACTGAAGTGCACGCGACGCTTTGGGATCCGATACCAGGGCTCGGCCTTGGTCAATGTGGTCGGACTGACCTTGATCACCACGGGGGTGAGGATTTTCGCACCCCGCACGGCAATTGCAGCTCCCCCCCGATGAAAGGCCGGCGCCTGACCCGGCTGGGTGCGGGTGCCTTCGGGAAAGATGATCAGGGTTTGACCCTCTTTCAGTGCATCGGCGGCGGCATCGAGCATGTCCATGCTGCCGTCGTTGCTGATGTATTCGGTGCGCCGCAGCGGGCCACGGGTGAAGGGGTTTTCCCAGAGACTTTGCTTGACCACGCAGTTGGCGTGGCGCACCAGGCCGATCAGGAACACCACGTCGATCAGCGACGGGTGATTGGCGATGATCATCTGCCCCGGGCGCCCGAGTTTCTCGGCGCCCTGAATGTCATAAGTGAGCACGCCCGCGCGGGCCATGAACTGCACGAAAAACCAGAAGCAGCGGCTGACCATCTGCCGCGCGCGCAGCCGGTGGGTCCGGGCATCGCCCGGCAGGCAGGCGAGCAGGGGGAAAACAACCACGCGCAGGCACAACCCGCCCAGCCCGAACAGGGCGAAGCTTGCGGCGGTGGCCAGCAGACGCCAGTAATAGGCGTCGCGGTTCTTTTCGGTCATGGGTTGCGTTGCCAGGTCCATACACGATTTTTCCAGGCATGTTGGCAGGTGGTTTGCTGGCCCAACAGCGCACTCAACAGATTCAGTGCGTGGGGCCAACGGGGTTTGGACAACGCATCCGTGGGGCTGTTCAGGGACAGCTGCCAGTCATTGCCGGGTGTGATCAGCAGCCCGACGGCGTACGGGAAAGGCACGTCATCGATCCACGTCGAGTAAGCCTCGGGCGGTTGTTCTTCGGTCACCACCAGCAATACGGCTGGTGCGCCTTCGTTGAGCAGGGCAGCTGCCTCCAGCATGCCGTGTTCAAGGCCATCCCCAGCGGCGGCGAGGGCGGTCATTTCGCTGGTTTCGCCGCGCATGATCGACCACAGGCCAATGATCGCGTTGTGCACTGACAGACTGAACTGCGTCGGCGACAGCGGCTGTTCGACGGCCAGGTCGCTGAGAATGTCAAAGGTGCGCGGCGTTTCACCGTGACGGGAAAAAAAGACCAGCGGCAGGTTCTGGCGGCCTTCTGCCAGGGGCCAGCCGACACAGAACGCCATTCGCGCCAGTCGGCTCAGGCGCCGGCGTTGCATCGCGGGCAGGAACGATACGTCAGGAGCGGCATCGCTGGCCGGCAGAACGACCGGTTGTCGACTCCAGGCGTGCCAATCGTCCACGCTTTCGAGCCCCGGGGCCCACGCGCGCCACTGGGCGATGTTGAAATTGATCACAGACATTCATCCCGCCCCTGCGGGCTCCGTTGACGCGGTGAGTGGCGCAAAATGCACGGCACACCTACGTGGCGCTGGGCGCCGAGTGGTGCGCATTATCCCGGTGCCGGGAACGTGTAGCAAATGCTGGTTACATTTTGCTCAATGAGATGTACCGGTTAGTTCGCAAAAATTGAACGTTTGGCAATTATTCACGTTTTCATCACCCCGTCTGTCGGTTCTGGCTTCGATTGAGCGGGATGTTTGCCGGTTTTTTCGCAAGAGATGACGACTGACCGTGTAGTCCCATGCCTGCGAGGTAGCTAAGCAGCGCTGTGGAACACTACACTCGGTCATTCTTTGGTACACGGAGGTTTTGACATGCGGCGCGTGGTGTTCAATCAGAAAGGTGGCGTGGGCAAATCCAGCATTGCCTGCAATCTGGCGGCGGTCAGCGCCAGCGAGGGCTTTCGCACCTTGATGGTGGATCTCGATGCCCAGGCCAACTCCACTCAATACCTGACGGGGCTCACCGGCAGTGACATCCCGATGGGCATTGCCGATTTCTTCAAGCAGACACTGTCTTCCGGGCCGTTCTCCAAGAAGAATCAGGTCGACATCTACGAAACCCCGTTCGACAACCTCCACGTCGTGACCGCTACCGCTGAGCTGGCTGACTTGCAGCCAAAGCTCGAGGCCAAGCACAAGATCAACAAGCTGCGTAAATTGCTTGAAGAACTGAGCGAAGACTACGACCGGATTTACCTCGATACGCCGCCTGCACTGAATTTTTATGCAGTTTCAGCGTTGATTGCCGCCGATCGTGTGCTGATTCCCTTCGATTGCGACAGTTTCTCGCGTCAGGCGCTGTACGGCCTGCTGGCGGAAATCGAAGAGCTGAAGGAAGACCATAACGAAGGGCTGGAAGTGGAAGGCATCGTCGTCAACCAGTTCCAGGCCCGTGCCAGCCTGCCCCAGCAAATCCTCGACGAACTGATCGCCGAAGGCCTGCCGGTGCTGCCGGTGTACCTGGCAAGCTCGGTGCGCATGCGCGAATCTCACCAGGCCAACACACCGCTGATCCACCTCGACCCACGGCACAAACTGACGCAGCAATTCGTCGAGCTGCATAACCTGCTGGAAAATGCCTGAAAGCCTGTCAGGCCGATCTCAGATGCCCTGACTGCGCAACCAACTCATCAATTGCGGTAACGGGAAGGCCCCGCTCTGGCGTGCAACTTCCCGGCCGTTCTTGAACAGGATCAGGCTTGGAATCGAGCGAATCCCCAGCTGTGCCGACAGCTGCTGATTCGCCTCGCTGTCCAGCTTGGCCAATCGGCATTTGCCCGCAAGTTGCGCCGCCGCCTGCTCAAACACCGGCGCAAACGACTTGCACGGCCCGCACCAGTCCGCCCACACGTCCACCAGCAACGGCAAATCGCCCTTGATCTGGCTGGCATAGTCGCCCTGTTTCAATTCGAAAGGCTTGTTCAGCAGGACTTCGGCCTTGCAGCGTCCGCATTTTGGATGGTCGTTCAGGCGCTCGGCGGGAATGCGGTTGAGGCCGTTGCAGTGGGGGCAGGGGATCAGGAGTGGGTCGGGCATAGTGAGGCTCTTCTGAAGTTGGTTGTCAGAGCATTGATCTGGAGGTAAGAACCATGTTTATCAAGATTCGAATTTGTAGGCAGGAACCTTCTGCAATTGGAGACGCCCCCTACAGGACGCGTTGCCTATGTCTGCTAGGTTGCGAGTGATTCAGTTTGTAATCTTTCGCGCACTTTCCGATAACAACCAAAAGGCGCAAAAATGCAAGGAATCGTAAAGCAAGCCATTGATCACTGGTCATCCGTATCTTGGCTGCTAAAACGGCCTCAATCAGAATTTGAATTCGACCGGTTGGTTGAATCACGGGACGAGCTACTAGTGATGATGGGCGGCGATGAGTTGCACTCACTCGAGGGTTTGGTCTCGATTATAAGCGATCATATTGAAGCCTATGAGCGAGAGCGCCGTTCATCGCCAATCCAAAATGCTTAACGTTCTGCCTCACGAAGAACAACTGATCTCCAGATGCTTGCCCCATTCCGGCGGCCGTTCGGCATAACTTTCCATCCCTGGTTGTTCCTCGAACGGGTTGCTTAGCACCGCGTGCAGTCGCCGAACCTCCGAGTAGTCGCCACTCTCCGCCGCATCGATAGCCTTTTGCGCCAGGTAATTGCGCAGGATGTACAGCGGATTGACAGCGTGCATCCGCTTGCGGCGCTGCACCTGATCCAGTTCGCCTTCGCGGGCAACCCGGTCGATGTAAAGCTCGCCCCAGGCGTCGAAGCCCTTGATGTCGACGAAGTCATCGCGCAAGCGAGCGATTGCAACTTCTGGTGATTCTTCACCCAGGCGACGGAAGAACAGGCTGTAATCGACGCCGCTGTTCTGCATCAGTTGCAGCAGGTGTTCCAGCAGTTTCTGGTCGTCGTCTTCGGCGGTGGTCAGGCCGAGGCGGCGGCGCATCAGGTCCAGGTAATGGGCCTGGAACAGTGGTAGGTACAGGCCGAGGGTTTCGCGCAAAGCTTCAACACTGATGAACGGCGTCAGGGATTGGGCCAACGCGCTGAGATTCCACTGGCCGATTGGCACCTGATTACTGAAGGAGTAGCGACCCTGATCATCGGAGTGGTTACAGATGAAGTTGGCATCAAAGTCATCGAGGAAGGCGAACGGGCCGAAGTCGAAGGTGATGCCGAGGATCGACATGTTGTCGGTGTTCATCACGCCGTGACAGAAACCGTAGGCCTGCCATTTGGCGATCAGCTCGGCGTTGCGCTCGACGATCTCGCGGAACATCGCCAGATACGGCTCCGGTTGCTCCAGGCATTCGGGGAAATGGTTGGCCAGCACATGATCGCCGAGTTCTTTCTGCTTCTCGGGGCGTTTGGTGTAGTAGAAATATTCGAAATGCCCGAAGCGCACGTGGCTCGGCGCCAGGCGCAGAACCATGGCGGCGCGTTCCTGTTTCTCGCGCCACACCGGGGTGTCTGAGCCGATCACGCACAATGCCCGGGTGGTCGGGATGTTCAGGGCGTGCAGCGCTTCGGATGCAAGGAATTCGCGGATCGAGGAGCGCAGTACCGCACGGCCATCGCCCATGCGTGAAAACGGCGTCTGGCCCGCACCCTTGAGGTGCAGGTCCCAATGTTCGCCGGCTTCGTTGTAGACCTCGCCGAGCAGCAGGCCACGACCGTCGCCCAACTGCGGGTTGTACGAGCCGAATTGATGCCCGGAATAGACCATCGCTCGCGGAACCGCGTCGGCCCAGAGCTTGTGGCCGCTGAACAGCTCGGCGAACTCCGGGGTTTCGGCCACGGCCGGGTCGAGATCCAGCAGCGCCATGGCGGCGGGACTGGCGACTACGAGGCGCGGATTGTCGATCGGCTCGGGCAGCACGTGGGCGGAAAACGTATCGCCCAGGCGGTCGAAGCGATTATCGAAGGTCAGTTCGTCGAGGGCTTTCAAGGGCCGGCTCCAGCAGAATGTCCGAGCATTCTGCTGGGGAAAAGCCGGTTAGTCGAGTTTGGCGGCGGGGGGCATTTGCGGCGGTTGTTTGCCATCCGTCAGCGGCACGATGGTTTTCGTTTCCGGTTCGATCGGCACCATCTTGTATTCCTGGCCGTGCAGGTTCTTGAGGTAAACCTCCATTTGCCGGAACGAGATGTTGATGTGCTGCTTCTTGAACTCGCGGTTGATGAAGCGGTTGACCTCATCGAGTACCGGGTTGCGGTCGCCGAGATCGCGCACGTGCATGCGCAACTCGTGGTCGAGCGTGCTTTCGCCGAAGTTCAGGAAGTACACGTGGGGTTCCGGATCTTTCAGTACACGCGGGTTATCGCGCGCGGCCTTCAGCAAAAGCTCTTTCACCAGATCCAGGTCCGAGCCGTAGTCGACTCCGAGCTTGAGGGTCACCCGGGTGATGGTGTCGGTCAGCGACCAGTTGATCAGTTGCCCGGTAATGAACGTTTTGTTCGGGACAATGATGTCCTTGCGGTCGAAGTCGGTGATGGTCGTGGCGCGAATGCGGATCTTGCTCACGGTGCCCGACAGGTTGCCGATGGTGATGGTGTCGCCGATCCGCACCGGGCGCTCGAACAGGATCATGATGCCGGAGATGAAGTTGGCGAAGATCTCCTGCATGCCGAAGCCGAGGCCGACCGACAGCGCCGCCACCAGCCATTGCAACTTGTCCCAGCTCACGCCGAGGGTCGACAGGGTCGAGACGAAACCGACACCGGCAATCACATACGACAGCAACGTGGTGGTGGCGTAGGCGCTGCCCTGGGCCAGGTTCAGCTTCGATAGCACGAACACTTCCAGCAGACCGGGCAGGTTGCGCGCCAGGGCGAAGGTGATGCCGATGATGATCAGCGCGCCGAGCATGTCGCCGATGCTGATCGGCACCATGCTCATATTGGCGCCCGTGCCGCTGGTGTATTCGTAGAGGGTCACGTTGTCCAGGTACGAGAACACGGTGATCAGGTCGGCCCAGACCCAGTACAGCAACGCCATGAAGCCACCGAGCAGTGCCAGGCGAATCAGGCGCAGGGACTGTTCGTTGACCTTCTCGATGTCCATGGTCGGTTCTTCGATCACCGCTTCGCCATCGCCGGCCTCTTTCGCCGCCTGACGTTTGGCCAGGGCGCGCTGGTAGGCCAGGCGCCGTGCGGCCACGCTTAGACCGCGAACGAAAGTGGCTTCGATCACCAGCCAGAACATCAGCAAGTACAGCGTGTTGATCAACCGGTCGCTGAGTTTTAGCGCGGTGTAGTAGTAGCCGAAGCAAACGGCCACGAACAACGCGACAGGCAGGGCGGTGAACATGATGGCCATGAACTTGCGGAACAGCGGCGTGCTGTCGTGGGTCGGGCTGCTGATCAGCAGGCGACCGAGCAGCCAGGTCATCATCGCATAACAGGTCAGTACCACTGGCATGCCGAGCACGTCGTCAGCCAGCGTCGCCGGTTGCAGTTCGGCGACCGCCACCACCGCCACCAGCGCCATGACCACGATGCCGAGGCGACGGATCCAGCCACGCAGGAATTCGACCTGAGGCTTTTCCCAACGGAAATGCAGTTCGGCCACGCCACCCGGCGCCAGAATCCGGTACGCGGTGTAGAACACCAGCCAGGCCTGGGCCATTTGCAGCAGGGCCGCGCCCATGTTCGCATTCTGCCCACGGGCGTCGATTTGCAGGGCCAGACCGCACAAGGCCAGGCCCAGCGCCACCGGCATCGCCAGCAGAATATTGATCAGAATTGCCTGCGGCGTGTGCCACTGGCTGTCGCGCTTGAAGTGGCCGATGTCCTGGTGAACCTTGTTCAACCGCGCATACAGACTCTTGCGACGCCACAGCAACGCACCGATCAGCAATGCCAGCGGCAGGAACAGCAGCGGCCGCTGGGTCAGGCCGTCAGTCAGTTCGCTGAGGCTGGAAGCCCAAGGCAGCGTCGTGACCTGGCGCTCCAGGCGATCCGGCACGGCGCGTATCCATTCCAGGTCCAGCGGCTTGTTGCTGGGAATCCAGAACATCTGCTCATCGAGTGTCGCGCGCAGGCTTTGCGCGGTGCTGAGCAGTTGTTTCTGGTTCAGTTGCAGGGTGATGGACTCGTTGAGTACCGCGCTCAATTCGCGGTTCAGGCGCTCCAGCAGGTCGGCGCGGGTGGTCGCCAGCTCCAGCAGGCTCTTGCGTAGCTGCGGAGTGACCTGCTCAGGCGGCTGGGTCGACAGCAAATTGTCGACGTAAGTAGCCGGGTTGCTGAGCAACTCCCGTTGCTGGCTGACTTCGAACTGATACAGGCGAATGTCGGCGATCTGGTCGGCCAGGTCGCGGTCGACCTTGAGACGCGGCAATGCCAGTTTCTGTTTATAGAGAATCTTCGAGAGCAGCAGGCTGCCCTTGAGCACGTTGATCTGTTCGTCCAGCGCCGCATCGCTTTGCGTCACGCTGTCCAGCTGTTGCTTGGTCTGCAGGTTCTGCTGGGTGACTTCGTTGAGGCGGTCAGTGCTTTTGAGCAGGTAGTCCGAGAGCTTCAGGTTGGCCGAGCTTTCGGTGGCCAACAGGCTGCTGCCACCGGCCTTTTGCGCTTCGATGGATTGCTGTGTCACCGTCTCCTGGGATTGGGCCAGGCGCTTCTGATTGATCAGGCTTTGCAGGTCCTGGATTTCCTGGTCCAGGCGGTCGGATCGTTCCGACAACAGGTCATGCTGACTGTTGCCCAGGTCTTGCAGCTGGGTATTGCCGGCCAGTTCCTGGCGACGCAGCGGAATCAGTGCGTTGAGTGCCGCCAGTTCGGCGTTGAGCTGGTCGCGCTGCTCGGCGCTCAAGGTCTTTCCGGCGTCTTTGCCGGTCTTGAGGATGTTGTTGATCTGCTGGATGCGCGTCTGGCTGGCGGATATTTCGGCCTGGGCGCGTTCGGGGCGGGTCTGGGCGGTAATGATCAGGCTGTTGGCGTCGGCCAGAGCTTTCTGTAGATCGCTTTGCTGGGTCGAGCGCTCGGTGAGCATTTGCTCGAGCTGCTGAATCGACTCCTTGGTAAAGCGTTGCGCCACCGGCACCACGGCGCTGGCCTTGAGACGCGTCAGCTCACGCTGGTTCTCGATGGTTTGCTTAGGGGCCGTGGCCAGTTGTTGCTTGAGGTCGCTGAGTTTCTGCTCGTAGTCACGCTTGTTGTTGAGCTGCGTCAGCGTGCCTTGCAGAACGGACTGTAAAGCCTTTTGATCCGCCTCCGGCAGTTTGCGGTCGGCGATCTTGTCCAGACTCGTCTGTACGGATTCGCGGGTGGGCGGTTCGGCGGCTTGCAAGGTGCCGACAGAGAGGCTCAGGCCCAGCAGGGCCATGATGAAAAAGGTGCGCAGGCTTGACATAAAGACCGATCAAATACGAGGCGAAGAATGGAGTTTAGAGGAACAAGCCCGGGCCCGGGCGACTTCCTTCGGGGAATCTGACGCCCACTTTGCCGATCTTGTTCCCCTCCATGACCGCGACGGTCCAGATGGTGTTGTTCCATTCCACCTGGTCGCCGACTACCGGAGCACCCCCCACTTTCTGGGCAATGAACTTGCCCAGGGACATCTCCGGATCGATGCCTTCGACCTTCAACCCGTACAGGGCAGCAACTGCGGCCAGTTGGGCGTCTCCTTCGAGTACGAAGTCGCCGAAGAAGCGCAAATCGAGGCCCCGTTGCGGCGCCTGGCTGAACAGTTTTCCGAGGGCCGGAAGGTTGTGTTCGTGGCCGATAACACACAGCAAATCATCGACTTCCAGCACCGTACTACCCGACGGATGGAGCAGTTGTTGGCCACGAAACAGGGCAGCGATGCGGGTGCCTTCGGGCATTTTCAGTTCGCGAAGGGGCGATCCGATGCACCATTTTTCGGCACCGAGGCGATAAACGAACAGTTCCCACTCGCTGGTGACATGCACTTCCAGGGCCGAACGAGAAATCGGCGCAGGCTCCGGCGGCACCGTCACCTTCAACAACTTGGCGACCCACGGCAGGCTTGTGCCTTGCACCAACAGCGAAACCAGCACGATAAAGAAGGCGAGGTTGAAATACAGTTGGGCGTTGGGCAGGCCGGCCATCAGCGGGAACACCGCCAGAATGATCGGGACCGCGCCGCGCAGGCCAACCCAGGAAATGAACGCCTTCTCGCGGCCATGGAATGCCTTGAACGGCAGCAAGCCAACCACCACCGACAGCGGCCGGGCAAACAGAATCATCCACAAGGCCAGCGCCAGTGCCGGCAGGGCAATCGGCAGCAGGTCGTGGGGCGTGACCAGCAGCCCCAGCACCAAAAACATGCCGATCTGCGCCAGCCAGGCCATGCCATCGAGCATGTGCAAGATACCGTGACGGCTGCGCACCGGACGATTGCCGATCATCAGGCCGCACAGGTACACCGCGAGGAAGCCGCTGCCGTGCAAGGCGTTGGTCAGGGCGAACACCACCAGACCACCGGCGATGACCAGGATCGGATACAGGCCGGTGGCCAGGTTGATCCGGTTGACCAGTTGCAGCATCAGCCAGCCACCGCCCAGACCGATGACGCCACCGATGCCGAACTCGCGCAGCAGGTGGGTCAGCAGGCTCCAGTGCAGGCCGGTCTGGCCGCTGGCGAGCATGTCGATCAGGGTCACGGTGAGGAACACCGCCATCGGGTCGTTGCTGCCGGATTCGATTTCCAGGCTGGCGGTCACCCGCTCGTTCAGACCTTTGCCGCCCAGCAGCGAGAACACCGCTGCGGCGTCGGTTGAGCCGACGATGGCGCCGATCAGCAGGCCCTGAATCAGGTTCAGGTCGAACAGCCAGGCCGCGGCCATGCCGGTCAGCCCGGTGGTGATCAACACGCCGACCGTGGCCAGCGACAGCGCCGGCCATAACGCCACGCGGAAACTCGACACCCGCGTGCGTAAACCGCCGTCGAGCAGGATCACCGCCAACGCGAGGTTGCCGACCAGATAAGCCGTTGGGTAGTTATCGAAAATAATCCCGCCGCCATCGACGCCAGCCGCCATGCCGACGGCCAGGATGATCACCAGAATCGGGATGCCGAGGCGGGACGAAAGTGAACTCACCAGAATGCTTGCACCTACCAGCAACGCGCCGATCAAGAACAGGCTGTTGATGGTCGTCGCATTCAAAGGCAGTACTCCAGAAAGCTGAAAGGCGGGCACAAACTGACCATGCAGTCTGCGTGCCAGCGATTCTAACCTGTTGAAATGTGATGCTGTCAAAAAGCTTTTGACGGTTTGACGCGCCGCGTGCGAACCCTGTGGCGAGGGTGCTTGCTCCCGTTGGGTCGCGTAGCGACCCCGCGAGTAGTTTCAGACAAATTTTGCAAGCCCGATTGCGACTGCTGCGCAGTCGAGCGGGAGCAAGCTCCCTCGCCACAGGGGTTGTGGGGTCCAGTTACAGGCTAAACCGCCCAACCATCGTGTTCAGGTCCACCGCCAAGCGCGACAACTCATTGCTCGCCGCGCTGGTCTGGTTGGCGCCGGTGGCCGATTGCACCGACAGATCACGAATGTTCACCAGATTGCGATCCACTTCACGGGCCACTTGCGCCTGCTCTTCGGCGGCGCTGGCGATCACCAGGTTGCGCTCGTTGATTTCGACGATGGCGCTGTTGATGGTGTCCAGCGACATTCCCGCGCCACGGGCGATGTTCAGGGTCGACTCGGCGCGCTCGGTGCTGTTGCGCATCGAATCCACGGCGTGCTCGGTGCCGCTCTGGATGCTGCCGATCATACGTTCGATTTCGCTGGTCGATTGCTGGGTGCGATGGGCCAGGGCTCGAACTTCGTCGGCCACCACCGCAAAACCACGACCGGCCTCACCGGCGCGTGCCGCTTCGATCGCGGCGTTCAAGGCCAACAGGTTGGTCTGGTCGGCCAAGCCGCGAATCACGTCCAGTACCTTGCCGATGTCACGGGATTCATTGGCCAGGTCGCCAATCAAAGTCGCGGTGCTCTGCACATCAGCGCTCATGCGTTCGATGGCGCTGACGGTTTCCTGCACCAGATCACGACCATCACCGGCGGATGTGGTGGCGTTCTTCGAGGCTTCGGAGGTGCTGACCGCGTTGCGCGCAACTTCTTCCACGGCGCTGGTCATTTCGTTGACCGCCGTGGCGGCCTGTTCAATTTCGTTGTTCTGCTGGGTCAGGCCGCGGGCGCTTTCGTCGGTGACGCTGTTGAGTTCTTCGGCGGCGGAGGCCAACTGCGTGGCCGAACCGGAAATCCGTTGCAGGGTGTCGCGCAGCTTGTCCTGCATCTTCGACATCGCCAGCAGCAAGCGACCGGCCTCGTCTTCACCGTCGACGGTGATCGGGCGCGTCAGGTTGCCTTCGGCGATCTGCTCGGCGGCATTCAAGGCATTGGCGATCGGCTTGGTGATGCTGTTGGTCAGCAACCAGGCGAACAGAATGGTCAGGCCGGTGGCGATGACAAGCAGGGTGATCACCAGATTGAAGGCCGAGTCGTATTGATCGGCGGCTTGCTGGTTGGTGTCGAGAGTCTGCTGGGTGTTGATCTCCAACAGCTTGTTCAGCACTGCATTGACGGCTTCGGAGTTGCTCAGCAGGTCGGCGTTGAGCAGGCTGCGCAGTTCGTCAACCTGGTTGTTGCGCGACAAGGTCTTCATCCGGTCTTCGATCTGGCGGTATTGCGCCAGCAACTGCACGTATTGATCGTAGGCCGCACGTTCCTGCGGGCTGCTGATCAGTTTTTCGTAGGTGGTCTGGGCGGCGCGGATCTGCTGGTTGCGCATGTCCAGCAACTCCATGGTTTTCTGCTGCACGTCTGGCTCGCGGTTGACCAGCAAACGGTAGGACAGCACGCGCAGTCGCAGCGTCAGCTGGGTGAATTCGTCGAGGCTCTTGATGCTCGGCACGCTGCTGACGGTGATGTTCTCGGCGGCGTCGCGGATCTTGCTCATCTGGTTCAGGGCAAACACGCCCAGAAGCATCATCAAACCGCCAATCAGGGCAAAACCGAGGAACGCTCGCGGCGCGATATTCATATTACGAAGGGACATGGTGTTTACCGAAAAGGGCGCACCAGAGCGGTGGCGAGGCTGACGTATGAATGACTTATCGGTCATGCGACTAAAGTCTTGAGGCCCTGCGCGGTTTTGCCGCACAAACGCCGTGGCGACGAAGTGCAGGAACCAGATGGGCCGATCACAGTCTCTACAGTTCGCGAGAGCGGTCACTCGTCAGGAAAATCAAGGCCTTGCGCCCGTATAACCCTGGCATCCACGGTGACTTTTCTTTATCGTACGCGCCCTTTGAAAATGCCTGGAAAATCAAAATGTTGGAAGCATCCCTAAGCCAATTGGAACAGCTGGTCAGCGACCTGGTACAACAGAACCAGACCCTGCTCGGCACCAACCAGACCCTGAGCGCCGAACTGGCCCAGGCCAAGGATGAAAACGAAAGCCTGCAATTGAGTCTGATGGAGCAGGAAGAGAAACAAGGCGCCACCGCCGCACGCATCCAGGCCCTGGTTGAGCGTGTCAGCGCTGGCCCAGTCAGCGCATGAGTTACGGCCCGGGTGTGAAAGTCGTCTCGATCCTGGGTGAGGACTATTCGATCAAGGCGCCGGCCGGGGAAGAGCAGACCCTGCTGGACGCGGCCATGATGTTGAAGGCTGCCCTGGCCGACACCAAAAGAAAGTACCCGACGCTGATCGGTGACCGACTGCTGGTACTGGCCGCGATGAATCTGTGCTCCCAGCAGATCGAAATGCAAAAGCAGCACAAGCTCGAACTCGACCGTTACCAAGAGCAAGTCAGCGCCACGGTTGAAGTGATCTCCAAGACGATCAATCAGGCCTGATCGGCTTTGCGCACAACCAAAGAATAGATTGTCGGTTGCGTTGTATACAATCGGCACGGCTGTTGCAGTGTTTCAGCCTCTTATTCTTTGGGGGTGCTCCATGCAGTTCTGGCGACGCAGTATTCAATGGCAGTTGATCCTGAGTATGGGCACCGCCCTGCTCGTCAGTATTCTGATCGTGGTTGGCATTTATACCCTCGTGGTCAACCGCCTCGCCCAGAGCTATCTGGTCGAACAAGCTCTACCGTCGAGCATCGAAGCGATGCGCAATGACATCGAGCGCATCCTCGTTCAACCGCTCACCGCCGCCAAGGACATCGCCAGCAACAGCATGGTGCGCAACTGGCTGGCCGAAGGTGAAAACAGTGCCCAGATTGGTACGTTTACCACCTATCTCGAAGGCATCCGCGCCGAGCACAAGGCCTTTACCGCGCTGATTGTCGGCACCGCGTCCAACCATTACTTCACCGAGAAAGGCCTGGACCGGACCCTCAGTCGTTCCAACCCCAAAGATGCCTGGTTCTACGCATTTCTGGACAGCAACCAGCCGCGGACCCTCAATATCGACAACGATACCGCGACCGGAGAATTGGCGCTTTTCATCGATCTCAAGGTTGAGCAGGCCGGCAAAGTCGTCGGTGTTGCGGGGCTTGGCCTGAACATGAAAGAGCTGTCGGAGCTGATCCACAACTTCAGCTTCGGGGAGCGCGGCAAGGTCTATCTCGTGCGTTCCGACGGTTTGATCCAGGTTCATCCTGAAGCGCAGTTCAGCGGTAAACGCACCTTGGCCGAGCAAATCGGTGCAGATGCCGCACAAGCGGTCATGGGTCAAAAAACTGCCATCAGCAGCGGCTTCCAGCGCGACGGAGAAGATTTCCTCGCCCTGAGCCTGCCATTGCGCGATCTAGGCTGGACCCTGGTGGCCGAAGTGCCACAGTCGCAGATCTACGCCGAAGCCCGCCGCGCCATGTGGATGAGCAGTGGCATCGGCCTGGCGGTGGCATTGGTTTGCTTGTTGCTGGTGGTGTTGCTGGCTCGTGGGCTGGTGCGACCGATTCGTCAGGTAACAGCGGCGCTGGTGGCCATCGGTAGCGGTGGTGGAGATTTGACCCACCGGTTAGATTCCAGCCGCGCCGATGAGCTGGGCGATCTGGCGCGCGGGTTCAATCGCTTCCTCGACAGTCAGCGCGAGATGATTGGCGAAGTGCTTACCACGAGTGAACGCTTGCGTACGGCTGTGGGCCAAGTGGCGCGAGTGGTGGATAACACCGCCGAGCGCTCAGGCCGGCAGCAGGAAATGACCGACATGGTCGCCACCGCCGTCCACGAAATGGGCCTGACTGTGCAGGAGATTGCGCAGAACGCCGGCAACGCGGCAGTCGCGTCGCAAACCGCTCGGGATGAAGCGATGCAGGCACGGGAAGTGGTGGGCGGTTCGATACGGCACATCGAAAGCATGTCCGAAGAAATCGGCATTGCCGCCACTGCGGTCGGCGAATTGGCCCATCAGGTGGCGTCCATCGATCAGGTACTGGCGGTGATTCGCGGGATTTCCGAGCAGACCAATTTGCTGGCGCTCAACGCCGCTATCGAAGCGGCGCGGGCCGGGGATATGGGACGTGGGTTCGCGGTGGTTGCCGATGAAGTGCGGACCCTGGCGCGGCGCACGCAATCGTCTACCGATGAGATTCAGCAGATGATCGGCAGCCTCAAGCAGGGTGCGGAGAACGCGGTTTCATCGATGCACAGCGGTCAAGCGGCAACCGGCACAGGCGTTGAATCGAGCCAGCGCACCGGAGCTTCGTTGACTGCGATTACTGGACAGGTTGAGCGTATCAGCGACATGAACCATCAAGTGGCCACGGCCACGGAAGAGCAGTCGGCGGTGACGGAAGAGATCAACCGCAATGTGCAGGGGATTTCCGGTCTGGCCCGCGCCACCGCCGGAGAGGTGAGAGCCTGCCGCGAAGATTGCCAGACGTTGCAGCGGTTGGCGGATGATTTGGCGCGGCAGATGTGTGGGTTTCGTCTGAGCTAAAAGATCAAAAGATCGCAGCCTTCGGCAGCTCCTACATTTGGAATGCGTTTCCCTGTAGGAGCTGCCGCAGGCTGCGACTTTTTTGTGGCCGTTACACCGATCCAAACAAGATCAGAACCACTCATCCTGCATGCCCAGGCAAACATCATCCCGAGCCTCAAGAATCGCCAGCTCATGGTGGCAACCGGGCACTTCCCATGTCAGGAAATATCGCGCCGCCTGCAACTTGCCTTTATAAAAACTCGCATCGGCCGCATTGCCCTTGGCCAAGCCTTCTTCGGCACGAATCGCCTGTTCCAGCCAGCGCCAGCCGATCACCGTGTGACCAAACACCTTCAGGTACAACGCCGAATTCGCCAGGCTGCTGTTGACCTTGCCTTGCGCCAGATCGGTCAGCAGGCCGATGGTCACGGTTTGCAGGCGTGCAACCAGTTTTTCCAGCGGTTCACGCAGCGGCGTCAATGAATCAAATGCCTGGGCGCGTTCGGCGGTGTCGGCGATCAGGCGGATCAGTCGCTTGAGCCCGGATCCGCCGTTTTGCGCCAGTTTGCGGCCCAACAGGTCCAGCGATTGAATGCCGTGGGTGCCTTCATGGATCGGGTTCAGGCGGTTGTCGCGGTAGTACTGCTCCACCGGGTATTCGCGGGTGTAGCCGTGGCCGCCAAGAATCTGGATCGCCAGTTCGTTGGCTTTGAGGCAAAACTCCGATGGCCAGGATTTGACGATTGGCGTCAGCAGGTCCAGCAGTTCGTGGGCTTGCTTACGCTCGGCATCGGTCTCCAGCGTGGTGGTGTCATCGAACAGGCGTGCGGCGTACAGACCGAGGTCGAACGAACCTTCGACGTAGGCTTTCTGTGTCAGCAACATGCGTTTGACGTCGGCGTGATTGATGATCGCCACCGGCGCGGTGTTCGGGTCCTTGCTGTCCGGCACTCGTCCCTGCGGACGCTCGCGGGCGTACTCCAGCGAATACAGGTAGCCGGCGTAACCCAGCATCACCGCACCCATGCCGACGCCGATCCGTGCCTCGTTCATCATCTGGAACATGTAGCTCAAGCCCTGGTGCGGCTTACCCACCAGATAGCCGACACATTCACCGTTATCGCCAAAGTTCAATGCGGTAGAGGTGGTGCCGCGCCAGCCCATTTTGTGAAACAGGCCAGCCAGCAGCACGTCGTTGCGCTTGCCGAGGCTGCCGTCATCGTTGACCAGGAACTTGGGCACGATGAACAGCGAAATCCCTTTCACGCCAGCCGGCGCGTCTGGCAACTTGGCTAGCACCATGTGCACGATATTTTCCGACAGTGGGTGATCACCACCGGAGATGAAGATCTTGTTGCCCTTGAGGCGATAAGTGCCGTCAGACGCAGGCTCGGCTCGGGTACGAATATCCGACAGCGATGAGCCGGCGTGCGGTTCGGTCAGGGCCATGGTGCCGAAGAAACGCCCGTCGATCATCGGTTGCAGGAAGCGGCGCTTCTGCTCGTCGGTGCCGAAGCTTTCGACCAGGTTCGCCGCGCCCATGGTCAGGAACGGATAGGACGTCGAAGCGGCGTTGGCCGACTGGAAGTGCGAAAAACAGGCCTGGGAAAGTAGTGTAGGAAGTTGCATGCCACCCGCGTCGAAACTGCGCGCAGCGTTGAGAAAACCGGCTTCAAGGAAGGCATCTACCGCCGGTTTCACTTCCGGAATCAGAATCGCCTGACCGTTCTCATAGCGCGGCTCGTTCTCGTCGCCCTTGCGGTTGTGCGGGGCGAAGAACTTTTCGGCGATGCTGCGGGCGGTGCTGATGGCCGCATCGAAGGTCTCGCGATTGTGCTCGGCGAAACGCTCACGCTGGGTCAGGCCCTCGGCATCGAGGACTTCGTACAGCTCGAAAGCCAGATTGCGGGAACTGAGCAACGTCTCGGACATGGCGGCCTACCTTTTATTGGAGTGGACCGAGTCTAGGCTGGCGAATAGAGGCTGAACAGGATGATTGATGAGGGTGATGGTGGGGTAGGGCAGTGACTTAGTGGTCACCACAAACCAAATGTGGGAGCGGGCTTGCTCGCGAAGAGGCCGCCACATTCAACATTTACGTTGATTGACAGTCCGCCTTCGCGAGCAAGCCCGCTCCCACAGGGGTTTTGCATTTCAGGCGCCCATTGCGGGCACCTGGACTTACAGCTACTTAGCCGATGGTCATCAAGCTGGCATTACCACCCGCCGCCGCCGTGTTAACGCTCAACGCACGCTCAATCACCAAACGCTCCAGCGCAATGTTGGACTCGCCTTGCGACAGACCCTGCACGCCAACGATGGCGCCGGCACGCTTGGCAACCTGCTGGCACACCGCGCGCAACTGGTCGGAGTGGCCGTGATGCAGAACCGCATCAAACACCACTTCGTCCTTGTTCCAGTCGGAAACCAGCTTGATGCGTGCCTGAACTTCCTTCGGCAGACGTGCGAACAGCGCCTTGGTCAGCTCAGCTTCCGGCCACACCGCCGAACCACCGACGGCCAATACCGCCGCCAGTTGCGTCAGCAGATCGCCTTCGACTTCCGCCAGGCACAGCACGTGTTCACGTGGCAGGATCGCATAGCTGTTGCGCTCGCCGGTCGGGCCAGCCAGCAGGCGGGTGATACCGCTTTGCGATTGCGCGGCGAACTGTACGCACAGGGTGCTCAGGTCGGCGAACTTGTTGCTGTCGGCCCAGGCCTTCAGGGCGGTCAGCGGCTTGCTCATGGAATCGCGCAGACGGACGTCCGGTGCTGCAGCAGCATCACCGCGAGCGAAGGATTGTTCGATGGCATCGGTAGGACGCGTCGATAGCAAGCGGTACAGGTACAACGGACCACCGGCTTTCGGGCCAGTACCCGACAGGCCTTCGCCGCCGAACGGCTGCACGCCGACCACGGCACCCACGATGTTGCGGTTTACATAGACGTTACCGGCATTGACGTTGTCGATCACCTTGGCGATGGTTTCGTCGATGCGGGTGTGCACGCCCAGCGTCAGGCCGTAGCCGGAAGCGTTGATCTGAGCGATCAGTTGATCGATGTCTTTGCGCTTGTAGCGAACCACGTGCAGCACCGGACCGAAAATTTCACGCTGCAGTTCGTCGAAGCTTTCCAGTTCGATCAGCGTCGGCATCACGAAGGTGCCGCGTTTCACTTCTTCGGCATCGGCGATGGCCACTTGGTACACGCTGCGACCTTTGTCGCGCATGGCCTGGATGTGCTTCTCGATGCCGGCCTTGGCTTCGGCGTCGATCACCGGGCCGATGTCCACAGACAGGCGCTCAGGGTTGCCGAGACGGCTTTCAGCCATCGCCCCTTTAAGCATTTCGATGACGCGGTCAGCGGAATCTTCCTGCAAGCACAGCACGCGCAATGCCGAGCAACGCTGGCCAGCGCTGTCAAATGCCGAGGAAACCACGTCGATTACGACTTGTTCGGTCAGTGCCGACGAGTCGACGATCATTGCGTTCTGCCCACCGGTTTCGGCGATCAGCGGGATCGGACGACCCTGGTTGTCCAGGCGACCGGCGATGTTGCGTTGCAGCAGGCGAGCGACTTCGGTGGAACCGGTGAACATTACGCCTTTGACGCGATCATCGCCCACCAGGCCAGCACCGACGGTTTCGCCACGGCCCGGCAGCAGTTGCAACACGCCTTCCGGAATGCCGGCCTCGAGCAGCAGGCGCACGGCTTGAGCGGCAACCAGCGGAGTCTGTTCCGCAGGCTTGGCCAAAACCGGGTTACCGGCGGCCAATGCAGCAGCGACTTGACCACTGAAGATTGCCAGCGGGAAGTTCCACGGGCTGATGCACACCACTGGACCCAGCGGACGGTGAGCGTCGTTGGTGAAATCGTTGCGTGCCTGCACGGCGTAATAACGCAGGAAGTCCACGGCTTCACGCACTTCGGCGATGGCGTTGGCGAAGGTCTTGCCAGCTTCGCGAGCCAGCAGGCCCATCAGCGGCTGGATCTCGGCTTCCATCAGGTCGGCGGCACGTTCAAGGATTGCAGCGCGCTCGGCTGGCGGGGTGGCCTGCCAGATCGGTGCGGCGTTGAGGGCGCACTGGATCGCGTTGTCGACGTCTTCAACGGTCGCTTCCTGCACGTAACCAACCACGTCACGCAGGTCGGACGGGTTCAACACAGGAGCCGGAGCTTCATTGCTGGAGGCGCAACCTAACATCGGCGCGGCTTTCCAGTGGTTGTGTGCGGTGGCCAGCAAGGCGCAGGACAACGACGCCAGACGATGTTCGTTGGCCATGTCGATGCCGCTGGAGTTGGCGCGCTCGGAACCATACAGGTCACGCGGCAGCGGAATACGTGGGTGCGGCAGGCCGAAACCACCTTCCACGGTTGCCATCTGCTCGATGCTGGCTACCGGATCGGCTACCAGTTCCTGGATAGAAATCGACTGGTCGGCGATACGGTTGACGAACGAGGTGTTCGCGCCGTTTTCCAGCAGACGACGTACGAGGTACGCCAGCAGGGTTTCGTGGGTGCCGACCGGAGCGTACACGCGGCACGGACGGTTCAGCTTGCCTTCGGAAACTTTGCCTACAACCTGTTCGTACAGCGGTTCACCCATGCCGTGCAGGCACTGGAACTCGTACTGGCCCGGGTAATAGTTCTGACCGGCGATGTGATAAATGGCCGACAGAGTGTGCGCGTTGTGCGTGGCGAACTGCGGGTAGATGACTTCCGGCACCGACAGCAGTTTGCGTGCGCAAGCGATGTAGGAAACGTCGGTGTACACCTTGCGGGTGTAGACCGGGTAGCCTTCCAGGCCTTCGACCTGGGCGCGCTTGATTTCGCTGTCCCAGTACGCGCCTTTTACCAGACGGATCATCAGGCGATGACGGCTGCGGCGAGCCAGGTCGATCACATAGTCGATCACGTACGGGCAACGCTTCTGGTAAGCCTGGATCACGAAACCGATGCCGTTCCAGCCGGTCAGTTGCGGCTCGAAGCACAGACGCTCGAGCAGATCCAGCGAAAGCTCCAGACGGTCAGCTTCTTCGGCGTCGATGTTCAGGCCGATGTCGTATTGCTTGGCCAGCAGGGTCAGCGACAGCAGGCGCGGGTACAGCTCCTCCATCACACGCTCGTACTGCGCACGGCTGTAGCGCGGGTGCAGTGCAGACAGCTTGATGGAAATGCCCGGGCCTTCATAAATCCCACGGCCATGGGACGCTTTGCCGATCGAGTGGATGGCTTGTTCGTACGAGGCCAGGTACTTCTGCGCGTCGTGCTCGGTGAGTGCTGCTTCACCCAGCATGTCGTAGGAATAGCGGAAGCCCTTGGCTTCGAACTTGCTCGCATTGGCCAGGGCTTCGGCGATGGTTTCACCGGTCACGAACTGCTCGCCCATCAGGCGCATGGCCATGTCGACGCCCTTGCGGATCATCGGCTCGCCGCTCTTGCCGATGATGCGGCTCAGGGACGAAGTCAAACCCGCTTCGTTGTGCGTGGACACCAGTTTGCCGGTCAGCAACAGGCCCCAAGTGGCGGCGTTGACGAACAACGAAGGGCTGTTGCCCAGGTGCGGGTGCCAGTTGCCGGTGCTGATCTTGTCGCGGATCAGCGCGTCGCGGGTGCCTTTATCCGGGATACGCAGCAGCGCTTCGGCCAGGCACATCAGCGCCACGCCTTCCTGGGACGACAGGGAGAATTCCTGCAGCAGGCCCTGAACAATGCCGGCACGGCCGCCAGCGCTCTTCTGGTTACGCAGTTTTTCCGCGATGGACGCGGCGAGTTTGTTGGTGGCTTCAGCCATCGCTGCCGGCAGACGCGCCTGCTCCATCAGCATCGGAACCACTTCAGGCTCCGGGCGACGGTAAGCGGCGGTGATCGATGCGCGCAGTACCGATTGCGGCAGGATGCTTTCGGCGAATTCGAGGAAGCACTGATGGGCGTGATCCAGAGGCGCGTCGACGGCATCGTCGGAATCCTTGGTCAAACCGTTCAGCTCGGTCAGGGTTGCACCACCCTCGAGTTTTTCCAGGTAATTGAAAATTGCCTGCTTGATCAGCCAGTGCGGCGTGCGATCAATCGAGGTCGCGGCGGCCTTGAGGCGTTCGCGGGTCGGGTCGTCAAGTTTGACGCCAAGGGTGGTGGTAGCCATGTTTTTATCCTCATGTTTGCCACGACCGCGTGGCATCAGCTGGCCGCAAGATTAGCCGTGCGACTGTTGAGGTGCAACCGGGTGCAACCCTTTTTTTGTCGGAATATTACGCAGTTCGTCAGGAAATAAATTCTGGTACGAAGGTACTGCAACTACTTGGTGCTTTTTAGTTTGGTAGGTGCCGGTTCTTGCTCCGAAAAGGAGCAAAAAACAGGCTTTAAAGTATTTTTCCGACTAGGTGCAACTTATTCCCGAGAAATGGGTTGCACCTTATTTGCTTTGTTGAATAGCATTCGCGCCCAAGGTGCAACCGGACCAAGAGTCAGGTGTGCCGGCTGATGGCTTTCCTGGGGAAACATCAGTCATAAATGCGCGGGATCCCGAATCGTCTGTCAAACGTCACCGTTTGCGAGCGGTTCACCAGCCGCCGCTACATAAAAACAAAGCCAGGGCGTCACATAATGAGCGTAAGCAATCCAACACTGATCACGTTCGTGATCTACATCGCAGCAATGGTGCTGATCGGCTTGATGGCCTATCGCTCCACCAACAACCTTTCTGACTACATTCTGGGTGGCCGTAGCCTGGGCAGCGTCGTGACTGCACTGTCCGCCGGTGCTTCCGACATGAGCGGCTGGTTGTTGATGGGCCTGCCGGGCGCCATCTACATGTCCGGTTTGTCTGAAAGCTGGATCGCCATCGGCCTTGTGGTCGGTGCTTACCTGAACTGGCTATTTGTCGCCGGTCGTCTGCGCGTGCAAACCGAGCACAACGGTGATGCCCTGACCCTGCCGGATTACTTCGCCAGCCGTTTTGAAGACAAAAGCGGTCTGCTGCGGATCATCTCTGCAGTCGTGATCCTGGTGTTCTTCACCATCTACTGTGCTTCCGGCATCGTGGCCGGTGCCCGCCTGTTCGAAAGCACCTTCGGCATGTCCTACGAGACAGCGCTGTGGGCCGGTGCTGCGGCAACGATTGCCTACACCTTTATCGGTGGTTTCCTGGCAGTGAGCTGGACCGATACCGTACAAGCCACCCTGATGATTTTCGCGCTGATACTGACGCCAATCATCGTGCTGTTGGCCACTGGCGGTGTCGACACCACGTTCCTGGCCATCGAAGCCAAGGACGCCAGCAACTTCGACATGCTTAAAGGCACCACTTTCATCGGCATCATCTCGCTGATGGGCTGGGGTCTGGGCTACTTCGGTCAGCCGCACATCCTGGCGCGTTTCATGGCGGCTGATTCGGTGAAGTCGATTGCCAAGGCTCGTCGCATCTCCATGACCTGGATGATCCTGTGCCTGGGCGGCACCGTGGCTGTGGGCTTCTTCGGTATCGCTTACTTCTCGGCACATCCTGATGTGGCCGGTGCAGTCACCGAAAACCCGGAGCGCGTGTTCATCGAGCTGGCCAAGATCCTGTTCAACCCATGGGTTGCCGGCATTCTGCTGTCGGCCATTCTGGCTGCCGTGATGAGCACCCTGAGCTGCCAGTTGCTGGTGTGCTCGAGCGCCCTGACCGAAGACTTCTACAAGACTTTCCTGCGCAAATCCGCTTCCCAGGTTGAGCTGGTATGGGTCGGTCGTGCCATGGTGCTGTTGGTGGCGCTGATTGCCATCGCCTTGGCTGCCAATCCGAACAACCGCGTTCTGGGTCTGGTGAGCTACGCCTGGGCTGGTTTCGGTGCTGCGTTCGGTCCGGTTGTCCTGATCTCCGTGATCTGGAAAGACATGACCCGCAACGGCGCACTGGCCGGTATCCTGGTCGGCGCGATCACCGTGATCGTCTGGAAACACTTCGAGCTGCTGGGCCTGTACGAAATCATTCCTGGTTTCATCTTCGCCAGCCTGGCGATCTACTTCGTCAGCAAAATGGGCGCGCCGACTGCCGGCATGCTGCAGCGTTTCGACGCAGCCGAGAAGGATTTCCGCCTGAACAAGTAATCGGCACGAGCGAAAGCTCTGAGCCAATGGCTTGAATGAAAACGGCCCGCTTCCTTTGGAGGCGGGCCGTTTTTTTGTGCGCCATTTTCCGGATACCCTGTAGGAGCCGAGCTTGCTCGCGATAGCGGTCTGGAAGCCAACACAGGTGTTGAATGTGTTGACGCCAACGCGAGCAAGCTCGGCTCCTACAGGAAATGGTGGTGTTTTCGAGGTTGTCTGTAGTCGGATAAACCATTTTCTGACAGCCGATGCTTCAGAGGCAGTAGGGCAAATCTGAATTTCCTGCCTCTTGATCTGGGCTTCTTTGTGCTCATGCAGAATCGCTCGCTTTCATTCTGCAGAGACACATCGGATGTTCGCTTCTGCCAATCAACCGCGTTTCACGTTGACCGTCGACGGTGTCCAGAGTGAACTCAAAGTACTTGAGTTCACGGGCAAGGAAGCCATCAGCCAACCTTATCGCTTTGAAGTGGAACTGGTCAGCGAGCGACCGGATATCGAGCTCGAAAGCTTGCTGCATCGTCAGGCGTTTCTGAGTTTCGATGCGCAAGGCTCCGGTGTTCACGGTCAGATTTTTCGCATTGGCCAGGGCGATTCCGGCAAGCGTCTGACGCGCTACCAGATCAGCCTGGTGCCGCGCCTGACCTACCTGGGCCAGCGCATCAACCAGCGGGTGTTCCAGCACCGAAGTGTGCCGGCCATCATCACGCAGATTTTCAAGGACCACGGCATCCTCGGCGATGCCTTCGAGTTTCAGCTGGGCGGCGACTACCCCGAGCGCGAGTACTGCGTGCAATACGCTGAAAGCGATCTGGCATTCATCCAGCGGTTGTGCGCCGAGCTCGGCATTCATTACCACTTCCAGCACAGTTCCGACGGGCACCTGTTGGTATTCGGCGATGACCAAACGTTTTTTCCACGTTTGCCACAATCGACCTCGTATCGACCGGGCAGCGGTATGGCGGGGGATGAACCCGTCATCAACCGGTTCAACGTGCGCCTGGAAACCCGACCCACCGTGGTAACGCGCCGCGATTACGACTTCCATAAACCTCGTATTGAGCTGGAAAGCCGACTCGACAGCGAACAGCTGCCGGTGCTGGAGGATTATGGCTTTCCCGGTCAATTCAATGATCGCGAGGTTGGCAGGCATCTGGTCGGGCGAGCATTGGAGAGCCACCGCGCGGATTACCGTCAGGCGAAAGGTGAGGGCGATCAATCGACATTGGCCAGCGGGCATTTCCTACAGCTCGACGAGCATCCTCAGCAAGAATGGAACAGCCTTTGGCTGCTGACTGAAATTGAACATCAGGGCCGACAGCCGCAAGTGCTTGAGGAGTCGGCGGGAAGTGGCCCGGATGAACTCCAGGGTTACCGCAATTCGTTTCTGGCGACGCCTTGGGATGTTTTCTTCCGCCCGCCGCTGATTGGCAAACCTCGCGCCGCCGGTTATCAATCTGCCGTGGTGACCGGCCCCAAGGACAGTGAAATCCACTGCGACGAGTATGGTCGGGTCAAAGTTCGGTTCTTATGGGATCGCGACGGTCAGTTGAACGAACATTCCAGTTGCTGGCTACGTGTGGCCGGCGGTTGGGCTCACGATCGTTACGGCAGTGTGTTGATCCCCCGTGTCGGCATGGAAGTGCTGGTGGGGTTTGGTGATGGCGATGCCGACAAACCAATAATCATCGGCTGCGTGCCAAACGCCTCGACACCGCTGCCGCTTAATCTCCCTGCGGACAAAACCCGCAGTATTTTCCGAACCCAGAGTAGTCCCGGCGGTGGTGGCTACAACGAATTGCGCATCGAGGATCGCAAAGGTGCCGAGGAAATCTACCTGCGCGCCCAGCGAAACTGGAATCAAGACGTGTTGGGGGACTTGCATGTTCAGGTCGGCAACCAGCGCAGCGTACTCGTCGGCAGCGCCGAAGGGCGTGTCTCAATAGATCGCCTTCACGTCCACGGCGACCGCCATGTCCGCGTCAGCAACCAATCGCTCGATGCGAGCGAGAAAGTGCATGTCAGCGCCGGCCAAATGGTCGTTATCGACGGCGGTGACAACGCCACAATCCAGTCGGGTGGGCACTGGATCAACATTGGTCCGGCGGGGATCTTCAGCAGCGTGCCCATTGAGGTTGGGGGCGCGCCGATACCGGCATCGGGTGCCTCGACTGTTCAAAGAAAACTTGAAGCACTCAGCCCAGCACAGGTTTTGAGCCTGAAAAGCGCCGCGCCGTTCTGTGAGGAATGCGCACGTTGCAAGGAGGGTTTCTGTGCCGCCTGAATCGTTGTCACCTCGCGTTTGGCTGGAGCGCCAACCGCTCCAGACTGGCGAGCAGTTGTTCGCCGTTTTCAGCAACACCAGCTCCGCTGAACCCTTCAAGGCCTGGCAACGCTCAGGCCCCGCTCAGGGTCCGCGTCCGATCTGGGCGGACACCGTTTATGCCGAGTGGGAATCGGTCATGCCCTATGTCGCGATCGTCGATCCGGGCAGTGAGTTTATGGCGTGGGTCGCCAGCACCGAATCGTGCGATTGGGGTTGGCTGGCGGTTTCTGCTGCAAGCCCGGCGGTGCTGGTCGAGCATTTGTGCAGCCTGACGCAAGTGTTGTTACCCAATGGTAGCCCGACGTTCTTTCGTTTCTGGGACGGGCGATTTCTGTTGCCGATTCTGCAGTCCGCCGAAGTCGACGCGGCGAAATTGATTCCGGTGATCGAGCGCTGTCTGGTCAATGGTCAGCCGCTGGAAATTGGCGGTAGTTCGCTGAAAGCCTCCAGGGATTTTCCATGGTGGGAAGTCCCCGAAGCGCTGCTGCGAGTGCTCGCTGCCGAGTCCGCGGTAACCCTGGTCAACAATCTGCTGAAGTGGTTGAGCGAGGACCGCCCGGATTTGTTCGAGGCGTTTTCCGAGGTGGTATTGCGCCACAAGATCGCGGCATTTCTGCAAACCTCCGGCCTGCCTGACGCACCCAAGACAGCGTTGGTGGAGTTCTTGTCTGCGGAGCTGAATTGATGGATCACATCGCCCGCATCGAGCACGAACTCGACAGTTTCCCGGACACCCTGACGCTCTACCGCCAGCAGCTCAAACGCTGGTTCAGCCAGGCCGCCGACAAGATCAGCCGCGCCACCGACATGCCTTCGCTGATGGACGTGGAGCGGGTGATCAAGCTGGGCAACACCCGCACCGTGGTCAGCAGCGCTGACGACGATTTTATTTCGACCGTTGCGCAGTGTCCGCAAGGCGGAACCCTGCTGATCGAAAGCAAGTTCGAGTCGGTGTATGACGTTCCGCTGGGCAACATTCAGGTCGATGTGATCGCGGTGGAGGGTGGCGAGTCGACGCCGGTCACCCTCGATGAAAACGGCGAGGGGCAGTTCGAAGGCGTGCCGGGCAAGTTCTATCGCGTGCGTGTGCAGAACGAGGTGACGTCGCAGCAGGTTGATGAGCTGTTTTCCTCGTATGACGGCCTTGGTCAATCACTGGAAACCTGGCTGCGCAGCGAGTGGGATGAGTTCAAACCTCGGTGGTCGCAGTCGACTTCGGCCGCCGTGGGCAACGGATTGCTGGCCGGCAGTTGGGCGGCAATCGAGGGCGTGTGGGACGGCATCAACCTGCTGTCGGACATGCTGCAGGATCCCGGCAAGTTTGCTGATCGGCTGGGCAGCGGCGTCGAGCAGTTGAAAGACCTGGCGGAAAAAACGCCCGAAGCCATGGCCAGACTCCAGCTGCTGGCCAGTGATGAAGCGGCGCTGTGTCTACTGTTGCGCACGGCCAGTCTCTGGCTGGAGATGCTGCCACCGAGCGTAATTGCCGGCGAAACCGCCAAGGCCGTATCGATGCGGGTGGTGGAGCTGCTGATCGACATCCTGATCGCCGTCGTCCTGACCTTCGCCACGGCGGGGGCGGGAGTTGCCTATCTGGCGATGCGCTTGGCTCGTCGCGGTACGCAGTTGATCCGTGCGGTCACGCGGCTGGTTGAGTCATTGTTCTCGATCCTCAAAACCTTCAGCGATTACGTCGACCGCTACAAAAAAGTGGCGGCACGGGGTGTCGCGGCAGGGCTGAAAAAAGGCCGGATGCAGTTGCGCTGGAAGGCCCGCAACAACACCTCGCTGAAAAAAGACGAGCCCTTTGACGACGCTTCGGTTCAGGCGAAAAACCCCAACGGCGACAGCGCCGATTCCGCGGATCGCACCGCCACCCATGGCTGCCCGGTATCGCTGGTCAGCGGCGAAGAACTGTTGACCCTGACTGACTGCGTGCTGGATGGGCTGCTGCCGTTCGAGTTCACCCGTTTGTATCGCACCAGCGCCGTGGAACTCGACGGCGGCCTCGGTTTTGGCTGGAGCCATTCGCTGGCCCAGCGCCTGGAAATCGACGGCGACACCGTCATCTGGATTGATGCGGAAAACCGGCGCACGCCGTTTCCGCTGCCGAGTCTGACGCGTCCGACGATCCACAACAGCTTGTCGCGGGCGGCGATCTACCTCGGTGAAGAGCCGGAAGAACTGATTGTCGCCTTGGCTGGCGAGTCGGTGCGCTTTTTCCATTTTCTGACTGGGCGCTTGAGCGCGATCAGCGACGCCTATGGCAATCGTCTGAGCGTGCAGCGCGATTTTTCCGGGTGCATCCAGCGCCTGGACAACGGCGCCGGGCGTTGCCTGTGGTTGCGTTACGAGCGTAACCATTTGGTCGCCGTCGACTACCAGCGCTTTCACCTCGGCGACGACCAGCCGCCGGCCTGGCGCACCGAGCAGACGCTGGTGACTTACCGCTACGACGCGCGCTGGCGGTTGATCGAAGCGACGAATGCCGCCGGTGAAAGCGAGCGTTACGACTACGACGAACAGCAGGTCATCCTGCAACGGCAACTGGCCGGTGGCGCGAGTTTCTACTGGGAGTGGGAAAAGTCCGGCAAGGCTGCCCGATGTATCCGTCACTGGGCCTCGTTTGCGCAGATGGACACGCGGTATCGCTGGGACGACGACGGTGGTGTGGTCCTGAAACACGCTGATGGCAGCGAAGAGGTTTACCTCCACGACTCGCAGGCACGGCTGGTGCGGCGGGTCGCCGCCGATGGCGGGCAGCAGCACAAGGCCTACGACGCACAGGGCCGTTTGCTCGCCGAGCAGGACGCGCTCGGCGCCGTCACCGAATACCGCTACGACGAGCTCGGACGGCTGATCGCGCTGATTCCGCCAGAAGACGAGCCGACGTCCTACGAGTACCGCAACGGTTTCCTGCACGCGCGTTATCGCGGTAAGGCCAAGTGGACCTACCAGCGCAACGCCCAGGGCGATGTGACCTGGCTGATCGATCCGGACGGGCAAAGCACCTATCACGAGTACGACGGACAAGGGCGCTTGCTGGCGATCCGTTACCCGGACCACAGCCGCCATGTGTTCGAGTGGAACGACCTCGGCCAGTTGCTCGGCGAAACCCTGCCCGACGGCGGGCGACGGCAGTTTGCCTACGATGCGCTGGGGCGGCGGACGACGGCTGAGGACGAACATGGCGGGGTCAGCCGTTACCAGTGGGATGCAATGGGCCGCTTGTTGCAGACGACCGCGCCGAGCGGCGCCAGTCGCTGCTTCAGCTACAACGCCTACGGCCGGATCACCGCTGAAACCGACGAACTGGGGCGGGTCACCCGTTTTGAATACGCCGACGACCTGCACCTGGTCAGCCGACGGATCAACCCCGACGGCAGCGAACTGAAGTACCGCTACGACCATGCGCAGTTGCTGTTGACCGAGATCGAAAACGAAGTCGGCGAGCGTTATCGGCTGGACTACACACCAAACGGCTTGATCCGACAGGAAAGCGGCTTCGACGGCCGGCGCACGGCGTATGCCTACGACCTCAATGGCCAGTTGCTGGAGAAAACCGAGTTCGGTGATGACGGCTCGCAACTGATCACCGCTTACCAGCGCGACGCCGCCGGACGGTTATTGGTCAAAACCCTGCCCGACGGGGTCAAGGTCGAGTACCGCTATGACGGGCTGGACCGACTGCTCAGCGTCGATGATGGCCAGGACCATCCGCTGGAGTTCGAATACGACGTCCACGACCGGCTGATCACCGAACATCAAGGCTGGGGCACCTTGCGTTATGGCTACGACGTCAGCGGCCAGCTCAAGCACTTGCGTCTGCCGGACAACAGCCGTCTTGAATACCACCGCGCCAAGGGTGGGGCGCTGACCGCCATCGACCTGAATGGCACGCGACTGACCGGTCATCATTTCGAGTTCGGTCGTGAAAAAAGCCGTCAACAAGGCCTGCTACTCAGCGACTATGCCTACGACGAACAGGGTCGTTTGCAGGCCCACGCTGTCAGGCAAAACCAGCGTCCGCTGTACCGCCGCGAGTATGCCTACAGCGCCAACGGCAACCTCGCACAGATCAGCGACACACGCCACGGCCCACGGCGCTACCAGTACGACCCGCTCGACCGCCTGACCGGCGTGCGCCACGCCCGCGAGCAGGCCCCGGAAAACTTCACTCACGATCCGGCCGGTAACCTGCTGATCCACGACCGCCCAGGTCCCTGGCAACTCAAGGGCAACCGCCTGCGACGCCACGCCGACCGGCATTACGACTACGACGCCTACGGCAACCTGATCCGCGAACAGCGTGGCGAGAACGTCACCGTCTACACCTACGACAGCCAGCACCGCCTGACCGGCCTCACCTTGCCCGACGGCCGCACAGCGAGCTACCGCTACGACGTCTTCGGCCGCCGCATCAACAAAACCGTCGACGGCCACAGCACGCAGTTTTTCTGGCAAGGCGACCAACTCGTCGCCGAAAGCAGCCCCAACCACTACCGCAGCTACCTCTACGAACCGGGCAGCTTCCGCCCGCTGGCCATGCTCGATGGCAAAGGCCCGAAAAAAGCCTGCCCGTTTTACTACCAACTCGACCACCTCGGCACCCCGCAGGAACTCACCGACTACGGCGGCGAGATCGTCTGGTCGGCGAAATACACCGCCTACGGCAAAGTCAGCCAAATCACCCACGGCGGCGGCGAACAGCTTGAGCAACCGCTGCGTTTTCAGGGCCAGTACTTCGACGCCGAAAGCGGCTTGCACTACAACCGCCATCGCTATTACCACCCCGATACCGGGCGTTATCTGACGCCGGATCCGGTGAAGCTGGCGGGTGGGTTGAACGCCTATCGGTACACGCCGAATCCGGCGGGGTGGGTGGATCCGTTGGGGTTGAGTGGGAATTGTCCGGGGGCGAATAAGCCGGGTTGTTCGGCGCCGGATGGGGTTGTCGGGGTTAGGGTTGACGAGGGAGAGCCGCAACTCCCGAAGATGACAGGTGCGCAGCGGCGAGAGAGGATTGATGAGCTGGCAGAGTCGAATGCTAAACGGCGGGTTCTCGAGTACGAGAAAAAGTACGACATGCATACAGTTGAAAAGCATGGCCCGGAAATATCTGATTCAGCACTCAAACAGAGGGCTATAAATGGAGCAAACCCTCACACGGGTAAAATTCCGAAAGGTGCAAAAGGAAGCTTAAGTTCGCAGTTCAGTAACTGGCGGATTCATCTGGGTGCACTGAATAAGGCAATGTCAAGGGAGATGTTGGGGCTAAGCCCTCACACGGGAAAGGATCATAATAAAGATCCAATTGTAAGAATGGAGCTCCCAGGAGCCGGTCGTGGCTACAGACCGAACAAAAAAGACTCGAATAATCCAAAGCTGAATGAAAATATGAACTGGTTTGAAGTGAAGTTTGATCAGGGTGATACACGGCGTCCCTATACAGCTTTTCCTGCGGAGAAAAAGTGATGTTGCGAGATCCATTCGTAGATGAAGAGTTTGAGCCGGATCTTATGTGGTTTATCGGGGCGTTTAATGTTTACGACCGTGAAGAAACACGAGGCGTAGAGTTAGAGGTTTACGATCCTAATAAGGAGACTGATAGGGTAGAGCTTATTAAGAAATACAGTTTGAACCTAGGATGCCTGTCCTATAGGCATAAGCTTGTACTGCTGGAGTCGCTAGCGGATAAACTCAACGACAAGGGTTTTGATTTCCAAATTTTGTTTGACATCGATGAGGACCTAGCGTCGAGTTGGCCTCGTGGCGAGTGGTATGAATTACAGAGCCCAAGGGAGTTTTTTCAGGATGTGTACACGCTGGCTCAAAAATTATGGAAGGAGGAACTGGACAAAGCGAGACTTGAAGATCGATCTACTTGGTAAATGCATTTTGCTCATTCGGTGGCAGCGGCTTTCCCGGGCAGCGTCCTAGGAGATTTCCTTCAAGCTCTATCGGTTTCCATGAACTGGTGCAGCACAGAACTCATCGATAGTCTTTTGCCTG
Source organism: Pseudomonas sp. MAG733B (assembly GCF_036884845.1). NCBI lineage: Bacteria > Pseudomonadati > Pseudomonadota > Gammaproteobacteria > Pseudomonadales > Pseudomonadaceae > Pseudomonas > Pseudomonas sp. MAG733B. The sequence continues at coordinate 1,013,912 of NZ_CP145732.1, forward strand.
TCACTGCAATTGAGTGGCAGGGTGTGGAAGCCCTCTATCGTTAGGTGCATCAGTTTTACCATTCCGCGTTTTTTCGCCTGTGTTTTATGGTGGCTGTGCGCGGGGCGCTTTCGAGTGCGCCGGGTGCCTAACGTCCCGGTCTTCCACACCTTTGTACAGCCGCCACCTATTGCTTTATCACCATCCCGTTGTGGGGTTGTCCGCTCAGCCGTGAACCCCTGACTTGCCGGCCGGTAAAAGGTAAACTTCCCGGCCTTCGCAGGAGCAGCCATGAATTATCGTCACGCCTTCCATGCCGGCAATCACGCCGATGTGTTCAAACACCTGACCTTGACCCGCCTCATCGCCCTGATGTCGCGCAAGGAGCAGCCGTTTGCCTATCTCGATACCCACGCCGGCATTGGTCTGTACGACCTTCAGGGCGATCAGGCCAACCGTACCGGTGAGTACCTGGAAGGCATCGCGCGTTTGTGGGATCAGCCGGATCTGCCGATCCTGACGGCTGATTACATGCAGGTGCTGCACGAGATGAACCCGGATGGCCAGTTGCGTTATTACCCCGGTTCTCCAGAGTTGGCGCGGCGTCTGACCCGCCCGCAGGACCGTGTGCTGCTCAACGAGAAACACCCGGAAGACGGCGTGCTGCTCAAGGACAACATGGCCGGTGATCGTCGGGTGAAAGTGCACCTGGGCGAAGGCTGGCATGTGCCGCGGGCCTTGTTGCCGGTACCGGAGAAGCGTGCGGTGATGTTGATCGATCCGCCGTTCGAGAAGCTCGACGAGATGCAGCGTTGCGCGGCGTCGTTGAAAGAGGCTATTGGCCGGATGCGTCAAACCGTAGCGGCGATCTGGTATCCGGTGAAGGATCAGCGCGCCTTGCGTCGTTTCTATCAGGACCTGGCCGGCACCGGGGCGCCGAAGTTGTTGCGCGTGGAATTGCTGGTGCATCCGCTGGATACGCCGAACAGCCTGAACGGCTCCGGGTTGGCGATTGCCAATCCGCCTTGGGGGCTGGAGGAAGAATTGCGTGAGCTGCTGCCGTGGCTGTCCCAGAAACTGGGGCAGACCCAGGGTGGGTGGCAGATGGATTGGTTGATCGCCGAGTAACAAGTAGCAAGATCAAAAGATCGCAGCCTGCCGCAGACTGCGATCTTTTGCGTTAAGCGCTTAAATCGGGCAAGTCACGCCCGTACCGCCAATCCCGCAATAGCCTTCCGGATTCTTCGCCAGGTACTGCTGGTGATACGCCTCGGCGAAGTAGAACGTCGGCGCTTCGTCGATTTCGGTGGTGATGATGCCCTTGCCGGCTTTGGTCAGTTCGACCTGAAACACCTGTGCGCTTTTTTTCGCGGCTTCCAGTTGGGGCGGGTTGGTGGCGTAGATCACCGAGCGGTACTGGGTGCCGAGGTCATTGCCCTGGCGCATACCCTGGGTCGGGTTGTGCAGCTCCCAGAACATCTTCAGCAGCTCTTCGTAGCTGACCTTTGCCGGCTCGTAGACCACCAGCACGACTTCGCTATGGCCGGTCAAGCCAGAGCAGACTTCTTCGTAAGTCGGGTTCGGGGTGAAGCCACCCGCGTAACCCACGGCCGTACTGACTACACCTTCACGTTGCCAGAATCTGCGTTCCGCGCCCCAGAAGCAGCCAAGGCCGAAGATCGCGAAATCCACGTCCATCGCGAACGGGCCCAGTAGAGGGGCGTCGTGGACGAAGTGTTTTTCCGGCACGGTCATGGGGGTTTCGCGGCCAGGCAGAGCTTGTTCTTTGGTAGGGAGCACGTTTTTGTTCACCAGAATTTCCGAGCGCAGAACCATCATCAGTCCTCTCAGTCGTTGGAATATTTAGACATGCAGTTTGCCCGAGTGTCGGCTCGCTGTCAGGCGATTGGGCCGCGCGGGTAGCGTTTGAGCTTCTCGATCAGCTCGGCGCCCGGGATCGGCTGGTCGAACAGATAGCCCTGGCCGACGTCGCAGCGGTGGCGACGCAGGAAGGTCAGCTGTGCGGACGTTTCGATGCCTTCAGCCACGACCTTGAGTTTCAGGTTGTGGGCCATGGCGATCACCGCGGAGGTGATTTCCATGTCGTCCTGGTTGTCCGGGATTTCGTGAATGAAGCTTCGATCGATCTTAATGATGTCGATGGGGAATTTTTTCAAGTAACTGAGCGACGAGTAACCGGTGCCGAAGTCGTCCATCGCCAGGGTCAGGCCCAGGCGCTTGAGCTGGTCGAGCTGCAAGTGGGTGTCTTCGGTGGCTTCCAGCAGCAGGCCTTCGGTCAGCTCCAGCTCCAGCAGGTGCGCCGGCAGCGCTTCTTCCTTGAGGATGTTGGCGATGGAGGCCACCAGGTCCGGGTCGGAGAACTGCTTGGGCGACAGGTTGATTGCCACCTGCAAATTGCCCAGACCGGCAGCGGTCAGCGCTTTGCTCATGCGGCAGGCCTGGCGGGCGATCCATTTGCCGATCGGGATGATCAGGCCGGTTTCTTCAGCGACGCTGATGAACTGGTCCGGACGAATCATGCCTTTTTCCGGGTGGTCCCAGCGCAACAACGCTTCCATGCCCAGCAGGCGACCGCTGCGCAGACAGAGCTTGGGCTGATAAAACACATCGAGCTCGTTCTGGGTCAGGGCGCGGCGCAGGTTGTTCTCGACGAACAGCTTGTAGCTGGCCTCGGCGTTCAGCGCTTCGGTAAACACCTGCACCTGATGTTTGCCGTTGGCCTTGGCCTTGTGCAGCGCCAACCCGGCGTTGCGCATCAGGGTTTGCGGGTCGCGCCCGTGCAGCGGCGCGCAGGCCAGGCCCACGGATCCGGTGACGCTGATCAACTGGTTGTCGACGAACATCGGCTTGTCGAGGGTGGTCAGCAACTGGCTGGCAACTTGCTGGCCGACTTCAAGGTCGGTGTTGTCCAGCAGCACCGCGAATTCGTTACTGGCAAACCGCGCCAGGCTGCCGCTCGGGCTGAGGCTGTTGCGCAGGCGCCGGGCGAGGCTGATCAGCAGCTTGTCACCGGTCTGGTGGCCGAGGCTGTCGTTGATCCGCTTGAAGTTGTCGATGTCCACCAGCAACAGGCTGATGGGTGTATCGCTGTCTCGGGCGAAGCGTTCATCAAGGTTGCGGATGAACGCCGGGCGGTTTCCGAGGTTGGTCAGGTTGTCGGTGTAGGCCAGGCGCTCGATGCGTTGCTGAGCGAGCTTGGTCTGGGTGATGTCTTCGTAGATGCCGATGTAATGGGTCAGTTCGCGGTTATCGCCATAGACCTTGGAGATCGACAATTGGCCCCAGTAGGGTTCGAGGTTTTTCCGGCGGCTCTTGAATTCGCCCTGCCAACTGTTGCTCTTGGCCAGCGCGGAAGGTGCGTCGAACAGCAGTTCGCTGAGGTTTTCCAAGGCCGGCAGTTCCGACAGGCGCTGGCCGTGGACTTCCTCGGTGCTGTACTGGGTGATCGCTGTGAAGCTCGGGTTGACGTACTCCACCACGCCGTCGCAATTGACCAGCAAAAAGGCGTTGGCGCTTTGTTCGACCGCACGCTGGAACAGGTGCAGGGCGCTGGTGGCGGTGCGTCGGTTGTGATTGCTGATGACCTGAGCGAACTGATCCGCCAGTTCACCGGCGAAGGCGATTTCGTCCGACTGCCAGGCGCGAGTCGCGCCGGTTTGTTCCAGGCAAAGCACGCCGACCACTTGGCCGTCGACGCGGATACTGGCGTCGAGCATCGCGTTAACGTCACGCGGGCGCAGGCTTTCGGCCATTTCCCGGGTGCGTGGGTCGCGCATGGCGTTGTGGGCGTCGATGGCGCGACCGGTGTGCAAGGCGTCGAGATAGTCGGGGAACACGCTGACGTCGATCGGTTCCGGCAGCAGGTATTCCTGGTTCGTGCGGTGATAGGCCGAGATCGGCACCAGCTTCGAACCTTCGAGGTGCCACAAGCTGGCGCAGTCGATTTCGTAGATATCGCAGGCGCTGCGGGTGATCAGTTCGGCGGCTTCTTGCAGGGAGTTGTTGCTGCTGTAGCGCTGGCGGGTCAGCAGCAGGATCAGGTCCTGCTGGGCGCGCACCCGATCCAGGTGCAGCAGCTGTTCCTGTTGGGCGCGCTGGTTGAGTTCCAGAGCGATTTGCAGGCGCGAGTTCTGGGTTTCCAGATCCAGCGCCGGTAGCAGCGGGTCATCGTCGAACAGGCCGTCGATCACCAGCAGGTAGCCGCGCAACAGGTGTCGATTGTGTTGTTTGTAGGCTTCGCCGAGTTCCAGCAGGTTCAGGGAACCCGAGGCGGTGTGCAGGGTGTAGCGGATCAGGTAATGCGTGTGTTCGCTCAGTTGCTGCTGGACTGCGTCATGCAGTTGATAGCGCGCTTCAGGCTCCATCAGGCTGGCGTAGGGCGAGCCGACCAGCGCGCACAACTCCACAGCCGGCAGGCCGAACTGTCGTTCGCAATTGGGATCGAGAAACAGCAGCGCCCAGCTCGGTTCATTCAGCCGTTCGAAACGCAGCATGCCGAGCCGCGAGGGCACAGGCAACTGCGTCACTACCTCGGCCACCATACGGCTGGCGGCATCGGGTTGGCTTTTCATATGAAGGGAAACTCGCTTCGAATTTGCTGAACGCGCCGGGCTCTCGCCCTCTTTACTGTTGCCTGCGGCAAGGTTGCATCATTGCGGCACCGACTGACAAGAGACATGAAGGCCAAGTGCTATAAGAATATGTCGGCAGAAGCGAAGATTTCTTCAGTTAATAGAAAAAAGTCAGGCTATTGACTGAATTTCAGCCTTGATTCAAGGCAATGCGTGTCGATTGCAACAGGTTGCCATCCCGATCGTGGTAGCGCACATGAATCTGTTCTGCATCGACCGTCAGGTGCGCGAAGTTGTCCTGGCTGATCACCTTGCCGGTCAGGTCATGTCGATAATCACCCGCGGCGGTTTGCACCAACGGTTGATCGAGGATAAAGGTGGACGCTTTGGCATAAGGCAACAGTTTGCTGTTGCACAGCGGCGACGAGACGATGGTATGAACTTCGAAGTCCGGGTCCTCGCTGTGAGTCAAGCGGCTAATCAGGGAGCCGTGAACATCGCCGGAAATGAAGATAACGTTCTTGATCCCGTGGGTGCGGATCGTTTCCAGCAGCCGTAGTCGCTGTTCGGGAAAGGCTTGCCAGGCATCATCACCGAGGCGTTTGCGGTCGGGGTAGAACATCACGCTGGTGACCAAGAACTTGACCCGGGCGGGGCTGTGGATCAGCCAGTCGCACAACGCCTGTTCCTGATCGGCATCAAGGATGCGCCGGTCGGGGTCGGTGAGATTGCGCCGGGTGCGGCTGTCGGTGACAAACCACTCGATATCGCCATTGGCAAACTGATACCAGTATTGTTTTAACGATGGGCTTATTCGCCCTTGGGTATTCAGTTCATGGGCCGGGCTGTGGCTGGCTTGGTATAACTCATAAGCGTTCATGGCGTTCTTGTATAAATGATCGTCGGCGCTGTTTTTATTGGCTGGCCAGTTATCTTCTATTTCATGATCGTCAAGGATCATGTAAGTAGGCATGCCGGACATTAACTTTGAGATATGTGGTTGAGAGAACGCCGTGCGGTATTTGGCGAGTATCTCCTGGTATTCCCGATCGGGTGCTATGAAGTTCAAGTCATCGACATAAACCTGGTCGCCGGTCATCAACATGGCATTGATCGGCGGCGTGGCGTTTTGTGCCAGGCTGGCGATGGAGGCGAAGATCCGGTCGCCCAGGTGCGGGGCCGCCGGTCTCCCGGCGGTCATGCGCAAGTAGCGGCAGGAGCCGACGACGTACGCCCGCGGCGTGGTGGCTTGGCTCGATTGCGTGCGCAGGCGATAAATATCCCGGGGCCATTGCAGCGGCAGCTCCTGCACCGTCTCCACGGTATGCACCGGGTTCATGGGGCTGAACCAGCCGGCCTGGTATTCGTATTCGGTGTCGGCGACAAGATCATGCAGAACAATGACATCAGACATGTCACGCAAAGCGGTCAGTTGGGTAAATACACCTTTGTTCCAATACACATCACCGATTCGGCGATAACGAATGCCCGCAAATGCCAGTGAATCTTTTTGCGATGCGCCACGTAGAAAGATGCGGGCATGATGAGTTGTCGTGTGGCCCACGATAGGGCCGACAGTAGGTTTGAACATATTCGAGTCCATTCGAAATAATGTTGATCAAGTTGTCGCTTCAAAAAGACTTGTTGGCGACTATTGAACTAAGCCTAGTGAGTCGAGCCGGAAAAATACCGCGCTAAAGCAGACGAAAGTTGTGGGCGATGTAAGCCGCGAATGTAGGAATAAGATTTTTTCAGGCAAAAAAAGCCCCGCCAAATTGGCGGGGTTGAGGTACGAGCGTGGCGCTCGGAAAACGTGAAACTCGACAGGCCCTCCGGTGAAGGAGGGCCTGCCGGTGTTACAGCAGGATGGTGCGGATGTCCGCCAGCAGATCGCTCAGACGCTTGGTGAAGCGTGCAGCAGCGGCGCCGTTGATCACGCGGTGATCGTAGGACAGCGACAGCGGCAGCATCAGTTTCGGCTGGAAGGCTTTGCCGTCCCAGACTGGCTGGATGGTTGCCTTGGAAACACCGAGGATCGCCACTTCCGGCGCGTTGACGATCGGCGTGAAGCCGGTGCCGCCAATGTGGCCGAGGCTGGAAATGGTGAAGCAGGCGCCTTGCATTTCGTCCGACGAGAGCTTCTTGGTCCGGGCTTTTTCAGCCAGGGAAGCAGCTTCGGCGGCCAGTTGCAGCAGGCTCTTCTGGTCGACGTTCTTGATGACCGGTACCAGCAGGCCATCCGGGGTGTCGACGGCGAAGCCGATGTTCACGTATTTCTTGCGGATGATCGCTTTGCCGCTTGGCGCCAGCGAGCTGTTGAAGTCCGGCAGTTCCTTGAGCAGGTGCGCGCAGGACTTGAGCAGCAACGGCAGGATGGTCAGCTTGACGCCGGCCTTCTCTGCAACGGCTTTCTGGGCGTTACGGAACGCTTCAAGCTCGGTGATATCCGCCGAGTCGAATTGCGTCACGTGTGGCACGTTCAGCCAGCTGCGGTGCAGGTTGGCAGCGCCGACCTGCATCAGGCGGGTCATCGGCACTTCTTCGATTTCACCGAAGCGGCTGAAGTCCACGACCGGAATCGGCGGGATGCCCGCGCCACCGGTTGCGCCAGCAGCAGCGGCCGGTGCTTCCTTGGCCTTCTGCATCATGGCCTTGACGTAAACCTGCACGTCTTCTTTCAGGATGCGGCCGTGCGGACCGCTGGCGCCGACAGCGCTCAGCTCAACGCCGAATTCGCGGGCCAGTTGACGCACGGCAGGGCCGGCGTGAACCTTGGCGCCAGGCTTGGCTGGAGCAGCGGCAGGGGCAGCAGGTGCGGCGGCAGGAGCAGCAGCGGCCGGAGCTGGAGCAGCAGCGCTCGGTGCGGCAGCGGCAGGTGCCGGAGCAGCGGCCGGGGCAGCGCCTTTGACTTTCAGCTTCAGGATCAGGTCGCCGGTACCGACTTCGTCATCGAGCTTGATGGAAACGCTTTCCACCACGCCAGCGGCTGGCGATGGAATCTCCATGCTCGCCTTGTCGGATTCCAGGGTAATCAGCGATTGGTCGGCTTCAACGGAATCGCCGGCCTTGACCAGGACTTCGATGATCTTGGCCTTGCCCGCCGAACCGATGTCCGGCACGTGGATGTCCTGGACGCTGTCGGCAACCGGTGCAGCCGGAGCGGCAGCGGCTGGCGCTGGAGCAGCGGCGGCAGGTGCAGCGGCGGCAGGTGCAGCAGCCTGGGCCGGAGCGGCAGCAGCAGGCGCCGCAGCACCCGCCACTTCCAGGTCCAGAATCAGGTCGCCAGTACCGACTTCGTCGTTGAGCTTGACGCTGATGGCCTTGACCACGCCAGCGGCAGGCGAAGGAATTTCCATGCTCGCCTTGTCGGATTCCAGGGTGATCAGCGACTGATCAGCCTCGACGGTGTCGCCGACCTTGACCTGGATCTCGATGATCTGGGCCTTGCCCGCCGAGCCGATGTCCGGCACGTGCACTTGCTGAACCGAAGCGGCAGCAGGAGCAGCGGCTGGCGCAGCGGCGGCAGGTGCAGGCGCTGCTTTCTTCTCTTCAGCCTTGGCAGCCGGCGCAGCGGCAGCCGCAGGGGCCGCAGCAGCGGCACCTTCGACTTCCAGCTCCAGCAGTTCGTCACCTTCTTTCAGGCGATCGCCCAGCTTCACTTTCAGGCTCTTGATGATACCGGCCTTCGGCGCAGGCACTTCCATGCTCGCTTTGTCCGACTCAAGTGTCAGGATGCTCTGGTCGGCTTCGATACGGTCGCCGACCTTCACAAACAGTTCAATTACTTCACCTTCACCGCTGCCGATGTCAGGTACGCGAATGAGTTCGCTCACAGAATCTCTCCTCAGCAGTCCAGTGGGTTGCGTTTTTCCGGGTTGATACCGAACTTGGCGATGGCTTCAGACACCACCTTAGGTTCGATATCGCCACGGTCAGCCAGTGCTTCCAGGGCTGCCAACACCACGAAATGACGGTCGACTTCGAAGAAATGACGCAGTTTTTTGCGGCTGTCGCTGCGGCCGAAACCGTCGGTGCCCAGGACTTTGAATTCCTTGGACGGTACCCACTGACGGATCTGCTCGGCGAACAGTTTCATGTAGTCGGTAGAGGCGATGACCGGACCTTTACGGCCGTTCAGGCACTCTTCCACATAGCTCAGCTTAGGCTTCTGGCCCGGGTGCAGACGGTTGGTGCGTTCAACGGCCAGGCCGTCGCGACGCAGTTCGTTGAAGCTGGTAACGCTCCATACGTCGGCGCCGACGTTGAACTGTTCACGCAGGATTTTCGCTGCTTCACGGACTTCACGCAGGATGGTGCCGGAGCCCATCAGCTGAACGTGGTGCGCCGCTTCGCGGGTGTCTTCTTCAAGCAGGTACATACCCTTGATGATGCCTTCCTCGACACCGGCCGGCATGGCTGGCTGCTGGTAGGACTCGTTCATCACGGTGATGTAGTAGAAAACGTCCTGTTGCTCTTCGGTCATCTTCTTCATGCCGTCCTGAATGATCACCGCCAGCTCGTAGCCGTAGGTTGGATCAAAGGTGCGGCAGTTCGGGATGGTCGAAGCCAGCAGGTGGCTGTGACCGTCTTCGTGTTGCAGGCCTTCACCGTTCAGGGTGGTCCGGCCGGCGGTGCCGCCGATCAGGAAGCCACGGGTACGGCTGTCGCCGGCAGCCCAGGCCAGGTCGCCGATACGCTGGAAGCCGAACATCGAATAGAAGATGTAGAACGGCAGCATTGGCTGGTTGTGGCTGGAGTACGAAGTACCGGCCGCGATGAAGGAGCTCATGGCGCCCGCTTCGTTGATGCCTTCTTCGAGGATCTGGCCTTTCTTGTCTTCCTTGTAGAACATCACCTGGTCTTTATCGACCGGATCGTAGAGCTGGCCGACGGACGAGTAGATGCCCAACTGACGGAACATGCCTTCCATACCGAAGGTACGGGCTTCGTCCGGGATGATCGGAACGATGCGCGGGCCGATGTCTTTGTCTTTCACCAGTTGCGCGAGGATCCGCACGAACGCCATGGTGGTGGAAATTTCACGGTCACCCGAACCGTCGAGGATAGCCTTGAGGGTATCCAGTGACGGAGTCGGAACGCTGAAGCTTTGAGCGCGACGCTGTGGCACGAAACCGCCCAGTGCAGTGCGACGCTCGCTCAGGTAACGGGCTTCGGCGCTGTTCGGCTCAGGCTTGAAGAACGGCAGGTTTTCCAGCTCTTCGTCTTTTACCGGAATGTCGAAGCGGTCACGGAACAACTTCAGGCTGTCGACATCGACTTTCTTGGTGTTGTGCGCGGTGTTTTTCGCTTCGCCGGCACCGGTGCCATAACCCTTGATGGTCTTGGCCAGGATGACGGTAGGTTGTTCTTTGTGGTTGACCGCTTCGTGGTACGCCGCGTAGACCTTGTACGGGTCGTGGCCGCCACGGTTGAGCTTCCAGATCTCGTCGTCGGACAGGTCTGCAACCATCGCCTTGAGTTCCGGCGAGTTGAAGAAGTGTTCACGCACGAACGCGCCGTCTTTGGCTTTGTAGTTCTGGTACTCGCCGTCGATGACTTCGTCCATGCGGCGTTGCAGGATGCCGTCGACGTCCTTGGCCAGCAGTGGGTCCCAGAAACGGCCCCAGATGACTTTGGTCACGTTCCACTGAGCACCGCGGAAAACGCCTTCGAGTTCCTGGATGATCTTGCCGTTGCCGCGAACCGGGCCGTCGAGGCGCTGCAGGTTGCAGTTGATGACGAAGATCAGGTTGTCGAGCTTCTCGCGGCCAGCCAGCGAGATCGCGCCCAGGGATTCCGGCTCGTCGCACTCGCCGTCGCCCAGGAAGCACCAGACTTTTTGCTTGCCTTCAGGGATGAAGCCACGGGCTTCCAGGTACTTCATGAAACGTGCCTGGTAGATCGCCTGGATCGGGCCCAGACCCATGGATACAGTCGGGAACTGCCAGAAGTCAGGCATCAGCCAAGGGTGCGGGTAGGACGACAGGCCCTGACCGTCGACTTCCTGGCGGAAGTTGTTCATCTGGTCTTCGGTGATGCGGCCTTCCATGAACGCACGGGCGTAAACGCCTGGCGAGGTGTGGCCCTGGAAGTAGATCAGGTCGCCGCCGTGTTCGTCGGTTGGGGCCTGGAAGAAGTAGTTGAAGCCGATGTCATACAGGGTCGCACTGGAGGCGAAGCTGGAGATGTGACCGCCGAGGTCAGAATCTTTCAGGTTCGTACGCATTACCATGGCCATCGCGTTCCAGCGTACCAGCGAGCGAATGCGGCGTTCCATGAACAGGTCGCCAGGCATGCGTGCTTCGTGGGTAACCGGGATGGTGTTGCGGTAAGGCGTGGTGATGGCGTAAGGCAACTGCGAACCGCTGCGGGTTGCGAGTTCACCCATACGGGTCATCAGATAGTGAGCACGGTCTTCGCCTTCTTTGTCGAGAACCGATTCCAGGGCGTCCAGCCATTCCTGGGTTTCGACGGGATCGAGGTCTTGCATGGCTTGCTCCAGGGCGGAAAGGCTACCAGAATCGGTTGCCTGAGTTAGCGACTGGCCTTGTGGGCAGACGTTATGAATTCTTGGATTGCCGATAGGTTGTTCCGGCGGTGTGTAGTTTTACTACAAATGATCCGGCATTTCAGCCTTACTAATGTATATACGAGTAGTAAAACTACAGATGAGCGGCTTGTGGCCCCCGACTGTGTTGTGAGAATAATCGTTAAGGTTGGTCTTTTTCCAACTGTATAAGGTGAAAGCTTGATGTTGGCTGCCAATAATAAAGAAATTTCAGCTATTTCTAACTTTTGTTCGACACTCAATCAGGTAGTGGGTTTGCGAGATTCACTACATGCAGCCCGTTGCACGCCGATCAAGGATAGACCATGAGCCTCCCTTCGCTTGCCCAACTGCCCGCCATTCTGTTGCCGTTTGTCACCCGCGCCGAGCAGTCGTTCCGTACTGCGGTCGCCGCTCTGGATGACGATCATGGCCTGTCGACCTGGACGCCTGAGCGCTGGGCGCAATTCGCCCGCGTGACCGCCGCCAGCGATTTCGTGATTGAACAGAGCGTGCGTGACCCTTTGATGTTGCTGGAGCTGGTGCGCTCCGGCGAACTGGATCGCAGCTTTGCCCCCGGCGAGTTGTGCGCGCAGATCGCTGCAGCGACGAACGCTGCCGAAACCGATGATCAATTGGGCCGTGCCTTGCGCCGCCAGCGCACTCGCCACCAGGTGCGCATCATCTGGCGCGATCTCAACCGCCAGGCCGATCTGGTCCAGACCTGCCGCGATCTCTCCGACATGGCCGATGCCAGCATCGATCAAGCCTATCAATGGTTGTACACGCGCCATTGCCAGCAATTCGGCGTGCCGACCGGGCGACGCAGCGGCGAGACGCAGCAGATGGTGGTCCTGGGCATGGGCAAGCTCGGTGCGGTGGAGCTCAATCTGTCGTCGGACATCGACCTGATCTTCGCCTACCCCGAGGGCGGTGAAACGGTCGGTGTAAAACGTCCGCTGGATAACCAGGAATTTTTCATCCGTCTCGGCCAGCGCCTGATCAAGGCCCTGGACCCGATGACCGTCGACGGTTTTGTGTTCCGTGTCGACATGCGTTTGCGCCCTTACGGTTCGGCGGGTGCGCTGGTGCTGAGTTTCAACGCGCTGGAGCAGTATTACCAGGATCAGGGCCGCGACTGGGAACGCTACGCGATGATCAAGTCGCGGGTGGTGGCCGGCGATCAAGTGGCCGGCGCGCAACTGCAAGAAATGCTGCGGCCGTTCGTTTACCGGCGCTATCTGGATTTTTCCGCCATCGAAGCGCTGCGCACTATGAAGCAGCTGATCCAGCAGGAAGTGCGGCGCAAGGGCATGGCCGATAACATCAAGCTCGGTTCCGGCGGCATTCGTGAAGTGGAGTTTATCGCCCAGGCCTTCCAGCTGATCCACGGTGGTCGCGACTTGAGCCTGCAACAGCGCCCATTGTTGAAAGTGCTGAGCACCCTGGAAGGTCAGGGTTACCTGCCGCCAGCGGTGATCAGCGAACTGCGCGAAGGCTACGAATTCCTGCGCTACACCGAACATGCGATCCAGGCGATCGCCGACCGCCAGACCCAGATGCTGCCGGATGGCGCTCAGGATCAGGCGCGCATTGCCTTTATGTTGGGTTTTGACGATTGGTCGGCGTTTCATGAGCAATTAATGTACTGGCGCGGCCGTGTGGCCTGGCATTTCGGTCAGGTGATCGCCGATCCCGATGAAGAGGAGGGTGCCGAAAGTGAAGTGGTGGTCGGTGGTGAGTGGCTGCCGTTGTGGGAAGAAGCCCAAGACGAAGAAGCGGCCTGCCGTCAGCTGGAGGAGGGCGGTTTTGCCGATGCCCCAAAAGCGCTGAAGGCCTTGGCCGGCTTGCGCAGCAGCCCGCAATTGCGTGCCATGCAGCGACTGGGGCGCGAGCGTCTTGATGCTTTTATTCCGCGCTTGCTGGCGCAAGCCGTGGAACACGCCAATCCCGATCTGGTGCTGGAGCGGGTGCTGCCACTGGTGGAAGCCGTGGCGCGGCGTTCTGCTTATCTCGTTTTGCTGACCGAAAACCCCGGCGCACTGCGCCGCTTGCTGACGTTGTGCGCGGCGAGCCCGTGGATCGCCGAGCAGATCACCCGTTTCCCGTTGCTGCTCGATGAGTTGCTCAACGAAGGCCGGCTGTTCAAACCGCCCCTGGCGCCGGAGTTGGCCGCCGAATTGCGCGAGCGGCTGACGCGGATTCCCGAGGACGACCTCGAACAGCAAATGGAAGCCTTGCGTCATTTCAAACTGGCGCACCGCTTGCGGGTTGCCGCTTCGGAAATCGCCGGTAGCCTGCCGTTGATGAAAGTCAGCGATTACCTGACCTGGCTCGCCGAAGCGATTCTTGAGCAAGTGTTGGCCCTGGCCTGGCGGCAGACTGTCGCCAAGTACGGCACGCCGTTGCGCACAGATGGCAGCTTGTGCGATCCGGGCTTCATTATTGTCGGTTATGGGAAAGTCGGTGGCCTGGAACTCGGGCATGGTTCTGACCTGGACCTGGTGTTCATCCACGACGGTGATCCGCAGGCGGAAACCGACGGACCGAAACCGATCGATGGCGCGCAATTTTTCACCCGGCTCGGGCAGCGGATCATTCACTTGCTGACGGCGCAGACCAACTCAGGGCAGCTGTATGAAGTGGACATGCGCCTGCGACCGTCCGGCGCGTCGGGTTTGTTGGTAAGTTCACTTGGGGCCTTTTCCCGCTATCAGGAAAATGAAGCCTGGACCTGGGAACATCAGGCGCTGGTGCGTGCACGGGTGTTGGTGGGCAGCGAGGATGTCGGTCGCGCATTCGAGCAGGTTCGCGCTGCAATTCTGGGTAAAACGCGCGATTTGACGACGCTGCGCCAGGAGGTCAGCGAGATGCGCGCCAAGATGCGCGATAACCTCGGCAGCAAGAGCACGGCGGCCGGCACCGGGGCGAATGCCTTCGAAGCCACGGCGCCCTTCGACCTCAAGCAGGACGCCGGAGGTATCGTCGATATTGAATTTATGGTGCAATACGCGGCCCTGGCGTGGTCCGAAACACACCCGCCATTGCTGCGCTGGACGGACAACATCCGCATTCTGGAAGAGCTGGAACACGAAGGGTTGATGCCCGTCGAAGACGCCAGTCTGTTGCGTGAGGCCTATAAGGCTTACCGCTCCGCCGCCCACCGGCAGGCCTTGCAGAAGGACGCCGGGGTGATACCGGGCGATCAGTTCGCGGACGAACGGCGACAGGTCATGCGGATCTGGCGTGAGCTGGGGCTAAGCTGATTCTCGAAACGGGGAGGCCTTTGCCTCCCCGGATCGTTTTTGGAAACTACATGAAAATTCTGATCGTTGGGCCCAGTTGGGTCGGTGACATGGTGATGGCGCAGACACTGTTTCAGTGTCTCAAGCAACGCCACCCGCAATGCGAAATCGACGTGCTGGCCCCCGAGTGGAGCCGGCCAATTCTTGAGCGCATGCCCGAAGTTCGCCAGGCCTTGAGCTTCCCGCTCGGCCACGGCGCGCTGGAGCTGACGACGCGTCGGCGCATCGGCAAATCCCTGGCCGGCCAGTACGACCAGGCGATCCTGTTGCCCAATTCCCTGAAGTCGGCGCTGGTGCCGTTCTTCGCGGGTATTCCAAAGCGCACCGGCTGGCGTGGCGAATTCCGCTACGGCCTGCTCAATGATGTGCGCATGCTGGACAAAGATCGTTACCCGCTGATGATCGAGCGCTTCATGGCGCTGGCCTATGAGCCCGGTTTCGATTTGCCACAGCCGTATCCGCGTCCGAGCCTGCAGATCGATCCGGTGACCCGCGAGGCGGCACTGGCCAAATTCGACCTGACCCTTGATCGCCCGGTGTTGGCGCTGTGCCCCGGCGCCGAGTTCGGCGAATCCAAGCGCTGGCCGTCCGAGCACTACGCCAAGGTGGCCGAAGCGAAAATTCGCGAGGGTTGGCAAGTCTGGCTGTTCGGTTCGAAAAACGATCATGCCGTGGGTGAAGACATCCGTTCACGGCTGATTCCCGGTTTGCGCGAAGAGTCGGTGAACCTCAGTGGCGGCACCTCGCTGGCCGAGGCCATCGATCTGCTGTCCTGCGCCGACTCGGTGGTGTCCAACGACTCCGGCCTGATGCACGTCGCTGCCGCGTTGAACCGCCCGCTGGTGGCGGTCTACGGTTCGACCTCTCCGGGCTTCACGCCGCCGCTGGCCGAGCATGTCGAGATCGTGCGCCTGGGCATCGAATGCAGCCCTTGCTTCGACCGCACCTGCCGTTTCGGCCATTACAACTGCCTGCGCCAGCTGATGCCGCAAGCGGTGAACGAAGCCTTGCAGCGTTTGCAGGGCACTGTGGTCGAGGTCAAATAGTTTGCGCGTACTGCTGATCAAGACTTCATCGCTGGGCGACGTGATTCACGCGTTGCCGGCGCTGACCGACGCGGCGCGGGCGATCCCCGGCATCAAGTTCGACTGGGTGGTGGAAGAAGGCTTCGCCGAAATCCCGACCTGGCACCCGGCGGTGGGCAAGGTGATTCCGGTGGCAATCCGTCGCTGGCGCAAGAACATCTGGCAAACCATCAAGAGCGGCGAGTGGAAGCGCTTCAAGCAAAGCCTTCGCGCGACTAAATACGATCTGGTCATCGATGCCCAGGGTCTGCTGAAAAGCGCTTTGCTGACCCGTTATGTGAAAGCACCGGTGGCTGGCCTCGATAAAGCGTCGGCGCGCGAGCCGATCGCTGCACGTTTCTACAATCGACGCCTGGCGGTTGCCCGTGGCCAGCACGCGGTGGAGCGAGTGCGGCAGTTGTTCGCCATCGCCCTGGGTTACGACTTGCCCAAAGGTTTGGGCGACTATGGCCTGAGTGTCGAGCGCCTGGTGGAATTGCCGCGCAAGAATCCTTACGTGCTGTTCCTGCACGGCACCACCTGGGACACCAAACACTGGCCTGAAGCCTATTGGCGTGAGCTGACCGAGCGTGTCGGTTATCTCGGTGTGGGCGTAAAACTGCCATGGGGCAACGCAGCGGAGAAAGCCCGCGCCGAGCGCATCGCCGCTGGGTTCAAGCACGCCGAAGTGTTGCCGAAGCTGAACCTGGCCGGTGTCGGCAAGGTGCTGGCCGGCGCGCAGGCGTGCGTGGCGGTGGACACCGGTCTCGGTCACCTGGCCGCTGCGCTGGATGTGCCGACGCTGTCGCTGTTCGGTCCGACCAACCCCGGCCTGACCGGCGCCTACGGCAAGTCGCAGATTCACCTGGCCAGCGACTTCCCGTGCGCACCGTGCCTGCAAAAGAAATGCACTTATCAACCGACGGCCGAAGATGCCCGTCAGTTTGACCTTAAACGCGAGTGGCCACTGTGCTTCACGCGTCTGAATCCCGAGCGTGTCGCCAGCCGACTGAGCACGTTGTTACTGGCTGAGGAGCTGCGCTGATGCAATTGGCATTTGTCCTGTACAAGTACTTTCCGTTTGGTGGCTTGCAGCGCGACTTCATGCGCATCGCTCTGGAGTGCCAGAAGCGCGGCCATCAGATCCGTGTCTACACGCTGATCTGGGAAGGCGACGTGCCGCCGGGATTCGAAGTGCTGGTGGCGCCGGTCAAGGCGTTCTTCAACCATCGTCGCAACGAAAAGCTCAGCGAGTGGATGGAAGCGGACCTGGCCAAGCGTCCGGTGGACCGTTTGATCGGCTTCAACAAAATGCCCGGCCTGGACGTCTACTACGCCGCCGACGGTTGCTTCGAAGACAAAGCGCAAAACCTGCGTAACTCGCTGTACCGCCGCTGGGGTCGCTATCGCCACTTCGCCGAGTACGAACGCGCGGTGTTTGCCAAAGACGCAAAGACTGAAGTGCTGATGATTTCCGAAGTGCAGCAGCCGCTGTTCATCAAGCATTACGACACGCCGCTGGAGCGCTTCCATCTGCTGCCGCCGGGCATCGCCCAGGACCGTCGCCGTCCAGCGAATGCTGATGAAATTCGCGCCGGGTTCCGTGCCGAATTCAACCTCAAGGACGATGAATTGTTGCTGGTGCAGATCGGCTCCGGGTTCAAGACCAAGGGCGTCGATCGCAGCCTCAAGGCGTTGGCGGCATTGTCCGCTGATCTGAAGAAACGCACCCGGCTGTTTGTAATCGGCCAGGACGACCCCAAATTGTTCCAGATGCAGAGCGCGACATTAGGGCTTGGTGACAACGTGACGTTCCTCAAGGGTCGCAGCGATATTCCGCGTTTCCTGTTGGGCGCCGATCTGTTGATCCACCCGGCATACAACGAAAACACCGGCACCGTGCTGCTTGAAGCGCTGGTGGCCGGGTTGCCGGTATTGGTGAGCGCAGTCTGTGGTTACGCCCATTACATTGCCGAGGCCGACGCCGGCCTGGTACTGGACGAGCCGTTCGAACAGGCGCAACTGACACAGTACCTGACCGGCATGTTGAACGACGCTCAAGCACGGGCGGCCTGGAGCCGCAACGGTCTGGCCTTCGCCGAGACGGCCGACCTCTACAGCATGCCGCAGCACGCGGCCGATGTGATTCTGGCGGAGCACGCTTAAATGAAGTTGATGCTGGCTGAACCGTTCAAGAGCCTTTGGGCCGGGCGCGACCCGTTTGCCGAAGTCGAAGGCTTGCAGGGCGAGGTGTACCGCGAACTTGAAGCTCGCCGCACCCTGCGCACTGAAGTGAACGGCAACGGGTTTTTCGTGAAGATCCACCGTGGCATTGGCTGGGGCGAAATCTTCAAGAACCTGCTCACCGCCAAATTGCCGGTACTCGGTGCCGGCCAGGAATGGAAAGCCATCCAGCGCCTGCAAGAAGTCGGCGTGCCAACCATGACCGCCGTCGCTTACGGCGAAAAGGGCAGCAACCCGGCGGATCAGCATTCGTTCATCGTCACCGAAGAACTGGCGCCGACCGTCAGCCTCGAAGACTTCAGCATCAACTGGATCAAGCAGCCGCCTGAGCCAAAACTCAAGCGTGCACTGATCGCTGAAGTGGCGCGTATGACCGGCATGATGCACCGCGCCGGGGTCAATCACCGCGACTGCTACATTTGCCACTTTCTGCTGCACACCGACAAACCGGTGACCGCTGAAGACTTCAAGCTCTCGGTGATCGACCTGCACCGTGCCCAGACCCGTCCGGCGATCACCGCGCGCTGGCGCAACAAGGATCTGGCGGCGCTGTACTTTTCGGCGCTGGACATCGGCCTCACCCGCCGCGACAAATTGCGCTTCCTCAAAGGCTATTTCCAGCAACCGCTGCGGCAGATTCTCAGTGAGGAAGCCGGGCTGTTGAGCTGGCTCGAAAGCAAGGCCAACAAACTCTACGATCGCAAGCAGCGATACGGGGACGCCCTCTGATGGCGGGTTGGAAACTGGAGCCTGAGTACAGCGACCTGGCGGGCGATTTCGGCAGCCTCGACGCGGTATTTGCGCTTGAGGGCGAGCGCCTGACCCGCGACCCGTTGTCCGAAGTCATTCGCGTTCAGCGCAATGGCGTCAATTATTACGTAAAACGCTACGTGGGTGCCGGCAAGGGCTTGCGTCGTTACCTGGGCAAGCCCCGGGTGAAGATGGAATGGCAAAACCTCAAGCGCTTTGCCAAGTGGGGCATTCCCACCGCCGAAGTGGTGGCGTGGGGGTTGGAACGTCGCGGTGCAGCGTACGACCGCGGCGCGATGATTACCCGTGAACTGCCCAATACCGAGGATCTGTCGGCGCTGGCCGAGCGGCACGATCCCAAGCTCGCCGACCGCGCCTGGGTCGACACCGTCAGCCGCCAGTTGGCCGGCTACACCCGGACCATGCACGATCATCGCTTCACCCATAACGATTTGAAGTGGCGCAACCTGCTGATCGACGACCATGCCCGGTTGTTCCTGATCGATTGTCCGAACGGCGATTTCTGGAGCGGTTTCTGGCTCAAGTACCGCATCACCAAGGACCTGGCCTGCCTGGACAAGGTCGCCAAGTATCAATTATCGACCACCCAGCGCCTGCGCTTTTATCTGCAATATTGCCAACGGACCCGGCTCAATGCCGCGGACAAGAAACGGATCCGGCACGTGGTGAGATTTTTCGAGGGACGCGAATGACTGATTTTCTGGCCGCCGAAGACCGTGCGTTGCTTGAACGCCACGGCCTCGGTACGTTCGACGCACTGTGGGCCCGGCAACTCGAAGCCGTGGACGAACCCAACACCCTTCGCGGTGGCTGGAGCAGCGTGTTTCGACTCGATCTGGAGGGTCAGGGCTTTTATCTCAAGCGTCAGAGCAACTACCAGATGCACACGTTGCACGCGCCCTTCGGTGAGCCGAGCTTCGCCCGGGAATTTCGCAACATCAGCCTCTATGAAAAGCTCGGTATTCCGGCGTTGAAGGCGGCGTTCTTCGGTGAGCGCAAAGTCGACGGCGAGGTCCGGGCGATCTTGCTGACCCGTGCTCTGGACGGTTGGGATGATCTGGATTCGTTGTTGCAGCGCTGGTCGGAACTGAGCGAGGCGCAACACAGCGCCATCATGCAGGCCTGCGGAAAGCTGGCGCAGCGCCTTCACGGCAAGCGTCAGGTGCATGGCTGCTTTTATCCCAAGCACATTTTCCTGTGCGCCTCCGGCGACGGCTATCAGGCCCAATTGATCGATCTGGAAAAGACCCGACCGTTACTGTTCGGTCAGCGTGACCGGGTCAAGGATCTGGAGCCTCTGTTGCGACGGGCGCCCGAGTGGAGTGAAGCGCAGTTGCGCATTTTGCTGGCCGCGTATCTGGATCAGCCGCAAGACAGCTCGCTTATCGACACTTGGCTCAATCGCCTGACCGCACGGCGTAACCGCAAGGGGAAACGTTGATGCGTTTGTCAGAACTGAAGAACGCCGGCCGCAGCCCGACGCTGCCGCTGAGCCTTTCGCTGGCCGATGCCGCCGGACCGGCGGATTTGCAGCTGCTGAGTCTGTTGCGGGTGTTGCCCGGGCAGCGATATGTCGGGGCCGGTGTCTGGCGTGGCCGTCCGGTGCTGGCCAAATTGCTGGTCGGTGCCAAAGCGGCGCGGCATTTTCAGCGGGAGCTGGATGGCGTGCGCCTGCTGGCGGCGCAAGGCTTGACCACACCGCTGCTGTTGGCTGACGGGCTCAAGGACGGCGAGGGCGGTTGGCTGCTGTTCGAGTTTCTGGAAAACGCCGCAAGCCTCGGTGATGCCTGGCAGCAGGTCGAGCATCTGCCAGTGTTGGCCGATGAGCAAACGGCGGTGCTGGCGGAAGCCTTGGGCGCCATCGGCCAGATGCACCGCAAAGGCCTGTGGCAGGAAGACCTGCACCTGGACAACCTGCTGCGCCAGGGCAATCGTCTGTATTTGATCGATGGCGCCGGAATCTGCACCGAAACGCCAGGCCAGCCGCTGTCGCGGCAGAAAGTCCTGGAAAACCTCGGGGTGTTTTTCGCTCAATTGCCCAAGTCGCTTGAGCCGTTCACCGAAGAATTGCTGGTGTACTACCTGCTGAGCAATGGCGAGCACGCCTTGCCCATGGAGGCGTTGCAGAAGCAGATCGACAAGGTCCGCCGCTGGCGCCTCAAGGACTACCTCATCAAGGTCGGCCGCGAATGCACGCTGTTCAGCGTCCAGCGCGACGCGTTCGGCTTGCGGGCGATTCGTCGCGAGGAAGAAGCGGCGATGTTGCCGGTGCTTGAACAGGCCGATGCCTTGCTCGATCAGGGCCACTTGTACAAGACCGGCGGCGCGGCAAGCGTCGGCAAGGTAGAGGTGGATGGCCGCACGCTGGTGATCAAGCGCTACAACATCAAGGGGTTTGCCCACTGGCTCAAACGCTTCTGGCGCCCGAGCCGCGCCTGGCACTCCTGGCGCGAAGGCAATCGCCTGGCGTTCCTCGGGATCGCCACACCCAAGCCGCTGGCGTTGCTGGAAAAGCGCTTTCTGTGGCTGCGCAGCCGCGCGTATCTGATCACCGAGCATCTGCCCGGGCCGGACATCATCGAGCGCTTTGCGCCGTATGTTGAAAGCGGTGATGCACCGGAATCCGAACTGGCGGCGCTGGATCATTTGTTTGCCGAACTGATTCGTGAGCGCATCAGTCACGGCGACTTCAAGGGTCACAACCTGTTCTGGCAGGAGGATCGCTGGGCGCTGATCGATCTGGATTCGATGTGCCAGCACGGCTCGCTCGCCAGTTTTGCACCGGCGTATGCGCGGGATCGGGCGCGGTTCATGCGGAATTGGCCGGAAAGCAGTGCGCTGTATCAGGTTATCGATCAGCGTTTGCCCAAAGATATCTCCAGCGCGGCCTGAATCGGACCTTCGGTCCTTTCGCGAGCAAGCCCGCTCCCACATTAGCTCCCCGGCGAACACAATATTTGTGCGCAACATGGATCAAGTGTGGGAGCGGGCTTGCTCGCGAAGGGGCCCAGCCAGCCGATGAAGATTAGGGACAAGTTCTTGTGAACCGTCCTACGCAATCTTCGGAAGCCATGAACTGTGGCCCGATTCCCCCCAATGCTAGTTTGCCCAGACGTTCTCGGAGGGCAGGCTTTGACAATAAAAATGGCAGTTGCATCGGGCGTTATCTCGCTGGCTTTGACCGGCTGCGGGACCGCCGTAACGGTTCTGCAGGACGATGCCGACGCGGCTCAGGGGCTGCGAAGGCAAAAAACCTATTGCCAGTCCATTCCCAGGGTTTACAGCGGCCTCTCCTACGATTTCTGTGTGTTGAATGCACCGCCCGATCCCACGGGTATCCTCGTACCACTTGTATTGCTGGACCTGACCTTGTCCGGCGCTCTGGACACCGTTGTCTTGCCGTACACGATTTACCGGCAAGGCGTGGACGGCAATATCCTTATCTACTGGCGACCCGCGCGCGGATAAACACCGGCAAGGTCATGGCCGAAAAAGCATGCCGTTAGCCGCTAGAGGCTTGCCGCTGCTTTTAAGCTATAATCCCGCCCTTTAGCTGTCTCTCGCCCCTTGCGAGGGCACATTAATTTTTGAGGCGCGTTGCGCCTGCACGCAGACTAAAGAGGCTAGACCCCTGTGGCATTGACGATTCTTGGCCTGTCCGGCGCCCTTAGCCATGATCCTTCCGCAGCCTTGTACATCGACGGCAAGCTGGTCGCGGCGGCTGAAGAAGAGCGCTTTGTGCGCGATAAACATGCAAAGAACCGCATGCCCTACGAATCGGCGAAGTTCTGCCTGGAACAGGCCGGCATCAAACCTTCCGACGTTGACGTGGTAGCGATCCCGTTCGCTCCGATCAGCCTGTTCGGCAAGGCCCGCTGGCAGTACGCCAAGCGTTACTGGTACGCCCCGGATCGTGCACTCGACGCGATCCTGATGGGCAACCGTCGCTACAAGCGCTATCGCAACAAGATCGTCTGGTGCCTGGAACAACTGGGTTTTGATCCGAAGAAGATCAAGATCGAGCCGGTCGAGCACCACCTGGCCCACGCCTCCAGCGCTTATCACTGCTCCGGTTTCAAAGAGAAAACCGCGATCCTGGGCATCGACGGCAAGGGTGAGTACGCCACGACCTTCTTCGGTTATGGCGAAAACGGCAAGATCCACAAGATCAAGGAATTCTTCGATCCGGACTCCCTCGGCGGCCTCTACGGCGCGATCACCGAGTTCCTCGGTTTCGACATGCTCGACGGTGAGTTCAAGGTCATGGGCATGGCGCCGTACGGCGACGCCAGCAAATACGATTTCTCGCGCCTGGCCTCGTTCGAAAACGGCGAGCTGGTGATCAATACCGACTACGCCAACGTCATCGGCCTGCGTCGTTATAAAGAGAAGGGCAAGGGTTACTACTTCTCGCCGAAGCTGATCGAGTGGCTGGGTCCGAAGCGCGAAGGCGACATCGCCGACGAGCCGTATATCCACTACGCCGCCAGCATTCAAGCGCTGTTCGAAAAAATTTCGCTGCAGATGATCGACCACTACCTGGGCGACGTGCTCAAGGAAACCGGCAAACTGGCCTATGCCGGTGGCTGTGCGTTGAACGTCAAGCTGAACCAGAAAATCATTGCCCGCGACGACGTCAAAGAGCTGTTCGTACAGCCTGCGTCCGGTGATGCCGGCACCGCCGTCGGCGCTGCTGCCTATGTGTCTCACGCCCGTGGCGTACCGGTCGAGAAGATGGAACACGTCTACCTCGGCCCGTCGTACAGCAACGAAGACGTGATTGCCGCGTGCGCCCGTCACGAGAACAAGCCGACCTGGCGCAAGCTCGACAACATGCCGGAGCAGATCGCCAAGATCATGGTCGACGGCAACCCGGTGGCCTGGTTCCAGGGCCGCATGGAGTTCGGTCCGCGCGCACTGGGCGGTCGTTCGATCATCGGTTGCCCGAGCATTCCCGGCGTGGCTGACCGCATCAACCACCAGATCAAGTTCCGCGAGCGCTGGAGGCCTTTCTGCCCGTCGATGCTCGACACCGTCGCGCCACAGATGATCAAGATCGATCACCCGGCACCGTTCATGACCTTCACCTTTGAAGTGGCGGAAGAGTGGAAAACCCGCGTGCCGGAAGTCGTCCACGAAGACGGCACTTCCCGGGCCCAGGTGCTCAAGCGCGAATACAACCCGCGCTACTACGACATGATGAAGGCGCTGGAAGTACTGACCGGCAACGGCGTGTCGCTGAACACCTCGCTCAACCGTCGTGGCGAACCGATGATCTGCTCGCCGACCGATGCACTGAACATGTTCTTCGGATCGGATCTACAGTATCTGATCATGGAAGACATCCTGGTGGTCAAAGAGGGCGCGAACACCTATGACACGCTCGGCTGAACGCCATGTGTTGCAGTTCTGCCACGGCTATGACGGGCCGTTTCTGGACTGTGCCCGGCAGTACGCCAGCCTGTTCGCGGGGACCGGTTATCGCGTGACCACGGTGTTTCTCACCGGGGTCGCCGACGCCGAAGTCGCTGCGGGTTGCGCTTCCGACGAAGTGTTGTTCATGGAATACAGCTCCAAGGCCATTCGTGGTCTGAAGCTGGGCGCCATCGGCGATCTGCGCAAGATCGCCGCTTCGCGCAACTTCAGTTTCTGCATCGCCCATCGCTTCAAGCCGATCTACATCGCCTTGCTCGGCACGTCGTTGCCGGTGATTGGCGTGCATCACGCGTTTGACGATTACAAACGAGGTACGCGCAAACTGTTCGCGCAGATTTTCCGCAAGCGCCTGAGCCTGCTCGGGGTGTCCGATGCGGTGCGCGATGACATGCGCCGTTGCCTGCCAAAGTGGTCGGCGTCGCGGATTCAGACGCTCTATAACCGCATCGATGTGCAAACGTTGCAGGACAGCCAGGTGACGGCTCGCAAGGCTCGGGAAATTCTCGGGCTGGCGCCGGATGCCTGGGTGGTCGGCAACGTCGGACGGCTGCATCCGGACAAGGATCAGGCCACATTACTGGACGGTTTTGCCGCGGCGCTGCCGGGGTTGCCGGCCAGCAGTCAGTTGGTGATTCTCGGTAGTGGCCGTCTGGAGCAGGATCTCAAGGCTCAGGCCCGGGAGTTGGGGATTGGCGATCGCGTCCTGTTCCTCGGCCAGGTGCCCGAAGCACGGCGCTATTTCCGTGCATTTGACGTGTTCGCCCTGAGTTCCGATCACGAGCCGTTCGGCATGGTGCTGCTCGAAGCCATGGCCGCCGGCGTACCGTTGCTCGCCACCGCGTGTGGTGGGGCAAAGGAAGTGGTCGAGGGCGTGGGCATTCTGTTCCCCCTGGGCGATGCCGAACACCTGGCTCAAGGGCTGCAACATCTGGCCGCGATGGACGATCAGCAACGTCGCCAATGCGCCGAGCTGATGCTCGATCGCTTGCGCGAACGCTTCTCCGACCGCGCGGTACGCGATGCTTTCTGGCATTTGCCACACGTTATCGAACTGGCACCGAGGGGCTGATGCTCAACCGATTTCAAGGCTGGCGCGAACGTGGCTGGTTGGTAGCCGATGCCTCGACTTACGCCGAGGCCTGGCAGCGTTATGGCGGCAGCGTCGCGACCCATCCAATGGTGGTCGAGCGTCTGGCGCAGTTGGCCGATATCCCGGTGCGTTACCTGGCCTGGGAGCAAAACGGCGAAGTCAAAGCAGCGATCCCGACTTGGGGACGCGACCTTGCCTTGTCCAAAGACGTGCTCAAGCGTCGCGGCAAAAAAGGCCTGTTCGACCTCGGCAACGCCGAGATCATTCTGCCTGCCGCTGAAGATGCCCAGGCACCGCTGCGTCACCGTGGTCGTTACTTGTCGGCGCTGAACGAAAGCCGTTTCACCGGCATCAAGTTGCAGACCGAACAACTGGCCATGGCCCGCACGCCTGAAGAATTGTCGAAGAAATTTCGCTACAACCAGCGCCGTGAATTGCGTTTGCTGGAAGAAGCGGGCGGCACGGTGCGGCCGGTGTCCGAGTTTTCCAGTGGCGAGCTGGCGGCGATTTACTGCGACTTGTTCCAGCGCCGCTGGGGCTTCCCGGCGACCGGCGCCGAGCGCATGGCCGAAGTCATCGAGTTGCTGCGCGAGTTGCTGATCGGTTCGGTGATTTTCCTCAACGATGCGCCGATCGCGATTCAACTGGTGTACCGCGTCGAGACACCGCAGTGGATCAGCGTCGAGTACATCAATGGCGGCGTCGACCCTGAAACCCGCGAGTTCAGCCCCGGCAGCGTGCTGAGTTTTCTCAACACCCAAAGTGCCTGGGAACATGCCCGGGCGCTGGAAAAGCCCTTGCGCTTTTCCTTCGGTCGCGCCGACCGGGAATACAAGGATCGCTGGTGCAACCCTGTGCCGGTCTACACCGTATGAGTCAGCCCATGAGCCGCAAACAGCAACTGCTCAAGCGCCATCGACGCAACAAACGCATCGGTCTGTTGATCGCACTGGCGGTGTTGGTCGCCATCGGTGTGATGGTGGCTTGGTGGTTGCCGCTGGTGCTGGCGGTGCTGGGCTGGATCGCCCACGAAGCCTGGTTTGCCGATCATCTGTTCTACTCGCCCAACGACGATTACCAGTACAACTTCCCGCCCTACACGCCAAAACCCAAGGTCCATCTGAGCGGCGACCGCCTGCGACTGGACGACGGTGTGATGCTGGTCGACGACGCGACGCTGGTGTTGGCGCTGCGGATCAAAAGCACATGGCTGGGGCGTTTTCTCGATCCGGTGGTGGAGTTGTCCGGGGGTGATAACCCGGACCGACAAACCTTCGAACGTGGTGTGAACGGCCTGCGTTACCTCAATCTCAGTGGTCAGGCGCAGGTGCTGTCACGAGGCGAATTGCGTCTGCGCGGGCGTTATTGCCGACTGCTCGGCGAGCCTGTGTTGTGGGCGTTCGAACATCCGGATTACCGCCGTCAGCGGGTGATGGTCATCGCGCCCCATGCCGATGATGCGGAGTTGGCGGCCTACGGTTTGTACAGCCAGGCCGATGAAACCTGGGTCGTCACACTGACGGCCGGTGAAATCGAAGCCGAACACTATCAGCAGATGGGCTTGGGCAAGGTCGAGGCCGCGCGGCTCAAAGGCCGTTTGCGTGCCTGGGACAGTATTGCGGTGCCGCGCTGGGCCGGGGTGCCTGAAAGCCGTTGCGTGCAGTTGGGCTATTTTTGTCTGCAACTGGCGGCCATGCAAGCCTCGCCTGCTCAGCCGGCAGGCTCGCGCGAAGCGGACTTGAACGACACCCGGTTGTTTCGCCAGTTGAACCCGTTTGCCTTGCCGGGCGATGTCGACGGTGCGCCGACCTGGAACAATTTGTTGGCCGACCTGCGTGAGCTGCTGCTGCGGGCACAGCCTGAAGTGATCGTGCTGCCACACCCGAGCCTTGATCCACACCCGGATCATATCTGCGCTCACGCAGCAGTTCTCGAAGCCTTGAACGGGCTCGACTGGCAGCCGACGCTGCTCGGTTACGCCAATCACCTGCATGACAACGATCGCTGGCCAATGGGCGATAGCGGTGCCGGTGTGACGTTGCCACCGGTGTTCGATCCGGCCTCGTTGCTGCATCCCTACTGCCTTCTGCTGGCTCAGTCGCAGCAGCGGGACAAGGCCATGGCACTGGGTATGATGCATGACTTGCAGCCCAGGGCCCCGTTCAAACGACGGTTACGTCGCGGGTTGCAGCGACTGCTGGCCGGGCGCTCCGGCTCGCCCTATGGCGAGAACGAGTTTTTTCGCAAGGCTGTGCGTCGCCATGAGCTGTTCTGGCATTTGTAAAGTGTTACGGGCCTGAAGTCCGCCTGCTGCGAGCAGGAAGGGTGTCAGGTGTTGCTCGGTTTGCCTGTTGCGGCAAGGAAGACGAT
The DNA here is from genome assembly GCF_036884845.1 of Pseudomonas sp. MAG733B. Classification (NCBI taxonomy): domain Bacteria; kingdom Pseudomonadati; phylum Pseudomonadota; class Gammaproteobacteria; order Pseudomonadales; family Pseudomonadaceae; genus Pseudomonas; species Pseudomonas sp. MAG733B. The sequence continues at coordinate 1,041,310 of NZ_CP145732.1, forward strand.
GAAAGTTCTATTTCTGGTGCAGAAAGATCAACGGGCCATCCTGGACCGTTTGTACGACGGCGTGGCGGCTCATTGCGAGTGCGACCTGCGGTGGCTGAGCAGCAGTGAACAGCGCAACCTGCGCAGCTATTTCCGGCGCGAAGTCGATGTCTCGCGCTATGACCGCATCGTGTTTTTCCTGCGCTTCAAGCAGGAAATCCGTCAGGTCGGGTTTATACGCACGATCCCCAACTTGGTGATTCTCGAACACGATGCGTACCAGAACTACATTCCTTGCAAGTACACCGGCAAGTTCAGCGCGCACTACCGCCGGCTGCCGTGGGCGCGAGTCATCAGTTCCGGTTTCGTTGTCACCGAACGGCTGCGCGGCGAGGGGTTCGACGCGGTGTTCGTGCCCAAGGGTTACGACCAGACGCAACTCGAGGATCAAGGCCGCGAGCGGGATATCGAACTGGCTTTTGTCGGCAGCACCAACAGTGTCGCCTACAGTGGACGCAAGGCCCTGCTCGATGAGTTGGCCCGTGTCGAACCCCTGGTGGTCACTCGCACGAAATCCGGTGAGGAGTACCGCGACACGCTCAACCGTATTCGCTTTTTCGTCAGTGCCGATGTCGGCATGGGCGAATTCATGATCAAAAATTTCGAGGCCATGGCCTGCGGTTGTGTGTTGCTGGCGTATGACCAGGGGGAGGCGGAAAGCCAGGCGCTGGGGCTGCAGGATATGCACAACATTGTGTTCTATCAGAGCATCGCGCAGCTTCAGGAAAAGCTGGCGCTATTGCGCAGCGACCCGGAACTGGCACAGCGTATCGGCAGAAATGGTCGTGAGCTGGCGGTCAGCCAGTTCAGTTTTGCGCGCATCGGTCAGCGGATCGTCGAGGAACTCAAGCCTGCTTTGGGTGCTCGCGCACCGTTGAGTCTGCTGGAAAAAATCCGCCTGAATTTGGGCATTTGACTGCTATGAGCATTCTTAACGTCATGTGGGCCAGCGGTGCTCCGTTCGCCTCGACTCATAAGGTGCACCAACAGATATTGTCTCAGGCTCCGACCACCGTACCGATTGAAACCTGGCTGCTTCAGGGACATGCGTCCGACAGCGGGGTAGAAGTCGGTGAAGTGCGGGAGTGGGGGTTGTCCTCTGCCCGGTTGAAGGGGCGACATTTCTGGCGGTTGACCAGACCATGGATGCGCCACAGGTTTCAGCGTGCCCTCCAGGACAGCGATGCTCACGTACTGTTGCTCGATGGCCTGGGTGTAGCGCGAACGCTGCTGCCTGTGCTCGAGGTCTTGCCACATATCCGTGCGGTGGTGGTTTTCCATGGTTCGACGCGGGTTCACGCGACTGATCGGGCGCTCTTTCAGCGGCTCCCGGCTTCCCGGCTGACGGTGGTGGCTGTGTCGCAAACCCTCGCCACTTCGTTGAGCCAGGACCTGCAAGTACCGGTCACGACGCTGCGCAGCGCTTTCGACCCTGCTGCCTTCCGTTCGGCTCTGCTGCCGCGTGAGCAGGCGCGTGCGCGTTTGGGGCTGCACCTGGATAACACGCCGGTACTGGGAGCCGTCGGACGGCTGGTCGCAGGAAAAGGTTTCGGTTGCCTGCTCGATGCCTTTGCGGCGGCATTGCATGAACGGCCGGATCTGCTATTGGTAATTGTGGGAGAAGGTACGGCCCGTGCCGATCTGGAAGCGCGAATCGATACGCTTGGGCTTCGCGACCGGGTGTTGTTGCCGGGCCACGTCAACGATGTGGCGCAACTCTATCGTGCATTCGACTGGGTCGCGATGCCCTCGCTGAGCGAAGGCTTGGGACTCATCATGCAGGAAGCGGTGATGGCGGGCGTTCCGGTAATCGCCAGCGAACTGGACGTGTTCCGTGAGCAACTGGGCGATACTGGCTGGTACGCCCCGGTCGAGGATGTGAGTGCCTGGCGCGACGCCATTGTGCGAGCGTTCAGCGTCTCTGCCCAGACGATCGCGGCAGATCAGTATCAGGCACTCGCGCCGGATCAAGCCTGGCTAAGCTTCAGCCAGACCTCCCGGGCATTGCTTTCATGATGGCAGCAATGCTTGTTCGAGTGCTTGCATCGGAAAGCTGTCGTTCAGGTTCTCTCGTGCAATATAGCGCGCGAAGTGCTGCAGGTTGCGCTTGATCAAATGGCGGGGCAACGGCGCCCGCAGAAAACGCATGTCTGCCACATCGATGAGGCCCATGCGGTTATCGGGTGTCACCACGATGTTGCCCAGGTGCAGTGACCGGAAGTAAATCCCCGACTTATGAAGACTTTGTATCAGCCCGACCAGCTCCGGCAGGGCCTGCGGCCAGGTGAAGCCTTCCTTGCTGGCGATCTGGCGCAGGGTCTCTCCTGGCAGAGGCTGGTAAAGCACTGCAGTCATGCCCGGTGTTTGCAGTCGGTAGTACTGCAGGACCTGCAAGGTCGGCACACCGAGCTTTTGCAGTTCGGTGGCATTGTCGATGAAGCGTTTCGAGTAGGGACGAAACAGCGCGGAGGAAAAAATACGCTTGCGGCGGAACAGTTTCAGAATATTCCCATTCTGCAACAGGTAGACTTTCGGCCCAAAGCTGTCGGCTTCCAGTACTCTGGCGCCTTCAATCATCTGATTTAGAGCGGCTATCGAAAGCCTAGAACATTGCATCGTAGAAGCCTTGTTGGAATACGGGGTGTTGTGGCGGGCAATGATGCCGAAAAGTTTCAGCTTTAACCATGCCGGGCGGGGTGGGTGATTTTTCTCAGGGGTAATTTGATGCAAGAAAAACGCTGGGCGCAAGTATGGATGACAATAGGTCTGCTGTGGTTTTTGTTGGCCATCGCAGTTGCGCCTACCAACAAAATCTATCAACAAGGTTTGGTCGCATTGCTGTGGGTGCCGGCGATATTTTTTTCATGGTCCGCACGTTTCCGACTCCGGGAGTTGTTCTATGAGCAACGCTGGATCTACCTACCGATGCTCGGTCTTCTGGTCTGGTCGCTGATCAGTCTTGCATGGACGAACACTCCTGACCTCGCTCGCGAGGCCAAGCGTTTGCTCTATATCGTGGTGTTCCTGTTGTTCTTTCCGGTTTTTGCCAATGGCCGGCCCGAGCGTGTGATCCGCATCATGCAATGGGGAGGCATCGGGTTGGCAGCGACGGCGCTGGTAGCCATCGTCAGGTTTTATGGCGTTGACGGAAACGACTGGACTTCGCGTCTTCAGGGGTTGGGTGAGTTGTCTCATCCGATTCTGGGGGGCTATGTCATTGGGTTGGCAGCGGTATGGCTGGCTTTCTGGCCTCCGAACAACCGCAGGATGCAAGGAGTCTGGGCGGTTGCTCTGGGCCTGCTTTGCGCCTTTGTGATGCTTAGCCAGAGCCGCGGTGCCGGGGTGGCATTGTTTTTCACCATACTCGCCATGCCTGTGTGGAGCGGTGACCGACGCAGTCGCATCATCGCGGCGGTTGCATTGATCGTGGCGGTGCTGGCTGTCTGGTTCTTCGAATCCTTCGTCGTGGCGCGTGGGGTGTCTTATCGCCCGCAGATCCTGATAGCCAGTTTGCAGATGATCAGTGAGCATCCATGGCTTGGCCTGGGTCTTGGCGGTAATTACCGAGTGTTCGCTTCGGATCTGTATTTTGACCATACGCACAACTTGTTTACCCACGTGACCATCGAGTTGGGGTTGCCAGGACTGCTGTTGTGGTGTGCGATTTGGCTTGCAGTACTGTACGAGGCCTGGAAAGTCCGCGAGACGCTCTATGCCAAGGGGATCATTGGCATCTGGCTGTTTTCGACACTGGCCATGCAGTTTGACGCCGCCAGTCTGTCCGGTACACCAAGGCCCGAATGGTTCATAAGCTGGTTACCCGTGGGGCTGGCCAGTCTTTTGGTGTGGGCGCGGGCCAATTCCGACGCCTGTGATAAAATTTCGCGTTCTACCTAACCAGTGAGCTCTACGATGACTGACGCACCGCCCAAAGCGGGACAGGATTCCAGCCTGAAAATCTATCTTCGGCTGTTGGGTTATGTGAAACCCTATGTCGGCCTTTTCCTGCTGAGTATCGTGGGCTTCGTGATCTTTGCCTCCACACAACCGATGCTGGCCGGGATTCTCAAGTATTTCGTCGATGGCCTGAGCAATCCTGAAGCGGTGCTCTTCCCTACAGTTCCTTACCTGAAGGATTTGCAGTTGCTGATGGCTGTACCGTTGCTGATCATCCTGATCGCGGCGTGGCAGGGCCTGGGCTCATTTCTCGGCAACTACTACCTGGCCAAGGTGTCGTTGGGGCTGGTGCATGACCTGCGCGTCGAATTGTTCAACAAACTGCTGGTGCTGCCCAACCGCTATTTCGACACCCACAACTCCGGGCACTTGATCTCGCGCATCACGTTCAACGTGACGATGGTGACCGGTGCGGCCACGGATGCGATCAAGGTGGTGATCCGCGAAGGCCTGACCGTGGTCTTCCTGTTTGCCTATCTGCTGTGGATGAACTGGAAGCTGACCCTGGTGATGCTGGCCATCCTGCCGCTGATTGCACTGATGGTGGGCAACACCAGCAAGAAATTCCGCAAGCAGAGCAAGAAGATCCAGGTGGCGATGGGCGATGTGACGCACGTGGCTTCGGAGACCATTCAGGGCTATCGCGTAGTGCGCAGCTTCGGTGGCGAGAGCTACGAAGAACAGCGCTTTGCCGCCGCCAGCCAGGGCAACACCGACAAGCAATTGCGCATGACCAAGACCGGTGCGGTCTATACGCCCATGCTGCAACTGGTGATCTACACCGCCATGGCCGTGTTGATGTTCCTCGTGCTGTTCCTGCGCGGTGACGCCACCGCCGGTGATCTGGTGGCCTACATCACCGCCGCCGGTCTGTTACCGAAGCCGATCCGGCAGCTTTCGGAAGTCAGCTCGACCATCCAGAAAGGCGTTGCCGGTGCCGAAAGCATTTTCGAGCAACTGGACGTCGAGCCTGAAGTCGATAACGGCACGGTCGAGCGTGATCGCGTCAACGGCCACCTGCAGGTGCGCAACCTCAGCTTCACGTATCCGGGAACCGACCGTGAAGTATTGAAGAACATCAATTTCTCGGCGGCGCCGGGGCAGATGATCGCCTTGGTTGGTCGCTCAGGCAGCGGCAAGTCGACCCTGGCCAGCCTGATTCCGCGTTTCTATCATCACGACGTCGGCGAAATCCTGCTCGATGATGTCGAGATCGAAGACTACCGCCTGCGCAACCTGCGTCGGCACGTGGCCCAGGTCACGCAGCATGTCACCCTGTTCAATGACACTATTGCCAACAACATCGCTTACGGTGACCTGGCCGGTGCACCCCGTGCCGACATCGAAAAGGCCGCCACGGATGCGTTCGCAATGGACTTCATTTCGCAGATGCCCGAAGGCCTGGATACACAGGTCGGTGAAAATGGCGTGTTGCTCTCCGGTGGTCAGCGACAGCGTCTGGCGATCGCTCGGGCACTGTTGAAAAATGCGCCGCTGCTGATCCTCGACGAGGCGACCTCGGCACTCGACACCGAATCCGAACGCCACATTCAGGCGGCGCTGGACCAGGTCATGAAAGGTCGCACCACGCTGGTCATCGCTCACCGCTTGTCGACCATCGAGAAGGCTGACCTGATCCTGGTGATGGATCAGGGCCAGATCGTCGAGCGCGGCACCCACGCGCAGCTGCTGGCGCAAAACGGCTACTACTCGCGACTGCATGCGATGGGCCTGGACACGCCGGCTGAAGACATCGCCTGAAACCCTCCCTCGTAGGAGCTGCCGCAGGCTGCGATCTTTTGATTTTGTTTTTAAAGAAGATCAAGAGATCGCAGCCTCGTTGCTCTCGACAGCTCCTACAGTCGCCTTCGAGAATTTATCCGTTACAGCCGTCGCACAAGCCGATGCCTACCCTGTGTTAATATCGCGCCCCTGTTCATTTTGTATGTGGGTTGCTCCATGAAGTTGTCCATGCCGCGATTCGATCAAGCCCCTGTCTTGGTGGTCGGCGATGTCATGCTCGACCGTTACTGGCATGGTGGTACCTCACGGATTTCTCCTGAGGCGCCAGTACCGGTAGTCAAGGTCGATCACATCGAGGACCGCCCGGGCGGTGCCGCCAACGTTGCGTTGAACATTGCCGCCCTTGGCGCACCGGCCTCATTGGTCGGTGTGACCGGCGACGATGAAGCCGCCGACAGCTTGGCCAATAGCCTCAAGGGTGCCGGTGTACGGGCGTTGTTCCAGCGCATTGCGCACCAGCCGACCATCGTCAAGTTGCGGGTCATGAGTCGTCACCAGCAACTGTTGCGTATCGACTTCGAAGAACCCTTCGCCACAGATGCCCTGGAGTTGTCGGTGCAAGTCGACGAACTGCTCGAAGGCATCAAGGTGCTGGTGCTGTCCGACTACGGCAAAGGCGCGCTGAAAAATCATCAGGTACTGATCCAGGCCGCCCGTGCCCGTGGCATTCCGGTACTGGCCGATCCCAAGGGCAAGGATTTCTCGATCTATCGCGGTGCGAGCCTGATCACGCCGAACCTCAGCGAATTCGAAACCATCGTCGGCGGTTGCGCCGATGAGCACGAGTTGGTGAGCAAGGGCGCGCAGTTGATGCACGACCTCGACCTCGGCGCCTTGCTGGTCACCCGTGGCGAACACGGCATGACCCTGTTGCGCCCGGATCATCCGGCGCTGCACCTGCCGGCCCGCGCCCGTGAAGTGTTCGACGTGACCGGTGCCGGCGACACGGTGATTTCCACCCTGGCGGCAGCAATTGCTGCCGGAGAGGAACTGCCGCATGCGGTGGGCCTGGCCAACCTGGCGGCGGGCATCGTGGTCGGCAAACTCGGTACGGCGGCCATCAGCGCGCCGGAGTTGCGTCGCGCCATCCAGCGTGAAGAAGGTTCCGAGCGCGGCGTACTGGGTCTCGAACAACTGCTGCTGGCAGTCGACGATGCCCGTGCGCACAACGAGAAGATCGTCTTCACCAACGGCTGCTTCGACATCCTGCATGCCGGTCACGTGACTTACTTGGAACAGGCGCGGGCGCAAGGCGATCGCCTGATCGTTGCGGTTAACGACGATGCGTCGGTCAGCCGCCTGAAAGGGCCGGGTCGTCCGATCAACAGTGTCGACCGGCGCATGGCCGTGCTGGCAGGTCTGGGCGCGGTGGACTGGGTGATCAGCTTCCCTGAAGGCACGCCGGAGAACCTGCTGCGCGAGGTCAAACCGGATGTGTTGGTCAAGGGCGGTGACTACGGGATCGATCAAGTGGTCGGCGCGGACATCGTGACCGCTTACGGCGGCACCGTGAAAGTGCTGGGGCTGGTTGAAAACAGCTCCACGACCGCGATTGTCGAGAAGATCCGCAAGTCCGAGTGACGTGTGATCACTGTGGCGAGGGAGCTTGCTCCCGTTCGACTGCGAAGCGGTCGTAAATCATTGCATGCGGTTTGCCTGGTGCAACTCGATTGTAGGTTTTAGGGTCGCTCCGCGACCCAACGGGAGCAAACTCCCTCGCCACAACAGCGTCCTGATCAGACTATCGTGCAGCCTTGCGCGGCACGATCTTCTTCAGCAGCTGCTTCGCTTTCCCGCGTAATAGCGCCAACCCCGAATTCTTCCCTGGTGGGGTCAATCCCTGCTGCCGCACCCAATCCTTCCAGCGAATCCGCTCATCCCTCACCAGCCAGCCTTCCTGTCGGGCAAAGCTTTCCGCCAGGTACAACCCTCGCGTGCTCGCCGGATACAGCTGATCCTTTTTCAAGGTATAGAGCTCGGCCGTGGGGTGGCCGTCCTGCAAAGGCATCAGGTACAGATCGGGACGCTTGCGGTCGAGGCGGGCCACCAGTTGATCGCCTTCCAGTCGTTCGTCGACATGGAACAGGCTCAGGGGCTTGGCTTCCTTGGGCACGTCCAGGCGCAAATCGTAGATCAACTGCAACGACGCGGTCGGCAAGTGCACATAGGCCCGTGGACGTTCGATCAACTGCAGATTGGCGCAGCGCACCGGTCGTGCCGAGCCCGACAATGGCGTCAGGCGAAACGGCAGGGCTTCGCGGTAATGCAGGGCAGACGAATAGGGCGCCGGCAGCCATGTATCGTTGAAGCGCCCGCCGAGCCAGCCTTCCGGGGTTTCCAGCAGGCACTCCTCGGCAATTTCCTGGATCGCCGTGTGCAACGGCAGGTTCAGTTCATGGGCCGGTACATATCCGGAAATCAGCTTGAGCACTACGTCGCCACGGTCCTGGCGACGTTGGCGCACCAACACCCAGTAATCGCGATTCTGCCAATGCAGGGTCAGGCGCACCGAAACCCCGAGGTTGGCCAGCTCAAGAGAAAACCGCTCGCTATCGGCGACGGTTACCGGGCGGCGACGTTGCAGGATCTGGGAGAAGTTGAGCGGTCTCCCGACGCTCTGATAACTCAGGCCTTCGGGAGTCGCTTCGACGAATAACGGCAGGGTCTTGAAGTTGCTCGGGTTCTTTCTTATGAGCGTACGCGGCATGTCGGCTCCTGCTTAAGGCCGCGTGGGGCGGCATCAGTTGCTACGTAGGACTTGGGCAACGGTCGCGACGTTATGGGCGAGGTGCAGCGGATTGATGGTCCCGACAATAGCACTGGCAACACCCGGATGTTCAAACAACAACTCGAAACTGGCACGCACCGGATCCACCCCCGGACTCAGGCACACGTGGCCGCTGGCGAGGGCTTTTTTCACCAGAATGGCTTTGCCGTGAGCAGCAGCATAGTCAATGACCGGCTTCTCGGTTTGTTCGTTCAGATTGTAGGTGACCATCGCGCAATCACCTTGCTCCAGCGCCTTCAAACCGCCTTCAACGGTTTTGCCGGAAAAGCCGAAGCCGCGAATCTTGCCCTCAGCCTTGAGCTCGGCGAGGGTCGCATAGACTTCGCAGTCGTTGAGGATGGCCATATCGTTGCCATCGGAGTGCACCAGCACCAGATCGATGAAATCCGTTTCCAGCCGTTGCAGGCTGCGCTCTACCGAGAACCGAGTATGCGCGGCGCTGAAATCGTGGCGCGACTGACCGTCGGCAAACTCTTCGCCGACCTTGCTGACAATCACCCAATCCTGACGCTGACCACGCAGCAATGGGCCAAGGCGCTCTTCGCTGCGACCGTAGGCCGGAGCGGTGTCGATCAGGTTGATGCCCAGATCGCGCGTGAGTTTGAGCAGCATCCGCGCTTCATCATCATCCGGGATCTGGAAACCGTTGGGGTACTTCACCCCTTGATCGCGACCGAGTTTTACCGTGCCCAGGCCCAGCGGCGATACCAGCAGGCCGGTGGTGCCCAAGGGACGATGCAGGTCGTGCAGCGTTGGTTGGCTCATGGCAGCAATTGCTCCCAGGCCGGAACGCCCATTGGCGGTTTTGGCAGCGGCGGCAGCGCGGTCACCGGACCCGGTTGAATGCCGTCGCGGGCCAGGCTGGCGATCACGCGGTCGGCGAAGTCCGGGGCCAACGCCAGTTTGGTTGGCCAGCCCACCAGCAGTCGACCTTCCTCGGCGAGGAACGCATTGTCGGGACGGGTCAGCCCCGATTGCAGCGGTTCGGCACGATCCACGCGCAAGGTGGCCCATTGCACGGTGCTCAGATCGATCCAGGGCAGCAATTGGCCAAGTTCTTTCTGTGCGGTGGCAATCTGTTCGGCGGGCTCACGGGCCACGCCTTCGCTTTCGGCGATATCGCCGCCCATGTACCAGACCCACTGACCATCGGCCGCCGGGTGCGTGGTCACGGTAATCCGCGGTTTGGTGCCGCCACCCAGGCAGTGGGCGTACAGCGGTTTGAGGCTCGGGCCTTTGGCAATGATCATGTGCAGCGGGCGGCGTTGCATGGCCGGTTGGCTCAGGCCCAGCGCTTCGAGCAGCGCAGCAGTGCCGGCGCCAGCGCTCAAGACGATGCGTTGCGCGCGGATCTCGCGTTCGTCCACCTTCAGTCCGACCAGCACGCCACCCTCCAGCAGCGGTTCGATTTTTTGGCCGGCGAGCAAACCGTCACCGGCCAGGTCGGCCAGGCGCTGGACCAGACTCGGCACGTCGATCACCAGTTCGGCCAAGCGATAGACCTTGCCCTTGAAACGTTTGTCTTGCAGAGCGGGCGGCAGTTGGTCGCCCTTGACCTGATCGACGCGGCCGCGCACGGCTTTGCTGGCGAAGAAACTGGTGAGGTTGCCGGCGATCGTGCCGGGGGACCACAGGTAATGGGCTTCGGACAGCAGGCGCACACCGGACAGGTCCAGCTCGCCGTCACCGGCCAAGGCTTCACGCCAGCGGCGCGGCATGTCGGCGATGGCTTCCGAGGCACCGGTCAGCGCGCCGTGCAGCGCGTACTTGGCGCCGCCGTGAATGATGCCCTGGGACTTCACGCTCTGCCCGCCGCCGAGGCTGGCGCTTTCCACCAGCACGGTCGAAAAACCCTGGCGGCGCAGGCGCGCGTTCAGCCAGAGGCCGGCGACACCAGCGCCGACAATCAGAACGTCGGTGGAAATTACGGATGGCATGCGGCGACCTCAGTGTTCAAGACGAGGGCGCAGTATACAGAGCTCGGCGAGGAATAAAGATCGCAGCCTGCGGCAGCTCCTACAGATGGATACGGTTCGCCTTTGTAGGAGCTGCGGCAGGCTGCGATCTTTTTTCAATGCCCTGCGGTTTTGGAGAAGAGTTGAATCACCACAACACCCAACACAATCAGCGCCATGCCCAGCATCGCCGGTACATCTAGCTTCTGCCCATATATAAACAGCGCGGCGACGCTGACCATCACGATGCCCATGCCGGCCCACACCGCGTAGGCAACGCCCACCGGTACGCTGCGCACCACCAGGGTCAGCATCCAGAAGGCGATGCCATAGCCGACGATGACCAGCACCAGCGGCAACGGCGTGCTGAAGCCTTTGACCGCTTTCATCGAAACAGTGGCAATCACTTCGGCGCAGATGGCTATGGCCAGGTAGTAGTAAGCGGTCATGGTTCAATCCTCGTGTGAAGTGTTGCTCTCTCAGGTCGGCATTCTAGAGATTCTCCAGATGCGGTAAAGTCATTACCTATCTGTTTGGAAGATGGGTTGAGCCATGAACATGCAATGGAATCTGGAGCAGTTGCGCTTGTTTGTCAGCGTAGCGGAGCAACGTTCGTTTTCCGCCGTGGCGCGGGACCAGCGCAAGGCGCAATCGGCGGTCAGTAGTTCGATTGCATTGCTGGAGGAAGACCTGGGCGTGAGCCTGTTCGACCGCAGCAGCGGCCGTCAGCCGAAACTCACTGAGGCCGGGACTGCATTGCTGGATGAGGCGCGTGAAGTGCTGCGCCAATGTGAGCGTCTCAACGGCCGGGCGCTGGCGATGATGCGCGGGCAAGAGGCGCGCCTGCGACTGGCTCAGGACGAGGCGATGCCGTATTCACCGGTCATCGAAAGTTTTGAGGCGCTGGCTGAAAAATTCCCCAGCCTTGAAGTGCAATTGACCAGCGCTGCCCAAGGCGAAGTCGCACGCAAACTGGTGGAGCGTCGCGCCGATCTCGGCTTGCTGTTCTTTCACGATCAGATCCCGGAAGCGCTGGAGCGGCGGGTGCTCGGCAGTGTGGAAATGGTGACCGTCTGCGGCGTCGATCATCCTTTGGCGAAGCAGGCGCAGGTCGATTGCCAGCAACTGGCGCAGCATCGCCAGTTGCTGATGTCCACCCAATCCAGTGTTTACCCCGGCAGCGAGCCGGCCAGCCCGCAAGTCTGGCGCGCCGACAGTTTTTACGTGATGGCCGAATGGCTGGTGCGCGGCCTCGGTTGGGCCTGGCTGCCGCGCCATGTGGTGCAGTACCCGACCTATCACGGCCAGATGGTTGAACTGAGCAGCGAATGGACCCCGCCAGCACTGGTGGTTGAGTTGGTCTGGCGTCGTGATGAACCGCTCGGCCCGGCCGCGCGCTGGCTTGCCGAACGTTTTGCCGTGCACTTGCAGGCGATCGGCGAGAAAAGCCGATAAACTCCGCCGCCATGAATAGAACTCTCTATACCGCGCTGTTTTATCTGGGGCTGCCATTGGTGGCGATTCGGCTGTGGCTGCGTTCGCGCAAGGCGCCGGCGTATGCCAAGCGCATTGGCGAGCGTTTCTCCTATGGGATGCCGGCGATGAAACCGGGTGGCATCTGGGTGCACGCGGTGTCGGTGGGCGAGAGCATTGCCGCTGCGCCGATGATTCGCGCCCTGTTGCAGCGTTATCCAGACCTGCCGATCACCGTGACCTGCATGACTCCGACCGGCTCGGAGCGCATCCACGCGTTGTTCGCCAATGAGCCGCGCATCCAGCACTGCTATCTGCCGTATGACTTGCCCTGTGCGGCAAAGCGCTTTCTTGATCGGGTCCGGCCAAAACTGGCGGTGATCATGGAAACCGAGCTGTGGCCCAACCACATTCATCAGTGCGCCAAGCGCGGGATTCCCGTGGCGTTGGCCAATGCGCGATTGTCCGAGCGCTCGGCCAAGGGTTATGGCCGCTTCGGCAAACTGACCGGGCCGATGCTCGCCGAGATGAGCCTGTTCGCGGTGCAGACCGAAGCCGAGGCCCTGCGCTTTCGTAACCTGGGCGCGCGTGCTGAAACCGTCGAGGTGACGGGTTCGATCAAGTTCGACCTGACCATCGACCCGCAACTGTTGCAGCGTGCCGCCGAGTTGCGCGGGCAATGGCAGGCGCAGGAGCGCCCGGTGTGGATCGCCGCCAGTACTCACGACGGCGAAGATGAAGTGGTGCTGGCGGCGCATCGTCAATTGCTGGCCGGACATCCCGATGCATTGCTGATTCTGGTGCCGCGTCATCCAGAGCGTTTCAATTCGGTGTTCGGGTTGTGCCAGCAGCAGGGGTTCGCCACGGTCCGGCGCTCCAGCGGTGAGCCGGTCACCGCCGCCACTTCAGTGTTGTTGGGCGACACCATGGGTGAACTGCTGTTTCTCTATGCCTTGGCCGACAGCGCTTTTGTCGGCGGCAGCCTGGTGCCGAACGGCGGGCATAACCTGCTGGAACCGGCGGCGCTGGCCAAACCGGTTTTAAGCGGCCCGCACCTGTTCAACTTCCTCGAAATCGCCGCGCAATTGCGCAGTGCCGGGGCGTTGCAGGAAGTGGAAGACGCCGAAGGGCTGGCGCTGGCGGTGCAGCGTTTGTTTGAATTGCCGAGGGATGCGCAGCGCATGGCGGAGGCGGGGCTGAAAGTGATGCGGACCAATCAGGGCGCGTTGCAGAGGTTGCTGGATGGGTTGGGGCGGTTGATCGACCGGTAAATCTGGGTGGTACGGTGCACACAAACCTGTAGGAGCACGGCTTGCCGGCGATAGCGATCTCGAGGATGCCATCGCCGGCAAGCCGTGCTCCTACAGGGTTTATTGGCCCGGTCTTGCTTTGAGCTGTTCAGCCGCAGCCTTGGCCAGATCCGGCGGCAGGAAATCCTTGTCCGGGTTGTAATCAGCCTTGAGCCAGCGCGCCAGATCCTGCAAATCCCCCGGATTCAACGTCCCGGCCTGTTGCTTGAGGCGCAGGTTGTCGAGGATGTAGTCGTAGCGGGTGTTGTTGTAATCACGCACCGAGGTGTACAGCTGACGCTGCGCATCCAGCACGTCGACGATGTTTCGCGTACCCACCTGATAGCCGATTTCAGTCGCTTCCACCGCACTCTGGTTGGAAATGATCGATTGCTTGCGCGCCTGTACCTGCTCGACGTCGGTGTTCACCGCGCGGTGCAAGTCGCGGGTGTTTTCGACGATCTGCCGTCGCAGGGATTCGCGTTGCTGCTCGGTCTGGTCCAGTTGCGAGTAGGACTGGCGCACCTGGGAATTGATCAGGCCGCCGCTGTAGATCGGGATGTTCAGTTGCAGGCCGATCGAGGATTGCTCGACGTCACCTTTGTACGGCTGGCCGAAGGCGTTCGGGTTACTGAAACCCAGTGCATCGTTGTCGCCTTTTTCGTATCGGGCCACCGCGTCGACGGTCGGTGCATGGCCGGCTTTGCGCTGTTTGAGGGTTTGCTCGGCGGCGCTGACGGCGTAGTTGCTGGCCAACAGATTGAGGTTCTGTCTGGCCGCGGTTTCGACCCAGGCCTTGGCATCATTCGGTGCTGGCGGCAGGATCGGCAAGTTATGGGAAATGCCCCAGATGGCGTTGTATCGACGGTTGGTCAGGGTCACCAACGCTTCGAAGGCATCATCCACCTGGCGCTGCGCGACGATCCGGTTGGCGCGCGCGGTGTCGTAGCTGGCCTGTGAGTTCAGTACGTCGGTCTTGTCCGAGAGACCGACATCGAAACGCTCGTTGGACTGGTCCAGTTGACGCTTGAACGCGGCTTCTTCGGCTTTGGTCGAGGCCAGGTTGTCCTGGCTGCGCAGCACGTTGAAATAACTGTCGGCGGTTTGCAGAATCAGGTTTTGCTCGGTCGCCGAGAGTTGCAGGGCGGCCTGTTCGTTGACGTCCTTGGCGGCCTGGAACTGGAACCAGCGATCGGCACGGAACAGTGGCTGCGCCAGGGTTGCCTGGTAGGAGTGCGCATTGCGGTTGGCGGTGGCCGACGGTTGATCGATCGACGTGCGAACGCTGGTGACATCCGCGCCACCCGACAGATTGGGCAGCAGCCCGGCGCGGGCCTGCGGTACGACTTCTTTCTGCGCGCCATACTGGGCGATGGCTGCGGCGAGGTCGGCGTTGTTGTCTACCGCCTCCTGATAGACGCTGACCAGATCGTTCTTTGTCGACATAGGCGCTTCTGCTGCCCAGGCCATTGTGGTGGACGCACAAGACACGGCAACAGCCAGTGAAAGTTTGCGCAGCATGAGGCGATCCCTAGCATTGATATTATGAGAATAATTCTGGCGCCAAGGTACGGCGCGGCCCCTACAGCGTCAATGCGCAGCTTGGCGTAGCGAGTGTAGTTGCGCATTCAAGCGGCAACAATCCTGCCGTTCCCGGTAATTGCGCCATTCATCATGGTGTTTGCAGCGGGGTTGGCGTTCTCTGCCAGTTGTGTCTAGACTGGCCGGGTTCTTGTCGGGGTGCCTTGCTATGAGGCTGAGATCGAATAATTTCGGATCCCGTTGAACCTGATCAGGTTAGCGCCTGCGTAGGGAACAAGATTTCTCGTCACCCGGCGAGTCCTCTTGTGCTTCGTCCGGGAAATTGTTCGACAATCGAACGCTCCCCGTGTGACGACGCACAGCACCAGTCCTGGTGCGTCCGTGCCTTTCAGGTTCTGCTCCGACAATCCACTGCCTGGATGCTGTCTGGAGAGCCCGTGATGACCATAAAAGCAAAAAACGCGATCAATCTGAGTGAATCGGCCAAGGTCGATGAGCAGTCGGTTCAGCCGTTTACCCGTTCGCAAAAAATCTACGTACAGGGCTCTCGCCCGGACATCCGCGTACCAATGCGGGAAATCTCCCTCGACGTGACACCGACCGACTTCGGCGGCGAAATCAATGCGCCGGTAACGGTCTACGACACCTCGGGTCCGTACACCGATCCGAACGTGGTGATCGACGTGCGCAAAGGCCTGGGCGATGTGCGTTCGGCGTGGATCGACGACCGTGGCGACACCGAACGCCTGAGCGGTCTGAGCTCGAACTTCGGTCAGGAACGCCTCGCCGATGCCGAGCTGACCAAGCTGCGTTTTGCCCACGTGAACAACCCGCGCCGCGCCAAGGCCGGGGCCAACGTCAGCCAGATGCACTACGCGCGCAAAGGCATCATCACTGCCGAGATGGAATACGTCGCCATCCGCGAAAACATGAAGTTGCAAGAGGCCCGCGCTGCCGGCCTGTTGAAGCAGCAGCACGCCGGCCACAGTTTCGGCGCGAGCATCCCGAAAGAAATCACCCCTGAATTTGTACGCGAAGAAATCGCCCGCGGCCGCGCGATCATTCCGGCCAACATCAACCACACCGAACTGGAACCGATGATCATCGGCCGTAACTTCCTGGTGAAGATCAACGGCAACATCGGCAACAGTGCCTTGGGTTCGTCCATTGAAGAAGAAGTGGCGAAACTGACCTGGGGCATTCGCTGGGGTTCGGACACGGTGATGGATTTGTCCACAGGCAAACACATTCACGAAACCCGCGAGTGGATTATCCGCAACTCGCCGGTGCCGATCGGTACCGTGCCGATCTACCAGGCGCTGGAGAAGGTCAACGGCGTGGCCGAGGACCTGACCTGGGAGCTGTTCCGCGACACGTTGATCGAGCAGGCCGAGCAGGGCGTCGACTACTTCACCATCCACGCCGGCGTGCTGTTGCGCTACGTGCCGATGACCGCCAAACGCGTCACCGGTATCGTTTCCCGTGGCGGATCGATCATGGCCAAGTGGTGCCTGGCGCACCACAAAGAGAACTTCCTCTACACCCATTTCGACGAAATCTGCGAAATCATGAAGGCCTACGACGTCAGCTTCTCGCTGGGCGATGGCCTGCGTCCGGGCTCGATTGCCGATGCCAACGACGAAGCGCAATTCGGCGAACTGGAAACCCTCGGCGAGTTGACCAAGATTGCCTGGAAGCACGACGTGCAGTGCATGATCGAAGGTCCTGGCCACGTGCCGATGCAGTTGATCAAAGAGAACATGGACAAGCAGCTGGAGTGCTGCGACGAGGCGCCGTTCTACACCCTCGGCCCGCTGACCACCGACATTGCACCGGGCTACGACCACATCACCTCCGGCATCGGTGCGGCGATGATCGGCTGGTTCGGTTGCGCCATGCTCTGCTACGTGACGCCGAAGGAACACCTGGGCCTGCCGAACAAGGATGACGTGAAGACCGGGATCATCACCTACAAGATCGCCGCGCACGCCGCCGATCTGGCGAAAGGGCATCCGGGCGCGCAGATCCGCGACAATGCCTTGAGCAAGGCGCGCTTCGAATTCCGTTGGGAAGACCAGTTCAACCTGGGCCTTGATCCGGACACCGCTCGTTCGTATCACGATGAGACGTTGCCGAAGGATTCGGCGAAGGTCGCGCACTTTTGTTCGATGTGCGGGCCGAAATTCTGCTCAATGAAAATCACCCAGGAAGTCCGCGAGTACGCGGCCAACCAACGGATCGAGGCGGTGGACGTGGATGTCGCCCAAGGCATGGCCGAACAGGCCGAGCGCTTCAAGAAGGAAGGCAGTCAGCTGTACCAAAAAGTTTGATCTGACCGGCGCACTTAGGTGCGCCGCTTACCTCTGTGGCGAGGGAGCTTGCTCCCGCTCGGCTGCGAAGCAGTCGTAAATCCGGCAATCGCGATCTGACTGTCGGAGCGCGGTGACTGAATTTGGGTCTGCTTCGCAGACCAGCGGGAGCAAGCTCCCTCGCCACAAGGGGTCACAAATCATCACAACAACAAATGTCCCTCTGAGATAACACCCTTGAGCATTCAACCCAGCACTTATTCACCTGATATCGCGGTGCCGATCGACAAACGTGTCTTCGGCGGTCGCGACCTGTTTTCCCTGTGGTTCTCCCTCGGCATCGGCCTGATGGTCCTGCAGACCGGCGCACTGCTCGCACCGGGCCTGGGCCTGTCCGGCTCGTTGCTGGCGATTTTCCTCGGCACGCTGGTTGGCGTTCTGTTGCTGGCAGCGGTCGGCGTGATCGGCAGCGACACCGGCCTGTCGTCGATGGCCGCACTCAAACTCAGCCTCGGTGCCAAAGGCGCGAGCCTGCCGGCGGTGCTGAACCTGTTGCAACTGATCGGTTGGGGCTCGTTCGAAATCATCGTCATGCGCGATGCCGCCAGCCTGCTGGGCGCAAAGGCTTTCAGCGACGGTAGCGCAATGTCCAACCCGATACTGTGGACGCTGTTCTTCGGCGCCTTGGCAACCTTGTTGGCCGTCAGTGGGCCGTTGACCTTCGTGCGCCAGATCCTGCGTAAGTGGGGCATCTGGCTGCTGCTGGCTGCGTGCATCTGGCTGACCTGGAACCTGTTCGCCAAGGCTGATCTGGCCGCGTTGTGGGCACAAGCTGGTGACGGTTCGATGCCGTTCGCCGTGGGCTTCGACATTGCCATCGCCATGCCGCTGTCGTGGCTGCCGCTGATTGCCGACTACTCGCGTTTCGGCAAGCGGGCGAAAAACGTCTTCGGTGGCACCGCCATCGGTTTCTTCATCGGTAATTTCTGGCTGATGAGCCTGGGTGTGGCCTACACGCTGGCGTTCGCGCCGAGCGGTGAAGTCAATGCTTTGCTGTTGGCGCTGGCGGGTGCCGGCCTGGGGATTCCGCTGCTGCTGATTCTGCTGGATGAATCGGAAAACGCCTTTGCCGATATTCACTCGGCGGCGGTGTCCAGCGGGATTCTGTTGCGCTTGAAAGTCGAGCACCTGGCGTTGGCCATCGGCGTGGTCTGCACCTTGATCGCCTTGCTGGCGCCATTGGCGCAGTACCAGAACTTCCTGCTGTTGATCGGCTCGGTATTTGCGCCGCTGTTCGGCGTGGTGCTGGTGGATCACTTCATCCTGCGCAAACGCAGTGGCCAGGTGGCGTCAGCCGCATTGCGCTGGCCGGCGCTGCTCGCCTGGCTGGGCGGGGTCAGCACTTATCATCTGCTGGCCAATCTGTATCCGGACATCGGCGCAACCCTGCCAGCATTGGTGGTGGCAGGGCTGCTGCAACTGGTGCTGGGCCGGGCCTTCAGTTACGGCCGGGAAACAGCTCGGGCTTGATAATGCCGTTCAGGCGAGGGTAGGGGATCTTCAGTTCGACATGGCCCAGCGCGTAAGGCGCGATGCTGCTGGTTTCGTACTTGAGGATCACCCCGCCATAGGTCAGCGCCACGTTCTGGGTTTTCTGGAACGGCCAGCTCTTCACGAACTCCGGTTCCTGATCGAGCTTGGTGCTGATCAACCAGCTGTTGTGCGCCACTTGCGCCGCTTTCCAGAACGCTTCTTCCTGCCCCGGCACCAGCATGTCCGACAGCGTCAGCACTTTGTGCTGCTGGCGTGAATAGTTGATGAAGCCGCGCCCCGGCGTGCCATGGGCACCGCCCGTGTCCAGGTAGCTGGATAATTCGACAATCACCAAGCCGTCATGCTGCTCGCGTACTTTCGCTTGCAGGTAGCTGCTGTTGCGCGGACCGGCGGTGCGCAAAAACTGTTCGCGATAGGCCGCCAGCGTCGGCGCCACTTGCGCATCGGGCGAGGTGCGGGTCATTTGCAGCAAGCGTTTTTCGATGATGCCGTCCAACTGTGGCTCGGCCGGGAAGTGCACGGTGTCGATGTTCACCAGCGGGCAGTCCTGGTCCGAGCAGCCTGGCTTGAGCTGTTCGGTGGCGTCGCGGGTGGTTTCCAGCGGCGCCCTGTAGTTGGGCTGGAACAGGCTCTGGCACGCGCCCAGAGTCAGGGCGATGGCGGCCACGGAGGCGATTTTAAAAAGCGACATGGGTGTCCTTCATAAATCAGGGAAAGGCAAAAAGTTACCCGCTTCGACTCTCAACGGGGCAGTCAGTTCGCCACTAAGCTAATTAGAGTGGGTTTCGCCCTCACCGTCTATCCCGCTGACGGGAAAGGGGCTGCATCAAACGTCACGGGCGCGTTAGGATGGCGCGAAGTCGAGGCTCAGGAAAAAATGTAGCCTCGAACAGGATTTGTAGAACGAGGATTGTCATGACTGATTTTGCCAACGCCATTCCGACCGCCGTCGATATCGTCCGGCGCGAAAAATGCTTCGAGGGTTTTTACAAACTCGATCGCGTGCACTTGCGCCACGAATTGTTCGCCGGCGGCATGAGTCGTGAAATCAGCCGTGAACTGTTTGTTCGCCACGATGCGGTGTGTGTGCTGCCTTATGATCCACAGCGCGACGAAGTGGTGCTGATCGAGCAGTTTCGCGTCGGCGCCATTGGCAAGACCGACAATCCATGGCTGATCGAACTGGTCGCTGGTCTGATCGACAAAGACGAACAACCGGAAGAAGTTGCTCACCGCGAAGCGCAGGAGGAAGCTGGGCTTGTGTTCGGGGCGCTGTGGCCGATGACCAAGTATTTTCCATCACCGGGCGGCAGCAACGAATTCGTGCATTTGTACCTGGGGCGTTGCGACAGTAAAGGGGCCGGCGGCCTGCATGGGCTGGAGGAAGAAGCAGAAGATATCCGCGTCACGGTGTGGGCGTTTGAAGATGCCCTGCAAGCCGTACGCGACGGACGTATTGCCAACGCGGCCACCATCATTGCCTTGCAATGGCTGGCTTTGAACCGCGTTGAAGTGAGGGGGTTATGGTCGTAAACAAGCTGCGCGATCGCTATCGGGTGGACCTGGTGGGGCTGCAAGCGTCCTGCGAGGCGAATTACGCGCGCCTGATGCGACTGCTGCCGGACATGCGCAGCGAGCCTGCGGCGCGGCGCATCGCCGTGACCCATGGCGACCAGATGCTGGGCGTGCTGGCGCTGGAGGTGCTGCAGGTCTGTCCGTACACCACCACCCTGCAAGTGCGTCAGGAACACAGTCTGCCGTGGCTGCCGGTGCCGCAACTGGAGGTGCAGGTCTATCACGACGCCTGCATGGCCGAAGTGGTCAGCGCCGAACATGCGCGACGCTTTCGCGGCATCTATCCTTACCCGAACGCCTCGATGCACCAGCCTGACGAAAAGGCTCAGCTGAACATGTTCCTGGGCGAATGGCTGAGTCATTGCCTGGCCTTGGGGCATGAGTACGAAGTCGTACGTTAATTCTGAGCCGCGTTGTGAACTGCGTCAGGTTCACAGGTTTCCCCTTTCGAGCGTCCCCCAGCATAATTGCGCCATTCATCCGATCCCGTGATCGCGCCCTGGGAGAACACCTTGCCGAGCGTATCCACATTGTCCACCGCCGAACCGGCGTTGCTGGTGCAACTCTCCGACAGTCATCTGTTCGCCGAAGCGGGCGGTACGCTGCTGGGCATGAACACCCGCGACAGCCTGCAAAAAGTCATCGAACTGGTGCAGGCGCAGCAGCCGCAGATCGATCTGATTCTGGCCACCGGTGATCTGTCTCAGGACGGCACGCTGGAGTCTTACCAGCAGTTTCGCGACCTGACCCGACAACTCGCTGCGCCGGCGCGCTGGATTCCCGGCAATCACGACGAGCCGCAAATCATGGCGGTGGCGGCGGTGCAAAGCGCTTTGCTTGAGCCGGTGGTGGATATCGGCAACTGGCGGGTCACGCTGCTCGATTCGGCGGTGCCGGGTTCGGTGCCGGGTTACTTGCAGGATGAACAGTTGCAGTTACTGGCTCGTTCGTTGAGCGAAGCGCCGGAGCGCCATCATCTGGTGTGCCTCCACCACCATCCGGTGTCGATCGGCTGTGCGTGGATGGAGCCGATCGGGCTGCGTAATCCCGAAGCGTTTTTTGAAGTCCTGGATCGTTTTCCTCAGGTGCGCGCCGTGCTGTGGGGGCATGTGCATCAGGAAATTGATCAATTGCGTAACGGCGTGCGTCTGATCGCCTCGCCGTCGACCTGCATTCAGTTCGAACCCGGCAGCGAGGATTTCAAGGTCGGAGAACAGGCACCGGGGTATCGCTGGTTGCGGTTGATGCCTGATGGGCGGCTGGAAACCGGAGTGGAGCGGGTCACCGGTTTCGATTTTACGGTGGATTACGGTTCCAACGGGTATTGATGCAGTAAACTCCCGCCTTCTTTACCCGACGCACAGGGAGTCCAAATGTCCGGTTCGATCCTTTATATCCACGGTTTCAACAGCGCGCCTGCATCGAAAAAGGCCACTCAGTTGAGCGAAGTGATGGACCGTCTGGGCCTGAGCGACCAGTTGCGTGTACCTGCCCTGCATCATCATCCCCGCGAGGCCATCGGTCAGCTGGAACAGGCGATCGCCGAGCTCGGTCGGCCGCTGCTGGTCGGCAGCTCGCTCGGCGGCTACTATGCGACTCACCTGGCCGAGCGCCATGGCCTGAAAGCCCTGCTGATCAACCCTGCCGTCAGTCCGCACCGGATGTTCGACGGATTCCTGGGAACGCAGAAAAACCTGTATACCGATGAAACCTGGGAATTGACCCACGACCACGTGACGGCCCTGGCCGAACTGGAAGTGCCGGCGCCACAGGATCCGCAGCGCTATCAGGTATGGTTGCAAACCGGTGATGAAACGCTGGATTATCGCCTCGCCCAGCAGTATTACCGGGCCTGTGCCTTGCGTATCCAGGCCGGTGGCGACCATAGTTTCCAGGGATTTGCCGCACAGCTTCCAGCCATGCTGACGTTTGCCGGCATTGGCGCAGATTTGTATCAGGCGATTGATTTCACGGCACTGTGAAACCTCGCCCCCTATTTTCAATGAACGACTGACGACGAGACCCCATGGCCACTCCCAGCGCTAGCTCTTATAACGCCGACGCCATCGAAGTCCTCTCGGGCCTCGACCCGGTGCGCAAACGCCCCGGCATGTACACCGACACCAGTCGGCCGAACCACCTCGCCCAGGAAGTCATCGACAACAGCGTCGACGAAGCCTTGGCCGGGCACGCCAAATCGGTGCAAGTCATCCTGCACGCCGATCATTCGCTGGAAGTCAGCGATGACGGCCGTGGCATGCCGGTGGACATTCACCCCGAAGAGGGCGTGTCGGGCGTTGAGCTGATCCTCACCAAGCTCCATGCGGGCGGCAAGTTTTCCAACAAGAACTACCAATTCTCCGGCGGTCTGCACGGGGTGGGTATTTCGGTGGTCAACGCCTTGTCGACCGAAGTCCGGGTGCGTGTAAAACGTGACGGCAACGAATACCAGATGACCTTCGCCGACGGCTACAAGGCCACCGAGCTGGAAATCGTAGGTACCGTCGGCAAACGCAACACCGGCACCAGCGTGTTCTTCGCGCCGGACCCGAAATACTTCGATTCACCGAAATTTTCCATCAGCCGCCTCAAACACGTACTCAAGGCCAAGGCCGTACTGTGCCCGGGGCTGCTGGTCAGTTTTGAAGACAAGGCCACCGGCGAGAAAGTCGAATGGCATTACGAAGACGGCCTGCGTTCCTACCTGGTCGACGCGGTCACCGAGTTCGAACGCCTGCCGGACGAACCGTTCTGCGGCGCTTTTGCCGGTAACAAGGAAGCGGTGGACTGGGCGCTGCTGTGGCTGCCGGAAGGCGGCGACGCGGTGCAGGAAAGCTACGTCAACCTGATCCCGACCGCGCAGGGCGGCACTCACGTCAACGGTTTGCGCCAAGGCTTGCTCGACGCCATGCGCGAATTCTGTGAGTTCCGCAGCCTGTTGCCACGCGGCGTGAAGCTGGCGCCGGAAGACGTCTGGGAACGCATCGCTTTTGTCCTGTCGATGAAAATGCAGGAGCCGCAATTCTCCGGCCAGACCAAAGAACGTCTGTCGTCCCGCGAAGCGGCGGCGTTCGTTTCCGGTGTGGTCAAGGATGCGTTCAGCCTATGGCTCAACGCCAATCCGGAAACCGGTCTGGCACTGGCCGAACTGGCGATCAACAACGCCGGTCGTCGCTTGAAGGCGAGCAAGAAGGTCGAGCGTAAACGTATTACCCAAGGTCCGGCACTGCCAGGCAAGCTTGCTGATTGCGCCGGGCAGGACCCGATGCGGTCCGAGCTGTTCCTGGTGGAAGGTGATTCCGCCGGTGGTTCGGCCAAGCAAGCGCGGGATAAAGAATTCCAGGCGATCCTGCCGTTGCGCGGCAAGATCCTCAACACCTGGGAAGTCGACGGCAGCGAAGTGCTGGCCAGTCAGGAAGTGCATAACATCGCCGTGGCCATCGGTGTCGATCCGGGCGCCGCGGACATGAGCCAGCTGCGTTACGGCAAGATCTGCATCCTCGCCGACGCCGACTCCGACGGCCTGCACATCGCGACCTTGCTCTGCGCCTTGTTCGTCCAGCATTTCCGCCCATTGGTGGATGCCGGTCACGTCTACGTCGCGATGCCGCCGCTGTACCGCATCGACCTGGGCAAAGAAATCTACTACGCCCTCGACGAAGCCGAACGCGACGGGATTCTCGACCGCCTGGTGGCCGAGAAGAAACGCGGCAAGCCGCAAGTCACGCGATTCAAAGGTCTGGGTGAAATGAACCCGCCGCAGCTGCGCGAAACCACCATGGACCCGAACACCCGGCGCCTGGTGCAACTGACGTTGGGCGATGATTTCGACGCGACCTCGGAAATGATGGACATGCTGCTGGCGAAGAAACGCGCCGGCGACCGCAAGACCTGGCTGGAATCCAAGGGCAACCTGGCGGAGGTGCTGGGCTGATGCGCTTGGGCTTTGCCCTGGCGTGTGCGTTGCTGCTGACCTCGATCACGGTGTCTGCCGAGCCGATACCGCAACTGCGTCTGTTGTCCGAGCATGCCATCGACGGCATGCGCGGCGGCAACCTGTCCGGGCTGGCGCAGTGTGGCAATAAGGAACTGTGGGCGGTATCCGACCGCGACGACGATCAGATCTATCGCCTCGATACCCAAGGTGGCGTCTGGCAGGCGGAAACCGTGGGCATCGGTGTGCCTGTTGTACCTGACAGCGGCTTACCCTGGGGGCTGCGTTCGCGGGCCTGGGCGGCATCGTTCGTGCGTGGCGGCGATCTGGATTTCGAGGGCATTACCTGCGACAGCGCGGGTAATCGCTACGTGGTCAGTGAATCCCATGCGGCAGTCCTGCAAATCCCGCCCACCGGACCGACGTCCTGGCTGAAGATTTCGCCGCTGATGGTTCGCGAAGCACGGGCCAGTGGCATGTTGTTGCGTTTCAACGCGCTGTTCGAAGGGCTGGCGATCAGTCCTGAAGGTGACAAATTATGGTTGGCCGCCGAGCGCGATAGCCGCGGGTTGCTGCTGATCAAGCGCAAGCAGACGGTCTGGGACTGCGACGGCGGTTGCGTATTACTGAGTGAGGCCGGGAAAGAAATGCAGCCAGCACAATTTCCCAACGCCAGAGCCGCGTCCCGGGACTTTGCCGACCTTTCACTGTTCAACGGCAAGCTGTTTACCCTTGAGCGCAATGCGTACGAGATTTGCCGTCGAGATGCGGTGACCGCCAAGGTCGAGCGCTGCTGGTCGTTTGCCGAGGAGATGCTGCAGGAAAATCGGCGCTATCCACAGCCTTTTGGCCTGGCGGAAGCGCTGGTGGTGGACGCTGAGGGGGCCTGGATCGGTATCGACAACAATACCGGTGTCCGCGCCGATGGCGAGGTTCGTCCGATCGTCTATCGCTTTGCCGCGCCTGACGGTGGCTGGAGCGCCAAGCCGTGAGTCAGCAAACGCCGGGAAAGCGCGCCGGTCGCGTGTTGATGGTGCTGGCCTGGTGCGCGGCACTGTTTCTGGCGACGCGGTTTTTCGGTCAGTGGGAAGAGCGTCAGCAAAACCCGAATGTGGTGGTGAGCTCGGAGCAGGGCGACGGTTTTATCGAGGTGAAACTGGCGAGCAACGCCCAGGGGCATTTCGTCGCCAGCGGCCAAATCAACGGTCAGCCGGTGGATTTCATGCTCGACACCGGGGCGACCGATGTGGCAATCCCGGCAGATTTGGCCAAGCGATTGAAACTGGAAGAAGGTTTCGGTGTGACCCTGAGCACGGCCAATGGCCTGAGCCAGGGCTATCGCACCCGTATCGACCGCCTGCAACTGGGCGACATCGTGCTGCGGGATGTCCGCGCACTGGTGGCGCCCGGCCTGCATGGCGACCAGGTGCTGCTCGGCATGAGCGCACTGAACAAACTTGAATTTACCCAGCGCGGTGGCACCATGCTGTTGCGCCAGACAACGAACCGATGAGGCCCGCATGAGCGACATCCTTGCAGACAGCTTAGATGGCGTAGAACGCCGATCGCTGGCTGACTTCACCGAAAATGCCTACCTCAACTACTCCATGTACGTGATCATGGACCGTGCCTTGCCGCATATCGGCGACGGCCTGAAGCCCGTGCAGCGGCGCATCATTTACGCCATGAGCGAGTTGGGGCTGGACGCCGATTCCAAGCACAAGAAATCGGCGCGTACCGTCGGTGACGTGCTCGGCAAGTTCCACCCGCACGGCGATTCGGCCTGCTATGAAGCCATGGTGCTGATGGCCCAGCCGTTCAGCTACCGCTACACGCTGGTGGACGGCCAGGGCAACTGGGGTGCGCCGGACGATCCGAAGTCCTTCGCCGCCATGCGTTACACCGAAGCGCGGCTGTCGCGTTATTCCGAAGTGCTGCTCAGCGAACTGGGCCAGGGCACGGCGGACTGGGGCCCGAACTTCGACGGCACCCTCGACGAACCGCTGGTGTTACCGGCACGTTTGCCGAATATCCTGCTCAACGGCACCACCGGCATCGCCGTGGGCATGGCCACCGACGTACCGCCGCACAACCTGCGCGAAGTCGCCAGTGCCTGCGTGCGTTTGCTCGATGAGCCGAAAGCCACGGTCGAACAGCTCTGCGAACACATCCAGGGCCCGGATTACCCGACCGAAGCGGAAATCATCACCCCGCGTGCCGATCTGCTGAAAATGTATGAAACCGGCAAGGGCTCGGTGCGCATGCGCGCCGTTTATCACATCGAAGACGGCGACATCATCGTCACCGCGCTGCCGCATCAGGTCTCCGGCGCCAAGGTGCTGGAACAGATCGCCGCGATGATGCAGGCCAAGCCGTCCAAGGCCCCGCAAATCGCCGACTTGCGCGATGAATCCGACCACGAGAACCCGTGCCGGATCGTGATCATTCCGGGGGCACGGAAGAACTTCGACCACGACGCATTGATGCAGCACTTGTTCGCCAGCACCGAGCTGGAATCGAGCTACCGGGTCAACGTCAACATCATCGGTCTGGATGGCAAGCCGCAGCTGAAAAACCTGCGGGCCTTGCTGGTCGAGTGGCTGGAGTTCCGGGTGCAGACCGTTCGTCGGCGCCTGCAATTCCGTCTCGACAAGGTCGAGCGTCGCCTGCACCTGTTGGACGGTTTGTTGATTGCCTACCTCAACCTGGATGAAGTGATTCATATCATCCGCACCGAGGAACATCCGAAAGCCGCGCTGATCGAGCGTTTCGCCCTGAGTGAAATCCAGGCCGACTACATCCTCGACACCCGTTTGCGTCAATTGGCGCGACTGGAAGAAATGAAGCTGCGTGCCGAGCAGGATGAACTGCTCAAGGAACAAGCCAAGCTGCAAGCGCTGCTGAGCAGCGAAGCCAAACTGAAGAAACTGGTACGCACAGAGCTGATCAAGGACGCTGAAACCTACGGCGATGACCGCCGTTCGCCAATCGTCGAGCGTACTGAAGCCAAAGCGCTGACTGAACACGATCTGTTGCCGAACGAAAAAGTGACGGTCGTGCTGTCGGAAAAAGGCTGGATTCGTTCCGCCAAAGGGCATGAAATCGACGCCACCGGACTTTCCTACAAGGCAGGCGATGGCTTCAAGGCACTGGCCGCCGGGCGTTCCAACCAGTTTGCGGTGTTCATCGACTCCACGGGTCGCAGCTATTCGGTGCCCGCCCACACACTGCCTTCGGCCCGTGGCCAGGGCGAACCGCTGACCGGTCGTCTGACACCGCCACCGGGCGCAAGCTTCGAATGCGTGCTGATGCCGGAAGATGATGCGCTGTACGTCATCGCGTCCGATGCCGGTTACGGTTTCGTGGTCAAGGGTGAAGACCTGCAGGCCAAGAACAAGGCGGGCAAGGCCCTGTTGAGCCTGCCGAACAACGCCAAGGTGCTCCTGCCGCGTGCGGTGGCCGATCGTGAACAGAACTGGCTGGCTTCGGTGACCACCGAAGGTCGCCTGCTGATCTTCAAGATCAGCGATCTGCCACAATTAGGTAAGGGCAAAGGCAACAAGATCATCGGTATTTCCGGTGAGCGTGTGGCCAGTCGCGAAGAATATGTCACGGACATCGCCGTCATCCCGGAGGGCGCCACTTTGGTGCTGCAGGCCGGAAAACGTACCTTGTCACTGAAAGCGGACGACCTCGAACACTACAAGGGTGAGCGTGGGCGTCGTGGTAACAAATTGCCACGTGGCTTCCAGAGGGTAGATGCGCTGCTCGTCGAAAACCTCAATTAAGCGTCCTAGAGCGCCGGATCTACGATTTAACGCGTAGATCGGCGCTTTGGCGCTGGAGTCGGAACGCATATTCACGGATGATATGGCCTTTCAAGCGCCGGCGTGGCCGAGCGTTCTTCATATTTATTGAGTATTTTCACTGTGGTTAGCCTTGTGGCAATCACCTGGATGGGACGATGACTGCTCTGCGCCTTCCTTTTATTTTGATGCTCGCCGGCGTTCTTGGCCTGGCGGGTTGCAGCGTTCACCAGCCGGTGTCGCTGTACCAACTGGACGCCGGAAGTCCGGTTCAGCCTGCGCAAAACGCGGGCATGGCGGTATTGCTGGGCCCGGTGACCGTTGCTGACTACCTGCAACGCGAAACCCTGTTGCAGCGTCAACCCGATGGCAGCCTGCAAGCCTCCACCGACGGTCGTTGGGCCGGGAGCTTGTCTTCGGACATCGATCAGCTGCTGCTGCGTCAGGTCGCCGGTCATCTGGACAGCCAACGCGTGGTGTTGGCGCCGGCAACCGTTGGCTTCACGCCGGATGTTCAAGTATTGCTGACCATCACGCGTCTGGATTCCGGCCAAAAGCAGCCAGCGATCCTCGATGCGCAATGGCGTTTGATCGACCGCCGTGGGCAGGTGCGCGACAACCGCATCATTCATTTGCAGGAACAGCACGCTGGCACCACGGCAGCGCAGGTTCAGGCTCAGGGCGTGTTGTTGCAGAAACTGGCCGAACAGCTGTCGACCGCGCTCAAGCCGCTGGCCAACCAGCCACCGATCGCCGAAGCGCCAAAGAAACCGGCACCCAAGCCTGTGGCGCCTGCGGCT
Source organism: Pseudomonas sp. MAG733B (assembly GCF_036884845.1). NCBI lineage: Bacteria > Pseudomonadati > Pseudomonadota > Gammaproteobacteria > Pseudomonadales > Pseudomonadaceae > Pseudomonas > Pseudomonas sp. MAG733B. Next base: position 1,070,134 of record NZ_CP145732.1, read on the forward strand.
GAAGCGGAAAAGCAGCCGAAGATCCCGATGGCTTCGCCGATCCGTACGGATATGGAAGTGTTCCGGTTCTAAGGCTGGATCGATTCAAACCAAAGCCCGCCTTGTGCGGGCTTTGTTGTTTCTGTCGTTGGAGATCTCGGGTGCCTGTTCTGGCCTCATCGCGGGCAAGCCTTGCTCCTACAGGTAACGTGTCCAACGTGTAATACGGGCACAACCCGGAACTTGTAGGAGCAAGGCTTGCCCGCGATGGGGCCGGGGCAGGCAATAAAAAAGCCCGCAGACGAGCAATCATCTGCGGGCTTCAATATGTAAAGGCTGAAAGATCGCAGCCTTCGGCAGCTCCTACGGCTTAAGCCCGACGCTCATGCATCCGCGCCAGTTGCCGCTCCAGCATCGATGGATAAGGCTCCATCAACCGCTCCACGCAGCAAGCGCCTTCAGGGCTGGCAATCGGGCGGATCCGTGCGCGTTGACGGATCAACGCGTCGTCACTGATCTTGCGCTCCACCAGCAGCAGGTTGCGGCTGTGTTGCGACAGGGCCAGGGCATCCTGGGCGGTGTCGGTCAGCAGCAGATCGATCTGGCTGAGGCCGAACAACTCGTCGCCCAAGGTCAGGCCCAACTGCAATTGCAGGGTGATGCCGCTGTCGGCGACTTCGATCTGCAACTGATGGCCCAGCGCACGCAGCAACTCGCCGCAGCAGATGGCATTGGTCAGGTAGTCGTCACCGCTATCTTCGGTGTGGAACAGCATCAGCGTGCTGCCATCGTTCAGGGTGTGCAGTTCACTCTGGTAGAGCGACGCGGCCTGGTCGAGGCAGTCGCGGTAGCGTTTGAGCAGTTCTTCCAGGCGAGTGCGCGGCAAGCGACGCAGCTGCTCCTGGGAACCCAACTGCACAGCCAGAACGGCACTGTGTTGTGGCACGTTCGATGGCGCAGGACGGGCGACCGGTTTTGCTGCGCTGTCTGCCGATTCATCGATCAAATCAGCGAAGGCATCGTCGTCGTCATCGTCTTCGACGGTGCTGACAACCCGCCGTGGCGCCGCTTTCAACGCTGCCATCGGGCGGCTTTCGTCGAAACTCGGGTCGCGCAGGTTACGCACTTCGAAGCCCGGCTCGGCATCGTCATCTTCGTCGTCAAACTCGGGTTCCGGCACCGGTTCCGGTTCGGCGGGCTCTGGGGCGAAATTGGCGTGCAGCTGACGCGCCAGGTCGCCGATCTCATCCTGGCGTTCGGTGGCCGGGGTGTATTCGTCGATATTGCGCAGCCATACGCGCAATTGCAGGAGCGGCGTGGAGATGTGCCGGCCCAGGCGCAGGCTCAAGGCCAGGGACAGCGCCAACAGGATCGCACTCAGGATGCCCATGCTTTGCAGGCTGATGGTCATCGGTTGCTGGAACTGATCCATGTCCAGGCTGATGCGCAGCTGGCCGGCGGTCACGTCCTGGAAGGTGATCTTGCTCTGGTACATGCCCTCGGCTTCGCCCAACAGGCCGTGCTTGGGGCGCTGACCGGCTTCGGCGAGGATGCGGTTGTCCACGCTATAGATGGCGGCGTGGGCCACCAGCTTGTTCTTGGTCAGGTTGTTGAGCAGCACGTTGAGGCTGAGGATGTCGTTGGACACCAACAGCTCGGTGGCCGAGGTGGCGGTCTGCGTGGTCAGGCTTTCGCCCAGCGCATCGGCCTGCTCGTGCATGGCCTGCTTGAACTGCAAACCCATCACGCAGGCGTAGATCACCAGGGCCAGAGCGACCAGGATCACGTTATGGCTGGCGATGCGTAATGCAATCGGTACACGGCGGTGGCGCAGTGCCCGGAAGATCAGCAGGAAGAAGTTATCGGTTTTTACTGGCGTGGGCCGGTTCACTTGAGCTCGGCTCTTTTGTCCGTGAAGTTGACGCGCAGTATAGCGAGAGGCCCTAGACCGGCAAAGCGCTCACGGTGCCCGATGGTCACTGAATGTGGGTAGAATGCGGTTTTTTTCCACCTGCGGGGGTGCGCCTTGCGCGAAATCGTCCTGATAAACATCACGGGAGTCGACCGTCCGGGTCTGACTGCGGCCATTACCGGCGTTCTGGCCCAGGGTGGTGTGAACATTCTCGACATCGGTCAGGCGGTGATCCACGACACTTTGTCGTTCGGCATCCTGGTTGAAATTCCCGACACCGAGCAAGGCAAGTCCGTGCTCAAGGACATCCTGTTCAAAGGCTACGAACTGGATCAACAGGTGCGTTTCACGCCGGTGTCCGAAGAGGATTACCAGCAGTGGGTCGGCAACCAGGGCAAAAAACGCCACATCGTGACGTTGCTGACCCGCAAAGTGACCGCCGGGCAATTGCAGGCTGTGAGCTCGATTACCGCCAAATACGGCCTGAACATCGACCACATCGATCGTTTGTCCGGGCGCATGCCACTGGACACCCCGGCTGACAAGGGCAAAGGCTGCATCGAGTTTTCCGTGCGTGGCGAAGCGGCCGATCCGCAGGCGCTGCGTGCTGAATTCCTCAGCGTCGCCCAAGAGCTGAACGTCGATATCGCCTTCCAGGAAGATTCGCTGTTCCGTCGCAACCGTCGTCTGGCGGTGTTCGACATGGATTCGACCCTGATCGAAGCCGAAGTGATCGACGAGTTGGCCAAGGCCGCTGGTGTGGGCGACAAGGTCTCGGAAATTACCGAACGGGCAATGGCTGGCGAACTGGACTTCCGCGCCAGCTTCAAAGAGCGCCTGGCCTTGCTCAAAGGTCTGGATGTCGGCGTGCTGGACTCGATCGGCGCCTCGCTGCGTCTGACCGAAGGCGCTGAAACCCTGTTCGCCGAACTCAAGCGTCTGGGTTACAAGACCGCCATTCTGTCGGGCGGCTTCACCTACTTCGCCAAGCAATTGCAGGCCAAGTTAGGCATCGACTACGTGTTCGCCAACGAGCTGGAAGTGGTCGACGGCAAGGTCACCGGCGTGGCAATCGAGCCGATTGTCGATGCACAACGCAAGGCGGATCTGCTGAAAGAACTGGCGCATAAGGAAGGCTTGCGACTGGAGCAGACCATTGCGGTCGGCGACGGCGCCAACGACTTGCCGATGCTGGCGATTGCCGGGTTGGGCGTGGCATTCCGTGCCAAGCCGCTGGTGAAACAGTCGGCGAAGCAGGCGATTTCCACCCTTGGGCTGGATGGTGTGCTGTATCTGCTGGGCTTCCGCGATCGCGACGGACAGCTCTAAAGCAATTGTAGGAGCGAGCCTGCTCGCGATGGACGTTAACGATGACGTGGGCATTCTGAATGTCCGCGGCGCCCTCAAGTTCTTCGCGAGCAAGCTCGCTCCTACAGTGACGGTGTCGATCAGGCTTTTGGCAGGCCCATGCCCTGACCCATCTGCACCGCCGTACCGGCAGTCATTTCTTCAGCCCACTTCACTTGATCCGGCCCGAACAGCACGACAGCGGTCGAACCCAGTTTGAAGCGGCCCAGCTCAGCGCCTTTTTCCAGATGGATCGGCGCGCGCGAAGCTTCGTCGTAACGGAAGGTTTTCAGCTCGCGTTTCGGCGGCGTAACCAGGCCGGCCCACACGGTTTCGATCGACGCAACGATCATCGCACCCACCAGCACCACGGCCATCGGCCCGCGCTCGGTGTCGAAAATGCACGCAACGCGCTCGTTACGGGCGAACAGTTCCGGCACGTTTTCAGCGGTGGACTGGTTGACCGAGAACAGGCGGCCCGGAATGTAGACCATCTCGCGCAGGGTGCCGGCCAGCGGCATGTGCACGCGGTGGTAGTCCTTCGGCGACAGGTAGATCGTCGCGAAATCACCGCCCATGAACGGCGCGGCGTTGGCCGCGTCACCACCCAGCAACTCCAGCACGCTGAAGCTGTGGCCCTTGGCCTGGAACACGCGACCGTGTTCGATCGGGCCGAGCTGGCTGACCGCGCCGTCGGCCGGGCTGAGGATCGCGCCCGGTGTTTCGTCGAGCGGGCGGGCACCGTCTTTCAAGGCGCGGGTGAAGAAGTCGTTGAAATGCTCGTAGGCGGTCAGGTCTTCGACCAGCGCCTGGGACATGTCCACTTGATAACGCTTGGCGAACCACGCGGTGAACGCGTTCTTGAACCAGCGCACGCGGCATTCGGCGACGCAGCCGGCCAGTCGCGAGAGCAAGTGGTGGGGCAGCAGGTATTGGCTGAGGATAAACAAACGTTCTTTCATTGGGTGTCCTTAAAAACCTTAAAGCTCGACGGGGGTGTCGGGGTGATTGCCCCATTCGCCCCAGGAACCGGCGTAGCCTTTGACCCGCGGATAACCGAGGGATTTGGCCACCAGATAAGTGAAGCCCGACCGGTGGTGGGTCTGGCAGTGGGTAATGATTTCTTTGTCAGGCGTAATGCCCAGTTGTTCCAGGATCTGCGGCATGTCGGTGCGGATACGCAGTTGGCGTGCCTTATCCATGCCCGCCGTCCATTCGAAATTGACCGCGCCGGGGATATGACCACCCTTGGCGGCGAGCACTTTCTCGCCGGAGTATTCCAGCGGCCCGCGCGCGTCCCAGATCGCCAGGTCGGCAGCACCGAGACGGCTTTGCAGGTATTCGCGGGTGGCGGTGGGTTCATCGTGCAACGTCAATGGAACCGGGCCGCCAACGTGCGCCGGGATCTGGATCGACATCGGCAAACCTGCTGCCAGCCAGGCCGGCAGTCCGCCGTCGACATAGTGGTACTTGCTGTGGCCGATGACATCCAGCAGCCAGATAAAGCGCCCGGCCCAACCGCCGCCTTCGTCGTCATAAACGACGTAGACCGCATCGGGGTTGTGTCCCAACTCACCAAACAACGCTTCAAGTGCCGCTTGCGGCGGCATCAGTCCGGGCGCAGGCGCCTGGCCGAGTTGCGTGCGTTTGGGGTCGACAAAACGTGCGCCGGGGATATGCCCTTCGGTGTAGCGGGCGCTGCTGGTCAGGTCGACCAGAATCAGTTCGCGGGCGCCGAGACGAGGGAGCAAGTCGCTCGGTTCGATCACCAGCGGCAAGCCAGAGAAGTCAGACATGTGAGGTCTCCAGGGCACAAAAGGGAGGATTGTAGCGTAGCGTCATTGGCCGCGTCGGCTAAAACTGTGCAGCGCTTTCTCAATGCACTGAGCGGTTTTGCCGAAGGCTTGTACGGTGATTTCCGAAAACGGCCCGCCGCCCTGATCCGCCACCACAATCATGATCACCCGGCCATTGTTGACCAGTGAACGCAGCAGCAGGTGCTCGCCGCTGAACTGCGAGCGCAGGGTGTTGGGCAGCAGGGCGGAAAATTGCGCATTGTTGGCTGGCGTCAGGCGCACTTGGGCCTGTTGCGCGAGCAGTCGTTGCAGCACGGTGCTCTGACTGACCGCGATGTTCAACCCGGCGACTTCTTTCGGCAAACCCGCCGTCTGATGGACCCGAAGATTGGCGTGGGTGCGGTCGGCCATCAAAATCATTACCCGACGCATGCCGCACGCGACCAGCGCATCGCGGGCAGAGGTGGTCAAGTGCATGGCGTTGGTGAAGCGACTCGGTTCGACCAGCAGCTCGGCGCACTGGCTGCGCCACTTTGTCAGATCTTCGGCAGTCGGCGCCGGGGCCGGTAACAGGCCGGCATGAACGCGATTCGTGCCCCATGGCCAGAGCAACGCAACGGCGGGGTGCCAGAGATCGGGCATGGCGTGATGGCGGGCGCTGTTGGCAGCCTGCTGGTGCAGTTGTTGCTGCACTTCGTCCATCGGCATTTGCAGGTAAAGGCTGGTCAGATACTGCCAGCGCTCGCTGTGCGGACTGTCCCAGGCCTGTTGTGCCGACAGCGCCAACCCATTGGCCAGCAACACGGTGTTGGCTGGCTGGTTAAGCCAACGGCGCAGCGTCGGATCGTCATCGAGGCGATTTTGTTGACGCAGTGGATGCTCGCTGTCGCGGGCAATGCGCAGGACTTTGACCAGTTCGCGCTGCTCGGTGAGCAACAGTTTATAGCCTTGTTGCACCCAGATCGGCAGGCGCCAGATATCCACCAGGGCCAGGCCGATTTGCAGCAAGCGCGTGCCAAACAATTGCTTTTCGACTTTGCGCGCCGACTCACCTTTATGGATGACCCGCAGTTCCCACTCTTCGAGCAATTGCGGATGCGTCAGCGCCAGTGGCCACAGCGGTGACAGAAACAGCAGGCTGCCCCAATGGATGTCCTGCCACAGTCGCGCCAGGCGACTGGAGAAAAAACCGTTGGCCTGTTGCGTGGCGTGCTGGCTGATCATTTGCAGCTGGCGCAGGGCTTTCGGAATCTCGGCCATGGGTTCGGCCGGCAAGCGCTCGAGCAGTTCTTCGGTACGTTTCAGGCCGAGGCGATTGATCGCGATCTCAAGGTTTTCCGCCGGCTCGGTCATGCTGCCATGGGTGTGCCGGTTGGCTTCGCGAATTACGCTCAAGGCCAGGGCCGGACTGTCCTGCATCAAGTCGGCGATGTCGCGCAACGAGCTGCGGCTGTCGCGGATCGCACGGCAGACACGGTCGTGACTGGCCTGCGGAACCGGCAGGCGCACGCCATCGAGAAGCTTGACCCAGCCTTCAAGAGTGTTGGGTTTCGGAGTCGGGACGTTCGTTTCGTTAACCATGTCGGGAGGCGATCATCTTCAGCATTAACGGGGCCCGGAGTGGGTCGAAGTGGCTTTTCGCCTGAACTGGCTATAGTCTGGCGCAGTTTTGCCGATAAGTAGAAGAAGAGATTTTTTAACTTCCGAATATGACCTTGAACCCGACTCAGTAAGTGCTCTCCTACCTATGGCTAAAATAATCGGCATCATCGTCGTATTCGCGAGCGTGCTCGGCGGATACGTGCTCTCCCACGGCAAAATTGCTGCCCTGATCCAGCCCTTCGAGGTGTTGATCATCGGCGGTGCGGCCCTCGGTGCATTCCTCCAGGCCAACCCCGGCTACATGACGATGCACGTGCTCAAGAAATCCCTGAGCATGTTCGGCTCGCGTTTCACTCACGGCTTCTATCTGGAAGTGCTGGGGCTGATCTACGAGATCCTCAACAAAAGCCGCCGCGAAGGCATGATGGCCATCGAAGGCGACATCGAAGATGCCGCTGCGAGCCCGATCTTCGCCAAGTATCCGACCGTCCTGAAAGACGAGCGCATGACCGCGTTCATCTGCGATTACCTGCGCATCATGTCCTCCGGCAACATGGCTCCCCATGAGCTGGAAGGCCTGTTCGACATGGAGCTTTACAGCCTCAAGGAAGACCTTGAACACCCGTCCCACGCGGTGAACGGCATCGCCGACGCCATGCCCGGTTTCGGTATCGTTGCGGCGGTACTGGGTATCGTGGTGACCATGGCGTCCCTGGGCGAGGGCGATCAGAAGTCCATCGGCTTGCACGTAGGTGCGGCGCTGGTCGGTACCTTCTTCGGTATTCTTGCTGCTTACGGTTTCTTCGGTCCGTTGGCCCATTCCCTGGCCCACGACGCCAAGGAAGAGCTGAACGTCTACGAAGCCATCAAGGCCTCGCTGGTGGCTTCGGCATCCGGCATGCCGCCATCGCTGGCCGTGGAGTTCGGGCGCAAGGTTCTGTACCCGGCGCACCGTCCAAGCTTCGCCGAGCTGGAACAAGCGGTTCGTGGTCGTTAAGTTATGGAAAACAATCAGCCGATAATCATCAAGCGCGTCAAGCGCATCGCCGGCGGGCATCACGGGGGCGCCTGGAAAATCGCCTTCGCCGACTTCGCCACGGCGATGATGGCGTTCTTCCTGGTGTTGTGGCTGCTGTCCACGGCAACGCCGGAACAGAAGATCGCCATCGCCGGTTACTTCAAGGACCCGATCGGCTTTTCCGAAAGCGGCACGCCTTACATCATCGACCTGGGTGGTACACCGACCCTGGCGCCGGAAAACACCCTCAATCCCGAGGTGAAGTCCCAGCCGCAACCGGACAAGGTCACCGTCGACGCCGAACAGGTCGAAGGCATGGCCGAAATGGTCGAGAAGGAGCGTCTCGAACTGTTGCTGCAAGAACTGCAGAACAAGGTCGAAGAGAACCCGCAACTGCAGAAATTCAAAGATCAGATCATGTTCGAGATCACCCCGGACGGCTTGCGCATCCAGATCGTGGATGCCGAGAATCGGCCGATGTTCGACTCGGGCAGTGCGCGTCTGAAATCGTATTTCGAAGACATCCTGCTGGCCATGGCCGACACCATCAAAGCGGTGCCGAACAAGATCAGCATCAGCGGCCACACCGATGCCAAACCGTACAGCGGCCAGGGCGATTTCGGTAACTGGGAACTGTCCGCCAACCGTGCCAACGCCGCTCGCCGTGCGCTGGTGGCGGGCAGTTATCCGGACGCGCAGGTGGCGCGGGTAGTCGGTTATGCCTCGTCGGCCCTGTTCGACCGCGAGCATCCGTTCAACCCGGTCAACCGCCGTATCGACATCGTGGTGCTAACCAAGAAAGCCCAGCGCGCCATCGAAGGTTCGCAGGGCGCAGAGCCTGCACCCGATACCCCGCAAGGTTCGGCTGCTCCGGAAGCCACACCGGCTACACCGGTCGACCCGAATGCGTTGCCGGCGGACAAGGAGCCGCTGCCGGCTCACGAGCTTCGGGAGCGTCTGAACCTGTTCGACGACCCGGCACCGAAACCGGGTGAGCCAGCCAAACCGGCTGAACCGCCCAAGCATTGACCGACAAAAAAGCCGACAGTGATGTCGGCTTTTTTGTGCTTGTAAGAATGAATTCAGATCCGCTGCATTGCGAGAAAACTCAAGGAATGAGGTTTGGTCTGAGAATTGTGTAGGACGGGTCTGAGACCCGTAAACCGGGTTTTACTTCGCTTGGGGCCTCGGTACAGTTCGCCTGTCGCCGACGAATCGGTGATCGACCTTAGCCGGTTGTAACAGATGACGCACAAGCGCCCGTATAATCGCGGCGCTTTTTGCTGCCTGGCATCTAATGTCTATGGTGGCTGTGCGTGGGACACCTCCGGGTGTGCCGGGTTCATCTGTCCGGTCGGCTAACCCGCGTACAGCTACCACCCCAATTCGTTTAGCCGCGAAAGGGGTGGGAGTTCCACCTATCAGATGAGAATCCAGCCATGTCCAGATACCACCCGCTCCAAGGCAACTTCAGCGTCGGCCCGACGCTATACATCGACACCGAAGCCCGCACTTCCGATCTTCTTGAAACCGCCGTGCATCGAATCAAAGCTGCGCGCAACCTACTTAACAGCGTCACCTGTCTATGCGTCAAAGACGCCGAAGGGCATGACCTGGAGCATTTCGCCAACGCTGCACACATGTTGATCCAGGATGGCTGTGACGCTTTGGAAGCGCTGGGTTGGCAGCTGGAAAAAGCCGTACGCTGAGAATCAGAAAGCCGAGTTGTTCGCAGCTTTTTTCGTTTGTGGGCTGGGGTTGCCCGCGTAGATACCGGCTAAAAACGAGAAGGGGGTCACTTCGGCTCGAAGAACTTGTGTCTCTGCGGGGACGCTGGTTGGCTCCGACGAGCAGCATGGCCCTCGTCTTCGCATATCTTGCAAGTGCCACAAAGAATCTATACTGTCCCGTGAGTTTTGCGGCAAGACATGATGTCTACTGCTTGAGCGACCCCCATTTCATGTGATGCCATTCTAGGGAGGAGGGATCTATGACCACAGTTCAGAATCTTTACTCCGCCTTAGACAAGCAGGGCATTTCGAAAAGAAAGCTCGCTCTTCTGCTGCCTGACTGGTGGACAGATGAGGTAGAGGCATCACCTTCAGGTGTGCAACAAGCCAAGGTTTATTTGGCCAAAGCATTAAGTCTGCGTATGCGTCCTTTCAGTGAGACGCCTCCCCGGATTGAGTTCGACTTACCGGCGGATAAGCGCTTCAAAAAGTCTGCCAAGACCTCTGAAGCAGATGTGAATCTTGCGGTTGCCTTGGCTCGTAGTGCCTCGCGCCTCGCGCTTTCTGCGTTAGACACTCAATTCGTTCCGCCTCCACCGGACGCACTGGTGATTCGCGAGCACTTGCTTTCATCGGGGGCTCCTTGGGTGGGGTTGTCTGCGCTGCTCGACTATTGCTGGAACACTGGCATCCCAGTCATACACCTGGCTACACCTCTGCTCGGTCGAAAAATGGACGGTATCGCCATGGCGATCAACGGCCGGCCATCGATCGTTCTTTCTAACAATCGAAAAAGCGGTTTCTTGCTTTTCCATTTGGCACATGAGCTCGGGCACATTGCCTTGGGGCATGTCGGCGCAAATGGAACGATTGTTGATGATGAAATTAAAAAAGACGACGATCTGGGCAAAGACGCTGATGAGCTTGCAGCGGACCAGTTCGCTATCCAGTTATTGACTGGGAATGCTCATGGCAATCTAACGCTTCAGCACTTGATCAAAGCACCTGTGCTGGCCCGGCAAGCAGTGCAGTATGGGGCAGAGCATAAAATCGATCCTACACACATCGTTTTAAATTGCGCTCATAACGATAAGCGGCTTTTCCCGTTGTGTGTTTCTGCTGCAAATTTTATCGCTGGAGAAAGCACAGATCAGTCGTTGGTTTCAGACGTTGTTTTTCGGCATCTGCAAGGAAACCTAAAGCACGACAGCGAGCATTTACTGCGGAAACTTATCGCATAAATGATTCTCCTCACCGACAACGACATATTGGTAAAGCTTGCTCAATGTGACTTGATTGATGAGGCTTTGGCAGTTTTTCAGTGCGGGCTTAGTGATTGTTACGTTCTAGACAGTGCCAAGCATTCTCTCTACTTAAATGACGTAGAAAAGTGCGTATCCAGACGCGTCGGCAGCTACCAATCTTATGATCGGCTTTGTAATCTCGTCCAGTCCTGCTGCGTGCTTGATGCGGCCGATGAAGATCTGGATTTCATGGACGAATTGCTTCAAATTGACAGCGTCGACGATGGCGAGCTTTTGCTGTTGATGCATGCTTTCTCTCTCTATCAAAATCAACAGCCTTACTCATTTACCACAGGTGACAAACGCGCACTCGTCGGTATCTCGATGTCACAGTCCGATAGAGCCAAGCAGATACTTTTCCAGCGGGTGGAATGTGTCGAGTCAATCATTCTGAAAGCAATTCGAATATATGGTTTTGCGCATATCAGCACGAAACTTATACAAGCTCAGGCTCTTGTTGCTGAGGAAAAATATGACAAGGTTTTGAGAATGACTTTCGGTGCTGGACGTGATGAACATCACTCTAATGCATGCCTTTCTCAATACCTCGCACCCATCGGCCAGTTCATAAAGCCCTGACTTATGTACGAACTCGGAAGGGCACCGAAGCCGGCTGAGCCCGCCAAGCAGTGACCTACAAAAAAGCCGACAGTGATGTCGGCTTTTTTGTGCGCGATGACTTTTAGAATCCGCGAATGATTCGAGACTTGAGATCCGTATGGAACCGATCGGCATTCGTCCTGTTCACGCTGCGCGTCGACTCACTGCCGGTCACGGATTCCAGCGACATCGAGCGCTTGAGCGTCGATTCATTGCGATACGCATCAATAAAGAACTCGATGTCCCTTTCACTGCTCAGCTTCGGCCATTTGTCGAGGTACAGCGGCAGCTCTGTCGGGCCGGTCTTGAATGAGCAGATGCGTCGGTTGGTGATGGTCGCCTCGCCAATTTCGAACGGCACCCACCAGGACAGCGCGGTTTTCTCCGAGACCACTGCCAGCAGGTGCGTGCATTCGCTGATGTTGCGGGTGATGACCCCGGTGATGTCGTCGGTGGTCTGGGATTCGGCGTCCAGCACGTCGAGATAAGTCTTGATGTTCGCCTGCATCAGGCGTGTGTTGATGTTGATCGCATAGGCGCGATCCATGTGGCGGTAGCTGATAAACACTGGCATCAGAAATGTCCCTTGATCGCGAGTTCGCGGTAATAGGCGCCGAGCGCGGTGAGGCGGCAACCTGTGGAGTGAATGGCGGCGTAGTACATGTGTTCGGCATCCACCGGTTCGATCAGGCTGTGGCGATTGCACTTTTGCAGTTGGGCGAAGACATCGCCGTGTTCCGGGTTGAAATCAGGTTCGGTGGGCTCAAAGCTGGGGGCGAGGGGGTACACCGATTCCGCTTCGGCAAACCATTCGGGCAGCTTGCGCAGAATTTCCTTGGAGATCAGCGGCGACACTTCGCGCAGGGAGATGAACTGCGACACGTTGGTCTTGAATACCGGTCGCTGCTCCCAGGCATCGAGCGCGTTATCGACAAACGAGTAGAGGCTGCCGGGGGTGATCTTGCCGAGGATGTTCGCGGCGCCGCCGTGCAGCGCCTGGAGCAGTAATCCGGTGAACACGCCGTGCTGCCCGCCTTCCATGGCCGGCTCTTCCTTTTTGCACGCTGTGAGAATGGTCATGCCTTCGCCGACCACGCTGCCTTCGCTACGCAAGGCGCGGAGTTCCCCGGCCGAGCCGCTCTGGCAGCAGTCGAGAATGATCACTTTGTTTTTGATCTTCGTGGCTTTGCTCGCCCAGTTGAGAATGTCGCTAAGGCGAATCCCGTCCTTGGCGCTCTTGTAATCTTGCGGAATCAGCATGCCTTCGTCGGTATCGGTGTCGAACGTGCCGTGCCCGGCGAAATACAGCAGCGCGACATTGCAATCGCCGGAAAACAGCTCGCGGATCTGGTCTTCGAGCTTTTCCCGGCTCAGGTAGTCTTCGGCGGAGTTCAGTACGATGTTCTTGAAGTTCGGATCGCCATTGGCGTCGGTCTTCAGCACGGAAGCCATGGCCATGGCGTCATTGCAGCAACCGTTCAAACGCGAAACATGGGTGTAGTCGTTGATGCCGATAAACAGTCCCTTGCGCATGATCAGGCCACCGTATGCAGGCGAATGGCTTTGACGATGCTGCCGGTGTTCCACGCACACTCGGCGTGAGCCGCATTGCGCACCACTGTGGAGATCCGCTCGGCGCCGAACGGTTTGATCGCGATGATCACCTTGCCCATGCGCTTGGCGATGTCGATTTCCTTGTTGATCCACTTGCTGTAGGTGGAATACATGCCGGCCATGATCAACACGGCGGAGCAGGGGCGGATCTTGTTTTCGATGGCTTCTTCGAGTTGCTTGTCGGTGCGGGCGCCGAGGATCGGGTTGTGCGGCGGCACGGAGAAATTCTTGAAGGTGAAGTCGGGTTGCGCGTTCAACAGGCGCACGAGATTGTCGTGGGCGTGAGGGTAGTTCCACGAATGGCTGATGAACAAATGGTAGGTTTGCAAAGGTTGTCCCTCGGTGTCGCAGGAGTGCGAAGAGGGTTTGAACTTAGGCCAATGGTTGGCGGCTACAAGGGGGAGGAAGTTAAAGAGAAATGTCCTACAAGTGCGCGTGCAGGCGCCTTACAGAAAGTTCTGATGTTTGGCTGGCAGGGGAATTAAACAGTAGAACCGGCAATCCACCGCCCCGTTTGTTCGGAGCGGTGGACGGGCCTGTTTAGTAGCCGTTTTCCGGCAAACTGGCGATGATCGAGCGATAGCTGTTCATCCGTTGCTGCTGCACGCGGCCATCTTCCAGAGCCTTGAGCAGTGCGCAACCAGGTTCACGGTCGTGCTTGCAGTCGCGGAAACGACACGTGCCGAGCAAATCGTTGAACTCGATGAAGCCGGCCTCGACGTCGGCACGGCTGACGTGGCCCAGACCGAATTCGCGGATGCCCGGGGAGTCGATCAGCTCACCGCCACCGGGGAAGTGGAACAGTCGCGCGGTGGTCGTCGTGTGAGTGCCCTGGCCGGACAGCTCGGACAACGGGCCGACGCGGGTTTCGACTTCCGGCAACAAGCTGTTGACCAGCGACGACTTGCCGACGCCAGACTGGCCGACGAACACGCTGATGCGCCCGTCCAGTTGCTTCTGCAGTTGCTCCATGCCGTTGCCGTGGTGGGCCGACACTTCGAGCACCGGATAGCCGAGCGTGCGGTAAACCGCCAGCAGGGCATTCAGCGCCGGGGCGTTGTTCTCGTCGATCAGGTCGAACTTGTTCAGCAGCAGCAACGGCTTGATGCCCGCGTGTTCGGCGGCTACGAGGTAGCGGTCGATCAGGTTGGCATGGGGCTCGGGCAGCGGCGCAAACACGATGACGATCATGTCGACGTTGGCCGCAACCGGCTTGAGCTGACCACGGCTGTCCGGGCGGCACAGCTCGGTGTTGCGCGGCAGTTGCGCCACGATCACGCCGATGCCCTGGTTGCCGGCACGCCAGACCACCTGGTCGCCAGTCACCAGCGCCGGCAGGTTGGCGCGCAGGTGGCAACGGAACACCTGGCCGGCCAACTCGCCATCGCGGGCCTCGACCTCGACCTGCACACCGAAGTGCGCGATCACCAGGCCGTGCTGTTCCGGGCCCAGGTCGCCACCCTCAAGTGCCTCGACAGCCGAGGACTCGCGTTTGGCGGCGCGGGCAGCGCGCTCGCCCTGAATCTTTTCGATGCGCCAGTTTTGACGACGATTGAGTTGGCGTTTGGCCATGGGTGTTCCGTATCAAGAATGCAGCGATTAGGTAAAACGGCCGCGAGTTTAGCACGCCCGGCCACCGGCCTAGGCTAAACTGCGCAGCATTGCCTAGGAGCCGACACATGCAAAATTCGCAAAACCTGATCTGGATCGACCTGGAAATGACCGGTCTGAACCCGGACACCGACGTCATCATCGAAATGGCCACCATCGTCACCGACAGTGAGCTGAACACCTTGGCCGAAGGCCCGGTGATCGCCATTCACCACAGCGACGCGGTCCTCGCCACCATGGACGAGTGGAACACCCGCACTCACGGTAACTCGGGCCTGACCCAGCGCGTGCGCGACAGCCGCATCAGCATGGCCGAAGCCGAAGCCGAAACCATCGCGTTCCTGGAGAAGTGGGTGCCGAAGGGCAAATCGCCGATCTGCGGCAACAGCATCTGCCAGGATCGCCGCTTCCTTTATACGCACATGAAATCCCTGGAAAGCTATTTCCACTACCGCAACCTCGACGTCTCCACGCTCAAAGAGCTGGCCGCCCGCTGGGCGCCGGACGTGCGCGACAGCTTCCAAAAGGGCAGCACCCACCTGGCGCTGGACGACATCCGGGAATCGATCGCCGAGCTGCAGCATTACCGCAAGCATTTCATCAAGTTCTGATTGGTAGGCACCTGATCGGGCGCCATCGCGGGCAAGCCTTGCTCCTACGGTGCGGGCGTGTGCACGTCATTGCGTTCGACGCGAACCTGTAGGAGCAAGGCTTGCCCGCGATGCAGGCGACGCGGTCCGATGTTTTTCCTGCCCTCTTTTGGTGCTGCCTCTAAATGGCTAGACTGCGCGCCTTTTTGCAAGGACCGCCACCATGTTGCTGATGCTCTACCTGATCGCCATCACCGCCGAAGCCATGACCGGCGCCCTGTCTGCGGGGCGTCGTGGCATGGACTGGTTTGGCGTGGTGCTGATTGCTTGCGTCACGGCGTTGGGCGGCGGTTCGGTACGCGACGTGTTGCTGGGCCACTACCCGCTGACCTGGGTCAAACACCCGGAATATCTGGTCCTGACCACCATCGCGGCGATGTTCACCGTGTTCACCGCGCGCTGGATGCGTCACCTGCGCTCGTTGTTTCTGGTGCTCGACGCCGTGGGTCTGGTGGCATTCACCCTGATCGGCTGCATGACCGCCCTGGAAATGGGCCATGGCATGTTGGTCGCGTCGGTCAGCGGTGTGATCACTGGGGTTTTCGGCGGCATCCTGCGGGATATCTTCTGCAACGATATTCCGCTGATCTTCCGTCGAGAGCTGTACGCCAGCGTCTCGTTCGCGGCGGCATGGTGCTACATGCTCTGTCTGTACCTGAATTTGCCGGGAGAACAGGCGATTCTAATCACGCTGTTCGGTGGCTTCCTGCTGCGATTACTGGCGATCCGTTTCCATTGGGAAATGCCTAAATTCGTTTACAACGACGAAGCCTGACGCTCGGCATGTTGTTTTAGCGCCCATTCGACGTGCTCTCGCACCAGTTCCGACGGATAGTCGCGTCGCGCCTTCAGCGCTTCCAGCACCGGAATCGTTGAAGGCGCATTGCCCAAGCCCACCGCCAGGTTACGCAACCAGTTTTCATAACCCGTCCGGCGCAATGGCGAACCTTCGGTGCTGCTCAGGAATTTGTCCTCGTCCCACATGAACAGATCCGCCAGCCCGGCGTTGTCCAGATTGTGGCGCGGCTTGAAGTCGCCTTCGCCGGACGGACGGGCGAAGCGGTTCCATGGGCAGACGATCTGACAGTCATCGCAACCGAACACCCGGTTGCCGATCAGCGGTCGCAGGTCTTCGGGGATGGCGCCTTTGAGCTCGATGGTCAGGTAGGAAATGCAGCGTCGGGCGTCCAGCACATACGGTCCGACGAAGGCGTTGGTCGGGCAGATGTCGAGGCAGGCGCTGCAACGACCGCAGTGTTCGGTGGCGTGGGGCGGGTCCACGGGCAGCGGCAAATCGACGAACAGTTCGGCGAGAAAGAAATAACTGCCGGCTTTACGATTCAAGACCAGCGTATTTTTGCCGATCCATCCAAGGCCGGCCTGTTCGGCGATGGCTTTTTCCAGCACCGGCGCACTGTCGACGAAGGCGCGAAAACCGAATGGGCCGATCTCGGCCTGAATTTTATCTGCCAGTTGTTGCACGCGTTTGCGGATCAATTTGTGGTAATCGCGGCCCAAGGCATAACGCGAGACGTAGGCTTTTTCCGGTTGGGCGAGAACTTTCGCCATTTGCGTGTCGCCGGACAGGTAGTCCATGCGCAGCGAAACCACGCGCAACGTGCCCGGCACCAGTTCATCCGGATGCGAGCGTTTGCTGCCGTGGGCGCCCATGTAATCCATTTCGCCGTGGTAGCCGGCGTCGAGCCAGCACTGCAAATGCTGCTCGTGCTCGCCCAGGTCGAGACCGCTGATGCCGACTTGCTGAAAGCCCAGCTCGCGGCCCCAGTCCTTGATGGATTGGGCGAGGGCGGGCAGGTCTGTGGTAATAGCGGGCATGAGGCGAGAGAAACCGGAGCTGAGGTGCGTATAATTCTGCCAGACATCGGAGCCTGAAGACGCATGCCGCACACTAAAGATGAATTACCCGACGCGCTGTACAGCGCCGCGCAGGTCCGAGTGCTCGATGCGAGCCTGATCGCGGCTGGCACTCCGGGCTTCGAATTGATGCAGCGCGCGGCGCGGGCGACCTGGCGCGCGCTGGTTCGCCAGTGGCCGACGGCGAACGAATTGACGGTTGTCGCCGGTCACGGCAATAACGCCGGCGATGGTTATCTGGTGGCCGTGCTGGCCCAACGTGCCGGGTGGTCGGTGCGGGTGCTGGCGGCGGGTGATCCGCAGCAGTTGCGCGGTGATGCGGCATCGGCTCATGCCGAGGCAGTGTCGGAAAAAGTCTCCGTCGAGTCCTGGGCAGAAAACGCCCGACTGCGCGGCATCGTGCTGGACGCTTTGCTCGGCACCGGCCTGACTGGCGAGGTGCGCGAGCCCTATGCCAGCGTTATCGCGGCGATCAATGCCAGCGGCTTGTCCGTTGTGGCGGTGGATATCCCTTCCGGGCTGTGTGCCGATACCGGTCGTCTCCTTGGCTGCGCGGTGCGAGCCGACCTGACCGTGACCTTCATCGGCTTGAAACTGGGATTGTTCACCGGCGATGCGGCGGATGTAGTGGGCGAACTGGTGTTCAATGATTTGCACGCCGATCCGCAGCTGATCGAGGCTGCGCCGCTGACCGCACGTCGTTTGGCTGCCGGCAACCTCCCGCGTCTGGCTTCACGCGCACCTGCTTCCCACAAAGGCAGGTTCGGCCATGTGCTGCTGATCGGCGGCGATCGCGGCTTCGGTGGCGCGATCCTGTTGAGTGCGCAAAGTGCGCTGCGCAGCGGTGCCGGCATGGTGTCGGTGGCGACCCGCAGCGAACACGTGCCTGCTGCTCTGGCGCGGATTCCCGAGGCGATGGTACTGGGCACTTCGTCGGCCAACCAGTTGATGGGTTTGCTTCAAAAGGTTTCCGTGCTGGTTGTCGGCCCGGGACTTGGGCAGGCTGGCTGGGGGCGCAGTCTGCTATCGGCCGCCGCTAATGCACCGCTGCCGCAAGTCTGGGATGCCGATGCGCTGAACATGCTGGCCGAGGAGCGTGTGAGATTGCCCAAGGATTGCGTGATCACACCGCATCCGGGCGAAGCGGCACGCTTGTTGGGGATCAGCACTGCCGAGGTGCAGGCGGATCGTCCGGCGGCGGCCCATGCGTTGAGCAAAAAATATACAGCCGTGGTTGTGCTTAAAGGTGCCGGCAGCCTGATCGCCAGTCCCGACGGGCGGCTGGCCGTGTGTCACCAGGGGCATCCGGCGATGGCGACGGCGGGTTTGGGCGATGTGCTGGCCGGTCTGGTCGGCGCATTGCTGGCTCAAGGCATGACCGCATTCGACGCGGCTTGCCTGGCAGTCTGGCTGCACGCCAATGCCGGTGAGCAACAAGGGAAATTCGGCCGTGGGCTGGCGGCCAGTGATCTGATACCAGCCATTCGTCAGTTGTTGGAGGAGCAAGCACCGTGTCTGAAGTAACCCTGTACCTGGCTGATGAAGAGGCGATGACCGCATTTGGCGCGCGTATCGCTCAAACGACTCAAGGGCACGGTTTGATTTTTCTTGAAGGCAACCTGGGGATGGGTAAAACCACGCTGTCGCGGGGCATCATCGGTGGTCTTGGCCATGTCGGGGCGGTGAAAAGTCCGACCTTCACGTTGGTTGAACCCTACGAGATCGGCGACATTCGCGCCTTCCACTTCGACCTGTATCGACTGGTCGACCCGGAAGAGCTGGAATTCCTCGGCATCCGCGACTACTTCGAAGACGATGCGTTGTGCCTGATCGAGTGGCCCGATAAAGGTGCAGGCTTTTTGCCAAAGCCTGACCTGACCATTACCATTAGCCCGCAAGACAGCGGACG
Organism: Pseudomonas sp. MAG733B; assembly: GCF_036884845.1. Classification (NCBI taxonomy): domain Bacteria; kingdom Pseudomonadati; phylum Pseudomonadota; class Gammaproteobacteria; order Pseudomonadales; family Pseudomonadaceae; genus Pseudomonas; species Pseudomonas sp. MAG733B. The sequence continues at coordinate 1,089,081 of NZ_CP145732.1, forward strand.
ATCGCTGAAAATTTTATCCCAGGGCTCGCGTGGCGAGACTTGGTGTGCCGCTTTGGCAGTGGAATCCAAATAGATGATGGGGTTAGGTATGCGCTTTCGCGCGTTGGTTGCTGCCGTTGGGGTGTTGTTTTTGGCGGTGACCGTCGACGCTGTGGCCGAGACGAAGGTCAACAGTGTTCGCCTGTGGCGGGCGCCGGACAACACGCGGCTGGTGTTTGACCTGACAGGTCCCGTGCAGCACAGCGTCTTTACCCTGTCGGCGCCGGATCGCCTGGTCATCGACATCAATGGCGCCAGCCTCGGCGCGCCGCTGAACGTCAACACCTCGAACACCCCGATCACTTCCATGCGCTCGGCCCAACGCACGCCGACCGACCTGCGCGTGGTCATCGACCTGAAAAAGGCTGTCACGCCGAAAAGCTTCTCCCTGGCGCCTAACGCACAGTACGGCAACCGACTGGTGGTCGACCTGTTCGATAACCCGGCCGACGCCGCGCCGCCGCCAGCACCGACGCCGTCGGTCGCCACGGTGCCTGCCGTGCCGGTCACACCGACGGAGCCTGCGATTAAATTGCCGCCAGCCCCGGCCGGCAAGCGCGACATTGTTGTGGTGATCGATGCCGGTCACGGCGGTGAAGACCCGGGCGCTTCCGGCTCTCGCGGTCAGCGCGAGAAAGACGTGGTGCTGCAGATTGCCCGCGAAACGCAGCGCCAGGTCAACGGCATGAAAGGCTTCCGCGCCGAACTGACCCGCACCGGCGACTACTTCATTCCACTGCGCGGCCGTACGGAAATTGCCCGCAAGAAAGGCGCCGACCTGTTCGTCTCGATCCATGCCGACGCAGCGCCTTCTGCCGCTGCGTTCGGCGCCTCGGTGTTTGCCCTGTCTGATCGCGGCGCCACTTCGGAGACAGCCCGTTGGCTGGCCGACAGCGAAAACCGTTCCGACTTGATCGGTGGTGCCGGCAACGTCAGCCTCGATGACAAAGACCGCATGCTCGCCGGTGTGCTGCTCGACCTGTCGATGACCGCTTCCCTGACGTCCAGCCTGAACGTTGGGCAGAAAGTCTTGAGCAACATTGGTCGGGTTACGCCGCTGCACAAGCAGCGTGTCGAGCAGGCCGGATTCATGGTGTTGAAGTCGCCGGACATTCCATCGATCCTCGTGGAAACCGGATTCATCTCCAACGCCAACGAAGCGTCGAAACTCGCTGCATCGAGCCACCAGCAAGCGCTGGCGCGTTCCATCAGCAGCGGCGTGCGCCAGTTCTTCCAGCAGAACCCGCCACCGGGCACTTACATTGCCTGGTTGCGTGACTCCGGGAAAATCGCTCAAGGCCCGCGTGATCACCGGGTAAATCCGGGCGAGACGCTGGCGATGATCGCCGTGCGTTATCAGGTGTCGCCCGCCGCGGTGCGTAGCGCCAACAACCTGTCGAGCGATGAACTCAAGATCGGTCAGCACCTGACCATTCCGGGCAATGATCTGGCGGCCAAAGAATGAATCAGGTGGTGAACAACAGCGCTCGCATCGAGCTGCTCAGCCCGCGTCTGGCGAACCAGATTGCTGCGGGTGAGGTGGTTGAACGCCCGGCTTCGGTGATCAAGGAGTTGCTGGAAAACAGCCTCGACTCCGGCGCCAAGCGTATCGACGTCGATGTGGAGTTGGGTGGCGTCAAGCTGCTGCGGGTGCGCGACGATGGCAGCGGCATTTCTGCCGATGACCTGCCGCTGGCCCTGGCGCGACACGCCACCAGCAAGATCCGCAATCTGGAAGACCTCGAACAGGTCATGAGCCTGGGCTTTCGCGGCGAGGCGCTGGCGTCGATCAGCTCCGTGGCGCGTCTGACCCTGACTTCCCGCACCCGCGATGCCGATCAGGCCTGGCAGGTGGAAACCGAAGGCCGCGACATGGCGCCCCGCGTACAACCGGCGGCGCATCCGGTGGGCACATCGGTGGAAGTGCGCGACCTGTTTTTCAACACCCCGGCGCGACGCAAGTTTCTCAAGACCGAAAAAACCGAATTCGATCACCTGCAAGAAGTGATCAAGCGTCTGGCGTTGGCGCGTTTCGACGTGGCATTCCACCTGCGCCACAACGGCAAGACCATCCTCAGCCTGCACGAGGCCCATGACGATGCGGCCCGCGCGCGGCGTGTGGCGGCAATCTGCGGCCCGGGTTTCCTTGAGCAGGCGCTGCCGATCGAAATCGAGCGCAATGGCCTGCATCTGTGGGGTTGGGTCGGTTTGCCGACGTTCAACCGCAGCCAGGCGGACTTGCAGTATTTCTTCGTCAACGGCCGCGCCGTGCGCGACAAACTGGTGGCTCACGCGGTGCGCCAGGCTTATCGCGACGTGCTGTTCAATGGTCGGCACCCGACGTTCGTGCTGTTTTTCGAGGTCGATCCGACGGGCGTCGACGTCAACGTGCACCCGACCAAGCACGAAGTGCGCTTCCGTGAAGGGCGCATGGTCCACGATTTCCTTTATGGCACCTTGCACCGCGCCTTGGGCGACGTACGGCCGGACGATCACCTGACGGCACCGGTGGCGACGGCTATCGTTCGCCCTACAGGCCTCGATGCGGGTGAGTTCGGCCCTCAGGGCGAAATGCGTCTGGCGGCCAATGCGCTGCTGGAACAGCCTCAGGCTCAGCCTTCGTTCACTACGTCTGCCGGTTCAGGCGCTGGCGCGGGTTATCAGTTTCAATACACGCCGCGCCCGCAATCGGCCGTCCCTGCAGCCGAGGCGCAGGCCGCCTATCGCGAGTTTTTCGCACCGTTGCCCGAAGCCAATGCGGTCGCTCTCCCGGCCGGCCAGGATGATATTCCGCCGTTGGGTTACGCGTTGGCGCAGCTTAAAGGCATCTACATTCTTTCGGAAAACGCCCAAGGTCTGGTGCTGGTGGACATGCATGCCGCTCACGAGCGGATCATGTACGAGCGCCTGAAAGTTGCGATGGCCAGCGAAGGCCTGAGCGGTCAGCCGCTGCTGGTGCCGGAATCCCTGGCGGTCAGTCAGCGTGAAGCCGATTGCGCCGAAGAGCACGTCGCCTGGTTCCAGCGTCTGGGCTTTGAATTGCAGCGTCTTGGCCCGGAAACCCTGGCCATCCGGCAGATTCCGGCACTGCTCAAGCAGGCCGAAGCCAACCGCTTGGTCGCCGACGTATTGGCCGACCTCATGGAGTACGGCACCAGCGATCGCATTCAGGCGCACGTCAACGAACTGCTCGGGACTATGGCCTGCCACGGCGCCGTCCGTGCGAACCGGCGTCTGGCCATCCCGGAAATGAACGGTCTGCTGCGCGACATGGAAAACACCGAGCGCAGCGGTCAATGCAACCATGGCCGACCGACCTGGACCCAACTGGGTCTGGACGATCTGGACAAACTGTTCTTGCGCGGTCGTTGATGAGCCAGCTCCCACCTGCGATTTTCCTGATGGGGCCGACCGCCGCCGGCAAGACCGACCTGGCCATCGAACTCACCAAGGTCCTGCCTTGCGAACTGATCAGCGTCGATTCGGCGCTGGTCTACCGTGGCATGGACATCGGCACCGCCAAGCCTTCCAAAGAACTTCTGGCGCAATATCCGCACCGGTTGATCGACATTCTTGACCCGGCCGAGAGCTATTCGGCTGCGGATTTTCGTCGTGACGCCCTCGAAGCCATGGCCGATATCACCGCGCGCGGAAAAATTCCGCTGTTGGTAGGCGGCACGATGCTCTACTACAAGGCTTTGCTCGAAGGCCTGGCAGAAATGCCGGCGGCCGATCCCGAAGTCCGTGCGCAAATCGAAGAAGAGGCTGCACGCCTTGGCTGGCAAGCCTTGCACGACCAATTGGCAGTGATCGACCCGGTTTCCGCGGCGCGGATTCATCCGAACGATCCGCAGCGTCTCAGTCGAGCACTGGAAGTTTATCGTGTCAGCGGTCAAAGCATGACTGCCCTGCGCTTGCAACAAACTGCGCAAAGTACTGAAGCAGCCGCTTCGGGACGGCAACAATTGCCCTATACTGTCGCGAACTTGGCCATTGCTCCGGCAAATCGTCAGGTACTGCACGAGCGAATTAAACAAAGATTCACTTTAATGTTGGAACAGGGATTCATTGACGAGGTCGTAGCCCTGCGTAAGAGAAGTGACCTGCATGCCGGGTTGCCGTCTATACGTGCAGTAGGCTACCGCCAAGTCTGGGACTACCTGGATGGCAAGCTGACGTCAGCCGAGATGCAGGAGCGTGGAATCATCGCCACGCGCCAATTGGCAAAGCGGCAGTTCACCTGGCTGCGCAGTTGGGCTGATTTACACTGGCTGGACAGCCTGGATTGCGACAATCTGCCGCGCGCCTTGAAATACCTTGGGACCATCTCCATATTGAGCTGAGTCCTTGCAATTGCCGTCTATCCTTGGGGGTGTGGCGGCCAAAGCCATCTGTTTACCTATTTTTTATATTGAATCCTTAAAGGAGTGCGGCACATGTCAAAAGGGCATTCGCTACAAGACCCTTACTTGAATACTTTACGTAAAGAGAAAGTTGGGGTGTCCATCTACCTGGTCAACGGTATCAAACTGCAAGGTACGATCGAGTCTTTCGACCAGTTCGTTATCCTGCTGAAAAACACCGTCAGCCAAATGGTCTACAAACACGCTATCTCTACAGTAGTGCCGGTTCGTCCAATTCGTCTGCCTAGCGCAACCGAATCCGAAGCAGGTGATGCTGAGCCAGGTAACGCCTGATAGGAGTCTCCTTTGTTCTTTGAGCGCCACGGTGGTGGTGAGCGAGTCATCCTCGTTCACTTGGATGGACAGGACCCTGAGGCGCGCGAAGATCCGCAGGAGTTTCAGGAACTGGCTAATTCGGCAGGTGCCGAGACCGTCGCGTTTTTTAACGTGCCGCGTCATCGGCCAACTGCCAAGACCCTGATTGGCAGTGGCAAGGTCGAGGAACTGCGCGACCTGGTCAAAGCCGAGCAGGCCGATCTGGTGATTTTCAATCACATCCTCACGCCCAGTCAGGAACGTAACCTCGAACGTGTTTTCGAGTGTCGCGTGATCGACCGTACCGGTCTGATTCTCGATATTTTCGCCCAACGCGCCCGCACCCATGAAGGCAAGCTCCAGGTCGAACTGGCCCAGCTTGACCACATGAGTACCCGGCTGGTTCGTGGCTGGACTCACCTTGAGCGCCAAGGTGGCGGTATCGGTATGCGTGGCCCGGGTGAAACCCAGCTGGAAACCGACCGCCGTTTGCTGCGGGTTCGCCTGCGGCAGATCAAGGGACGGCTGGAGAAAGTCCGCAGCCAGCGCGAACAGTCGCGCCGTGGCCGATCGCGTGCGGATATTCCTACCGTTTCCCTGGTGGGGTACACCAACGCCGGTAAATCCACGCTCTTCAACAACGTGACGAAATCCGACGTCTACGCCGCTGACCAATTGTTCGCCACGCTGGACCCGACCCTGCGTCGTCTGGAAATAGACGATCTGGGGCCGATTGTCCTGGCGGACACGGTGGGCTTCATTCGCCACTTGCCCCACAAGCTGGTCGAAGCATTCCGGTCTACCCTCGAAGAGTCGAGCAACTCCGACCTGTTGTTGCACGTGATCGATGCGGCCGAACCGGATCGCATGTTGCAGATCGAGCAGGTCATGGTGGTGCTGGGCGAGATTGGTGCGCAGGACTTGCCGATCCTCGAGGTCTATAACAAACTCGATTTGCTTGAAGGCGTTGAGCCACAAATCCAGCGCGACGAACACGGCAAGCCCCAACGGGTCTGGCTGTCGGCGCGTGATGGCAGTGGTCTGGAATTGCTTGAGCAAGCCATTGCCGAATTACTGGGCAGTGAATTGTTTGTCGGTACCCTGCGCTTGCCGCAACGATTCGCTCGACTGCGTGCGCAGTTCTTCGAACTCGGTGCGGTGCAAAAAGAAGAACACGACGAAGAAGGCATCAGTTTGCTGGCCGTTCGTTTGCCCCGGGTCGAGTTGAATCGACTGGTAAGCCGCGAGGGATTGCAGCCGATGGAATTCATCGAGCAACACACTTTGCAATAAAAGCCTGAGAAAGCGGTTGTGCCGTGGTGACAGGCATTCTGTAGCATTGGTCGGCGCGCCGTGGGTGCGTCTTTGCTTTATCAGATGGAGAGCGCTATGGCTTGGAATGAGCCGGGTGGCAACTCGAATAATCAGGACCCTTGGGGTGGCAAGCGTCGTAACAACGGCGACCGCAAGGGACCACCGGATCTCGACGAGGCCTTCCGAAAGCTGCAGGAAAGCCTGAACGGGTTGTTCGGTGGTGGTAAGAAACGTGGTGATGACGGCGGTGGTTCGGGCAAGAGTGGCGGCTTCGGCGGCCTGCTCGGCATCGGCCTTGTCGTGCTGGCGGCCGTGTGGCTGTACAGCGCGGTCTATGTAGTCGACGAGCAGGAGCAAGCCGTGGTGCTGCGCTTCGGCAAGTACTACGAAACCGTCGGCCCGGGTCTGAACATCTATTTCCCGCCGATCGACAAGAAGTACATGGAAAACGTAACGCGTGAGCGTGCGTACACCAAGCAAGGCCAGATGCTGACTGAAGACGAAAACATCGTCGAAGTGCCGCTGACCGTGCAGTACAAGATCAGCAACCTGCAGGACTTCGTGCTGAGCGTCGATCAGCCGGAAATCAGCCTGCAACACGCGACCGACAGCGCCTTGCGCCATGTGGTGGGTTCCACCGCCATGGACCAGGTACTGACCGAAGGTCGTGAGCTGATGGCCAGCGAAATCAAGGAGCGTCTGCAACGCTTCATGGATACCTATCGCACCGGTATCACCGTCACCCAGGTGAACGTACAGAGCGCAGCGGCACCGCGTGAAGTGCAGGAAGCCTTCGATGACGTGATCCGTGCCCGTGAAGATGAGCAGCGTTCGCGCAACCAGGCTGAAACCTATGCCAACGGCGTCGTGCCGGAAGCCCGTGGTCAGGCCCAGCGTATCCTCGAAGATGCCAATGGTTACCGTGACGAAACCGTCTCGCGTGCCAAGGGTGAAGCCGATCGCTTCACCAAACTGGTCGCCGAGTATCGCAAGGCACCTGAAGTCACCCGCCAGCGTCTGTACCTGGACACCATGCAGGAAGTCTTCAGCAACACCAGCAAGGTTCTCGTGACCGGTAACAAGAATGGCCAGAGCAATCTGCTCTACCTGCCTCTGGACAAGATGGTCGAAAGTGGTCGCAGCACCAGCACTCCGGTGACCGGCGCGGCAGCCAGCAGCAATGAAGCGAATGCGCGTGCGGCAGCTGATCTGCAGCAACAGCAAGCACGTACCAGGGAGAGTCGCTGATGAGCAATAAATCGCTGATCGCCCTTATTGTCGGCGTCGTCGTGGCGATCGCTGCCTGGAACTGCTTCTACATCGTGGCTCAGACCGAGCGTGCGGTGTTGCTGCAGTTCGGTCGCGTGGTTCAGACCGATGTTCAGCCAGGCCTGCATGTGAAAGTGCCTTACGTTAACCAGGTGCGTAAATTCGACGCACGCCTGATGACGCTGGATGCACCGACACAACGCTTCCTGACGCTGGAAAAGAAAGCGGTAATGGTCGATGCCTACGCCAAGTGGCGCGTGAAGGACGCCGAGCGTTTCTACACCGCGACTTCCGGTCTCAAGCAAATCGCCGACGAGCGTCTGTCCCGTCGTCTGGAGTCGGGTCTGCGTGACCAGTTCGGTAAGCGCACCCTGCACGAGGTTGTGTCGGGTGAACGTGATGCGCTGATGGCGGATATCACGGCTTCGCTGAACAAGATGGCCGAAAAAGAGCTGGGCATCGAAGTTGTCGATGTTCGGGTCAAGACCATCGACCTGCCAAAAGAAGTGAACCGCAGCGTGTTCGAACGTATGAGCACCGAGCGTGAGCGTGAAGCTCGCGAGCATCGCGCCAAGGGTAACGAGCTGGCTGAAGGCATCCGTGCTGACGCCGATCGTCAACGCCGCGTGCTGCTGGCTGAAGCCTATCGTGAATCGGAAGAGGTTCGCGGTGACGGTGACGCCCAGGCTGCTGCGATCTACTCCAAGGCCTACGGCCAGGATCAGGAGTTCTACGCGTTCTACCGTAGCCTGCGTGCCTACCGTGAAAGCTTCGCGAACAAATCCGACGTCATGGTCCTCGACCCAAGCAGTGACTTCTTCCACTACCTGGAAAAAGCCAAGCCTTGATACGACGTTGACCTGAATCATCCCGCCGGGCGGCTAAAACCTCTGGCGGGGTGATCCTTTGGGAAAACGTGTGTATGATGCGGCAGCCGGGAAATTCCCGGCTTTTTTGCGTCTGCACGTTTGATTGCTGTTTTTAAGCAGATGCCGGGCTGAAAGGCTCGACAGGATTTTCGAGGAAAGTGGTTGGCGAAGCCGGTAAAAGGCTTTTCGCTCCGTCGCTCATGCGCGTGGTTTGCGCATGAGCCGATCATTTTCTGCTTCACTCAAGGCTCGGCCGAGGGCTGGCCGCCCGGATATAGGGGAAGGCGTAATGGCAACGGTAGACCGCTGGCTGCTGCCAGATGGCATCGAAGAAGTACTGCCACCAGAAGCTGCGCGTATTGAAGTCGCGCGTCGTCAGGTGTTGGATCTGTTCCAGAGCTGGGGTTACGAGTTTGTCGTGACTCCCCATATCGAGTACCTGGAATCCCTGCTGACCGGCGCGGGCTCCGACCTCGATCTGCGTACCTTCAAGGTCATCGACCCGCAGACGGGCCGGCAGATGGGTTTCCGCGCCGACATCACGCCGCAGGTGGCGCGCATCGATGCACATACCCTGCGTCGCGAAGGTCCAAGCCGTCTGTGCTATGCCGGCAGCGTGCTGCATGCTCAGCCACGTGCCTTGTCGTCCTCGCGCAGCCCGATCCAGTTGGGCGCCGAGTTGTACGGCGATGGCAGCCCGAGCAGCGACGTTGAAGTCATCAGCCTGATGCTGGCCATGCTGCAACTGGCCGACGTGCCGGATGTGCACATGGACCTCGGCCATGTAGGCATTTACCGCGGGCTGGCCCGTGCTGCCGGTTTGTCCGGTGAGGTCGAGCAGCAGTTGTTCGATGCGTTGCAACGTAAAGCCATCGACGAGGTCATTACCTTGACCGAAGGCTTGCCTGCCGATCTGTCGGACATGCTGCGCGCGTTGGTCGACCTGTGTGGCGGCCGTGAAGTGCTGGCGGCTGCGCGTGAGCGTCTGGCCAAGGCTCCGGCCCCGGTTCTGGCGGCACTGGATGACTTGCTGGCGATTGCCGAGCGTCTGTCCGTGCGTTTCCCGGAGTTGCCGCTGTACTTCGACCTGGGCGAGTTGCGCGGTTACCACTACCACACCGGTGTGGTGTTCGCGGTGTTCGTGCCGGGCGTTGGCCAGTCCATTGCCCAGGGCGGTCGTTATGACGATATCGGCGCTGACTTCGGTCGCGCTCGTCCGGCAACCGGTTTCTCTACCGATTTGAAAACCCTGGTGACCCTGGGGCGTGCTGAGATCGAGCTACCGTCTGGCGGTATCTGGATGCCTGACAGTACGGATGCGGCACTCTGGCAGCAGGTTTGCCAGTTGCGCAGTGAGGGTCAGCGTGTCGTCCAGGCATTGCCTGGACAACCTTTGGCCGCCGCCCGTGAAGCGGACTGCGACCGGCAATTGATCCAGCAGAACGGGCTTTGGCAAGTATCGCCACTGGCTTCTTGAGTTTTCCTGCCGGCCGCCGCCGGCACCAAGTTTGCGCGAATGAGGACAAGTGTTATGGGTAAGAATGTCGTAGTCCTGGGCACCCAATGGGGTGATGAGGGCAAAGGCAAGATCGTTGATCTGCTGACCGAACATGCTGCCGCCGTAGTGCGCTACCAGGGTGGCCACAACGCTGGCCACACGCTGGTGATCGATGGCGAAAAAACTGTCTTGCACCTGATCCCGTCGGGCGTGTTGCGCGAAGGCGTGCAGTGCCTGATCGGTAACGGCGTGGTGGTTGCACCTGACGCCCTGCTGCGCGAGATCACCAAGCTGGAAGAGAAAGGCGTACCGGTGCGTGAGCGCCTGCGTATCAGCCCGTCCTGCCCGCTGATCCTGTCCTTCCACGTTGCGCTGGACCAGGCCCGTGAAAAGGCCCGTGGCGAGCTGAAGATCGGTACCACCGGTCGCGGCATCGGCCCGGCCTACGAAGACAAGGTTGCACGTCGTGGCCTGCGTGTGGGCGACCTGCTCAACATGCCGCGCTTTGAAGACAAGCTGCGTGAACTGGTGGATTACCACAACTTCATGCTGGTGGGTTACTACAAAGAGCCAGCCATCGAGTTCGACAAGACCCTGGCCGAGTGCAAAGAATACGCTGAGCTGCTCAAGCCGCTGATGCTGGACGTGACTGCCGAGCTGCACGACCTGCGTCGCGCTGGCAAAGACATCATGTTCGAAGGCGCCCAGGGCTCCCTGCTGGACATCGACCACGGTACCTACCCGTACGTGACCAGCTCGAACACTACCGCTGGCGGCGTTGCTACCGGCTCGGGTGTTGGCCCGATGTTCCTGGACTATATCCTCGGCATCACCAAGGCTTACACCACGCGCGTAGGTTCGGGTCCATTCCCGACTGAGCTGTTCGACGAAGTCGGCGCGCACCTGGCCAAACAAGGTCACGAGTTCGGCGCGACGACTGGCCGTGCCCGTCGTTGTGGCTGGTTCGACGCCGTTATCCTGCGTCGCGCTATCGATGTGAACAGCATCTCGGGCATCTGCCTGACCAAGCTGGACGTACTCGACGGTCTGGAAACCATCAATATCTGCGTCGGCTACAAAGATGCGCAAGGTAATGCGGTTGCCCCGACTGATGCAGACAGCTACGTAGGCCTGCAGCCTGTGTACGAAGAAGTGCCGGGCTGGACCGAGTCGACCGTGGGTGCCAAAACCCTGGAAGAGCTGCCAGCTAACGCCCGTGCTTACATCAAACGCGTCGAAGAGCTGATCGGCGCGCCGATTGACATTATTTCGACGGGGCCTGATCGCAACGAAACCATCGTTCTGCGTCATCCGTTCGCTTGATAAGTCATTGAAGTGAAACACAAAGGGTCCTTAATCGGACCCTTTGTCGTTTATGTCTGTCGTGCGGCACGACCTTTGCTGTGAACATTAAAAAAAGCATCGCTTCCGGCGTGCTATCAATTTAATGGCGCCAAAGCAGAGGGATTCCAAGTGTCGGCCGTTCTCTCACTGTTACAAAGCCGTTTACTGCGGCCTGTGTTCGTTACCCTCGGTATCGCCCTTTTGGTGCAGGTGCTGGTGGCTGTTGCTCTGACCCGGAGCACGGTGACCGCGCTGGAAGCCGATTTGGGTGTGCGCCTGGGCGCGGACAGTCAAAGGCTTTCGGGCGAACTCGAGCAGGCGGGGCGTGAAGTCACGTCGAGCCTCGACAGTCTCTCCACCAGCACACGCCAACGCCTCACGGCAGGTTTGTCTTCTCGTTTGAAGGACGAGCAGGCGCAGCTGCGTGCGACGCTGGAAAAAGACCTGAAGGACTCCGCCAATGATATGGCGCAGCTCCTGGCCTCGGTCGCACCCCGCGCCATGTGGGACAGCGACGTTCCAACGCTCTCCGAATTCGCCCGTCGTGCGCAGCGCAATCCGAACGTGCTGTTTGTGGTCTACGACGATGCGACGGGTCAGCACTTGACGCGCTACCTCAACCGGGAAAATCCGATCAACAAGGCCCTGCTGGAAAAAGGCCAGGGCGAGCGGGCACTGGACAAAGTGCTGGATGCGGCGAAGAACGATCCTTCGGTGTTCTACATCGAGGCTTCGATCAATCCCAATGGCGTCGAAATCGGCAAGGTATTGATGGGCGTCTCGACCGCCTCGGTGGAAACCGATCTCGCGGCTCTGGACAAGCGCTTCTCTGCGCTGATCGCCAGCAGCGACCAATTGGTCGGCGATAGCCTCAAGGGCGCGGCGGCCGACAGTGCGACAGCCATGCGTGCGCGTCTGCAGTCGGCGCAGTCGACGGCATCTGAAATGAAAGCCAATACCACCAGCACGGTGCAGGAAGCGGCGTCCACCTTGCGCTGGCGCATCGGCGTGTTTCTGGCGGTGGTGGGCTTCGGTGTTCTGCTGTTGCTGGCCGTGGTGCTCGGGCGTCGGGTGGTCAATCGCCTGAAAATGCTGATCGTTGCCATGGATGACCTGGCGGCGGGCGAGGGTGACCTGACCAAGCGTGTGCAGATCAACAGCAAAGACGAAATCGGCGACATGGCCTCGGCGGTCAATCGCTTCGTGGATAAGTTGCAGCCGATCGTGCGCGAGGCGGGCGATGTGGCCCAGCGCACCGGCGTGGAAATCGGCGCGATGACCCTGCGCAACGCCGGGGCCGATGCGGCGGCGGGCATGCAGCGTGATGAGGTCGCAGAAAGTCTGCGGGCCTTGTCGCAAATGGCGGATGAAGCTCAGTCAGAAAGCCATGCCATGCAGGCGGCATTGAAGCAGGTTGTGGATATTCGTCAGGCCACCGATGAAAACACCCGGACCTCGGCGAAAGTCGGCAGCCTGATCGAGGCGTTGGCCGGGCAGGTTGATACCGGCGCGCAAGTGATCGAGCGACTGGCGCAGCAGAGTGAACAGATTGAAGTGGTACTGACGGTGATTCACGGGATCGCCGAGCAAACCAACCTGCTGGCATTGAACGCGGCCATCGAGGCGGCGCGAGCCGGCGAGACCGGGCGCGGGTTTGCGGTGGTGGCTGACGAAGTGCGGGCGCTGGCGAGCAAGACCCAGAGCTCCACCGGCGATATTCAGGCGCACATCGTGGCGTTGCAGCAGGGTGCGCGCGAAGCGGTGGCGGCGATTGGTCAGGCGGGACGTCAGGCCAGCGAAGGTTTGCTGGTCTTGCGTGACAGCGCGCGGTTGCAGCAGTCGGTCCAGGCATCGGTGGAGCAGGTGCACGCGGCGATCGGCCTGGCGACTCAGGCTGCAGCGCATCAGGCCAAGGGCGCGCAGGCAGTGCGCGGGCGGGTCGAGACCATTCATGCGCAGGCCGAGAAAGCGGCGCAGGCGGTGGTGGAAACCACGGCCAGCGGCAAGGTGCTGGATGGGTTGGCGGCGCAGTTGAAGGCGAGTCTGGGGCAGTTCCGGGCGTAAACGATCAAAAGATCGGAGCCTTCGGCAGCTCCAGGGGAATGTGCGCTTCTCTGTAGGAGCTGCCGAAGGCTGCGATCTTTTGCGTTGTCAGCGGCTCAAATACATTCGGGTCGTCAGCAGATAAACCGGCAACCCCGACACCAGAATCAACAACGCCGCATAAGGCGCCGCCGCCGCAAACTCCACATTCGCGGTATGCGCCCACACTTCAGTTGCCAATGTGTTGAGTCCGGTCGGACTCAGCAGCAGCGTCGCCGTCAGTTCCTTCATCGCATCCAGAAACACCAACGCAAACGCCGCACCCAACGCCGGGAAAATGATCGGCAGGGTTATCCGGCAAAACGCGGTGAACGACGAAGCTCCCAGCGTTCGTGCGGCTTCCTCCAGTTGCGGCGCAGCCTTGTTCAGTGCCGTACGAATCGGTGCCTGAGCCAGTGGCAGAAACAGCAGCGCATAAGCGATCAGCAGCAGTGCCGAGGTCTGGTACAGCGCGGGCACATAATGCAAAGCAAAATAGACGAGTGTCAGGGCAATCACCAGCCCCGGCAGGGCATGCAGCAGATAGGGCAGGCGTTCGGCCCAGATCGCCAGTTGGCCCTTGTAGCGCACCACTAACAATCCGACGGGCACCGCCAGAACAAGGCACAACGCCGCGCCACCCAGTGACAGCGCCAGGGATGAAAGCAGCGCCTCACCGATGGCTGCCACCGGAAATGCCGCAGACGAACCCACGGCCAGCCAATACACCAGCATCCCCAGTGGAATGCCGCTACCGATGATCGCCAGCAGCAGGCAGTAAAACTGCCCAGCGATGGCCCATGGTCCCAGGCGAACCTGCTCCGCCCGTCGCGCCGCGCCTTGGCCTGTACGCACGTGGCGACCTTTGCCGCGAACGCGCAGTTCCAGCCACAGCAGCATCAGGCACAGCGCCAGCAACACTGCCGAGAGCATCGCGGCGTTGGCGTTGCTGAATTCCAGTTCGAACTGTTGATAGATTGCGGTGGTAAAGGTTTGCAGGCCGATGATCGACAGTGCGCCGAATTCCACCAGCATGTGCAGCGCGATCAACAGCGAACCAGCGAGCAGTGACGGCCAGAGCAGGGGCAGGGTGACCTTGAAGAACACCCCCCAGCGATTTTGCCCCAGCGTGCGTGCGGACTCTTCCAAAGATGGATCGAGATTGCGCAAAGTCGCTGCCACCGGCAGGAAAATCAGCGGGTACTTGGAGAGCGTCATCACCAAAATCGCCCCGCCGAGCCCTTCAAAATGAGCGCTCAGCGAAACCCAGGTGAAGCTGCTGACAAACGCCGGTACGGCGAACGGCAGGCACAGGATCACGCCCCACAGGCGCCGCCCCGGCAGATTGCTGCGTTCCAGCAGCCACGCCAGCGTCAGCCCGATCACGCCGCAGGCCAGCGTCACTCCGACCATCAGCGCCAGGGTATTGCGCAGCAAACCGAACACATAAGGCCGCCAGAGCAAATGCAGCGCCTCGGCCCAGCCCGCCTGCCAGGCCTTGAGCCCGACATAGGCCAGTGGCAGCAGACTGAGCACGACCAGTAGCAGAACCGGCAGCAGCAGCCAGATCGACGGCCGCTTGCGCCGAGGCACGTAAGCGCCGGTCGAAACGGGTAGCGAAGCGCTCATCAGTTCAGGCCAACGTCACGTTCCAGATCCAGCGCTTCTTCGGCGTTGCCGAGGTCGGCTGGCGTGACTTTCGGCGCCTCCAGCTCGCTGAATGGCTTGAGGCCGCGATCCGATTCCATGCCTTTATGCAGCGGGTATTCGGCGGTGGTCTGGGTGATCACGCGTTGGCCTTCTTCGCTGGCCATATAGGCGAGCAATTGCTGGGCTTCTTTTGGGTGTTTGCTGGACTTCAGAACGGCTGCGCTGGAAACAGTGATCAGCCCGCCGACGTCGCCACCGGTGAAGTAATGCAGTTTTGAATCGAGCTGGCCCTTTTCACGCAGCAGTGCGAACCAGTAGTAGTTGTTCACCAGCACCGTCGCGACTTCGCCGTTTTCCACGGCTTTGAGCGCGACCATGTTGTTGCTGTAGGTCTTGCCGAAGGCGCGCAGGCCGGTCAGCCACTCTTCGGCCGCGTCCATGCCGTGCACCTTGATGATCGCGACGGCTTGTTCCTGGAAGGCGCCGCTGGTCGGTACGAAACCCACCTTGCCCTGCCATTTCGGGTCGGAGAACTCCATCACCGATTTCGGCAGGTCTTTTTCGTCGATCAACTTGGGGTTGAACGCCACGACGCGCACCCGGGCGGTCACGCCGATCCAGGTGCCATTGCCGGCGACGTATTCCTTGGGCAAAACTGCCAGGGTTTCGTCATCCGCCTTGGTCAGCAGGCCTTGCTCGCCGAGTTTGTTCAGTGGTGGGGATTCTTCGGTGTAGATCACGTCGGCGGGGGAGCGATCGCCTTCTTCGACCACTTGGCTGGCGAGCTGGTTGCTGCTGCCTTTGCGGACGTTGACGTGGATGCCGGTCTTGGCTTCGAAGGCTTTGGCGACAGCGTCGCCGACTTCTTTGTGTTGGCCGTTGTAGAGGGTCAGGGAAACTTGATCCGCAGCCTGGGTGAGGGGAGTGGCGAGTGCCAGGCCGAGCAGGGTGATGGTCAGGCCGCGGCGCAGGGTATTTCGAAACATCATTCGCAGGGTTCCTCACTGTCGCATTGCAAAAACTTGCAACAATGATAAACGATATTGTTTCTCAAATGCGCCTTGTGGCTTTGATCAGGGTTTGGTAGGAACTGCCCTCGGGTTTCCAGGGGCCAGAAACGCAAAAACCCGCTTTCGCGGGTTTCTGTGAAATCCAGGGTCGAAACCTTGAATTTGAATTGGTGCCCAGAAGAAGACTCGAACTTCCACGACCTTGCGGTCACCAGCACCTGAAGCTGGCGTGTCTACCAATTTCACCATCTGGGCAATCATCTTCAGCGTTGCCGCTGTTGATGTGGCGCACTATACGGAGCGCATTTTGATCTGTAAACCCCTGATTTTAAAATTAATAAACCAGTCGTCCAGAATGCAGAAACCCGCTTTCGCGGGTTTTTGTGTGAGCCTTGAAATTGATCTAATCTCAAGCTCGAAATTGGTGCCCAGAAGAAGACTCGAACTTCCACGACCTTGCGGTCACCAGCACCTGAAGCTGGCGTGTCTACCAATTTCACCATCTGGGCAGTATCGGCAACGTCTCCGTCGTCGATGGCGCGCACTATACGGAGCGTCTTTTTAACTGTAAACCCCCGGAATCAAAAAAACCTGGAAAATTTCACCAGCGGTCTTCAAATCAGCTTTACGGTGTCGATACAGGGCTTTAGATGGGTCGTCTTAGCCTGAAATTTCCCGTTTCATTACGCCTATGCCAAACTAACCCGCATATAGACAAGGTGAAAACTCTCTAATGGCCGATTGGCAGTCCCTCGATCCCGAGGCCGCTCGTGAAGCGGAAAAATATGAAAACCCCATTCCTAGCCGCGAACTGATCCTTCAGCATCTTGCTGATCGGGGTTCGCCTGCTAACCGCGAGCAACTGGTTGAAGAGTTTGGTCTGACCACAGAAGACCAGATCGAAGCCCTGCGCCGCCGTCTGCGCGCCATGGAGCGCGATGCTCAACTCATCTATACCCGTCGCGGCACTTATGCGCCGGTGGACAAGCTCGACCTGATCCTGGGCCGCATCAGCGGTCACCGTGACGGTTTCGGTTTCCTGGTGCCGGATGACGGCAGTGACGACCTGTTCATGAGCCCGGCGCAAATGCGTCTGGTGTTCGACGGTGACCGTGCTCTGGCCCGCGTTTCCGGTCTGGACCGTCGCGGTCGCCGCGAAGGCATGATCGTCGAAGTGGTGTCCCGTGCTCACGAAACCATCGTCGGTCGTTACTTCGAAGAAGGCGGTATCGGTTTCGTCGTTGCCGACAACCCGAAGATCCAGCAGGAAGTGCTGGTGACGCCGGGCCGTAATGCCAATGCGCAGATCGGTCAGTTCGTCGAAGTGAAGATCACCCACTGGCCGACGCCGCGCTTCCAGCCGCAAGGCGACGTGGTTGAAGTCGTGGGTAACTACATGGCGCCGGGCATGGAAATCGATGTCGCCCTGCGCACCTACGACATTCCTCACGTCTGGCCTGATGCCGTACTGAAGGAAGCCGGCAAGCTCAAGCCGGAAGTCGAAGAGAAAGACAAAGAGAAGCGCATCGACCTGCGTCATCTGCCGTTCGTCACCATCGATGGTGAAGATGCGCGCGACTTCGATGACGCGGTCTACTGCGAGGCCCGTCCGGGCAAGCTGCGCCTGTTCTCCGGTGGCTGGAAGTTGTACGTGGCGATTGCCGACGTATCCAGCTACGTGAAACTCGGTTCGGCACTGGACGCCGAGGCGCAGGTTCGCGGCAACTCGGTGTATTTCCCCGAGCGCGTGATCCCGATGCTGCCTGAGCAGTTGTCCAACGGCCTGTGCTCGCTGAATCCGCAGGTTGATCGTCTGGCCATGGTTTGCGAGATGACCATCTCCAAATCCGGCGAAATGACCGACTACTGCTTCTACGAAGCGGTGATTCACTCCCATGCCCGCCTGACCTACAACAAGGTCAGCGCGATGCTGGAAACGCCGAAAGCTACTGAAGCGCGCAAACTGCGTGGCGAGTACACCGACGTCGTGCCGCACCTCAAGCAGCTCTATGCGCTGTACAAGGTATTGCTGGCCGCCCGTCACGTGCGTGGCGCGATCGATTTCGAAACGCAGGAAACCCGGATCATCTTCGGTTCCGAGCGCAAGATTGCCGAAATCCGTCCAACCATACGCAATGATGCCCACAAGCTGATCGAGGAATGCATGCTGGCGGCCAACGTGGCCACCGCTGAATTCCTGAAAAAGCACGAAATCCCTGCGCTTTACCGCGTTCACGATGGTCCGCCACCGGAGCGTCTGGAAAAACTGCGCGCGTTCCTCGGCGAGCTCGGCCTGTCCCTGCACAAAGGCAAGGACGGTCCGTCGCCGAAGGATTACCAGGCATTGCTGGCCGGTATCAAGGATCGCCCGGATTTCCACCTGATCCAGACCGTCATGCTGCGTTCGTTGAGTCAGGCGGTGTACAGCGCTGATAACCAGGGCCACTTCGGCCTGAATTACGAGGCGTACACCCACTTCACTTCGCCGATCCGCCGCTACCCGGACTTGCTCACTCACCGGGCGATCCGCAGCGTCATCCATTCGAAGCAGGACACGCCTCACGTCCGTCGTGCCGGTGCGATGACTATTCCGAAAGCGCGCATCTATCCGTACGACGAAGCGGCGCTGGAGCAGCTCGGCGAACAGTGCTCGATGAGCGAGCGCCGTGCCGACGAAGCGACCCGTGACGTGGTGAACTGGCTCAAGTGCGAGTTCATGAAGGATCGCGTGGGCGAGTCGTTCCCGGGCGTGATCACCGCGGTGACTGGTTTTGGTCTGTTCGTCGAACTGACCGACATCTACGTCGAAGGCCTGGTGCACGTCACCGCGCTGCCGGGCGATTACTACCACTTCGATCCTGTGCACCACCGCCTGGCCGGTGAGCGTACCGGTCGCAGCTTCCGCCTTGGCGACACTGTTGAAGTGCGGGTCATGCGCGTCGACCTCGACGAGCGCAAGATCGACTTCGAGATGGCCGAAACAACCATCAGCGCGCCGATCGGTCGCAAGAAACGTGGCACTGAAACCGCAGCACCCGCCGCGTCTTCTAAAAAATCGGAAGCAGAGCCGGCCCCGGCTAAAACCGGTCGTCGTCCTGCCAAGGAAAAGGCTGTCGAGGCCTACCGCCCGAGCGATGCGGCAGCGAAAAACGCTGAAGTGCGCAAAAGTCGTGAAATGAAACAGGCGTTGCTCGCCGGTGCGAAAAGCGGCGGTAAAGCGGCGTCTGCGGGAAAGACGAGCCGGTCGGCGCCTGAAAAGGCTGTCGGCGGCAAACCTGCCAAACCGAGCAAACATCGTAAAGGTCCGCCAAAAGCGGGCTCGGCCCCAGCCAAAAGCGGCGGGGCGCGTAAACCTAAGGCCAAGCCATGAGTCAGTTGGAAAAGATCTATGGCGTACACGCTGTAGAAGCGTTGCTGCGTCACCACCCGAAACGCGTCAAGCAGATCTGGCTGGCCGAAGGCCGCAACGATCCCCGGGTCCAGACGCTGATTGAGCTGGCCAACGAAAACCGGGTCCAGGTCGGCCAGGCCGAGCGCCGTGAAATGGACGCCTGGGTTGAAGGCGTGCACCAGGGTGTGGTCGCGGACGTGAGTCCAAGCCAGGTCTGGGGCGAGGCGATGCTCGACGAGCTGCTGGATCGCACTGAAGGCGCACCGCTATTGCTGGTGCTCGACGGTGTGACTGACCCGCATAACCTCGGTGCCTGCCTGCGTTCCGCCGATGCGGCGGGCGCACTGGCCGTGATCGTGCCAAAGGACAAGTCGGCCACCCTGACGCCGGTTGTACGAAAAATTGCCTGCGGTGCTGCGGAAGTGATTCCGCTGGTGGCCGTGACCAACCTGGCGCGCACCCTGGAGAAACTTCAGCAGCGCGGCTTGTGGGTTGTCGGTACGGCGGGTGAAGCGGAAGTCAGCCTGTACGACCAGGACCTGACCGGCCCGACCATCCTGATCATGGGTGCCGAAGGCAAAGGCATGCGTCGCCTGACCCGCGAGCATTGCGACTATCTGGTGAACCTGCCGATGGCTGGTAGCGTCAGTAGCCTTAACGTGTCTGTGGCGACGGGTGTTTGCCTGTTCGAAGCGCAGCGTCAGCGTAGCGTCAAAGCCAAGGCTGCCGCCAAGAAATCCTGATTCACGCAGGCCCCCGTAATTGGATGGACTCGCCCAAGCCGAGGCGTCAATGCGCCACGGTGGCAGTCTAAACAGCCAACGACAGCGAGGGCGAGTCCATGAAAAATCATAGTTCGTTTGATCAATCCGTGTCTTCTTCCGATTTGTCGGCCTGCACAACCTTGGCGGTCGACCTGGCCAAACAGGTCTTTCAGGTCGCCGGTGAAGATATCCTCGGCCAGGTGTTCTACGAGCAGCGGATCAAGTCGCGCGAGGCGTTTTATGATTTTCTCCGACAGTTGCCGCCGCATGTCGTGGTTTTGATGGAGACCGGTCCGGGTGCCCAGGCTTGGGCCCGGCAGCTGCAAGACCAAGGCAATCCGGTGCGGATTCTTCCAGCCGGTTTGGTGGCCACACATCGCAGCGGGCCTAAAAATGATCGCAACGATGCGCTGGCGATTCTGCGGGCTAATCGCGATGAAAAAATCTGCGCAGTACCGGTCAAAAGCGTTACGGCGCTGGCAATGCAGGCGTTGCATCGCGCCCGCCAGGGCTATGTGCGTCGACGCACGGCCCTCAGTAATCAGATGCGCGGCCTGCTGCTTGAGCACGGCGTAGCCTTGGCGCAGGGCGATGTTGCGATCAGCCAGAAAATTCCGCGGGTGCTGGAAGATGCCACCCAACCGGTGCCGGGCCTGCTGCGTGAACTGATCGACGAACTGTTGGCCGAGTGGCGCCATTTGGGCGAGCGCATCAGCGTACTGACGGGACGCCTGGAAGTGGCCGCCAACACCGACATGACGGCGAAGCGGCTAATGACTGTGCGCGGCATCGGCCCGATCACTGCCACGGCACTGGTGGCCAAGGAAACCAAGCCTGAGCGATTTCCCAATGCCCGCAAGTTTGCCGCGTACTTTGGCATGGTGCCTGACCAGCACAGCAGCGGGGAGACGGTCCGGCTGGGGGGCATGACCAAGCGAGGTGATGCTTATTTACGCAGCCTGATGATCCAGGGAGCCCATGCGGTGCTGCAACAACTACGACCTGATTCCCAGCAACCCGATGACCGCCGCTTGTTGCACTGGATGAGCCGGTTGGGCCGTAAGGAGGCTGCGATCAGGCTAGCCAACCGCAACCTGCGAATCGTCTGGGTGCTTCTACAGAATGACCAGACTTATCGTCGCCACGCGGGTGATGGCCAGCCAGCGACGATGGGCCACTGAGCGACAGAGTTCTGCCACCGAGGTACTAACCGTCTGACCCTCTGCTGAAAAAAATTGACCCCAGGTAAGACCGGCGTGGATTGATGCCTAAGCTCCTACTGGCCTTCGAGGCCTGACTGTAATCGGCATACCACGAGCTTTTCCAATTTTGGCCAGAAGCCGAAGACGGCTTCCACGAATAGGCCTAATACATAGATGCAACGGGGCAGCGGTTTTTCAAAAGCGGGTAGACAGTGGGTGCGAGTCCATACATAGGAGCTGCCGCAGGCTGCGATCTTTTGACTTTGATTTTTCAAGATCAAAAAATCGCAGCCTTCGGCAGCTCCTACAAGTGTTCGGCATATGGTGACTGTTCAAATAATCACCAATTACCTTGCGCCTCTCCCGCCCCTTCTCTACAATTGCGCCCCTTGCTGTGACGGCAGGCATTCATGTGCCTTTTCCCACGCAAGTCCATAAGTGTCATTCACTCCTTGTCTGACCGCTTTTGAGCGGCAGGCTACAACCCGTAAGGAGCATTCATGCGTCATTACGAAATCATCTTTTTGGTCCACCCGGATCAAAGCGAGCAAGTCGGCGGCATGGTTGAGCGTTACACCAAGCTGATCGAAGAAGACGGCGGCAAAATCCACCGTCTGGAAGATTGGGGCCGTCGTCAACTGGCCTACGCAATCAACAATGTTCACAAGGCTCACTACGTGATGCTGAACGTTGAGTGCACTGGCAAGGCCCTGGCCGAGCTGGAAGACAACTTCCGCTACAACGATGCAGTGATCCGTAACCTGGTCATCCGTCGCGACGAAGCCGTTACCGGCCAGTCCGAGATGCTCAAGGCTGAAGAAAACCGCAGTGAGCGCCGTGAGCGTCGCGACCGTCCTGAGCACGAAGGCGCTGAAAGCGCTGATAGTGATGACAGCGACAACAGCGATAACGCTGACGAGTAATCCACGGACCTTTTAAGGAGCCTATCAAATGGCACGTTTCTTCCGTCGTCGTAAATTCTGCCGCTTCACCGCTGAAGACGTGAAAGAGATCGATTACAAAGATCTCAACACTCTGAAAGCCTACGTATCCGAGACCGGCAAAATTGTTCCAAGCCGCATCACCGGTACCAAAGCTCGTTATCAGCGTCAGCTGGCCACCGCTATCAAGCGCGCCCGCTTCCTGGCCCTGCTGGCCTACACCGACAGCCACGGCCGCTGAGACCGGGCAGTCGACACGTAGCAAAGGATTGAATGTATGCGTGCCTTAGCTGAGTTCATCATGCGGGGCCGTATGCAGGCCACTCTGGTAGTGGCTGGATGTGCGGCATTGCCGTTGTTGTATTGGTTGGGTGCTGCCGCCGGATGCCTTGTGCTCCTGCGGCGCGGATTGAAGGACGCCCTGGGCGTTCTTGCTCTGGGACTGCTGCCGGCGTTGATCTGGTGGCTTTACTCCGACGACCCACGGGCACTTCTGGTGCTGCTGGGGTCTGCGAGCCTTGCGTTGGTTTTGCGCGCAAGCGAGTCCTGGAACCGCGTGCTGCTGGTCAGCATAGCGATGGGAGTGGTGTTTTCAGTGGTGCTGGGGACGGCTTTTGGTCCCCAGATCGAGATGCTGGCGCAGGCTTTGATAAAAGTCATGCCGTCGCTACTCGGTGAGGTCTACCAGCAAATGTCGGTAGACGAGCAAGCGCGTTTCGCGTCCCTGATTGCACCAATCCTGACCGGCCTGATTGCGGCCTTGTTGCAGATCGTCAGTGTGCTGAGCCTGATTGTCGGGCGCTACTGGCAGGCGTTGTTGTACAACCCAGGCGGTTTTGGTCGCGAGTTTCGCGCCATCCGAATCCCGCTGGGTCCCGCGTTGCTGCTGCTGGCGGGCATGGTTGTGACACCGAATTTCGGTGCCCAGATGTCCATGCTCGTACCGTTGTGCAGCGTACCGCTGGTTTTCGCCGGGCTGGCCCTGATTCACGGGCTGGTGGCGCAAAAGCGACTGGGCAGATTCTGGCTGGTGGGGTTGTACGTGACGCTGTTGCTGTTCATGCAGCTGATCTATCCGTTGCTGGTGGTCTTGGCCATCGTCGACAGCCTGATTGATTTTCGCGGTCGTCTGGTGCCGAAAGACACCGATAACGCGAACGGTGAAGGTTAAAAGTTAAGAGGATTTTCACATGCAACTGATCCTTCTGGAAAAAGTCACCAACCTGGGCAACCTGGGTGACAAAGTGAACGTTAAGGCTGGTTACGGTCGTAACTACCTGCTGCCTTACGGCAAAGCTACCGCTGCGACCCCAGCCAACCTGGCTGCGTTCGAAGAGCGTCGCGCTGAGCTGGAAAAAGCCGCAGCAGACCGTAAAGCATCGGCTGAAAGCCGTGCCGCCCAACTGGCTGAGCTGGAAGTGACTATCACTGCCACCGCTGGTGACGAAGGCAAGCTGTTCGGTTCGATCGGTACTCACGACATCGCTGACGCACTGACCGCCTCCGGCGTTGAAGTGCAGAAGAGCGAAGTTCGTCTGCCGAACGGCACCATCCGCAACGTAGGCGAATTCGACGTAGCCGTGCACCTGCACGCCGAAGTTGAAGCCACCGTACGCGTTGTCGTGGTAGCAGCTTAAGCAGCACTTGTCGGCTGGCACCCTCGGGTGCTTGCCGGTAACATCGGGCACGATCCTGTTTACAGGTCGTGCCCTTTGTCTTTCTGGCATCCCCGTTTTTACATCTGATTCCAAGTGGCCATGAACGAAATCTCCGCTCCTGAGCAATACGATCTGCAAACCGCCGCGCTGAAAGTACCGCCGCATTCCATCGAAGCCGAACAGGCTGTACTCGGTGGTCTGATGCTGGACAACAACGCCTGGGAACGCGTGCTCGACCAAGTCTCCGACGGCGATTTCTACCGACATGACCACCGTCTGATTTTCCGTGCGATCGCCAAACTGGCCGATCACAACTCCCCGATTGACGTCGTGACCCTTGCCGAGCAACTGGACAAGGAAGGTCAGACGTCGCAGGTGGGTGGCCTCGGTTACCTTGGTGAGTTGGCGAAAAACACACCGTCCGTCGCCAACATCAAGGCTTATGCACAGATCGTCCGCCAGCGCGCGACGTTGCGCCAACTGATCGGCATCAGCACCGAGATCGCCGACAGCGCCTTCAACCCGGAAGGTCGCACTGCCGAGGAGATCCTCGACGAAGCGGAACGCCAGATCTTCGCGATTGCCGAGGCCCGGCCGAAAACCGGTGGCCCGGTGGGTGTGAACGATTTGCTGACCAAGGCCATCGATCGCATCGACACGCTGTTCAACACTGACAACGCCATTACCGGCCTGTCCACTGGCTACACCGACCTTGATGAAAAGACCAGCGGCCTGCAGCCGGCTGACTTGATCATCGTCGCCGGTCGTCCGTCGATGGGTAAAACCACCTTCGCGATGAACCTGGTGGAAAACGCCGTACTGCGCAGCGACAAGGCTGTTCTGGTGTATTCCCTCGAGATGCCAGGCGAATCGCTGATCATGCGTATGCTGTCGTCCCTCGGTCGGATCGACCAGACCAAGGTGCGTTCCGGTCAGTTGGAAGATGACGACTGGCCGCGCCTGACCTCGGCGGTGAACCTGCTCAATGACCGCAAGCTGTTCATCGACGACACCGCCGGTATCAGCCCGTCGGAAATGCGAGCGCGTACCCGGCGTCTGGCGCGTGAGCACGGTGAGATCGGCCTGATCATGATCGACTACCTTCAGTTGATGCAGATTCCAGGTTCCGGCGGCGACAACCGAACCAACGAGATTTCTGAAATCTCGCGCTCCTTGAAAGCCTTGGCCAAGGAGTTCAACTGCCCGGTGGTGGCGCTGTCCCAGCTCAACCGCTCCCTCGAGCAGCGGCCGAACAAACGGCCGATCAACTCCGACCTCCGGGAATCCGGAGCGATCGAGCAGGACGCCGACGTGATCATGTTCGTTTACCGCGACGAGGTGTATCACCCGGAAACCGAGCACAAGGGCATTGCCGAAATCATTATCGGCAAGCAGCGGAACGGGCCGATCGGCTTTATCCGCCTGGCGTTCATCGGCAAGTACACCCGCTTCGAGAACCTGGCGCCGGGTAGCTACAACTTTGATGATGACGAGTAATTTGTAGCGTCTGAAAGGGCCTCATCGCGGGCAAGCCCGCTCCCACAGGGTTCTGTGTGGTACCAAAATAGCAGGTACACCATAAATCACTGTGGGAGCTGGCTTGCCAGCGATAGGGTCGCCACCAATTTCCGACCACAGCCGTCGGAATTGGTCAAAATTTGTGCTATATTCCGCGCCCGCGAAATTCAATGAAAGCCAACACCGGTTATCGACATGCAAGCAGCCAAGCCGTTATTTGACTATCCAAAGTACTGGGCCGAATGTTTCGGGCCAGCGCCATTCCTGCCGATGAGCAGGGAGGAGATGGATCAGCTCGGCTGGGATTCCTGCGACATCATCATCGTCACCGGTGATGCGTACGTCGATCACCCGTCGTTCGGCATGGCGATCATCGGCCGGCTGCTGGAGTCCCAGGGCTTCCGCGTCGGGATCATTGCCCAGCCGAACTGGCAGTCCAAAGACGATTTCATGAAGCTCGGCGAGCCGAACCTGTTCTTCGGTGTCGCGGCCGGCAACATGGACTCGATGATCAACCGCTACACCGCCGACAAGAAAATCCGTTCCGACGACGCCTACACGCCGGGTGGCATGGCCGGTAAGCGTCCGGACCGCGCGAGCCTGGTCTACAGCCAGCGCTGCAAGGAAGCTTACAACCACGTGCCAATCGTGCTGGGTGGCATCGAAGCGTCCCTGCGCCGCATTGCCCACTACGATTACTGGCAGGACCGGGTACGTAACTCGATCCTGATCGACGCCTGCGCCGACATCCTGCTCTACGGCAACGCCGAGCGTGCGATTGTCGAAGTCGCCCAGCGTCTGTCCTACGGCCACAAGATCGAAGACATCACCGACGTGCGCGGCACCGCGTTCATCCGTCGTGATACGCCGAAAGACTGGTACGAAGTCGACTCCACACGCATCGACCGTCCGGGCAAGATCGACAAGATCATCAACCCGTACGTCAACACCCAGGACACCCAGGCCTGCGCCATCGAGCAGGAAAAAGGTCCGGTTGAAGATCCGCAGGAAGCCAAGGTCGTACAGATCCTGGCCAGCCCGAAGATGACCCGCGACAAGACCGTGATTCGTCTGCCGTCGGTTGAGAAAGTCCGTGGCGATGCCGTTCTCTACGCTCACGCCAACCGCGTGCTGCACCTGGAAACCAACCCGGGCAACGCCCGCGCTCTGGTCCAGAAGCACGGCGAAGTCGATGTCTGGTTCAACCCGCCACCGATTCCGATGACCACTGAAGAAATGGACTACGTGTTCGGCATGCCATACGCGCGCATTCCGCACCCGGCGTACGGCAAGGAGAAGATCCCGGCCTACGACATGATCCGTTTCTCGGTGAACATCATGCGTGGCTGCTTTGGCGGCTGCACCTTCTGCTCGATCACCGAGCACGAAGGCCGGATCATCCAGAACCGTTCCCACGAGTCGATCATTCGAGAGATCGAAGAGATTCGTGACAAGGTCCCCGGCTTTACCGGCGTGATCTCCGACCTCGGTGGCCCGACCGCGAACATGTACCGCATCGCGTGCAAGAGTCCGGAAATCGAATCCGCGTGCCGCAAGCCGTCGTGCGTGTTCCCCGGCATCTGCCCGAACCTGAACACCGACCACTCGGCTTTGATCCAGTTGTACCGCAGCGCCCGTGAATTGCCGGGTGTGAAGAAGATCCTTATCGCTTCCGGCCTGCGTTACGACCTCGCGGTCGAATCGCCGGAGTACGTAAAAGAGCTGGTGACCCACCACGTCGGTGGTTACCTGAAGATCGCCCCGGAACACACCGAGGAAGGTCCGCTCAACCAGATGATGAAACCGGGCATCGGCAGCTATGACAAGTTCAAGCGCATGTTCGAGAAGTACTCCAAGGAAGCGGGCAAAGAGCAGTACCTGATTCCGTACTTCATCGCCGCCCACCCGGGCACCACCGATGAAGACATGATGAACCTGGCGCTGTGGCTCAAGGGCAACGGTTTCCGTGCCGACCAGGTTCAGGCGTTCTACCCGTCGCCGATGGCCACTGCCACCGCGATGTACCACTCGGGCAAGAACCCGCTGCGCAAGGTCACTTACAAGTCTGACGCGGTCACCATCGTCAAGAGCGAAGAGCAGCGTCGTCTGCACAAGGCGTTCTTGCGTTATCACGACCCGAAAGGCTGGCCGATGCTGCGTGAAGCGCTGACCCGCATGGGTCGCGCCGATCTGATCGGGCCGGGCAAGAACCAGTTGATTCCGCTGCACCAGCCGTCCACCGACAGCTACCAGAGTGCCCGTCGCAAGAACTCGACGCCGGCCGGCAGCCACAAGGTTGCGGGGGAAAAGACCACCAAGATCCTGACCCAGCACACTGGCCTGCCACCACGCGCCAGCGATGGCGGCAATCCGTGGGACAAGCGTGAACAAGCCAAGGCTGCGGCGTTCGCCCGCAACCAGCAGGCGGCCAAGGAGCGCAAGGACGCGGCCAAGGGCAAGGGGCCGAAGCCGACCCGTAAGCCTGTCGTACCGCGCTAAATTTCGCTTGATCTGAATAGAACGCCAACCTTCGGGTTGGCGTTTTGCATTTCTGGGTAATTGAAATTCATTGTGGCGAGGGAGCTTGCTCCCGCTCGGCGGCGAAGCCGTCGTAAATCTGGCAATCAGGCAGGGGAAGGGGCCGCTTCGCGCCCCAGCGGGAGCAAGCTCCCTCGCCACAGAGCTCGGGCCGCTACAAATACGTGCAACTCTCTCGAACCAATTTCCCGCATCGCCCGATTTTGGTGCTGTACTGCCTCCAGTAACCGGAGAAAGCGCCAGCGCCGCTGGATGGCATAAGTCTTGCGCGCTTTCGAATACGCTTAGGGCTCGCAGGAGGCACGCCGTGTCGATTCATGTCGCATTGCACCACGTCACGCATTACCGCTACGACCGCGCCGTCGAGCTCGGTCCGCAGATCGTTCGCTTGCGCCCGGCCGCCCACAGTCGCACGCGGATACTCTCCTATGCGCTGAAAGTCTCGCCCGAGCAGCATTTCATCAACTGGCAGCAAGACCCGCAGGGCAATTACCTGGCGCGGTTGGTGTTTCCGGAAAAGACCGACGAGCTGCGGATCGAAGTCGACCTGCTGGCCGAAATGGCGGTCTTCAACCCCTTCGATTTCTTCCTCGAACCCTACGCAGAAAAAATCCCGTTCGCTTATGCCGCGGACGAGCGCAAGGAACTGGCGCCGTACCTGGAAACCTTGCCCCTGACGCCAAAATTCAAGGCCTATCTGGACGGCATCGATCGCACGCCACTGCCCGCCGTGGATTTCCTCGTCGCGCTCAACCAGCGCCTGAGCGAAGACATCGATTACCTGATTCGCATGGAACCGGGCGTGCAAACCCCCGAATTCACCCTCGAACAGGCCTCCGGCTCGTGCCGCGACTCCGCGTGGCTGCTGGTGCAACTACTGCGCAACCTCGGGCTGGCGGCGCGTTTCGTTTCCGGTTACCTGATCCAGCTGACCGCCGACGTGAAAAGCCTCGATGGCCCATCCGGCACCGAAGTCGATTTCACCGACCTGCACGCCTGGTGCGAGGTGTACTTGCCCGGTGCTGGCTGGATCGGCCTGGATGCGACTTCCGGGCTATTCGCCGGTGAAGGACACATTCCGTTGGCCTGTAGTCCGGATCCATCCTCGGCGGCCCCGATCACGGGGTTGGTGGAACCCTGCGAGTGCGAATTCAGCCACGAAATGTCGGTTGAGCGGATTTGGGAGGCGCCCCGCGTCACCAAGCCTTACACCGACGATCAATGGCTGGCGATTCAGGCCCTGGGTCGGCAAATCGACGCCGACCTGCTGGAAGGCGATGTGCGCCTGACCATGGGCGGTGAGCCAACCTTCGTGTCCATCGATGACCCGGACGGCGCCGAGTGGAACACGGCGGCGCTGGGGCCGGACAAACGCCGACTGTCCGCCGAACTGTTCCAGCGCATGCGTAAACGCTACGCGCCGCAGGGGCTGGTGCATTTCGGGCAGGGCAAGTGGTACCCCGGTGAGCAACTGCCGCGCTGGTCGCTCAATTGCTACTGGCGCCGCGACGGCGTGCCGATCTGGCAAAACAACGCGCTGATTGCCGACGAGCAGGAAGATTACGGCGCCAATGGCGAACTGGCCGGGCGTTTTCTGGCGAGCGTCGCCGAGCGCCTGAAAATTCCGACACGCTTTGTGTTTCCGGCCTACGAGGACAATTTCTATTACCTCTGGCGCGAAGGCACTTTGCCGCAGAACGTCAGCGCCGAGGATTCCCGTCTTGAAGAGCCGCTGGAGCGTGCGCGCCTGCGCAAAGTCTTCAGCCAGGGTCTGGACAAGGTTATCGGCCAGGTCCTGCCGCTGGCGCGCACCGCCAAGGGCGATCAATGGCAAAGCGGTCGCTGGTACTTGCGCGACGAGCATTGCCGACTGGTGCCAGGTGATTCGCCGCTGGGCTACCGCTTGCCGCTGGGTTCGCAGCCTTGGGTGAAAGCGGCGGAATATCCGTTCATTCATCCGCAAGACCCTAACCAAGAGTTCCCGCCATTACCCGACACTGCGCAACTTCAAAGCCAGGGCGCGGCTGCCGTTGCTGAAGATCGAGCGCCGAAGATCGACGAGTCTGCCGACTGGCTGACCCGCACCGCGTTCTGCGCTGAGGCAAGGGAAGGCCGGTTGTACCTGTTCATGCCGCCACTGGAGCGCGCTGAGGACTATCTGGAACTGGTCGCGGCCATCGAAGCCACCGCCGAAGAATTGCATTGCCCGGTGTTGCTGGAAGGCTATGAGCCGCCGAGCGATCCGCGCCTGAGCAACTTCCGCATCACCCCGGATCCGGGCGTGATCGAAGTCAACGTGCAGCCGTCCACGACGTGGGACGAATTGGTCGAGCGCACCGAATTCCTCTACGAAGAAGCGCGCCAGACCCGACTCACCACCGAGAAATTTCTCATCGATGGCCGGCATACCGGCACCGGTGGCGGTAACCATTTCGTACTGGGTGGCGCGACACCGGCTGACTCACCGTTTCTAAGGCGTCCGGATTTGCTGCGCAGCCTGATCAGTTACTGGCATAACCACCCGTCATTGTCCTACCTGTTTTCCGGACTGTTCATCGGCCCGACGTCTCAGGCGCCGCGCGTCGACGAAGCACG
Organism: Pseudomonas sp. MAG733B; assembly: GCF_036884845.1. Classification (NCBI taxonomy): domain Bacteria; kingdom Pseudomonadati; phylum Pseudomonadota; class Gammaproteobacteria; order Pseudomonadales; family Pseudomonadaceae; genus Pseudomonas; species Pseudomonas sp. MAG733B. The sequence goes on from NZ_CP145732.1 coordinate 1,119,481, forward strand.
CAACGATGCCTTGTATGAACTGGAAATAGCCTTCGCGCAGATGCCTGAGCCGGGCGAAGAGTGCGCGCCGTGGCTGGTCGACCGGTTGCTGCGCAACCTGCTGATCGATGTCACTGGCAACACTCACCGTGCCGAGTTTTGTATCGACAAACTCTACTCGCCGGACGGCGCAACGGGACGCCTTGGGCTGCTGGAATTGCGCGCCTTTGAAATGCCACCCCATGCGCGCATGAGCCTGGCGCAACAGTTGTTGCTGCGGGCGCTGGTCGCTCGTTTCTGGCGCGAACCCTATGCGCCGCCGAAGCTGGCGCGCTGGGGCACGGAGCTGCACGACCGGTTCCTGTTGCCGCATTTTATCGAACAGGATTTCGCCGATGTCATCGTCGAACTCAACGCCGCCGGTTACCCGGTGCGGGCCGAGTGGTTCGCGGCGCATCTGGAGTTTCGTTTTCCCAAGGTCGGCGATTACGCCGTCAGCGGCATTGCGCTGGAACTGCGTCAAGCGCTGGAGCCGTGGCATGTGTTGGGCGAGGAGGGCGCGGTCGGTGGCACGGTGCGTTACGTGGACTCGTCCCTGGAGCGCTTGCAGGTCAAGCTCGGCGGCATGCCGCCGCAGCGTTATTTGCTGACCTGCAACGGCATCCCGGTGCCATTGCAGCCGACCGGGCGTGTAGGCGAATTCGTCGCTGGCGTGAGATTCCGCGCCTGGCAACCGGCCAACTGCCTGCAACCGACCATTCCGGTTCACGCGCCGTTGGTGTTCGATCTGCTCGATACCTGGATGGGGCGTTCGCTGGGCGGTTGCCAGTATCACGTCGCGCATCCGGGCGGGCGCAACTACGAGACCTTGCCGGTCAATGCCAATGAAGCCGAGAGCCGGCGAATGGCGCGTTTTTTCAGGATCGGACACACGCCAGGGAAACTTCCTATCCCGATTCTGGAAATTAACGACGAGCTGCCGATGACTCTCGATTTACGACGTTTCTAAACCGTACGCGACGCTCGGATTTTTCGTATATCCGGGCGTCATGAGCCTGCGTTAGTCTGACCGTTCCTTGCTGTCTGCCGAGCTTTCCATGCCTGACCTGCTAGACCGCTACCCGCTCACGGCGGGCACCTATCACGAACTGCTCGACGACAGCGGCGCCGTGCGCCCGCACTGGCGCCGACTGTTCGACCAATTGCAGCGCAGCACGCCAGCGCAACTGGTGCAGCGTCAGGCCCTGCTGACCCGGCAGATTCAGGAAAACGGTGTCACCTACAACGTCTACGCCGATCCCAAGGGCGCCGACCGGCCATGGGAGCTGGACCTGCTACCCCACGTGATTGCTGCTGACGAGTGGGAACAGCTGTCGGCCGGTATCGCCCAGCGTGCGCGATTGCTCAATGCCGTGCTGGCTGATCTGTATGGCCCGCAACGCCTGATCGCCGAAGGCCTGCTACCGGCCGAACTGGTGTTCGGCCACAACAACTTCCTCTGGCCCTGTCAGGGCATCAATCCGCCTGACGGGGCTTTCCTGCATCTGTATGCGGTGGATTTGGCGCGTACTCCGGATGGCAGATGGTGGGTCACGGCGGACCGCACTCAAGCGCCGTCCGGTGCCGGTTATGCACTGGAAAACCGCACCATCGTGTCCCGGGCCTTTCCCGAGCTGTACCGCGACCTGAAGGTGCAGCATCTCGCTGGCTTCTTCCGCACGCTTCAAGAAACCCTGGCCCGACAGGCGCCGAGCGATGAAGAAGTGCCGCTGGTGGTGTTGCTGACACCGGGACGTTTCAACGAAAGCTATTTCGAACATCTATACCTGGCGCGCCAGCTCGGTTATCCGCTGGTGGAGGGCGGCGATCTGACGGTGCGCGATGCCACGGTCTACCTGAAGACCCTGAGCGGCCTGCGCCGGGTTCACGCGGTCATGCGCCGGCTCGACGACGACTTCTGCGACCCGCTGGAGCTGCGCACCGATTCGGCGCTTGGCGTGCCGGGCCTGCTGGAGGCCGTGCGGCAGGGGCGGGTGCTGGTGGCCAATGCACTTGGCAGCGGCGTGCTGGAGTCGCCGGGGCTTCTGGGCTTCTTGCCGAAGATCAATCAGTTCCTGTTTGGTGAAGAACTGATCTTGCCGTCCATCGCCACCTGGTGGTGCGGCGAGGCGCCGGTACTGGCGCAGGCCCTGGAAAAGCTGCCTGAACTGCTGATCAAACCGGCGTTTCCGTCCCAGAGTTTTGCGCCGGTATTTGGTCGCGATTTGAGTGAAAAACAGCGCCAGGAGCTTGCCGAGCGCATGCAGGCACGGCCTTACGCCTATGTTGCGCAAGAACTGGCGCAGTTGTCCCAGGCGCCGATCTGGCAAGCCGAGGGCGGAGTGCTGCAACCCCGCGCCATTGGCATGCGCGTGTATGCCGTGGCCAGCCGCGAGGGTTATCGGGTGCTGCCCGGTGGTTTGACCCGTGTGGCCGCCGAGGCCGATGCCGAAGTGGTGTCGATGCAGCGCGGCGGCGCCAGCAAGGACACTTGGGTGTTGGGCGACCGCCCGCCCAGTGGCGAACAATGGAAAGCCCAGCGCAATATCGGCGTACATGATCTGGTGCGGCGCGATCCGTATCTACCGTCGCGGGTGGTGGAAAACCTGTTTTGGTTTGGCCGCTACTGCGAGCGCTGCGATGACAGCGCGCGGTTGCTGCGGATCATGCTGGCGCGGTACGTGGATGGCGATGACCCACAAGCCCTGCAAGCGGCGGTCGAACTTGGCGAACGGCTGATGCTGTTGCCCGAAGAGGGCGAACTGCCGGAACGTTTACTGGCAGCCATCCTCGGCGATGACTGGCCATTCAGCCTGCGGTCCAACCTGCAACGCTTGCAGTGGGCGGCCTCGCAGGTACGCGGCAAGCTCTCGCGGGAAAACTGGCAGGCGCTGGTGGAGTTGCAGCGCGAAGCCATCGAACTGGAAACCGATGAGCCGGATTTCGGCGAGCTGCTGGATTTCCTCAACCGTCTGGTGATGTCCCTCGCGGCGCTGTCCGGTTTTGCCCTGGACGACATGACACGGGACGAAGGCTGGCGATTTTTGATGATCGGGCGGCGGATTGAGCGCCTGCAATTTCTCAGTGGCAGCCTGGCGGCGTTTCTGCGTGGCGCCGGGGCTTTCGATCAGGCCGGATTGGAATGGCTGCTGGAGCTGGGCAACAGCAGCATCACCTACCGCTCGCGGTATCTGGCGGTGGCGCAATTGATTCCGGTACTCGACCTGTTGCTGCTCGACGAACAGAACCCGCACGCGGTGCTGTTCCAGTTGAAATTGGTAACCCGCACCCTTAAACGCTTGAACGATGACTTTGGTGCTCCGCGCGAAGCCGGATTGCCACAATTGGTCGAGCGGCTGGCCCGTTTCGACCTCGGCTGTCTGGAGAATCCGTTGTTCGGTGAAACCAGCGTGCGTGCGGCGATCGATGGGCTGGCGGATTTGCTGCAAGAGATTGCCGAGGCCAGCGGGCAAGTGTCCGATCGCCTGGCCCTGCGCCATTTCGCCCATGTCGATGATGTCAGCCAGCGTACGGTGTCGGTCTGATGAGCGCCCATTACCAGATTTTCCACGACACTCATTATCACTACGACAGCCCGGTGTCCCTGGCGCAGCAGCTGGCCCATTTGTGGCCACGGTCATGTGCGTGGCAGCGCTGCACGGATCAGCAATTGCAGATCAGTCCGGAGCCGACTGCGCGTCGCGATGAGCTGGACGTGTTCGGCAACCCGCTGACCCGGCTGGCGTTCGAGCGTCCTCATGACGAGCTATTGGTCAACGCCAGCCTCACTATCGAAGTGCTGCCCCGGCCCGCGCTGGACTTCAATCTGTCCCCGGCGTGGGAAGACACCCGCAGCGCGCTGACCTACAGCAGCCAGCCGCTGTCGCCCGAACTGCTCGAAGCCTGCCGCTACCGCTTCGAATCACCCTATGTGCATTTGAAGCGCAACTTCGTTGAATTTTCCGAGAGTTGCTTCCCGACCGGGCGACCGCTGCTGCTTGGCGTTCAGGCCCTGATGGAGAAGATATTCAGCGAGTTCACCTTCGACGCCGAAGCGACGCAGGTAGCGACGCCGCTGGTGGAAGTGCTGGAGCGTCGACGTGGGGTCTGTCAGGACTTCGCGCACTTGATGCTCGCTTGCGTGCGCTCCCGTGGCCTGGCGGCGCGCTATATCAGCGGTTATCTGCTGACCCAGCCACCACCCGGCCAGCCACGCTTGATCGGCGCCGATGCATCCCATGCGTGGGTGTCGGTGTATTGCCCGGTGTCGGGATGGGTGGATTTCGATCCGACCAACAATGTGCAGCCGGCGCTGGAACACATCACATTGGCCTGGGGGCGGGACTTTTCCGATGTGTCGCCGTTGCGGGGGGTGATTCTGGGAGGCGGCAATCACGACCCGGAAGTCCGCGTTACGGTGATGCCACTGGAGTAAGAGAGATCAAAATGTGGGAGCGGGCTTGCTCGCGAAAGCAATTTCATATTCAACAAGGATGTTGCCTGGCACTGCGCTTTCGCGAGCAAGCCCGCTCCCACAGGGGATGTGCAGTGATTTCTGGATACGAGTGTTTCAGATTGGCCTGTGAGGGTCGGCAGCGGCGCTGCCAACCCTGGACACAGATCCGGTGGGCCTGATCAGATCATCCGGCCCGGAGGGTCTCAGGCGTCGGGCGCCTGGTCTTTCGGTGCATCAACATCATCTTCTGCTGCCACTTCTTCCCCGTCAGGGTTCAGTGCTGTTTCTTCAGCTGTAGCTTTCTTGCGCTGAAGCTTTTCCTCTTTCTTCTGTTCCTTGGCCAAGTCACGCTGACGTTTGGCGAAGGAGTAGTTGGGTTTAGCCATGGGCGATCCTCTGGGGTCGAAGGTGAGGTTGAGCGGCGCGTATTCTGCCCTGTATCGGTGCCGAGTCGTTAGTCGGGTTTTTGCTCGACCCACTTCGGCGGTACGCTCGGTTGCCAGGCATCGAGGGCTTCGAGCAGCGTCTGTGGCGATTCGCTCACCTGCAGCATGTCACGGTGAGCCCCGCGAACGAAGCCTTCGCCGACGATGTGATCAAGAAAACCGGTGAGTTTGCTGTAGAAACCGTTCACTTCCAGCAAGCCCAGCGGTTTGCCGTGGTAGCCGAGTTGGCCCCAGGTCCAGACTTCGAACAGTTCTTCCAGGGTGCCGAGGCCGCCGGGCAACGCGATGAAAGCATCGCTGAGTTCGGCCATCCGCGCCTTGCGCGCATGCATGCCGTCGACCACTTCCAGGCGAGTCAGGCCGCTGTGGCCGATTTCCTTGTCCTTGAGGCTTTGCGGAATGATGCCGATCACTTCGCCACCGGCCGCCAGCGCGGCGTCGGCCACAATGCCCATCAGGCCCACGGCGCCACCGCCATAGACCAGCGTCAGCTTGCGCTCGGCCAGTGCTTGGCCCAAGGCCACAGCCGCTTCACGATAAGCCGGGTTGGTGCCGGTGCTGGCCCCACAAAATACACATACGGATGCTAAAGACATGCCTTACTCCATGGTCGATCAGGGCCACAGAGTAAAGGCAGGCGCTCGGCGCTCCAAGGGCTAAACTTCCCGCTTGGGAGTTTCATAGGTGCCGCTGGCGCCACAGGCGTAGGCGGCGAGCAAGCTGCACAACAGGCTATTGAGGGACATGACAGACGCTCCGTTGATTGATGACGATCTGATCATAGGGCCGGGCCAGACGCCTGGCTGGTAGATTGTTTCCATCGGTGTCATAGCCTGAAAGTTGTATACAATTTTTGATTCAAGTCATATGAACTTGCGAAGTTTTCAGGCAGTCTTCTGTCCATTCGCATTTTCCCCTAACCCTGCCTTGGAGATTCACCATGTTTGCCAAACTTGTTGCGGTATCCCTGCTGACACTGGCCAGCAGCCAATTGATGGCTGCCGAGTGCAAAGTCACCGTTGACTCCACTGACCAAATGTCCTTCAACACCAAGGCCATTGAGATCGACAAGAGCTGCAAAACCTTCACCGTCGAACTGACCCACTCCGGCAGCTTGCCGAAAAACGTCATGGGCCATAACTGGGTGCTGAGTAAAGAAGCCGACATGCAGCCGATCGCCACCGACGGCCTGAGCGCCGGCATCGACAAGCAGTACCTGAAGGAAGGCGATGCGCGCGTGATCGCCCATACCAAAATCATCGGCGCCAAGGAAACCGACTCGGTGACCTTCGATGTGTCGAAGCTTGATGCCAACGAAAAATACGGCTTCTTCTGCTCGTTCCCGGGCCACATCTCGATGATGAAAGGCACGGTTACCCTGAAGTAATCAGGCACACCGCGGCATCGTTCATCGCTGGCAAGCCAGCTCCCACAAGGTTCTATGTCGGACACAATGTTTGTGAGCACCTGAAACCCTGTGGGAGCGAGCTTGCTCGCGATGGGGCCATCAACATCGACAAAGGTGTTGGCCAAAGAAAAGCCCGCTGAGGATCGATCCTCAGCGGGCTTTTTCATTCACTCACGCCTCAAGGCGCAAACGGCATCACCCGCTTGTGATGCGTCTTGTTGTACGTGCTGACGATGATCTTGAACGCTTCCTCACGTACCGGCTGGCCATGCAGGAAAGCGTCGATCTCGGCGTAGGTCACGCCGTGGGACGCTTCGTCCGGCTTGCCCGGCGACAGGTCTTCAAGGTCGGCGGTCGGGACTTTTTCCACCAGCGATTCCGGTGCGCCAAAGCTGCGCGCAATCGCCCGGACCTGGTTTTTCACCAGGCCGCTGAGCGGTGCCAGGTCGCAGGCGCCGTCACCGAACTTGGTGAAGAAACCCATCACCGCTTCCGCCGCGTGGTCGGTGCCGATCACCAGGCCGTGGGCGGCGCCAGCGATGGTGTACTGGGCGACCATGCGCATCCGCGCCTTGGTGTTGCCGAGCACGAAATCCACCGAGACTGCGTGCTTGCCTTCGAACGCCGCCACTTCATTGGCCAGAGATTTGACTGCCGGACCGATGTTCACGGTGTGGCGCTCGTCCGGGTTGATGAAATCCACCGAAGCCTGGGCATCGTGTTCATCGAACTGGGTCTCGTACGGCAGGCGCACGGCGATGAACTTGTAGCTGCCGTCACCCGTGCGCTGGCGCAGTTCACGCATGGCGCGCTGGGCCAGCAGGCCGGCGGTCAGGGAGTCGACACCGCCGCTGATGCCCAGCACCAGCGTCTTGAGCCCGGAATTGACCAGGCAGTCCTGGATGAAGGTAATGCGTCGGGCGACTTCAGCCTCGAGGGCGGCGTCATCGGCGAACGGCGGTTGAACCTTGAGCTGCTCAGCAATCTCACGCTGTACGGCTTGCATGAATTCACTCCTTGCTTGATGTGCTGGAAAGGGCGGCAGGAACCTGGAAAACGTGTCGCAAATAGGCGACGAAATTCGGGTCTTTACAGTGAGTCTTGCCTGGCTCGTCGGAGATCTTCGCCACCGGCGCGCCGTTGCAGGCGGTCATTTTAAGCACGATGCTCATCGGTTCGACACCCGGAATGTCACAGGTCAGGTTGGTGCCGATGCCGAAGCTGACATTGATCCGACCACGCAGCGCCCGGAATATTTCCAGTGCCTTGGGCAGCGTCAGGCTGTCGGAAAAGGTCAGGGTCTTGCTCATCGGGTCGATGCCGAGCTTGTGGTAGTGGGCGATGGCTTTTTCCGCCCACACCACGGGATCACCGGAATCATGGCGCAAGCCGTCGAAGAGCTTGGCGAAAAACAGGTCGAAATCGCCGAGAAAGGCATCCATGGTGATGCAGTCGGTCAGGGCGATCCCCAGCAAACCGCGATACTCGCGGACCCAGCAATCGAGGGCGGCAATCTGACTGTCGATCAATCGCGGGCCGAGTTGCTGGTGAGCCATGATCCATTCGTGGGCCATGGTGCCCAGCGGTTTCATGTCCAGTTCCCGGGACAAGTGTACGTTGCTGGTGCCGACGAAACGGCCGGGGAAATCGTGCTTGAGCACGTTCACCACTTCTTCCTGCACGCGGTACGAAAAGCGCCGGCGCGTGCCGAAATCGGCTACCTGCAATTCGGACAATTCGTCGCTGCTGGCGTTGGCAGTGAGCCAGTCGAACTTGCGATAGAGCTGCTCGCGGGCCTGCTCGAGGACGATTTCCCGGTAGCGATAGCGGTTACGCACTTCGCTGACGATCGCCAGTATCGGCACTTCGAACAGGATCACATGCAACCACGGCCCGCGCAGGCGGATAAACAGCTCGCCGTTTTCGATGCCGGTGTGGATGTAGCGCAAGTTGAAGCGAAACAGCCCGAGAAAGCGCAGGAAATCCGGTTTCAGGAAGCTGATGCGCTCCAGAAAGCTCAACTGGTCGGCGCTCAGGCTCAACTCGGCCAGGCGCTCGATCTGGAAACGGATCTCCGCCAGGTACGGGCGCAAATCCTCACTGTTACGGCAACGAAACTCCCATTCGACTTCGACGTTAGGGTAGTTGTGCAGCACCGCCTGCATCATCGTCAGTTTGTAGAAGTCGGTGTCGAGCAGGTTCTGCACGATGCGATCGGCAAACACACTCTCGCTCATAACGGGGGTTCTCCACATTCAATAGAGCTAGTGGCGCATATCAGTGGTGAGGATTGCCAGCGATTTTTGCGTTGTCGGTGGTAGCGGGGTGGTCAACCTGCTCCAGCATCCACTTCACAAAATCCCGCACCTTCGGCACTTCCGCCGAATGCTCCGGATACGCCAGGTAATAGGCATCGGTGCTGGGCATTGCATGCTGCCAGGGAATGACCAGTTTGCCTTCGGCCAGTTCCTCTTCCACCAGAAAGCGGGGCAGCAATGCGACGCCGCAGCCGACCTGTGCGGCGCGGATGCACATGTAGAAGGTTTCGAAGCGCGGGCCGTGGTAGCTGTGTTCGGTGTGGTAGCCCTGACTGTCGAACCAGTCATGCCAGCCCTGAGGGCGTGAGGCGTTTTGCAGCAGGACCAGGTCGGTGAGTTGCGTCGGGTCGGTGAATGGCTCGGCCGGCAGGCTACCGGGAGCGCAGACCGGTACCAGTTCTTCGCTGAACAACTTCAGGCATTCGGTGCCGGGCCGTGAGCCCTGGCCAAAATAGAACGCCAGGTCGCTGCGGCCTTGCAGCAGATCGTCGGCTTCCTGTTCGCTGCACAGGTCCAGGTGAATCGACGGATGGCGCAGGCGCCAGCCTTTCAGCCGTGGCACCAGCCAGCGTGCGCCGAATGTCGGGGGCGTCGAGACGCGCAGGACTTCAGTTTCGCCACCGTAGGATCGCAGGTAATGGGTCGACATCTCGACCTGCGTGAGGATTTTTCGTACTTCCACTAGGTACAAATCGCCCGCCGGGGTCATTTGCAGGCGTCGACGCACCCGGCGAAACAGCAAGTGCTGCAGCAGCTCTTCCAGTTGCGCGACCTGCTTGCTGACGGCGCTCTGGGTCAGGTTCAGTTCTTCGGCGGCCCGGGTGAAGCTCAGATGCCGGGTCACGGCTTCGAAACACTGCAGGGCAGCGATCGATGGCAAATAGCGTTTGTTCAGCATGGGCGGTCCTTTGTTCTTGTCTCTTTATTGCCAGCAATGCACAGCATGAATAAACGGAATGATATCTCTCTTAAAGGTCGTTTGTTGAGTAACCTCGGGGGAGCTAAAACTACAGGTCTGATCAGCCGTGATTTTCCGGCTGCACCCGTTCCGTTTTTTGCTTGAGGAGTGACCCATGGTTGCCGCATTGCTTGATCGTCTTGGTGTGAACCCGGCCCTGTACCAGAACGGCAAAGTGCCGGTACATTCGCCCATCGACGGCAGTCGCATCGCCGCTGTGAACTGGGAAGGCGCCGCCGAAGTCGAGCAGCACATCAGTCGCGCAGATCATGCGTTCGAACTGTGGCGCAAGGTTCCGGCGCCGCGTCGTGGCGAACTGGTGCGTCAACTGGGCGACATTCTGCGTGAATATAAAGCCGATCTCGGCGAGCTGGTGTCCTGGGAAGCCGGCAAGATCACTCAGGAAGGCCTGGGTGAAGTTCAGGAAATGATCGACATCTGCGATTTCGCCGTCGGCCTGTCCCGCCAGTTGTATGGTTTGACCATCGCCTCCGAGCGTCCTGGCCACCACATGCGTGAAACCTGGCATCCGCTGGGCGTCGTTGGCGTGATCAGTGCGTTCAACTTCCCGGTCGCGGTCTGGGCCTGGAACGCCACGTTGGCGCTGGTCTGCGGCAACCCGGTGATCTGGAAACCGTCGGAAAAAACCCCGCTGACCGCACTGGCCTGCCAAGCGCTGTTCGATCGCGTGCTGAAGAACTTCAGCGATGCGCCGCCGCACCTGAGCCAAGTCATCATCGGTGGCCGCGATGCCGGCGAAGCGCTGGTCGACGACCCGCGTGTCGCGCTGGTCAGCGCCACCGGCAGCACCCGCATGGGCCGCGAAGTGGCGCCGAAAATCGCCGCACGTTTCGCCCGCAGCATTCTGGAGCTGGGCGGTAACAACGCAATGATCCTCGGTCCAAGCGCCGATCTGGACATGGCCGTTCGCGCGATCCTGTTCAGCGCAGTCGGCACCGCCGGTCAGCGTTGCACCACGCTGCGTCGCCTGATTGCTCACGAATCGGTGAAAGAAGAAATCGTCACCCGCCTGAAAGCCGCCTACTCCAAAGTACGTATCGGCCATCCGCTGGAAGGCAATTTGGTCGGTCCGCTGATCGACAAGCAAAGCTTCGAAAACATGCAGGACGCGCTGGAACAAGCGCTGAGCGAAGGCGGCCGGGTGTTCGGCGGCAAGCGCCAGCTGGAAGACAAATTCCCCAATGCCTACTACGTTTCGCCAGCCATCGTCGAAATGCCGGAGCAGAGCGACGTGGTCTGCCACGAAACCTTTGCGCCGATCCTCTACGTGGTCGGTTACAGCGATTTCAACGAAGCACTGCGCCTGAACAACGCCGTGCCACAAGGCTTGTCCTCGTGCATCTTCACCACCGACGTGCGTGAAGCGGAGCAGTTCATGTCGGCGGTGGGCAGCGACTGCGGCATCGCCAACGTCAACATCGGCCCGAGCGGTGCGGAAATCGGCGGCGCATTTGGTGGCGAGAAAGAAACCGGCGGTGGTCGTGAGTCGGGCTCCGACGCATGGCGCGGCTACATGCGCCGTCAGACCAACACCGTGAACTACTCGCTGGAGTTGCCGTTGGCGCAGGGCATTACGTTCGACTGAAGGGCCTCATCGCGGGCAAGCCTTGCTCCTACGGGATTTGTGTTGTGGCACATACCTGTAGGAGCAAGGCTTGCCCGCGATGCTTTTGATTTTAGTTTGTTAGGTTTCATTTTCGGAGTCTGGCAATGCCGTTACGCGAAGAGTGTCTGTGGGAAAAACTGACGCCGCAAAGGCCTGACAACGCGGCGCTCAAGGGTGAAGTAAAGGTCGATGTCTGCGTCATCGGTGCCGGTTTTACCGGGCTGTCGGCGGCGGTGCATTTGCTGGAGCAGGGCAAGACGGTTTGTGTGCTGGAAGCCCATCGCGCCGGGCATGGCGGATCGGGGCGCAACGTTGGGCTGGTCAACGCCGGGATGTGGATTCCACCGGACGAGATCGAAGCCGGGTTTGGCGAAGCGGTCGGCAGCCAGCTCAACCGCATGCTAGGTGCGGCGCCATCACTGGTGTTCAGCCTGATCGACAAATACAACATCGATTGCCAGTTGCGCCGCGAAGGCACGCTGCACATGGCGCACAACGCCCGTGGCGAAGCGGACTTGCGCAGTCGTGAAGAACAATGGAAACGCCGTGGTGCGCCGGTGGAATTGCTCACCGGGCAGGCTTGCGAACAAGCCACGGGCACCAAGAAAATCGCCGCTGCGCTGCTCGACCGGCGTGCTGGCACACTCAACCCGATGGCCTACACCACGGGGCTGGCCAAAGCGGCCATCGGCCTCGGCGGCCAATTGTTCGATCATTCCCCGGTGACCCGACTCGAACGTCAGGGCCAGCGCTGGTCGGTGCAGACTGCTCAGGGTTCGGTACTGGCCGAGCAAGTGGTGATCGCCTCCAACGCCTACACCGAAGGTGATTGGACCGAGCTGCGGCGCAATTTCTTCCCCGGCTATTACTATCAAGTGGCGTCGGTGCCGTTGACCGAAGACGCTGCGCAGCAAATTCTGCCCGGTGGCCAGGGATCCTGGGATACCCGTCAGGTCCTGAGCAGTATTCGTCGCGATAAGGACGGGCGCCTGCTTCTTGGCAGTCTGGGTAATGGCAACCAGAAGCCGGCCTGGTTCCTCAAGGCTTGGGCCGATCGCGTCCAGCAGCATTATTTCCCCTACCTCAAACCGGTTGAATGGGAGTGCACCTGGACCGGTTGCATCGCCTTCACCCCCGATCATCTGATGCGCCTGTTCGAACCGGCGCCCGGTTTAGTGGCAGTCACCGGCTACAACGGTCGGGGTGTGACCACAGGAACGGTCGTCGGCAAAGCCTTTGCCGATTATTTGTGTAACGGAAATCCTCAGGCGTTACCGATTCCCTTCGCTCCCATGCAGCCACTGGCCGGGGTGGGCTTGCGCAGCTGTTTATATGAGGCAGGGTTTTCGCTGTATCACGCAGGCCAGTGCTTGCGGATCGTGATCTGATTGTTGAAATTTGTTGCGGGGAGCGGCGCTTTTTCGTTCAGCAGCTAGCCTGTAATGGTGCGGGTTGTAGCAGTCCCGCACCAGCAGTGTGCAGTTCGGTGACGTACGTTGTTACAGGCTGGTTGCACGCCGTTTGGTGCCGCGGTTGCAATGATGGCGCAGAGGGGTTGCGCCTCGAAAAAAATACGGTTTCACCTTCCGCGGTTTAGACGGTTGCACGCCCAATGAAAATGGGTCAGAAACAGTCGAAATAACAATAAAGCAGCGACTTTTTTCAGAATAAAAAACCGATGGCACGGCCCTTGCTCTGAGCATTCAGTGAAGTCGCAGTGCCAATTAAAAAAAAACCTTGGAGCACCACCTCATGTCCCAGACGTTTTACAAGAAAGGCTTTCTGGCCCTCGCAGTGGCTACTGCGTTGGGTGTTTCTGCGTTTGCTCAAGCTGATGTGAAAATCGGCGTAGCGGGTCCAATGACGGGCGCCAACGCAGCATTTGGCGAGCAGTACATGAAGGGTGCACAGGCAGCAGCCGATGCGGTGAACGCAGCGGGCGGCGTAAACGGGGAAAAAATCGTACTGGTCAAGGGTGATGACGCCTGCGAACCGAAACAGGCTGTGACGGTCGCCAAGGACCTGACCAACCAGAAAGTTGCCGGCGTGGTCGGTCACTTCTGCTCCTCGTCGACCATCCCGGCCTCCGAGATCTACGACGAAGCGGGCATCATCGCCATCACTCCAGGCTCCACCAACCCACAGGTTACCGAACGCGGCCTGAGCGCCATGTTCCGTATGTGCGGTCGTGACGACCAGCAAGGCATCGTGGCCGGCGACTACATCGTCGACGTGCTCAAGGGCAAGAAGGTTGTCGTGCTGCACGACAAGGACACCTACGGCCAAGGCCTGGCTGACGCCACCAAGGCTCAACTGGTCAAGCGCGGCGTAACGCCAGTGCTGTATGAAGGCCTGACCCGTGGCGAGAAAGACTTCAGCACCATCGTGACCAAAATCCGCGGTGCCGGCGCTGACGTCGTCTACTTCGGCGGCCTGCACCCGGAAGCCGGTCCACTGGTGCGTCAACTGCGTGAACAAGGTCTGAAAGACGTCAAGTTCATGTCCGACGACGGCATCGTGACCGACGAACTGGTGACCACCGCTGGCGGCCCGCAATTCGTTGACGGCGTGCTGATGACCTTCGGTGCCGACCCACGCCTGCTGCCAGACAGCAAGGCCGTGGTAGACGCATTCCGCAAGGCCGGTACCGAGCCTGAAGGCTACACCCTGTACGCTTACGCTTCGGTGCAAACCCTGGCTGCAGCTTTCAACGGCGCCAAGTCCAACAAGGGCGAAGAAGCGGCTGCCTGGCTGAAGAAAAACCCGGTCAAGACCGTCATGGGCGAGAAGACCTGGGACAGCAAGGGCGACCTGAAAGTCTCCGACTACGTGGTTTACCAGTGGGACAAGGACGGCAAATACCACCAGCTGGAAAAACAGAAGTAAGGGCTGACTCGATCAATTGACCCACAGTTCTCCTGTGGGAGCGAGCCTGCTCGCGATGACGGACTGACAGGCAACACATTCGTTGAATGTTAAACCGCTATCGCGAGCAGGCTCGCTCCTACAGGGGGCGGTGGTGTGTCGGCTGATTCTGGCTGACATTGCTCCGACGTAAATCTGTATTTTCCTTAGAAGAACCGCACCCCCACAGGTGTGCAGGCTCTCATTGCGTGAGATTGCGTTATGGATGGTATTTTCCTGCAGCAACTGGTCAATGGCCTGACCCTCGGGTCGGTCTATGGCCTGATCGCCATCGGCTACACAATGGTCTATGGCATCATCGGCATGATCAACTTCGCCCACGGCGAGGTTTACATGATTTCCGCTTACCTCGCGGCGATCAGTCTGGCTCTGCTGGCTTACTTCGGTATCGAATCCTTCCCGCTGCTGATGCTCGGCACCCTGATCTTCACCATCGTCGTCACGGCGGTGTATGGCTGGGTCATCGAGCGTGTCGCCTACAAACCCCTGCGTAACTCTACCCGACTGGCACCGCTGATCAGCGCCATCGGTATTTCGCTGATCCTGCAAAACTACGCACAGATCGCCCAGGGCGCGAAGCAACAAGGCGTTCCTACGTTGCTGACGGGTGCGTGGCGTGTCGAGGTCGGCACAGGTTTCGTGCAACTGACCTACACCAAGGTGTTCATTCTGGTCGCCGCGTTTGTCGGGATGGCCGCACTGACCTACATCATCAAGTACACCAAGCTCGGCCGCATGTGCCGTGCAACCCAGCAAGACCGCAAGATGGCTTCGATTCTGGGGATCAACACCGACCGGGTGATTTCCTACGTGTTCATCATTGGTGCAGCGATGGCGGCCCTGGCCGGCGTACTGATCACCATGAACTACGGCACATTCGACTTCTATGCCGGCTTCATCATCGGGATCAAGGCGTTCACCGCCGCGGTGCTCGGCGGGATTGGCTCGCTGCCTGGCGCCATGCTCGGCGGGATCATTCTCGGGATTTCCGAGTCGCTGTTCTCTGGTCTGGTGAACTCGGACTACAAAGACGTTTTCAGCTTCTCGCTGCTGGTTCTCGTTCTGGTCTTTCGGCCCCAAGGCCTGCTCGGCCGTCCTCTTGTGTCGAAGGTGTAAGCGATGTCTTCAACCACTAAAAAAACCATTGATATCAAAAAAAGTCTGGTTGACGCGATTCTTGCCGGCCTCATCGCCCTGATTGTGTTCGGGCCGATTGTCGGCGTCGTTCTCGATGGCTATGGCTTCAACCTGGAAACCACCCGGGTGGCGTGGATTGTCGCCATCGTCATGGCCGGTCGCTTTGCCCTGAGCATGTTCCTGCAAACCCCCAAGGGCCTGAGAATCCTCGAAGGTTTTGAGTCCACTGGTTCCGGGGTTCATGTACTCGCGCCTGACTACAAGTCCCGTCTGCGCTGGATCATCCCGCTGATGATCGTCCTCGCCGTGGTGTTCCCGTTCTTCTCCAACTCCTACCTGCTGGGCGTGGTCATCCTCGGGCTGATCTACGTACTGCTGGGCCTGGGGCTGAACATCGTGGTCGGCCTGGCCGGCCTGCTCGACCTGGGTTACGTGGCGTTCTACGCCATCGGTGCCTACGGCCTGGCGCTCGGTTATCAGTACCTGGGATTGGGTTTCTGGACGGTGCTGCCGCTGGCGGCGATCACGGCGGGCCTGGCCGGCTGCATCCTCGGCTTCCCGGTGCTGCGCCTGCACGGTGACTACCTGGCGATCGTGACCCTGGGCTTCGGTGAAATCATCCGACTGATCCTCAACAACTGGTTGTCGCTGACCGGCGGTCCGAACGGAATGCCGGCACCACTGCCGACCTTCTTCGGCCTGGAGTTCGGCAAGCGGGCGAAGGACGGCGGCGTACCGTTCCATGAGTTCTTCGGCATCGCCTACAACCCGGACGTGAAGTACTACTTCATTTATGCGGTGTTGTTCCTGGTGGTTCTTGGCGTGCTGTACATCAAGCATCGCCTGACGCGCATGCCTGTGGGCCGTGCCTGGGAAGCGCTGCGCGAAGATGAAATCGCCTGCCGGTCCATGGGCCTGAACCACGTGCTGGTCAAGCTCTCGGCATTCACCATCGGTGCATCGACGGCGGGTCTGGCCGGCGTGTTCTTCGCCACCTATCAAGGTTTCGTCAACCCGACCTCGTTCACCTTCTTCGAGTCCGCCCTGATCCTCGCCATCGTGGTACTGGGTGGCATGGGCTCGACCATCGGCGTGGTGATAGCGGCTTTCGTACTGACCGTCGCCCCGGAGCTGCTGCGTGGCTTCGCCGAATACCGCGTGTTGCTGTTCGGTGTCCTGATGGTGTTGATGATGATCTGGCGACCACGCGGCCTGATTCGGATCAGCCGTACCGGTGTGACCCCGCGTAAAGGAGTAGCGCCATGAGCGAAGTCGTACTCAGTGTCGAAAAGCTGATGATGCACTTCGGCGGCATCAAGGCGTTGAACGATGTCAGCCTGCAGGTCAAGCGCAACTCGATCTTCGCCCTGATCGGCCCCAACGGTGCGGGCAAGACCACGGTGTTCAACTGCCTGACCGGGTTCTACAAGGCCTCCGGCGGCAAGATCGAACTCAACGTGCGTGGCGAGCAGACCAACGTCATCAAGCTGCTGGGCGAATCGTTCAAACCGACCGATTTCGTCTCGCCTAAATCCTTCGCCAGTCGTTTGTTCTACAAGGCGTTCGGCGGCACCCACCTGGTGAACCGCGCCGGACTGGCGCGGACGTTCCAGAACATTCGCCTGTTCAAGGAAATGTCGGTGCTGGAAAACCTGCTGGTGGCCCAGCACATGTGGGTCAACCGCAACCTGCTGGCGGGCATCCTCAACACCAAGGGCTACCGCAAGGCCGAGAGCGATGCGCTGGACCATGCGTTCTACTGGCTGGAAGTGGTGGACCTGGTGGACTGTGCCAACCGCCTGGCCGGTGAGCTGTCCTACGGCCAGCAACGTCGTCTGGAAATCGCCCGCGCCATGTGCACCCGTCCGCAGATCATCTGCCTCGACGAACCGGCCGCCGGCCTCAACCCTCAGGAAACCGAAGCGCTGAGCGCGATGATCCGGCTGCTGCGCGACGAGCACGATCTGACCGTGGTGCTGATCGAACACGACATGGGCATGGTTATGAGTATTTCCGACCACATCGTGGTGCTGGACCACGGCGTCGTCATCGCCGAGGGCGGCCCCGACGACATCCGCAACGACCCGAAAGTGATTGCCGCCTATCTGGGCGCCGATGAAGAGGAAGTGGTATGACCCAACCCATCCTCGAACTCAAGGATCTGAACGTGTTCTACGGCCCGATCCAGGCCCTCAAAGGCGTGTCGCTGCACATCAACGAAGGTGAAACGGTCAGCCTGATCGGCTCCAACGGTGCCGGCAAGTCGACGCTGCTGATGTCGATCTTCGGTCAGCCGCGGGCGTCGGACGGGCAGATCCTCTATCAGGGCGTGGACATCACCCACAAGTCGTCGCACTACATCGCCTCCAACGGCATCGCGCAATCGCCGGAAGGCCGGCGGGTGTTCCCCGACATGACCGTCGAGGAAAACCTGCTGATGGGTACCATTCCAATTGGTGACAAGTACGCCAAGGAAGACATGCAGCGCATGTTCAAGTTGTTCCCGCGACTTGAAGAGCGGCGCACTCAGCGCGCGATGACCATGTCCGGCGGCGAGCAGCAAATGCTCGCCATCGCTCGCGCCTTGATGAGTCGGCCGAAGTTGTTGCTGCTTGATGAGCCGAGCCTGGGCCTGGCGCCGATCGTGGTGAAGCAGATTTTCGCCACCCTGCGCGAACTGGCGAAAACCGGCATGACCATCTTCCTGGTGGAGCAGAACGCCAACCACGCCCTTCGCTTGTCCGACCGTGCTTACGTGATGGTCAACGGCGAAATTCGCATGACGGGTACCGGCAAGGAGTTGCTGGTCAACGAGGATGTGCGTAACGCCTATCTCGGCGGGCACTAGATCGTTAGCGTTCAACAAAACGCCCTGACGTGCTCAACGTCAGGGCGTTTTTTTATGCGCGCTCCGTGGTGGCTGTTGTAGGAGCTGTCGAGTGAAACGAGGCTGCGATCTTTTGATCTTGTTTTCAGATCAAGTCAACAGATCGCAGCCTTCGGCAGCTCCTACAAGAGCGGTGTTGCGACGTAAAGTAAAATTGTGGAAAACAAATTCCCCAAGCTCCCAAACCGCGACATAAAGCCGCTGCAAACAGTTGTTTTGTCACGGTTTTGACTTGTCCCCGTTTGCTGTGGAGCTGGCTGTGAATAACGTGGGAGTAGCTGGCTGAGAGCCTTTCAATCCGTGGCCTCCAGCGATATGGTTGTTTTTTGATCAGGCGTTTTTGCGGGGCTTCAGGGTGGGTTTGTCAACCTTTTTCTGGGTGACGAAAGTGCAGCAAGTTACAGTGAACAAACCTGTGGATAAGTCTGTGATTAAACTCTGGAAAGACTTGGCTGAAGGCCGTGGTTACTGGCTTGCGGCCATCGTCGGTTTGACCGGCTGTTCGGGAAAATTGCCATGGGCTACACAGCAGGTCCGTCAGGGTCAAGCAAAAAAGTTTTAAAACGCCTCGCAAAGCCTTGTGGATAGCGGCTTTCAGCTTTTCCACTTGCCCCCGGAATGTGTGGATGGGGCTGTGGATAACGTGCGCGCACATGGCTGCAAGCCACGGAAGGTAAGGTGTCGCGTGGTTTGGTCGTTTTTTGTACAGGTTGTGCGGTGGTTGCCGCTGTGAGCAAGGCCGGGCATGCTGCCTGCTGATTTTCTATTTCCATGGCTGAGCATCAGCCGAAGCAAGGAGAACACGATGTCCAACACCCTGTTTATTACCGGCGCGACCTCCGGTTTTGGTGAAGCCTGTGCCCGTCGTTTTGCCGAGGCTGGCTGGAAACTGGTGCTGACCGGTCGTCGTGAAGAACGCCTCAATGCGCTGTGTGCCGAACTGTCGAAGCAGACTGAAGTGCATGGCCTGGTGCTTGATGTGCGTGATCGCAAGGCCATGGAAGAAGCCATTGCCAACCTGCCACCGTCCTTCGCCAAATTGCGCGGGCTGATCAACAACGCTGGCCTGGCCCTGGGTGTTGATCCGGCACCGAAGTGCGACCTGGACGATTGGGACACCATGGTCGACACCAACGTCAAAGGCCTGATGTACAGCACGCGTCTGCTGCTGCCACGCCTGATCGCTCATGGCCGTGGCGCCGGCATCGTCAACCTGGGTTCCATCGCCGGCAACTATCCGTACCCGGGCAGCCATGTGTATGGCGCCACCAAGGCATTCGTCAAACAGTTCTCCCTGAACCTGCGCTGCGACCTTCAGGGCACGGGCGTGCGGGTCAGCAACATTGAGCCGGGCCTGTGCGAAAGCGAGTTCTCACTGGTGCGTTTTGCCGGTGATCAGGAGCGCTACAACGCGACCTACGCCGGTGCCGAGCCTATCCAGCCGCAAGACATCGCCGACACCATTTTCTGGGTGCTCAATGCCCCGGCGCACATCAACATCAACAGCCTGGAATTGATGCCGGTCAGCCAGACCTGGGCCGGGTTTGCTATTGATCGCAGTGGCGGCAAGGCTTAATACCGAGTCATAGTTTTTCGCGAGCAAGCCCGCTCCCACATTTGACCGCGATCCAATGTGGGAGCGGGCTTGCTCGCGAAGGGGCCGGCTCAGGTGACACAAAGCTTCAGCTAGACTCCTCCCTCAAGCAAGCCGCCACACCCGGTGGCCTAGAGGTATTAGAGGAGAAAAAGTGAGCAATCGAGGCGAGCAGTCGCTGCTCAAGCAATCGACCTTCCTGATGCTCGCCGTGACAGTCGCCGGGATCATCACCGGTTTTGTCTCGGGTGCCCAATCGATCCTGTTCGATGGCTTCTTTTCGCTGATCGCGGCGTTCATCAAGGTGCTGATGCTGATCACCGCCCGAATGATCGCCAAGGAGAGCAATCAGCGCTTCCAGTTCGGCTCCTGGCATCTGGAGCCCATGGTGTTGGTGATCGAGGGCAGTTTCATTTTCCTGGTCGCCATTTATGCCTTTCTCAACGGTGTGTTCGGCATTATCAGCGGTGGCCGCGAGGTCGAACTGGGGCTGGTGATCTTCTACGCCGCGTTCTTCACGGTCGTTGAGCTGATTTATTATTTCTACGTCCGCCGTCGCAATCGCACACTCAAATCATCGCTGATCCAGTTCGACAACATCAGTTGGCTGGTGGACGCGATGCTGTCGGCGGGACTGCTGGTGAGTTTCCTCATCGCGCTGCTGCTCAAGACTCAGGGTTACGGCAAGTGGGCGGTGTACGTCGACCCGATGATTCTGATTCTGCTGGCCTTGGGCATGCTCCCCCCGGCGTACAAAATCCTCGGCCCGGCATTGCGCGATGTGTTGGGAATTGTCCCGGATCAACTGGACGACAAGGTGCGTCAGGTGATGGACGTGGCCAAGGTGGAGCATGGTTTCGACGATTACATTTCCTACGTGCAGAAACACGGTCGGGCCTGTTTTATCGAAATTCACATCGTGTTGCCGAAGGATTATTGGCTGGATGGCGTGGGCCAACTGGACAGTTTGCGCGAGGAAATTTCCGCGAAGCTCGGCAAACCGGATGCCGCACGATGGTTGACCATCAGTTTTACCGGGGACCGGAAGTGGATTGAGTGACTTCCGATCCTTTCGATATCAGTCGAGGTACTCGGCCAACCCGCGATAGCAAGTCGCCAAGTGATAAGGCGTGGTCGACGGCATATCCCGACGACTGACTTCACCTTGCTCATCACGGCATTCATACCAGCCACCGGCATGCAGCGAGCGTTGCTGCAACGCCTGCAATTGGCGCAGCACCTCAGCTTCGCTGTCCGGCCGCAACGTCAACGCACGCAAATACTCGGCCTGCGCCCAGATACGCTGGGTGGCGTCCCGGGCGCCGCCATCCGGCCCCAGATCAAGCATGGCCCGCACCGCACCGGTTTGTTGATCGACACCCAGTTGTTCGGTGAACGCGAAGGCGCGCTCCAGCGAAGCATGCAGTTTCGAGCCGCGCAGCAGCTCCGATGATTCCAGCAGGAAATACCATTCGAACTGGTGTCCCGGCTCAAACCAGTTATCCACAGCCCCCAACGGTTTTTCCATCAACACGCCGTGTTGCGGATCGATAAAACGCTTCTGCATGGCTGTGCACAACTCGACGAGTGCGCGTTGGACGCCGAGGTCTTCGCGTACCGCCAGCGTGGCGAGGAAGGCTTCGGCCAGGTGCATCAACGGGTTCTGCAACGGTCCGCTGTTCAACGATGACCAGTCACGGTCAAGGCTGGCTTCATACAGGCCATCGCCGGTGGCAAAACGTCGGGCAATCACTTCCAGGGCGGCGTTGAGCACCGACTCCACCAACGGCTCGCGAACTTTGTTCCAGTAATGGGCGCAGGCGAACAGGATGAAGGCGTGGGTGTAGAGGTCTTTGCGCTGATCCAGCGGCGCGCCGTGCGGGTCGATGCTGTAGAACCAGCCGCCGTGCTCGGCATCGTGAAAGTGCCGCTGCAAGGAACGGAACAGCGCTGCCGCACGCTCTTCGGCATCCGGCACCTGGCCGATCAGACTGGCAAACAGATACAACTGCCGCGCACAGGCCATGGCCCGGTAGCGTTGAGGTGGCAGGGGATTGTGCTCGGCGTCCAGCGCCTCATAAGGCAGCGCCATCTCGGCATTCCAGCCGGGACCTTGCCAAAGCGGCACGATCACGTTGTGGAAGTGCTGTTGCACCGAGGCGAACAGGGCGTTCAGTTCAGGCTGGGAAGCGGAGCGGGAAACAGGCGGCATTGGCTGGCGTCGTCACGGCAGGGGCGATTGCGCGACATGTTAACAGGCCTGAGAGGCGTGGTGTCCGTCAGGCCGTCATCGCTGGCAAGCCAGCTCCCACAGGTTAAGCGCAAATCCTTGTGGGAGCTGGCTTGCCAGCGATGAGGCCAGTTCAGGCAATAGAGAATCAGCCCGCCAACAACCAGACCCCGGTCGCCGCCGAAGCCGCACCCGCCAGCCGCACCAACGGCGCCGCAGCCTGCGGCAATACCCGCACCAGCGCATAACCCAACCCATGCAATGCCGCTGTCGCCGCGACAAACCCTGCGGCATACGGCCAAGGGCTCGACATGTCGGGCAGTTCCAGGCCATGGGCGACACCATGGAACAACGCGAACAGCGCCGTGGCGCCGACCGCCATGCTCAACGGCGGACGCACCGCCAAAGCCACCGCCAGGCCCAACGCCAGCACCGACGCGGCGATCCCGCTTTCCAGCGCCGGCAGGTTCAGCCCTTCAAAACCCAGCAACCCGCCCAGCAGCATGGTGCCGACGAAAGTGCACGGCAGCGCCCAGCGCGCCGCGCCTTGTTGCTGCGCCGCCCACAGGCCGACCGCGAGCATCGCCAGCAAGTGGTCGAGGCCGCCGATCGGGTGGCTGATGCCGGCGATCAAACCGTTATCGCCGTGCCCCGGGTGGGCGAAAGCGATGGCCGGGGTCAGCAGCAGGGCCATGGCGCCCAGAATGCGTTTCAGTGTCATGGATTGGCTTCCTTGTGGATAAATCGTAATCAGGCAGCGGTCAGCAAGCCCTGGCGTTCGATGAAGGCGATGATCTCTTCCAGGCCCTGGCCGGTTTTCTGGTTGCTGAAGACGAATGGCTTGCCGTTGCGCATGCGCGTGGTGTCGCTGTCCATCAGGGTCAGCGACGCGCCTACCAGTGGTGCGAGGTCGATCTTGTTGATCACCAGCAGATCCGATTTGCAGATCCCCGGCCCGCCCTTGCGTGGCAACTTGTCGCCGGCGGAAACGTCGATCACGTAGATGGTCAGGTCGGACAGTTCAGGGCTGAAGGTGGCCGAGAGGTTGTCGCCACCGGACTCCACCAGAATCAGGTCCAGGCCCGGAAAGCGGCGGTTGAGTTGATCCACCGCTTCGAGGTTGATCGAGGCGTCTTCACGGATTGCGGTGTGCGGGCAGCCGCCAGTTTCCACGCCGATAATGCGTTCCGGCGCCAATGCTTCGTTGCGTACCAGGAAATCGGCGTCTTCGCGGGTGTAGATGTCGTTGGTGACGACGGCCAGGTTGTAACGCTCGCGCAGGGCCAGGCAAAGGGCCAGGGTCAGGGCGGTTTTACCGGAACCGACCGGGCCGCCGATGCCGACACGCAGAGGTTGTGTGTTCATGTGATTCTCCAAAATATGGGGCCCTAGGAACGGAACAGACGGCTGTACTGGCGCTCGTGGGCCATGCACGCCAGGGACAGGCCAAACGCGGCGCTGCCATAGTGGTCGGGGTTGATGTGGCTGGCGTCCTGCTGGGCTTGTTGCAGCAGCGGCAGCAGTTCGCTGGTCAGGCGTTGGGCGGCTTGCTGGCCCAGCGGCAGGGTTTTCATCAGCACCGCCAATTGGTTTTCCAGCCAGCTCCAGAGCCACGCGGCCAGCGCATCCTGCGGGCTGATTTGCCAGGCGCGGGCGGCCAATGCCCAGCCCAGCGCCAGGTGTGGTTCGCGGCGTTGCTCAAGAAAGGCACGCGCCGCAGCATCCAGTTCCGGCAGGCCGTTGAGCAACTGTTGCAAGGAGTAGCCCATCTGCCGGCTCTCCTGATGCAGTTCGCGGGTTTCCCGGCTGGCGCGGTGCTCTTCGCAGCGTTGCAGCAGTTCGCTCCAGTTTTCCTCTGCCGCCACCACGCAATGGGCGAGCAGCAACGGAGCTTCGAAGCGGGCAAGGTTGAGCAGCAATTGATCGCTGATCCAGCACCGCGCACTGTCGGGATCGTGGACGCGTCCGTTCTCCACGGCCATTTCCAGGCCTTGGGAATAGCTGTAGCCGCCAATCGGCAATTGCGGACTGGCCAGGCGCAGCAATGCCCATGCGGGGTTCACAGGCGCACGCCGAATTGATGCAGTTTCGGTGGATAGTTGAAGTCTTCATCGCCGTGACGCGAATGATGATGGCCGCCGCCGTAGGCACCGTGTTCCGGCTGGAACGGCGCCTCGATGTTTTCGGCATGGGCGCCCAATTGTTCGAGCATGGCCTTGAGCACGTAATCGTCGAGCAGGCGCAACCAGCCATCCCCCACTTGCAGGGCAACATGACGATTGCCCAGGTGATAGGCCGCGCGAGTCAGTTCGAAGGCATTGGCGCAGGTGACGTGCAGCAGTTGTTCCGGGCGGGCGCAGACGCGGACGATGCGTCCGTCTTCGGCTTGTAAACATTCACCGTCGTACAACGGCGATTGGCCGCGCTCCAAAAACAGCCCGACGTCTTCGCCCTCGGCACTGAAACAGCGCAAACGGCTTTTGCTCCGGGCTTCGAAGGTCAGGTGCAACTCGGCGGCCCAGACGGGTTGAGGGTCGATTCTGCGATGAATCACCAGCATCGGAAAGCTTCCAGCAATGGACGATGCTCAGGCTAGAGCAAGGGGCTTGCCAATCGGCGTGATGTGTAGGAAATGGCTGACGGAGGTGTAGGGCGAGGTAGGGCGGGGCGTGGGTTTTGAGTAATGTTGGTGCGCCAATTTTTTCTGTGCACCAACTTGCAGCGAGATTGATGTTTTGTGGGAGCGGGCTTGCTCGCGAATGGGGCGCCGCGGTATTTCAGGTAATCCGCGTTATCGTTCTTCGCGAGCAAGCCCGCTCCCACAAAGGGCATCACTCCGTGCTGCCCAGGCCTTGCCAATGCTTGAGGCCGATAAAGATAAAACGCAGTTGCTGAGTAATTTTTGCCTGGGGCGTCAGGTGTTCCGGCAGCGCCTCGGCCGGTGGGTCGATGATGTCCGGCAAGGTGGCGAACACGCTTTTGACGATCAGATCGGCCATGACACTCAAACCGGCGATGTCCAGGTGTTGCAGCTTGGGCATCAACGACAGATCGGCAGCGAGGTCCGAGCTGATGTCTTCGCGCAGACGACCGATGGCCAAACGCACTGGCAGCGAGCCGCCGTACTGTTCGCGAGCCAGAAACAGGAATTGCGAACGGTTGGCGCTGACGACGTCGAGAAAGATCCGCACCGAGGCATCGATAATGCCGCCCATGACGAACTCGTTGTGCCGCACCAGGCGAATGGTTTCACGGAAGGTCTGGCCGACTTCGCTGACCAGCACCAGGCCCAGTTCATCCATATCGGCAAAATGCCGGTAGAAACCGGTGGGAACGATACCGGCGGTTTTCGCCACTTCGCGCAGGCTCAGGCTGCCGAATCCTCGGCCGCCTTCCATCAGGCGACGGGCAGCGTCCATCAGGGCGTTGCGGGTTTGTTGTTTCTGTTCGGCGCGGGGCAGCATCGCAAGGGCGTTTTCTGAAGAAGGACAGCGGCGCACTCTAGCAAATCGGCTTTGCCGGCGTCGAACGGCGATAGGGGGATCAGGCGAGGAGATGCGGCGTCTATAAAGTGAAAGGCCAGAATGTCAAAAGCCCAATCCGGTGATTGGGCTTTTTTTCAGGGCCGCCATGGGCTCAGCTCGTAGCGCTGTTGCGTTCGATTACACGGTCACCACCGCCTTCGGCAAGGGTTTGACCTGGAGTGCGATCGGAACCGTCAGCGGCAAGGGTTTGACCTGGGGTGCGATCGGAACCGTCAGCGGCAAGGGTCTGGCCCGGAGTGCGATCGGAACCGTCAGCAGCAACAGTCTGGCCTTGTTTGGTTTGGTCGTAGCCATCTTCAGTGATCAGGTTTTTTTCTTTCAGGCGATCGTTACCGCCTTCGGCCAGGGTTTGGCCCGGGGTGCGATCGGAACCATCGGCAGCGACGGTTTGGCTGAACACCGAGTGGTTATCTTTGACTTGCGGAGTGGCTTGGTCAGCGGCCGGCAGTGCGAAAGCAGTGCTGGTCAGCATTGAAAGTGTAAGGCTAAGCAGAAGTTGGCGTTTCATGATTGGGTGCTCCGTAGGAGGGCGATAAATTGGGTACGAGGGCAATGCTACTCTCGATAAGTCGATATAAAAGTTCATAAACGCAATGTTAATAATCAACGGAATTGATTGTTCTCTGCAGGCCTTGTAAACCGGGGCTTTCAATCCCGCGCGTTTGCACCGAGGTGGGTATTTTCGACTCACTCGCGCCACGTAAAAGTGCGGGGCCGGTAACGCCGAAGGCGACTGATTAGTCATGAATAGACTTGTCGATTGCTGGAAAATCGGTCATCGGATTAAACCTGCGGGCCGTTTTTCAGTCGTAGATTCCATAGCGGGCCGGTTCTGGCCCAGCGTTTTTCATGTGCGTCGCGGTCGGGGCGCTCAGCCGTATCAGGAGCTTTGTGCAATGACGCGCACCCGTAAAATTCTCGCCTGGACCCTCGGCAGCCTGGTTGTTCTGCTGACCGTGCTGGTGCTGATCATCGTGTTTTTCGATTGGAACCGGATCAAACCACCCCTCAATGCCAAAGTTTCCGAAGAGCTGCACCGTCCGTTCGCCATCAATGGCAACCTGGCGGTGGTGTGGCGGCGCGAGCCCGACGAGGGCGGCTGGCGTGCCTGGGTGCCGTGGCCGCATGTGGTGGCCGAAGACCTGAGCCTGGGTAACCCGGACTGGTCGAAGACGCCGCAGATGGCCAGCCTCAAGCGCGTTGAACTGCGCATTTCGCCGCTGGCCTTGCTGGCGCAGCGTGTCGTCATCCCGCGCATCGACCTCACTGAACCCAATGCCGAACTGCAACGCCTGGCCGACGGTCGCGCCAACTGGACCTTCAAGTTCGACCCGAAAGACCCGAACGCCGAACCTTCGCCGTGGGTGCTGGACATCGGCGCGATCGGTTTCGACAAGGGCCACGTCACCCTCGACGACCAGAACCTGAAGACTCAGCTCGACGTGCTGATCGACCCGTTGGGCAAGCCGATTCCGTTCAGCGAGATCGTCGGTGACAAAGCGGCGAAAACCGCGCAGGAGCAGGGCGCCGCGCCACAGGACTACGCGTTCGGCCTCAAAGTCAAAGGCGAGTATCACGGTCAGAAACTGGCGGGCCAGGGCAAGATTGGTGGCTTGCTGGCCTTGCAGGACGCGGCCCGACCGTTCCCACTGCAGGCGCAAGTGAAGATCGCCGACACTAGCGTCGAACTGGCCGGTACGCTGACGGATCCGATGAATCTCGGTGCCCTCGACCTGCGCCTGAAACTGGCCGGCACCAGCCTGGGCAATCTTTACCCGCTGACCGGCGTGACCCTGCCGGATACCCCGCCGTACGCCACTGACGGTCACCTGATCGCCAAGCTGCATGAGCCGACGGGCGCAGTGTTTCGCTATGAAGAATTCAACGGCAAGATCGGCGAGAGTGATATCCACGGCAGCCTGACCTACGTCGCCGGCCAGCCACGGCCCAAACTCAGCGGGTCGCTGTTGTCCAATCAACTGCTGTTTGCCGACCTGGCCCCGCTGATCGGTGCCGATTCCAATGCGAAGCAAAAGGCCCGAGGCGGCGAGAGCAAGCAGCCGGCGGACAAGGTGCTGCCGGTCGAAGAGTTCAAGACCGATCGCTGGCGCGATATGGACGCCGACGTCGAATTCACCGGCAAACGCATCGTCCACAGCGAAAAACTGCCGTTCAACGATCTTTACACGCACCTGGTGCTGACCGATGGCGTGCTCAGCCTTGAACCGCTGCGCTTTGGCGTGGCGGGCGGCAAGCTCGATGCGCAGATTCGCCTGAACGGTCGCACCGAGCCCTTGGAAGGTCGGGCAAAACTCACCGCGCGGGGCTTCAAGCTCAAGCAGCTGTTTCCGACCTTCGAACCGATGAAAACCAGTTTCGGTGAGCTCAATGGCGATGCCGACATCACCGGTCGCGGCAATTCGGTGGCCAAATTGCTGGGCACCGCCAACGGCAACCTGAAAATGCTGATCAACGACGGCGCCATCAGTCGCGAGTTAATGGAGCTGGCCGGGCTGAACGTCGGCAACTATGTGGTCGGCAAAATCTTTGGCGACAAGGAAGTGAAGATCAACTGCGCAGCGTCCGACTTCGAAATCAAGAACGGCCTGGCGACCACACGATTGTTCGTGTTCGATACCGAGAACGCGATCATCTATATCGATGGCACGGCGAACATGGCCACCGAACAACTGGACCTGACCATCACCCCGGAATCCAAGGGCTGGCGCTTGATCTCGCTGCGTTCACCGCTGTACGTGCGGGGCAAGTTCATCAAGCCCGATGCCGGGGTTAAGGCCGTACCGTTGATATTGCGCGGGGCCGGGATGGTTGCCCTTGGGGTGATTGCCGCACCGGCGGCGGGGCTGCTGGCATTGGTGGCACCGAGCGGCGGCGAGCCGAATCAGTGCGCGCCGCTGCTGGAGCAGATGAAATCGGGCAAGGCGCCGGTGACGGTCAAGCCAACCCGGTAGATCAAAGGATCGCAGCCTGCGGCAGTTCCTACAGAGGAATCCGTTCTCTTGGAGTTGCCGCAGGCTGCGATCTTGGCGTTAGTCCGGACAACGACGCCTCCTCGGTGAGCCACGCAAAAAACGCCCGCACCGGCGGATGCCGCTCGCGACCCGGCACGCACAGCGCGCTGTAACCGGCGCCATCCACCTGCACATCCCCCCGATAAGGCACCAGCAACCCACTGGCCACACTTTCCGACACCAGGATATTGCTTGCCAATACCAAGCCCTGACCGGCAATCGCCGCTTGCAGGGCGTAATGCTCTTCGTCGTATTCGCGCACGGCGGGTTGGCCGCTCAGCCATGTCTCGCCGGACTGAGCGCACCACGCCTCCCAGCCGTGGGCGTAGAGCTTGGAGTTGTGCCAGCGCACGCTGATCAGCGTCGGCATGCGCTGGGTCGCCAGTGCCACTTGTTCCGGTGAGCCATAAACGCCGAAGGATTCATCGAACAGGCACAACCCATACAGGTTCGGATAATCACCAAGGCTGTAGCGCAGCACCAGATCGACGCTGGCGTCCTGATGCAGGTCGATGACTTCGCAGTGGGTATCCAGGCGCACATTGATGTTCGGGTGCCGGGCGTAGAAACGTCCCAGCCGTGGCACCAGCCACAGGGCGGCGAAGGCGGCGGTGGTGGAGATCGTCAGGTTTGTGCCGCTGCGCTGCGGCCGCAGGGTGTCGACGCTTTGCGCTATTTCCAGAAAAGCGCCGTGCAGACTGTGGAACAGCCGTTCGCCGCATTCAGTCAGGCGTACCTGGCGGGGCAGGCGCTCGAACAGCGGCACGCCGAGCCAGGTTTCCAGCGAGCGAATCTGGTGCGATACAGCCGTCGGGGTAACGGCCAGTTCTTCGGCGGCGTCCTTGAAGCTCAGCAGGCGTGAGGCGGATTCAAAGGCGCGCAGGGCGGTCAGCGGCAACGAGGCAAACATTGAATGCTCCACGGATGAAATAGATTCATCCCGAGTGATTTTTGCTCATTTGAAGAGGAAAGGCTGCGAGCTTCAAGCTGCAAGCCACAAGCAGTTTGAGTTTAGTCCTTGAGGAGATTCAGATGAGTAAAATTCTTGCTATCCACGCCAGTCCCCGTGGTGAGCGTTCGCATTCGCGGCGTCTGGCCGAGGTGTTTCTCTCGGCGTTGCAGACGCGTCATCCGCATGTGCAACTGACCCGTCGTGAGGTAGGGCGGGCGTTGATTCCGCCGGTCAACGAAGCGTTTGTGGCCGCCGCGTTTTATCCCGAACCCGAGGCCCGTCCCTTGTCGATGCAAGCCGATTTGGCGTTCAGCGATGAACTGGTCGGCGAGTTGCTCGGCCATGATCTGCTGGTGATTTCCACGCCAATGCACAACTTCAGCGTACCCAGCGGTTTGAAGGCCTGGATCGATCAGATCGTGCGACTCGGCCTGACTTTCAATCACACCCTGGACAACGGTGTGGCCCAGTACGAACCGTTGGTGCACGGTAAAAAGGCCTTGATCGTCACCAGTCGCGGCGGCTTCGGTTTTGGTCCGGGCGGTGAGTTGGAGGCGATGAATCATGCTGATCCGCTATTGCGCACAGCACTGGGTTTCATCGGTATTACCGATATCACGGTGGTAGCGGCCGAGGGCGAAGAGTCCGAGGCGCGCACCTTCGCGGTCTCCGCCGCCGAGGCCGAACAGCGCTTGCTGGCGCTGGCCAGGGAGTTCTAGATGGCCTGGCTGTTTCTGCTGATCGCCGCCGGGTTTGAGGTGACGTTCGCCATGGGCATGAAGTACGCCGAAGGCTTCACCCGGCTCTGGCCGTCGCTGATCACCGTGGCGGCGGCAGTGGGCGGGATTTACTTCCTGACCCTGGCCATGCGCGAATTGCCGGTCAGCATCGCCTATCCGATCTGGACCGCTATCGGGTCGCTGGGCACGGTGTTTCTCGGGTTTGCGTTGCTGGGGGAGAGCCTGACGGCGGTGAAGTTGTTGTCGGTCGGGCTGATCGTGGCGGGCGTGGTGGGGTTGAAGTAGGGCGGATGTCATAGACTGGTCGTCGAGTTGTCATCTTCGCTGGCGATGCTTGGCGGATGTCTTGCATCCCGCCTTGCGTCACTTCTCGATCACAAGGATGTCCGCCCATGTCGCAAGGTTCTGCCCCGCGCTATCCACTGGTGCTGGTCCCGGGAATGCTCGGGTTCATCCGTTTGGTGCTTTATCCGTACTGGTACGGGATCGTTGATGCGTTGCGCCGTGGCGGCGCCATCGTGTTTGCGGTGCAGGTCTCGCCGCTGAACTCCAATGAAGTGCGCGGCGAGCAATTGCTGGCGCGGATCGAGGAGATTCTGCGCGAAACCGGGGCCGAGAAGGTCAACCTGATCGGTCACAGCCAAGGCTCGTTGACGGCGCGATATGCGGCAGCCAAACGCCCGGATCTGGTCGCCTCGGTGACTTCCGTGGCGGGGCCGAATCACGGTTCGGAACTGGCCGATTATCTGCACAAGCACTATCCCCACGACAGTGCCAAGGGGCGGCTACTGAGCTTTTTATTGCGCATGGTCAACACGTTGATGTGCCTGCTGGACACCGGTTATCACGGACCGAAGCTGCCTGTGGATATCCATGCGTCCCATCATTCCCTCACTACCGAAGGCGTGGCGCTGTTCAATCAACGTTATCCACAAGGGCTGCCCGAGACCTGGGGCGGGCACGGGCCGGAAGAGGTCAACGGTGTGCGTTATTACTCCTGGTCCGGAACCCTGCAACCGGGCAAGACCGATCGCGGGCGCAACCTGCTCGATGGCACCAACCGCAGTTGCCGGTTGTTCGCGAGGACTTTCGTTCGTGAGGCCGGGCATTGCGACGGGATGGTCGGGCGCTACAGCTCGCATTTGGGGACGGTGATTGGCGATGAGTTTCCGCTGGATCACTTCGACATCGTCAATCAGTCGTTGGGATTGGTGGGGAAGGGCGCCGAGCCGATCCGGTTGTTTGTCGAGCATGCGGCTCGGTTGAATGCTGCAGGGCTCTAGACCGCCTGTGGCGAGGGAGCTTGCTCCCGCTGGGGCGCGAAGCGGCCCCCAAAAAATAGGACTGCTGCGCAGTCCAGCGGGAGCAAGCTCCCTCGCCACAAAGTAATTACGCGCGGCCCAACACCGTCGTCCAACGCTCCGAAAGCACCACCCCACCCAACGTCAACACGCCACCCACCAGGTGATACATCGCCAGTTGCTCGTGCAGCACCACCGCCGCAATCAGCGCCGTAATCAACGGCAGCAAATTGAAAAACAGCACGGTCCGGCTCGGTCCCAGGCGCACCACGGCCTGCATCCACGCCAATGGCGCGACCATCGAGGCCAGCAAACAGGCATACAACACCAGCGGAATATTCTGCAGAGTCGGGCCGATTTTCGGCGAGGCGAGGAACAGCGGAAACAACACCACCACCGCCACCAGCACCTGCAAATACAACAACACCAGCGGCGGTAATTTCAGCTGCCATTTTTTCAGCAGCGTGCTGTAGACCGCGTAAGCCAGCGTCGCGACCAGCATCATCGCGTCGCCCAGGTTCACCCCGTGCTCCAGCAATGCGCTGAGACTGCCGGACGAAACCACCACCAGCACGCCGGCGAACGACAGCACCGCACCAGCCAGTGCGCCGGCAGTCAGGCGCTGACCGAGGCTGACGATCGCCATGGCCAGCGACATCAACGGCATCAACGACAGGATGATGCCCATGTTGGTGGCCGTGGTCAGGGCTGCGGCGAAATACGCCAGGCTTTGATAGACCGCCATGCCGAGCACGCCGAGGATGAAAATCTTGCCTAGGTTCGGGCGAATCTGCGGCCAGTGAGCGATCACCGGTTTGAGCATGAAAGGCGTGAACAACAAACCGGCGAGCAGCCAGCGGTAGAAGCCGATCTCGGCAGGGAAGATCGCCCCGGCCGACATTTTGGTGATCACTGTGTTGCCGGCCCAGATAAAAATGGCCAGCAGGGGATAAGCGTATTGCATCAGGGAAAACCAGAACGTTAATGAGGGGCAATTATCCCCTGTCTGGATACAGGTCTATACTTCGATCCAGACAACCCGCCCTTGATTCCGGACAGCATGACCAGTAAACACATAGATCTGCTGGATTTCAGCGAACTGCCGGCCCCGGTGTACTTCCGGTATGCCGACTTCAACACCCACGAATACGCCTCGGCGCACCGGCATCCCTGGGGCACGCTCGAGTATGCGGCGCACGGGGTGTTGCACATGGATGTCGACGGCAGTCGTTTCTTGTCGCCGCCGCAATACGCGGTGTGGGTGCCACCGGAAATCGAGCACAGTTTCTACAGCCATCAGCCGATCAATTACCGTGCCGTTTGCCTGGCCCCCGCAGTCTGTGAGGATTTGCCAAAACAGGCCTGCACGCTCGCTATCAGTGACATTCTCAAGGCGATCCTCAAGGACTTCGCCGTCCGTGATGTAAAGATTCCCGAGCTGGCCGCAGACAAGCGCCTGGCCCAGGTTCTGGTAGACCAGTTGCAACAGGCGCCGGTGCATGAGTGTTACCTGCCCTATGCCAGCACGCCGGGATTGCTGGGTATATGCGAAGCCCTGCAAGCCGCACCTGATGACAATCGGCCCTTGGCGCATTGGGCGGCGCAGGTTCACGTCAGCGAACGGACCCTGGCCCGGCAGTTTGTCCGCGAGTTAGGCATGAGTTTCGGGGAATGGCGCCAGCGTCTGCGATTTCTGGCTGCGATTGAAGCGCTGGACAGCCATCGCAGCATTCAGGAAGTTGCCTTCGACATGGGGTACAGCACGGCTTCGGCATTTATTGCGATGTTCCAGCGTCAAGGGGGTTGTTCACCCGACTACTATCGGCGCAATAAACTGTTTTAACGGTCTGATTAAGATATTTCATACAGCATTATCCGAAACGAACTTCATGGGGCAGGATTGGAGCGCTGTAGGCTTCGATACTCTTTATCAAGGTTTGCAGGTAATTGTTGTGAAGAGTTTATTGTTAAAAGCTGAAAGTGTTTCGAGCGTTTCTGATCCTGAGTACGAAAACAGTATTCACTTTGATTTTATAAAAAGTGCCATTCCCGACTGGATTGTCAATTCCTCTCTTCTGCGGATGGCTGATTTGCGCAACACCCCCAAA
This sequence comes from Pseudomonas sp. MAG733B, assembly GCF_036884845.1. Classification (NCBI taxonomy): domain Bacteria; kingdom Pseudomonadati; phylum Pseudomonadota; class Gammaproteobacteria; order Pseudomonadales; family Pseudomonadaceae; genus Pseudomonas; species Pseudomonas sp. MAG733B. Next base: position 1,153,163 of record NZ_CP145732.1, read on the forward strand.
GTTGTTTCCGAATGGCACAAAGCGGCGTCCCCTACCGAACACCTGGCCGCGAAAGTCGCCACGCAGGCGGGCTGGATGGCCCAGAATACAGTCGATCGGATGCTTGGCAATCTGCAGGACGTTGAATCCTTCGCCCAACCAATACTGACTCGGGCTATTCATGAGCAATACGGTGTAGTAGTCGATGTTCGTGAAACTTTTCTACGCTTGTATTCCGCTGCTAAAACTTCACCTTGGACACTTAATGTCACGGGCGGCGTCAGCAGTCGAACTGTTTCTTTGCTTAACGCTTCGCTGCACAACTTCGCCGAAGGTGAAGTCTTTAGCGCTGACTCGGTATTTACTGGCAAGCCCGACGAGATTGGGCAGTTTGAAATTAAAAGTCTGGGTATGACAGTCGAGCAGTTCAAGGCGCTGTGCCGAACTCTGGATATCGGCACCCAGTATAAAAAACATCTGGAAAGTTATCTGATTCCCGAAGATGCCATGGTCCGTGCGGTGGTCCAGCAGCGCATTGTCGATAGTCAGAAAGGCGCCATGAAAGCCGCCGCACACCTGGCGTTGATGAAGAAAGACATCGGGCCTGCGGCGTACCTGACTGTGTTGAACATGGTTCGGGGCAAAAAGGGGCAGGTGTTCGATGGCGGTCCCGTACGCTATTACCACTTGAGCATGCTGGGCACCCGCCTGACCGGAATTGTGCTTATCGCCGCCGATCTCGACACGCCCGGTGCGAATGTCCGACGCGTTATTGCTTATGTACCGCACGATCCCGAGCATCCGCTGAAAGAGTATGCCTCGACGGTCGAATTCTCGCGTGAACTGACTCGCCAGTTACGGGGCAACGATCAGGCCTCCGCTTCTGCCCGGACGAGCTACCAGACGTTTTTCAGTCGATTCGTGGATCATGGGCAACGTGGGCATTTTTTCTCCGCGCTCAACGCCAGGTTGGTGCAAGTCACCTATCACGGCGCGCAACCGGGCTCCGGTTTACCCGCCTGGCGCGAAACCCAGGTGGAGCGCCCTGACCTGCGGTTCGCCTCGGTGTCTTTCGAAAGCGATATCGCCAGTCGCCAACACGACGATCCCTGGATTTATCTCTATGAGCGACAAGTGGACAAGATCCTTGCCGACGGACGCGCGCTGGCGGTGACCACGGCCGATGCGGACAGCGCCGCACGCTGGGCCTGGATTGAAAACCTGGAAAAAATGCTCTCCGACATCATGGAAGTTGCCTTGCTCATCGCGACCCCGTTCGTACCGGTGCTTGGGGAGGCCATGCTGGGGTACATGGTTTATCAACTGGTCGACGGGGTGGTTGAAGGTGTTGTCGAATTCGCCGAGGGCGAGTACCTGGAGGCTGCGGAGCACTTGATCGGCGTCGCTGAAAATGTGATTCAGTTGGGCGCCTTTGCCGCTGGCGGGATTATCGCCACTCAAGTGGTGAAACCCAGGCTGTCGTCGTTCCTCGAAGGTGCCCGACAAGTCACGTTAAGAAATGGCGAGCAGCGACTGTGGGGGCAAAATCTGCAGCCCTATCTACTTCAAAACCTGCGTCTTGCGGGGGACTCCAAACCTGACGCTCACGGCCTGCATCAACATCAGGGCAAGCAGATTCTGCCGCTGGACGGTGACCATTTCGAAATCACGCTCGATTCGCGAACCGGCAAACATCGCGTGCAGCATCCGACTCGACCCGAGGCATACCAACCGTTGGCGGAAAGTAACGGTACGGGCGCGTTTGTGATCGAGGGTGAGCAACCGCACACCTGGGATGCCGATAAGTTGATCAAGCGGCTTGGTCCCTCGGTGGAAGGCTTGACGGACCGGTTCGGCGACATCCGTACCGTCAGCCGCGCCGACCTTGGAGCGCTTGTACGCATGTACGCCGATAACGAGCGAGCGATTCCTTTGCTGAGCGATACGGTGACCCGCTTCCGGATCGACCGGGACATTCACACGTTCATCCGCAACATCGGCAGCTCCCATGCGCAGGATTACCTGCAGGCCGATGCGCTTTGGCAGTTTCAACTGCTGGACGGCTTGTGGCCAGGCCGGGCGATTGAGCTCCTGGGGGCCGATGGACAGGTTCTGTACTCACTCGGGTCCGCTGCAGAACCTGTGTCCATCCATGCGGGCCGACTGGCGAACACCGACCTGATCGACACCTTGCTGTCGTATCTCGATGACGACGAAATCCGCCAACTGCTGGGTGATGAAGCCCACGCATCGCTCGGCAGCCGACGCAAGAATGCCGAGCGTGTGAGGATGCAGCTCGCGCAACTGGCCGATCAGCGCAAGGTCTCGTTGTTCGACACTCGCTACCGAGGCATCGAGCGAGCCGTCAGCGCCGAGGCAAGGGTCATCCAGGACGAGGTGTCAGGGCTGCCCGCTATCGTCGCAGAAGAACTGGTGGCACTGGCTCGTCCGGAGGAGTTGCAGGCGCTCAAGATGCGCAGGCTTCCCGAACGACTGGAAGGTTTTGCGAAATGGGCGCTCAGGGATGTGCGGATCAGTCGGGCCTATGAGGGCTTCTATCTGGAGTCGGTCGACAATCCGGACTTCGACGCCTTGGCCCTGCATTCGCTGGAGAACCTGCCAGGCTGGAACGCCGATGTCCGGATCGAACTCCGTCATTACAGCGTCGACGGTCCTAAGCTGGACAGCATCGGTCGGGAAGACGCCGCGATTCGACGTACGCTTGTCGTGAGCGACAGCGGAGTGTTCCAGGCCTGTGACGAGCATGGAGATGCCCTGCATTCAGGCAGTGATTTGTTCACCTCGATCTTGCAGGCATTGCCCGATGCCGAGCGGGATGCGTTGCAGATTCATATCGGCCAAGGCCCGATCCTGAAGGCGGCATTACGCGACCATGCCCTGAAGCCGTACCGATTGACGAGTGTTCTTTCCGACGTGCCGGAGCTGAAAAATACGGCATTCGATCCGGCGATCATGCGCCTGCGGGGAGGGGCTCCCACTGTGACCGGTGAGGTTGCGCAACTGCAGGACGTCGAACAACGCTGCCTGGAATTCGTCAACGCTGCCTTTCATCCGAGCATCCCCTCGTTCGAACGATACAACTACCTGCGCGGACTGAAGTTGATGGACGAGAGCTTGTCCGACGATTGCTGGAGCGCACTCTGGGATGGGCTTGCGAAGGCGAACATCGAGAGCTTCGAGGCCAACCAGCGCATAGTAAAAAGCATCGAGGTGGTACCGGACCTGAAAACGCTGATGTCGCCTGAACAGTTCGAGGCATTGCTCGAGCGGTTGTTCACGGAGGACGGTTTGGTAGCGCTCACGGAATCCGAGCGCAATCTGGGCGAGCGTGCGCGTGATCTCAAGCAAACCGGGCGTCTCGATGAATATCTGGGGCTGCAACAGACAGTCAGGGAAAACGCCACGCCGTCCAGTGAATCATGGGTTGCGTTGCAGCAGTATGCGGATGAGCTTGGATCGGGTGTATCAGCGCCAGAACAGCCCACCGAAGTGACGCCTCAGGTCATGGCCAACCTGCGTCAGGCACAACGCGCGATCTATCGGGCCAAGGAACTGTTGCCTTTATCGGGCAACCAGTTGCCGAGCATCTGGGAAAACGGCGGTTCTGCGATCGCGAAAATCAAGGGATTGCGAGGGTTGGATCTCCAGGAAGGTCAATTCACCGCGCAGATGACAATCGCCGAACATGCGCGCAAAGCCATCGAAATCAAGGGTGGAAACTGTTCGGAAAACTCGAAAGTGACCTTCGCGCTGCTGGCCAGCCAACCGAGAAATTCGCGGGTTCACCTCGTCAAAGCCACCGCTTTCGACCATCAATACGTGGTGATCGGCGATGACTTGAGCAATCTCCAGCAACTGGTCGTTGCCGATTCGTGGCCGGAGTTCCCTGTCGCCCATACGGCGGACAATGGTTACTTCGAGTTTGAACTGCCAGCGCTGGCAACCCTTGAGCCTGGCCCCGCCAGTTCGGACTTTGTCTTCATCAATGATGTGCCGGCGGGGCGCGCGGCGCTGCCGGAGGTTTCCCGGGACAACACCATCAGGCAGATAAAAATAAACAAGCTGTACAAGTCGGGGGCTTATGCTCAATTCACTTCATTGAAGACGTTGGGAACACAATACGGTCTGCCTGGGGAAGTCGGGGTGTCGTTCGAGCGATTGCCGGGATCGGTGATCGATAAGCGCCTGTCAGCCTGGCAAGAATATCAACAGGCATTCAAGAGCCTGCGGGAGCAACCGTCCGCCAGTGAATCGCCGGCCGAATGATCATCCATGGCTGGAGGAAGGTGTAACAAGGCTTGACTACACTCTGGGTGAATGCCGCACCTCTCGGTGCGGCGACAAGGAGAAAACTCCATGAAGATAATGCGTGCCCCTTTGTTGATGATCGGTTTGTTGCTCTGTTCCCAAAGCTTCGCCGCCACTGACCAACAGAACAAGATGACCACCTGCAACGCCGAGGCGACTGCAAAGACTCTCAAGGGCGATGAGCGCAAAGCCTTCATGAGCAATTGCCTCAAGGCAACACCCGCAGCCAACGATGCCGGCGCGGCCTTGACCCCGCAGCAACAGAAAATGAAAACCTGCAATGCCGACGCCGCCACCAAGGCCCTGAAAGGGGATGAGCGCAAAGCCTTCATGAGTGATTGTCTGAAGAAAAAATAATTCGTGCGGATAAACACGAACAGGGTGGGAGCGGGCTTGCTCGCGAATGCGGTGTATCAGCCGATGTAAATGTTGAACATTCCTCAGCATTCGCGAGCAAGCCCGCTCCCACAATTGATCTGCATGCATAGTAAGTAAGTTGCCTGCCCCCCACTAAGGTCGCCCCACACAATCCCTAGTGCTGACACCGGATCGCTGGCAGACTGCCAATCCTTTTACGCCGTTCGTTTTGAGGCTGTATGCCAACGTTTTCTCAGCGTCAAGTTTTGCTGGTCATCAGCTGGGTCATCATCTTTGGTGGGCTGCTGCTGGTGATACCGCTGCGGTTACTGCCAAGTCTGCTGGCCGGGTTGCTGGTGTTCGAACTGGTCAACATGCTCACCCCGCAATTGCAGCGGCTGATCGAAGGCCGGCGTGCGCGCTGGTTGGCGGTGGCCTTGCTGGGGACGTTGATTGTCAGTGTGCTGACGCTGATTTTTGCCGGCGCCATCAGTTTCCTGCTGCACGAAGCCGAAAACCCTGGCGCCTCCCTCGATAAATTCATGGGCGTGGTCGACCGTGCGCGTGGGCAGTTGCCGCCGTTCATCGACGTCTACCTGCCGGCCAGTGCCGCCGAGTTCCGCGTGGCGATTGGCGAGTGGGTCAGCAAGCACCTCAGCGACTTGCAACTGGTCGGCAAGGACGCGGCGCACATGTTCGTGACGCTGCTGATCGGCATGGTGCTCGGCGCGATCATCGCCTTGCAGCGGATTCCGGACCTGACCAAACGCAAGCCATTGGCTGCGGCGCTGTTTGATCGCTTGCATCTGCTGGTCCAGGCCTTCCGCAACATCGTGTTCGCGCAGATCAAGATTTCCCTGCTCAACACCTTCTTCACCGGGATCTTCCTGGCGGTGGTGCTGCCGATGTTCGGCATCAAGTTGCCGCTGACCAAAACCCTGATCGTGCTGACTTTCCTGCTCGGCCTGTTGCCGGTGATCGGCAATCTGATGTCGAACACCCTGATCACCATCGTCGGCCTGTCGCTGTCGATCTGGGTGGCCTTGGCCGCGCTGGGTTACCTGATCGTTATCCACAAGCTCGAATACTTTCTTAACGCGCGCATCGTCGGCGGGCAGATCAGTGCCAAGTCATGGGAGTTGCTGTTGGCGATGCTGGTGTTCGAGGCCGCGTTCGGCCTGCCGGGGGTGGTGGCGGGGCCGATTTATTACGCGTACCTGAAGAGCGAGTTGAAGCAGGTGGGGATGGTTTGATGTGCTATTGATCTGATTGTGGCGAGGGAGCTTGCTCCCGCTGGGGCGCGAAGCGGCCCCAAAAAAAGGGACTGCTACGCAGTCCAGCGGGAGCAAGCTCCCTCGCCACAGAGGATCTGATCAGCCCATCGGACCGTAACGCTTCGACGCCTCAATCGCCAAACCGCTACCAATACTGCCGAAGATATTCCCTTCCACATGCCGCGCATTTGGCAACATCGCCGAAACGCTGTTGCGCAGCGCCGGAATGCCGCTGGAACCACCGGTGAAGAACACCGTGTCGACCTGATCAACCCGCACATCGGCATCCGCCAACAACTGGGTCACGCTGTTGCGTACGCGTTCCAGCAGGTTATCGATAGCCGATTCGAATAGCGCGCGGCTCAGTTCCACGCTCAAACCGGCTTCGATGCGATCCAGCGGCACGTGGCGATGTTCGGCATGGGTCAGCTGGATCTTGGTTTCTTCGACTTCCATCGCCAGCCAGTGCCCGGCGCGCTGTTCGATCAGCTTGAACAGGCGATCGATGCCGCCGGTGTCTTCGATGTCATAACGCATGCTGCCCAGGGCCAGTTGCGACTTCTGCGAATACACCGAGTTGATGGTGTGCCAGGTCGCCAGGTTCATGTGGTGGCTGGTGGGCATGTAGGCGCCGCTCTTCATGCGGCTGCCGTAGCCGAACAGCGGCATCAGGCCTTGCAGGCTCAGCTGTTTGTCGAAGTCGGTCCCGCCGATGTGCACGCCACCGGTGGCCAGGATGTCTTCGTGACGGTTGTCGTGGTTGCGCCGCTCCGGCGACAGGCGCACCAGCGAGAAGTCGGACGTACCACCGCCGATGTCGACGATCAGCACCAGTTCTTCTTTCTCGATGGTCGACTCGTAGTCGAATGCCGCAGCAATCGGTTCGAACTGGAACGAGACTTCCTTGAAGCCGATCTTGCGCGCCACATCCACCAGGGTGTCTTCGGCTTCTTTGTCGGCCATCGGATCATCGTCGACAAAAAACACCGGACGACCCAGCACCACTTCTTCGAATTCCCGACCAGCGGCGGCTTCGGCGCGGCTCTTGAGCTGGCCGATGAACAGCCCGAGCAGGTCCTTGAACGGCATCGCCGTACCGAGGACGCTGGTGTCGTGCTTGATCAGCTTGGAACCCAGCAGGCTCTTGAGCGAGCGCATCAGGCGACCTTCGTAGCCTTCCAGGTACTCGTGCAGCGCCAGACGGCCGTACACCGGGCGGCGTTCTTCGAGGTTGAAGAAGACCACTGAGGGCAGGGTGATCTTGTCGTCCTCCAGCGCAATCAGCGTTTCCACACCGGGGCGCAGCCAGCCGACGGTGGAGTTGGACGTGCCAAAATCGATACCAACGGCACGGGCTGGAGAGGCGTTGTTCATGTCTTTCAAGTTCCGGTTAAAAAACGGCCGCGCAGTGTATGCCAGTGCGGCACAGAATCGAAGGCCGACTATCCGCTAAATCTTGCCACTGCGCCTTGAAAGACGTGCCATCACCCCCAAACTACCCTGCATCAACCGGACAGCCGCGCTGCGACCGCAAGTCGCCCCGCCTGCTGCCGATAAACTTCTGATGCGCTGCCCGGTCACAACCATGAGATCGGTCAAGCCCTGCGCTGCAAACAGGCGCATGCTGTGGCAGGTGGCGCGACCTCGATAACGGATGGTGATTCCCGCGATGGACTTCAAAGACTATTACAAGATTCTCGGTGTGGAGCCGACTGCAGACGACAAGGCGATCAAGGCCGCCTATCGCAAGCTGGCGCGCAAATACCACCCGGACGTCAGCAAGGAAAAGGACGCCGAGGCCAAGTTCAAGGACGCCTCTGAAGCCTATGAAGCGCTGAAAAGCGCCGACAAGCGCGCCGAATATGACGACTTGCGCCGTTATGGCCAGCATGGCCAGCCGTTCCAGGGACCACCGGGCTGGCAGAGCCGTGGCGGTTTTGGTGGCGGTGGCCAGGACACCGGCGACTTTTCGGACTTCTTCAGTTCGATCTTCGGTAACCGTGGCCCCGGTTTTGGTGGTGCAGAGTCGCGTCGCAGCAGCGGGCGTCGAGGGCAAGACGTGGAAATGGAACTTGGGATCTTTCTCGAAGAAACCCTCTCGAACGAATCGAAGAAGGTCACCTTCCAGGTGCCGCAATACAATGCCGCCGGCCAGCACGTCAGCAATACCCCGAAAAGCCTGAACGTGAAAATCCCGGCCGGCGTGACCGACGGCGAGCGTATCCGCCTCAAGGGCCAGGGTGCTCCGGGTGTGGGCGGTGGCGCCAACGGCGACCTGTACCTGACAATCCGTTTTGCGCCGCACCCGAAATTCGACGTCGAAGGCGAAAACCTGATCATCACCCTGCCGCTGGCACCGTGGGAGCTGGCGTTGGGGGCTGAAGTCGCGGTGCCGACCCTGACCGGCAAGATCAACCTCAAGGTTCCGGCCGGCAGCCAGAACGGCCAGCGCATGCGCGCCAAGGGCCACGGCCTGCTGAACAAGGCGGGTGAACGCGGTTACCTGTTCGTGCAACTGAAGGCGGTCATGCCGAAAAAATCGGACGATGACATCAAGTCCTTGTGGCAGGAGCTGGCGAAGAAAGCAGCGTTCGACCCTAGAGAAAATTTCTGATCCAAGACACGGAGTAGCCCGTCATGAGCAACCCCCTGATCGTTCAACTGGACCTGGCAGAATTCTGTGAGGCGACCGATTTGTCGGACGTCTACGTGATCGAAATCGTCGAGCACGGCATCCTCGAACCTCAGGGTGCCGTGCCCAAGGATTGGCGTTTCACCGATTACGAACTGACCCTGGCCAAGCGCGCCGCCAAGCTGCGGCACGATCTGGAACTGGAGTGGGAAGGCGTCGCCCTGGCGCTGGATCTGCTTGAAGAAGTGCAGCAACTGCGGGCTGAGAACCGGATGTTGAAGCAGCGGTTGGGGCGGTTGGTGGTGGAATAATTATTAATGCAATTCACCACCAGTGAACGCAGATGACAATACGAGTTAATGGCGCTCAGCCCCCCCTCTGCGAACGCTTCTTACAGTAAACATTTCGACGCTGCTGTGGAACCAAGTGCCATCCGGATTTCGACTCATGCTGTATTGACGCACCACATTGTCAGATATCCTTCTCGTTGGAGGAAGAGGTGGCATGTCAGAGTTTGATGATTCCATTCTTTGCATTTCTGGTTCTGCAGGCCTAATTCTGTTTCCTCCGATCGAACCAGAATCATGCGAAGACGCCGACAAGGGTTGTGCAGGCTGAGTCAGCGAAGTTGGTTCAGGCTGCTCAAGCGCTCTTAGATCAGCTGCTTCCTCATATGTAGGTAGTGACGACCTTGTATAGCGAGGCGCTGGTTCTTCATAGCGGGGCGTCGTGCGGAGCCTTAATGGTTGTTGAGCAGCAGGGGGCACTGAGAGATGGACATTCGCATCGGGTGTTGCCATTGTCCGGTTACGTGCAGAGGAAGATGGAAAGATCCTGCTCAGGGTTGCAGCGACAGGGTTGAACACATGCCCCGTCGGATCCGAAGCATTCACCGGATCCCCCACACAATACATATACGCATTCAACCCACCCTCCCCAAACGGGCTCCAACTGTCCGGGCTATGAAAACGCATCAACACCGTGTTGTAAGCCCTGTAGCCATTCCCCAGTAGATACCAGGCAAGTTCTACCTCGCGTAGCTCGCCGTTAAACCCCAACCGCCCGCCAATCCCCTGCCGCCCGGACTGTTCGCCGTAGGCTGAATACGCAATTGAATTGACCTTGCCGTCCGTTACCTCGGCGAGCACCGAGCTCTTGCTGTCGGTGGCCAGCAGTAGAGTCTTTGACTGGCGCAAAGGGCGATCCTTGCTTATGGAGTCGGTCATGGCGAGGCCTGCCTTGGGGCTGAATTCGTACTTCCAGTTTTACTCGGACGGCCAAGGGTTGGGAACTATCAGAACTGATAGTGAGGGGTTTCTACGGTGGCCAGCAGGCTGGCTCCCACAGTTGACGGGTGTTGCCAGACTGAACTCGGTCAATTGTGGGAGCCAGCCCTGCTGGCGATGAACGATAACGCGGTCACAAGCCTCACACCTTCCTCGGCAACACCACGGTAAACAGCGTGCCGTCAGCCTCATTCGAGCTGACCTCAATCGTCCCCTGATGCGCTTCCACCACTTCCTTGACGATAAACAACCCCAGCCCAAGGCTGGTGGTGGGTTCGCCGAGCTCTTCACTGGCGCTGCGCACCAACGGATCGAAAATCGTTGGAATCGCGTCGGCAGGGATCGGTATTCCGTCGTTGTGCACGGTCAACTGAACGTTGGTGGCATCGCCCTTGAGCGCCAAGGTCACTTCACGCTTGTCCGAGCCATGTTGCAGCGCGTTGCCGATCAGGTTCTGCAGCATCTGGTCCAGCCGCCGCGGATCCCACACACCCTGGGTGTCGCCCACGATGTCCAGGGTCGGATCGCATTCGGGCTGGGCGGCGCAGGCCCGGGCGATGGCGTCCTGTGTTGCCTGGGCCAGGTCCATGGGGGCCGGATCGATCGGCAGGTTCTTGCCCAGACGGCTGCGCACCAGCTCCAGCAGGTCGTTGACCATCATAGACATGTGACCTGTGCCGCGTTTTATGTGGGTTGCGCACTTCAACGCATCGCCTTCGAGGTTGGCTTTGCGCAACAGCATTTCGGTGGACATGTTCACTGCTTGCAGTGGGGTGCGCAGGTCGTGGCCGAGAATCGCCAGGAAAATGTCCCGCGAGCGATTGACCCGCTCGGCGTAGGCCGCGGTGGACTCGGCCAGGGCTTCATCGATGGCCTCATTGAAACGGATCATGTCCTGAAAGTAGGCCATGTCGGGGGATTCGAGGCTGTTGACCCACAGGCGAATCACGCACGCCCGCAAATGGCGGAATTCGCTGGTCATCTGCACCAGATCGAAACCCACGGTGTGGCGCAGTTCGCCATGGCTGGCGCCGGCTTCATCCAGGCTCGGGGTTTTCTCCGGGCCTTCGCCACGGGCCTTGGCCGCTTGTTCACCGGGACTTTGGGGTTTGTTCATATCCCGCGCTGCGGCCAGCAGGATCGAGCGCGCATGGTCGCGTAGCGCCGGGCCGTCCATGGTGTCGGCGGCAGGGGTGATGGTTTTGGCGAACAGCTCCCACTCATCGACGATGCGGTCAACGTTTTTGACGATGAACTCGGAAAGACGCATGGCGGTTACCTGAGCATGAAACGGGGGCTGCGAATCGAATAGTAGTCCCTTTGGCGGGAAAAACACGACCGCTCATGCCGAGGCACGAACCGAGGCCTCTGTGGCGGTACTTATGTATCGGCGACTCGCTGATTTTCGAACTGTCCGCGCCGTTTCAGCGGGTCGCTCCAACAGTTGTTTGGACTTTTGTTTCGGGCGAGGGTGAATAAGCTGATGGCTCATTTCTTGTCATCAAGGTGATTCAAACGTGTCTGATTTGCATGGAAGCAATTCACAGAAAAAGCCCGAAACCCTGAGCACCGAAAATAACGGCGTGCACTACCTTCGCGTGCTCGGTGTGATTCCGGGCGCCATAAAGAATGCGTCGTTGCCGAGGTTGACGGCCCTTGCGGCACTCAAGCCTCAGGTGCCCGATTGGTACAGCGGTGCACGGGACATCGACCGTCAATTCCTCAAGGAACTGATTGACGAACGCTGGCGCCTGCAAGGCGTGCTGGACACGACGCTGGGCGACTTGCAGCACGACATCAAGGCTTTCGCCGAACCGCTGCTCGGTGCGTCAATGCAGTCGAAATTCGCTACGGTCGAGAATATCCATGAGCTCACGGTGCAACTTGAGGTGCCGAGCACGATCATCTTCGGCATCGATACCGGGGCCAGTCGCGTCAGGCATTCCACGTTGCTCGAAGCCGCGCTGCACAATTTCGAAGAGTCCGAAACCGCCGACGACGCGTGGCGAAACAGCTCGGGTGTTTACCGCAAAGATGAGCGCGGCAGTCTTGCTCTTGAACCGAATATCAAGCTGCCGGAGTTCGCCTCGTTATGCAGAAGTCTGGACATCGGCGCCCAGTATCAGCAGCACATCAAAAATGTCCTGCTGCCCGCGACCGCCCAGGCGCAGCGGACCTTGCAACAAGACTCGATCGCCAGCGAAAAGGCCGCTTTTCATGTCGCCACCCTGATCGCCCGGTTGAAGGGCGACATCAGCGATCATGCCTACGGCAAACTGGGTCAATTACGCGAGGGTTTGGCTAACACCACGCTGTACGACCAGCCGTTGCACTGCCATCGCTTGTCACTGATGGGCTGCAGGCTGACCGGCATTGTGCTGTTCAGCGCGGTTACCGAACCGTCGCAAGTCAAGCTTGAAATCCAAGCGTTGACGCCGGCGCTGCTGAGCTTCTGGATCGACTGGTCACGACGCATCCCTGTGTTGCCCGGACAGGAATATGATCAATTCAAACTGTTGCAGGCTTTTTTCGCCAATGGGCCGCAGGGGCTGAGCGATGAGCTTTTGCGCCGGGAAGACATCTACCAGCAAAGTCGTTTGTCCGGGCCGCTGATCGCCTACGTGCCGGACGATCCGGACCATCCCTTGAAGGAATATCCGTCGCTGACCGCCTTCATGAAGGAATTGATTGGTCAGTTGAGAAGCACGGAATATCAGGCTTTTTTCAGCCGTTTTGTCGCGCAGAAGGACAAAGCGCTGTTTTCCTCTCGGGTCAATGAACGCCTCACAACGTTCACCTGGCATGAGCGCGAGCCGCTCGACATGGGGCCGTGGTGGCGTGAAACGGCAGTGGAGAATCCTGATGCCGAGCCCGTCACCAATCGTGTTGATGGTGATTTGTGGGTAACGCTGTTTCGCGAGCGTCGCAACAAGGCCATCGCCGATGCCAGGCTCATCGCCGTGCCGACCAATGATGAGGACGCGACCGCCCGCTTCAAACGCTTGACCGGTTATCTGTCCATCGGTTGGAACGTGTTCAATTTTGCCGCGATGCTGGTGCCGGGTCTGGGTGAAGCCATGCTCGGCATCATGGTCGCGCAAATGCTTGCCGAGGTAGCGGAAGGCGTAGAGGACTGGAGCAAGGGCGACAAAGAACAAGCCTCGGCCTATTTCAACGGAGTGCTGGTCAACTTCGCTCAATTGGCGCTCATGGGCACCGCACATGTGGTGCCCGGCGCCAGTGTCGCGCCGATCAAGGTCGCGCCGTTCGTCGAGGGGCTCAAGCCCGTGGAAATCGGCGGCAAGACGCGATTGTGGAACCCGGATCTCGGCCCCTATGAACGACCGATCGCTTTGCCTGAAGACGCGAAGGGCGGCGATCAGGGACTTTACCGACATCAGGAAAAGGACCTGCTGCGGCTCAATGACAAAAGCTATGAAGTCAGGCAAGACCCGAACACTGGCGAGCATCGTCTGCAACATCCGACCCGCACTGACGCTTACCAGCCGCGCGTGGAGCACAACGGCGCCGGCAGTTGGAAGACCGAAATCGACCAACCACTCGAATGGGATCGACGTGCAGTGCTCAGGCGCCTGGGCGCTTCGGTGGATGGATTCTCCGATGAAACTCTGGAACAGATTCTGACCGTCAGCGGCGTGCACGAAAACGCCCTGCGCCGATTGCATGTCGAGCATGAAACCCCGCCCGCACTGTTGGTCGACACCCTCACACGCTTCAAGGCCCATGCCGATGCCGAAGCCTGTGCGCAACAAATTCTGGCCAATCGGATTGATGACGAGTGGGCTGATTACTCGCTGCGGCTCATGACGGAATTGCGCGGCTGGCCCGGTGACAAGGCCATTGAAGTGTTCGAGGATCCGGACCTGACCGGTGCATCGATCAAGGATGGCTACGCCGATGCGTCAACGACCAATACTTTGCAGATAACCAGATCTGAACTGCGAACGGGTCAGTTGCCCCAACGGGTAATGAGTTTTCTTGACGAACCGGCACTGCGCGAACTGCTCGGACAATGGTATTCCGGTGACGGGCTGAAACGTGCCCAAGCGCTGCGTGATCAGTGGGCGGCATTGGCGCGTCAGCGCAAAAGTCAGTTGTTCGAGCGGCTGTACAAGAACCGGACACAGTCGGACGATCCATGGGTGAACCTGCTCAAGGGTGACGGGGCAGAGATCTCGACCAGTCAGGCACACGCGCTGCTGAGTGAAGCGCATCCATCGGATGAGCAGCATTTTCACGAAAAACAACGCGTGCCGTTGCGACTGGCAGAGCAAACCCGCAAAGCAGCAGAGCAACTGCGGCTGACACGGGCGTATGAAGGCCTGTACCTCGACGGACTCCACAATCGCGATACCGCACGCCTGGAGTTGCATTCGCTGGCCGCTCTGCCGAACTGGCCGGCGGATCTGCGTCTGGAAATTCGTGAATACTCATTCGAGGGACCATTGACCGACAGTCTCGGCCCCGTCGACGCGACGACCTGCAAAGTGCTGATCTGGGGCGAGGATGGCAAGTACGAAACTCGGGATGACAGCGATCAACATCTGCACGGTGCGGACAATTTGTACGCCGCCGTGCTGCACGCCTTGCCCGACGCGCAACGAACAGCCCTGGGTTTTGAAATCGAGGAGGCATCGCGGCTTGAGCAAGCGATAAAAGCACGCCCGCTGGATCGCTACGTGTTTGAGCCGATGCTGCGGGACAATCCGAATTTCAAACCGGCGTACGACCCGGCCAACATGCGCCTGCGTGGCGGCATGCCCGGTTACGCACAGCAAGTGCCGCGCGGGGTTGGCCTGCGGCGACGGGTGCGCGGGTTGTATCCGGGGTTCTCGCCGGAGGAAGTTGAAAACCTGCTGACTGAGCTCAGTCAGGGTGAAGGATCGGTGCATGAGCGGCTTGCCGCACTGGAAACCGAGTTCAATCAGTTGAACCACGCCATGCAACGCTGGATGAACTCGCCGACGCATTCGTTTCGTTTTAGCCCCGCGGGGGTGGCGGAGTGGCATGCACGGAACCGGCTCTACAAAATGATCAGGCAATGCTGGCAGCGAACCGGCCCCGAGGGCATCGAGGCTTCCGGCGTCGTACGGCCGCAGGCGTTGAAACTGGACAACATTCCCAAGCTGAGCCAACTGCTGGAAACCTTGCCCAGGCTGGAGGCCAACTTTGATCACGTCACCAGCCTGAGCCTGCGCGGTGGCCAATTGCGTTCCGCGCACTTGCCGTTCCTCGACTCGTTCCATCAGGTGCGCTACCTCAATCTGCAGGACAATCTGCTGACGGCTGTTCCGCAGGTGCTGAAAGACATGCGTCATCTCACCGATCTGTTCCTCAATGACAACCGCATTGAACTGGATGTGCTGGCGGTGGATCGTTTGAAGAAGCTCATTCGCCTGCGGTCCTTGGGGTTGCGCGGCAATCCGCTGAAGCTTGTACCGGACATCAGTCGCATGCCGCATTTGCAGGTGCTGTTGCTGAACGACACCGGGCTGGACACCTGGCCGGTCGGGCTGTTTTCCCAGTCGCGGCCACGCAGCATCTATCTTGATCTGAGCCGCAACCCGATCAGTCGGATACCCGACGTCGCACCGGGTTCGTTTCGCGCCGAGTTGCTGGCGCGCACGGTGATCAGTCGGGAGCCGCGCTGGATGTCGCCGGAAAATCTCGACACCCTCAAGTTTTACATCGAGTCGGTCGGCATGGACCCTGAACGTCGGTATCCGCCCCGAGGCACGCTGGACAGTGCCGACTGGTGGATGGGCATGACACAAAAACAATGGGAAGCCAGACAACTTGTGTGGAACGCGGTCGAGGATGAATTCGACTCGATGCCGTTCTTCAACGAAATCCGCCAACTCACCCAATCCGCTGATTTCAAGGCCGGTGAGACTTACCAAACGGAACTGACCGCCAAGGTCTGGCGCATGCTGGAAGCCATGGCCGACGACAGTGAGTTGCGCGTCAAACTGTTCAGCGAAGCGGCATCTACCACTCAGTGCGTGGATGGCGGCACGCAACTGTTCAACGCCATGGGTGTGCAGGTGCTGATTCATGAGGCTTACGCCCTGGAACGCGCAGACCTGATCGAAGCGCAATTGCTGGAGCTGGCCCTGGGCAAGTCCCGGCTCGATGAACTCGGGGCCATCGCACGACAGCGAGTGGCGGCGCGCGTGGCGAAGGGCGAGCAATTGCGTCGCATTGACGGTCTTGGCAATGTTGCCGGCACCATTGATGAGGTCGAGGTTCACCTGGCCTACATGACCGATCTGGCCAAGCGTCTTGATCTGCCATGGCAGGCGCGAGGCATGCAATTTCGCAAGATCGCCGGGGTCGACAAGGAAATGATCGAGGCGGCGTTCCAGCGGATCAAGGCGCTGGAGGAAGGTGATCTGCTGACTGACCGCATCTTCGAACAACCGCTCTGGAGAACCTGGCTGGAGTCCACTTACCGCGAAGAACTCAATGGTCTGAAGCGTCGCATCGACGCCACCACCGATTTGCAGGATGCGTTGCAGCGCAGGGCCGAAGGGACGCAATTCACCGCTGAGGAAAAAGCTCAGGTGGAAGCGGAAATCAAGGCGCTGTGCGGTGAGCTGGGCAAAAGTGAAGGTGATTTCGCGGATGGCCAGCTCATGACGGACGAGGCGTATGTTCAAGCCTTGGATGACATCGACCGGCAGATCACACAACAGCTGAGAACGCTGACCCGCGAAGCGATGGTTCGGGCCAAACTGGATCGGCTGCGGATTGAGCCTGCTCAGTAATCCCGGAAAAAGCAAAGGCCTCGACACGCTGTGTACGAGGCCTTTGTTTGTGGCGCACCCGCCGATTCAGAACAGGAAGTAACGCTGCGCCATCGGCAGGGTTTCCGCCGGTTCACACCAGAGCAAAACTCCATCGGCCTTGACCTGATAAGTCTGCGGGTCGACGTCGATGTTCGGCAGGTAATCGTTGTGGATCAGGTCGGTTTTCTGCACCTCGCGGCAACCTTTGACCACGGCGATTTTCTTCTTCAGCCCCAGCGCTTCAGGCAAGCCTGCTTCGTGCGCTGCCTGGCTGATAAAGGTCAGGCTGGTGGCGTGCAGCGAGCCGCCGTAACTGGCGAACATCGGGCGGTAGTGCACCGGTTGCGGAGTTGGAATCGAAGCGTTGGCGTCGCCCATCAGGCTGGCCGCGATGGCGCCACCCTTGAGGATCAGCGTCGGTTTTACGCCGAAAAACGCCGGGCGCCAGAGCACCAGATCCGCCCACTTGCCCACTTCCACCGAACCCACTTCATGGCTGATGCCGTGGGTGATCGCCGGGTTGATGGTGTATTTGGCGATGTAGCGTTTGGCGCGGAAGTTGTCGTTGCCTTCACCGTCCAGCGGCAGCGGGCCACGCTGCTTTTTCATCTTGTCGGCGGTTTGCCAGGTGCGCGTGATGACTTCACCGACACGGCCCATGGCCTGGCTGTCGGAGCTGATCATCGAGAATGCGCCGAGGTCATGGAGGATGTCTTCGGCGGCAATCGTCTCGCGGCGGATGCGGCTTTCGGCGAACGCCACGTCTTCGGCAATGCTCGGGTCCAGGTGGTGGCAGACCATCAGCATGTCGAGGTGTTCATCGATGGTGTTGCGGGTGAACGGCCGGGTCGGGTTGGTCGAACTCGGCAGCACGTTGGCAAAGCCGCAGGCCTTGATGATGTCCGGCGCGTGACCGCCCCCGGCACCTTCGGTGTGGTAGGTGTGGATGGTGCGGCCCTTGAATGCGCCGAGGGTGGTTTCGACGAAACCGGATTCGTTGAGGGTGTCGGTGTGGATCGCCACCTGCACGTCGTACTGGTCGGCGACGTTCAGGCAGTTGTCGATACTCGCCGGGGTGGTGCCCCAGTCTTCGTGCAACTTGAGGCCGATGGCGCCGGCCTTGACCTGCTCGATCAACGGCTCCGGCAGGCTGGCGTTGCCCTTGCCGGTGAGGCCGATGTTCATCGGGAACGCGTCGGCAGCCTGGAGCATGCGCGCCAGATGCCACGGCCCGGAGGTGCAGGTGGTGGCGTTGGTGCCGGTGGCCGGGCCGGTGCCGCCGCCAATCATGGTGGTGACGCCGCTCATAAGCGCCTCTTCGATCTGCTGCGGGCAGATGAAGTGGATGTGAGTGTCGATACCGCCGGCCGTGAGAATCATACCTTCACCGGCAATTACTTCGGTGCCGGCGCCAATGGCGATGGTCACGTTGGGCTGGATGTCCGGGTTGCCGGCCTTGCCGATCGCCGCGATGCGCCCGTCCTTGAGGCCGACGTCCGCCTTGACGATGCCCCAATGGTCGATGATCAGCGCATTGGTGATCAGCGTGTCGACCACTTCGGCGGCCAGCAACTGGCTTTGGCCCTGGCCGTCACGGATGACTTTACCGCCGCCGAATTTCACTTCTTCGCCGTAGGTGGTGAAGTCCTGTTCCACTTCGATCCACAGCTCGGTGTCGGCCAGACGGACCTTGTCGCCGACGGTGGGGCCGAACATGTCGGCGTAGGCTTGACGGGAAATCTTCATTCGTTCGCCTTATAAATGATAGGTGGCGGTGTGCGATCCATTGTGGCGAGGGAGCTTGCTCCCGCTGGGCTGCGCAGCAGCCCTAAAACCTGCAATCGGATTTCGTCAGGCACACCACATGTTTCTGATTAGCGAGCGCTTCGCACTCGAGCGGGAGCAAGCTCCCTCGCCACTGGTGAGCATTTCAGTCGAGATCGCCCATGATCCGCCCGGCAAACCCGAACACCCGGCGATGCCCGGCCAGGTCCACCAACTCGACATCGCGGCTCTGTCCCGGTTCGAAGCGCACGGCGGTGCCGGCGGGAATGTTCAGGCGCATGCCGCGACTGGCGGCGCGGTCGAAGGTCAGGGCGTCGTTGGTTTCGAAAAAGTGATAGTGCGAGCCGACCTGGATCGGCCGGTCACCGCTGTTGGCCACCGTCATGCTGATCGTGCGGCGGCCGACGTTGAGTTCGATGTCGCCGGGCTGGATCTGGTATTCACCGGGAATCATCAATGGGCTCCTTGCAGAACTTTGTAATAGAGGGCAGTCGGCCTGTAGAGGCCGCTCGGGTCGCAGGCGTAGTCGGGAATCTCACCGGCGCGGGTGTAACCCAACGCCTTGTAGAAATCTTCGGCGGGCGAGCCGGCTTCAGTGTCCAGGTAGAGCATGCCGCGTTTGTATTGCAGCGCGGCCTGTTCCAGTGCGGTCATCAATTGTTGGCCCAGACCACGACGCCGCGCGTGCTCGCGCACCAGTAGTTTTTGCACCTCGGCGCGGTTCAGACCATTGGCTTTCTGGCACAGCCCCAGTTGCACGCTGGCCTGCACCTGTTCGTCCTTGACCACCACCCAAAGCAACACATTGCCCTTGTTCAGATTCTCCTGAACCTCATCGAAATACGCGCGGGCCTGCGTGGCATCGAGGTCGGCCATGAAGCCGACGCTGGCGCCATAGCCGACGGCATCGAGCAGCAGATCAATCAAACCCTGACGATAGTGCGCAAAGCTTTCAACGTTGACGCGTCGCAGTTGGGCGGGGTTCATGGGCTATCACTCCTTGTTGGCGGCCGGTGGTTGCGCGCCAGGATTGAGGGTCAGTTGCATGAAGGTCAGGTCAAGCCAGCGACCGAACTTGGTGCCCACCTGAGGCATCTGCCCGGTGGTCACGAAACCGATGCGCTCGTGGATACGGATGGACGCGGCGTTGCCACTTTCAATGGCGGCGACCATCACGTGTTTGCCGCAGCCCTTGGCGCGCTCAATCAGCACGTCCATCAATTTTGGCCCGAGGCCGTTACCGCGCTGATCGCTGCGCACGTAGACCGAGTGCTCGACGGTGTGACGGAAGCCGTCGAACGGCCGCCAATCGCCAAACGAGGCGTAACCCAGCACGGTGTTGTCTGCGTCGACGATCACCAGAATCGGGTAAGCCTGGGACTGTCGCGCGCTGAACCAGGCCTGGCGGTTGCCGAGGTCCACGGCCTGTTCGTTCCAGATCGCGGTAGTGTTGAGCACTGCGTCGTTGTAGATGTCGCGGATCGCCGGCAGGTCGGCATGCACCGCATCGCGTATTTGGTAAGTCATGGCGTGGCCTCAGGCGATCGGTTGGTGGACGGTGACCAGTTTGGTGCCGTCGGGGAAAGTCGCTTCGACCTGAATCTCCGGGATCATTTCCGGGATGCCTTCCATCACTTGTTCGCGGCTGAGCAGGGTGGTGCCGAAGTGCATCAACTCGGCCACGGTCTGGCCGTCGCGGGCGCCTTCGAGCAGCGCTGCGGAGATATAGGCCATGGCCTCCGGATAATTGAGTTTCACGCCGCGAGCCAAACGCCGCTCGGCGACGAGGCCGGCGGTGAAGATCAGCAGCTTGTCTTTTTCACGTGGGGTCAGGTCCATTGGTGCAATCCATCAGGGCAGATAAAAAGGTATTCGGGCACGTAAACACGACCCCTGTGGGAGCTGGCTTGCCAGCGATGGGGACCTCGAGGCCGCCAAAAGCATCGCTGGCAAGCCAGCTCCCACAGGGATCGGTGTTCAGGTGTTCCAGATTCGCGGTGGTATGGCGTCGCGGCCAAGCAATGCCGGGCGCAGCAACCTCCACAAATCAATCAACCAGCCTCGGGCAAGTAACGCTTCGCTGGTCAGACATCGGGCAACCAACAACCCCGGCAATTGCGTCAGATCCCCGCGCACGTTGTGAGTCAGCGAGCGGCACTGTTCCAGCAAATCGCTGTCGATCTCGCCCGTCACCAACAAGGTCGCAAACACCGGTTGCCCGTCCAGCCCAATCGGCGAATCAAGCAAACCGTCATTGCCGACAATGCGCTGACGTTCGTGCCAGAGCAACTGGCCGTCGCGACGGATATCCAGTTGCGCCTGAAAATGCCCGAGGTCGAAGCGTTCGCCGCTGGCCGGGCGACCCAGAGCCACCACGTCCCAGTAGAACAGGCGTGCGTCGCCTTCCAAGTCAATTGAGGTGCTCAGTTCAGCCTGCGCCGCACTGAAAATGATCGTCTCCTGCGGCAGCCATTCCAGTGTCGCACCGGACGCCACTCGCAAGTCCAGCCGCTGATAGGCGGAACCGGCCGCGCGATACCACTTGGCCGCACCGGGGCTGGTAATTTGCGCCCAGGCGTCGCTGCCAACACTGGCCGAGATGTCCAGCCGATCACCCCCGGCAATCCCGCCCGGCGGGTGGACGATGATGTGCTGACAGACTTCAGGCCCTTCGGCATACAGGTGCTTTTGCACGCGCAAGGGGCCAAGGTGACGGCGCTGGACCGGGCGCGTGGTGTCGCCGAAGCGGGCGTAGCCCAGCTCCAGCTCGGCGTGCCAGCTCGGGGTGAACAGCATTGTTTGGGCAGGTAAATTCATGATTTCTAATTATCGTTAGGTCGCTACAGATTAGATGGTAACCAGTCCGCGCACACCTTCGGCTTCCATGTTTTCGCCACGTCCCTGTTGCACGATCTCGCCCCGGGACATCACCAGGTATTGATCGGCCAGTTCGGCAGCGAAATCGTAAAACTGCTCCACCAGCAGGATCGCCATGTCGCCACGGGCCGCGAGTTTTTTGATCACGGCTCCGATCTCCTTGATCACCGACGGTTGAATGCCTTCGGTCGGCTCATCGAGAATCAGCAGGCGAGGGCGGCTGGCCAGGGCGCGTCCGATCGCCAGTTGTTGTTGCTGGCCGCCGGACAGGTCGCCACCCCGGCGTTGCTTCATTTGCAGCAACACCGGGAACAGCTCATAGATGAACGCCGGGACTTCTTTCGCCTCACTGCCGGGGAAACGCGACAGGCCCATCAGCAGGTTTTCCTCGACGGTCAGGCGACCGAAGATCTCCCTGCCCTGGGGCACGTAGGCGATTCCGGCATGCACCCGTTGATGCGGCTTGAACGTGGTGATCGGTTTGCCTTCCCAATTCACCGCGCCTTCCTTGGCCGGCAGCAAACCCATCAGGCATTTAAGCAGGGTGGTCTTGCCCACGCCATTGCGCCCGAGCAGGCAAGTGACTTCGCCGACCTTCACGTCAAACGTCAGGCCGCGCAGGATGTGGCTACCGCCGTAGTACTGGTGCAGCTTGTCGACTTGCAGCATTCTCAAATACCCCTCAATCCCCTGTAGGAGCATGGCTTGCCCGCGATGAACGATGACACGTTCTTTCAGTTAAACCGCGGTGCACCCATCGCGGGCAAGCCTTGCTCCTACAAGAGCGAAAAATTATCGACCGAGATAAACCTCGATCACCCGCTCGTTATCCTGCACCTGCTCCAGCGACCCTTCGGCCAACACACTGCCCTGATGCAATACGGTGACGTGGTCGGCAATCGAGCCGACGAAACCCATGTCGTGTTCCACCACCATCAGCGAATGCTTGCCGGCCAGGCGCTTGAACAGCTCGGCGGTGAATTCGGTTTCGGCGTCGGTCATGCCCGCCACCGGCTCGTCGAGCAGGAGCAATTGCGGGTCCTGCATCAGCAACATGCCGATTTCCAGAAACTGCTTCTGACCGTGGGACAGCAATCCAGCGGGACGATTGACCGAAGCCGTCAGGCGAATGGTGTCGAGCACTTCGGCGATACGATCTTTCTGTTCTCCGTTGAGGCGAGCCCGCAGGCTGGCCCACACCGACTTGTCGGTTTTTTGTGCCAGCTCAAGGTTTTCAAACACGCTCAAGGCTTCGAATACCGTCGGCTTCTGAAACTTGCGACCGATACCGGCCTGGGCGATCTGCACTTCGCTCATCTGCGTCAGGTCCAGAGTTTCGCCGAACCACGCCTTGCCATGGCTGGGCCGGGTCTTGCCGGTGATCACGTCCATCAGCGTGGTCTTGCCCGCGCCGTTGGGGCCGATGATGCAGCGCAGCTCGCCGACGCCGATGTACAGGTTCAAATCGTTCAGGGCCTTGAAACCATCGAAGCTGACGCTGATGTCTTCCAGGGTCAGGATCGTGCCGTGGCGGGTGTTCAGGCCCGGTTCGACCCGTTGACCCAAGCCGATGGCGTCGCGGCTGCTGCCGGCATCCTTGTTGGGCTCCACGGGAAAGAACGCCGGTTCGAGCATGAATTCAGCCGTCGCAGTGGTTCTCATTGTTCACCTCTTTTCTTCAGCAAACCGATCACGCCTTTGGGCAGATACAACGTCACGACGATGAACAGCGCGCCGAGGAAGAACAGCCAGTACTCAGGGAACGCCACGGTGAACCAGCTCTTCATGCCGTTGACCACGCCGGCGCCCAGCAGCGGGCCGATCAAAGTGCCGCGACCGCCGAGGGCGACCCACACCGCCGCTTCAATCGAGTTGGTCGGCGACATTTCGCTCGGGTTGATGATCCCGACTTGCGGCACATACAAAGCACCGGCGAGGCCGCACAACACTGCGCTCAATACCCACACGAATAGCTTGAAACCACGTGGGTCGTAGCCGCAGAACATCAGGCGGTTTTCCGCATCGCGCAGCGCGGTCAGCACCCGGCCGAATTTGCTTTGCGCCAGGCGCCAGCCGATGTACAGGCTCGCTACCAGCAACATCACCGTGGCGAAAAACAGCACCGCACGGGTGCCCGGTTCGGTGATGCCGAAGCCGAGAATGGTGCGGAAATTGGTGAAGCCATTGTTGCCGCCGAAACCCGTTTCGTTGCGGAAAAACAGCAGCATGCCGGCGAAGGTCAAAGCCTGGGTCATGATCGAGAAATACACGCCCTTGATCCGCGAGCGGAAGGCGAAGAAACCGAACACCAGCGCCAACAATCCCGGCGCCAACACCACCAGGCACAGGGTCCAGAGAAAGCTGCTGGTGCCGGTCCAGAACCATGGCAGTTCGGTCCACGACAAGAACGTCATGAAGGCCGGCAAGCCGTCGCCGGAGGCCTGGCGCATCAGGTACATGCCCATCGCATAGCCGCCGAGTGCGAAGAACAGGCCGTGGCCGAGAGACAGCAAACCGGCGTAGCCCCAGACCAGATCCAGCGCGAGGGCGACGATGGCGTAGCAAAGGATTTTGCCGACCAGGGTCAGGGTGTAGGCCGAGATGTGAAACGCGCTGTCCGGCGATAGCAGCGACAGCAGCGGCAGCGCCAACAGCAGAACGAGGATCACCGCACCGACGGCAATCGAGACTTTGGGGCCGGCTTTTTGGGTTGCGGTAACGAGCAGGGGCTGGTTCATCAGTCGATCACCCTTCCTTTGAGTGCGAAGAGGCCTTGCGGACGTTTCTGGATGAACAGAATGATCAGCGCGAGGATGAGGATCTTGCCGAGTACGGCACCGATTTGCGGTTCGAGAATCTTGTTCGCAATGCCGAGACCGAACGCCGCCAACACGCTACCGGCCAGTTGCCCGACACCACCGAGCACCACCACCAGGAACGAGTCGATGATGTAGCTTTGGCCGAGGTCCGGGCCGACGTTGCCGATCTGGCTCAGGGCCACGCCACCGAGGCCGGCAATGCCTGAGCCGAGGCCGAAGGCGAGCATGTCGACGCGTCCGGTGGGCACGCCGCAGCAGGCGGCCATGTTGCGGTTCTGCGTCACGGCGCGCACGTTCAGGCCAAGGCGCGTTTTATTCAGCAGTAACCAGGTCAGCACCACGACAAACAAGGCGAAGGCGATGATCACGATGCGGTTGTACGGCAGCACCAGATTCGGCAGCACCTGAATCCCGCCCGACAACCACGCCGGGTTGGCGACTTCGACGTTCTGCGCACCGAACACCAGACGCACCAGTTGAATCAGCATCAGGCTGATACCCCAGGTAGCGAGCAGGGTTTCCAGCGGGCGGCCGTAGAGGTGGCGAATCACCGTGCGCTCCAGCGCCATGCCGATGGCGGCGGTGACGAAAAATGCCACCGGCAGTGCAATCAGTGGATAGAACTCGATGGCCTGTGGCGCGTAGCGCTGGAACATCAACTGCACAACGTACGTGGAGTAGGCACCGAGCATCAGCATCTCGCCGTGGGCCATGTTGATCACGCCGAGCAGGCCGAAGGTGATCGCCAGACCGAGGGCGGCGAGCAGCAGGATCGAGCCCAGCGACATGCCGCTGAAGGCCTGCCCCAGAAGCTCGCCGACCAGCAGTTTGCGTTTGACTTGAGCGAGGCTGGTTTCAGCAGCGGTGCGCACATTGGCGTCGGTTTCGACGCCTGGCTCCAGCAAGCTTTCGAGGCGGGTGCGGGCCAGTGGATCACCGGTTTCGCCGAGCAGGCGCACAGCGGCAAGACGCACGGCGGGGTCGGCGTCAACTAATTGCAGGTTGGCCAAGGCCAGGCTCAGGGCGGCGTGGACGCTTTCGTCCTGTTCGCCAGCGAGTTGCTTGTCGAGGAATTTCAGCTGTGCCGGTTTGGCGCTTTTTTGCAGTTGCTGCGCGGCGGCCAGGCGAAGTTTGGCGTCGGCGGCGAGCAATTGATGACTGGCCAGGGCGGTGTCGATCAGACCCCGCAGGCGGTTGTTCAGGCGCAAGGTTTTCGGCTGGCCGTCGACGGTCAATTCGCCTTGTTGCAGGGCGTTGATCAGTTCGACACGGGCCGGATCGGGCTGCGCGGCCCAGGCTTCCAGCAGCTTGGCTTGCTGCACGGGATTGGCGGCGACGAAGTCTTCGGCGTCGCCGGCGTGAGTGGCCATTGGCAACAGGAAAAAAACACAGGCGAGAAGCAAACGATAAAGGGACATAGCTACGTCCTGAAGGGCGACGACGGCCCCTGTAGGAGCCGAGCTTGCTCGCGATGGCGGTGTGTCAGGCATACCGCTATCGCGAGCAAGCTCAGCTCCTGCAGGGTTGAGGGCTTGTTCCTGTGGCTTAGTTGCTCTTCATCGCATAGTCCGGCTTCTTGTCGTTACCCGGAATGAACGGGCTCCACGGCTGGGCGCGGATCGGCCCTTCGGTCTGCCATACAACGTTGAACTGACCGTCGGCCTGGATCTCGCCGATCATCACTGGCTTGTGCAGGTGGTGGTTGGTCTTGTCCATGGTCAGGGTGTAGCCGGACGGTGCGGCAAAGGTCTGGCCGGCGAGGGCTTCACGGACTTTGTCGACGTCGGTGGACTTGGCTTTTTCAGCGGCTTGCGCCCACATGTGGATGCCGACGTAAGTAGCTTCCATCGGGTCGTTGGTCACCGCTTTATCCGCGCCTGGCAGGTTGTGTTTCTTGGCGTAGGCTTTCCAGTCGGCGACGAATTTCTTGTTCGCCGGGTTCTCCACCGATTCGAAGTAGTTCCAGGCAGCGAGGTTGCCCACCAATGGTTTGGTGTCGATGCCGCGCAACTCTTCTTCGCCGACCGAGAACGCCACGACCGGAACGTCGGTGGCTTTCAGGCCCTGGTTCGCCAGTTCCTTATAGAACGGCACGTTGGAGTCGCCGTTGACGGTGGAGATAACGGCGGTTTTGCCACCGGCCGAGAACTTCTTGATGTTGGCGACGATGGTTTGATAGTCGCTGTGACCGAACGGGGTGTAGACCTCTTCGATGTCCTTGTCGGCCACGCCCTTGGAGTGCAGAAACGAGCGCAGGATTTTGTTGGTGGTACGCGGGTAGACGTAGTCGGTGCCGAGCAGGAAGTAGCGCTTGGCGCTGCCGCCTTCTTCGCTCATCAGGTATTCAACGGCAGGGATCGCTTGCTGGTTCGGCGCGGCGCCGGTGTAGAACACGTTCGGCGACATTTCTTCGCCTTCGTACTGCACCGGGTAGAACAGCAGGCCATTGAGTTCTTCGAACACCGGCAACACCGATTTGCGCGACACGGACGTCCAGCAACCGAACACCACGGCGACCTTGTCCTGGGTTAGCAGTTGACGGCCCTTTTCAGCGAACAGCGGCCAGTTCGACGCCGGGTCCACGACCACCGGCTCCAGCATCTTGCCGTTCACGCCGCCCTTGGCGTTGATCTCGTCGATGGTCATCAGCGCCATGTCTTTGAGCGACGTTTCGGAGATCGCCATGGTGCCGGACAACGAATGCAGAATACCGACCTTAATGGTCTCGGCGGCCTGGACAGTCCAGGTCATGCCCATCGCGGCAATGGATGCCGAGAGTGTGAAAGCCTTGATCAAACTGCGACGCTTCATTGTGCGATCTCCATGAACTTATGAATTTTCTTGGTTGGCAGATGCGGACTACTGAAGGGTCTTTAGCAAGGGCTGTGCCCGGTCGGGAAAAGGCAGGGAAATGTCGTTTCAGAGCGGTTGCGCGGTTGGGTGGCGCACCATGAAGGGACGGCTTGCGTGCACTGGTGCGCTGCAATGCGCCACATTGGGGCGGACAACACCGATCAAAACTGTGGGAGCGGGCTTGCTCGCGAAGAGGGTGTGTCAGTCACCATTTATGTTTTCTGACACACCGCATTCGCGAGCAAGCCCGCTCCCACATTGAATAGTGTTGGATCAGCGGCGACGCATCAGGCCGATAAAGAACAAACCACCAATAGCTGCGGTGGCCACACCAATGGGCAAGTCTTCCGGGGCGATCATCGTGCGGGCGGCAACATCGACCCAAACCAGAAACACACTGCCGAGCAACATGCACACCGGCAGCAATCTTCGGTGTTCAGCCCCGACCAGGCGCCGCGCAATGTGCGGCACCATCAGCCCGACAAAACCGATCGAGCCGCTGATCGACACCAGCACGCCGGTCATCAATGAGGCAATCAAAAACACCCGCAGGCGAACGGTGCGCGCATTCAATCCCAGGGTCACCGCCGTTTGTTCGCCGGCCATCAACGCATTCAACGGTCGCGCCATGCCCAGCAGCAAAACCAGGCCGAGCAGCACACTGACGGCTGGCACAGCCAACAACTCCCAACGCGCCAGCCCGAGGCCGCCAAGCATCCAGAACATCACCGCCGAACTGGCGCGGTGGTCGCCCATGAACAGCAGCAAGTTAGCGATTGCCATCATGACGAACGACACCGCCACACCGCACAGCAACAGCCGATCACTGTCCAGGCGACCGTGACGGCTGGCGATCATCAGCACCACCAGCATGCTCAGCAGCGCACCGATAAATGCCGCGATGGGCAAGGTGAGCAGGCCGACGATTTCACCGACGTGCAGCACCACGATCACCGCGCCGAGCGTCGCGCCAGAGGTGACCCCGAGCAAATGCGGATCGGCCAGCGGATTGCGCGTCACCGCTTGCAGCACCGCACCGATCAGCGCCAGCCCAGCACCGACCAATGCCCCAAGCAACATGCGCGGCACGCGGATCAACCAGACGATGTGTTCCTGTCCGGCGCTCCAGTCCGGCACACCGAAGTCGAACAGCTTGTGCAACAGAATCCGCCACACCACGTCCACCGGTACCCGCGCCGGACCGAAGCCCAGCGACACCACGCACGACACCAGCAACAGCGCGCCGAGGGCAACCAACAGCAAGGCGTAGCGACGATTGATCATGCGCCGTGGAAACCCTTGGCCAGGGTTTCGACGGCCAGCACGTTATCGATCCCCGGCGTGGCCTGCACATAAGGAATGACGATGAAGCGCTGGTGCTTGATTGCGTCCACCGATTGCAGCGCCATGTTGCTGCGCAAGAATTCAATCTTCTGTGCGGCGGTGACTTCGCCGTAGTCGACGATCACGATCACCTGCGGATTGCGCTCGACCACGTTCTCCCAGTTGACCCGGGTCCAGCTCGCGTCGACGTCGTCGAGAATGTTTTGCCCGCCCGCCGCATCGATCAGCGCTTGCGGCATGCCCAAACGGCCGGACGTCATCGCCCGGTCTTCGCCACTGTCGTACAGGAACACCCGTGGTTTGTCGGCGGGCAGGTCTTTGCGAATCTCGGTGACTTGCGTCTGCATCCTGGCGATGACCGCGTTGGCGCGATCCTGCACGTCGAAGATTTTGCCGAGGTTGCGCAGGTCGTTGTAGGTGTCTTCCAGACTGGCCGGCGGACGCTTCATCACGAAGGCGCAAGATTCGGTCAACTCATACACATTGATACCCAGCGGTTGCAGGGTTTGCGGTGTGAGATCACCGCCGACGCGCATGCCGTAATCCCAACCGGCGAAGAAGAAATCGACGTTGGCATTGAGCAGGGTTTCCACCGACGGGTACTTGGCCGCCAGCTCCGGCAAGCCGTCGAGGATGGTCTGCATCTCGGGCGTCACCGACTTCCAGCCAGACACGCCGCTGTAGCCGGCCATCTGCGGCTTGAGGCCGAGGGCGAGCATCATCTGGGTCATGTTGATGTCGTGGCTGACCGCGTGTTTCGGCGCTTGCTGGAAGGTCACCTCACGGTTGCAGCTCTGGATCGTCAACGGGTAGTGCGTGGCCTCGGCGAATGCCTGGGCGCTGCCGAGCATCAGAACGAGGGAAAGGCTGGAGCGCAGAAAATTCATGGTTGGGTTATCCAGGTAATTCGTGGGTAGCCGTGCAGGGGATGTTCATCGATGAGCGCGTCGACGCCGAACACGTTGCGTAGCAGCGCAGCGTTGAGGACTTCTTTTGGCGTGCCGCTGGCCACGATGCGACCGTGATTGATCACATACAGCCGATCACAAAACGCCGCGGCCAGATTCAGGTCATGGATGCTGGCCAGAGTGCCGATCTTCAAGCGCTTGACCAGCTGCAACAGCTCCAGCTGATAGCGTGGGTCGAGGTGATTGGTCGGCTCGTCGAGGATCAGCAGTTGCGGTTGCTGGGCCAGGGCGCGGGCGAGAATCACCCGCTGTTTTTCACCGCCGGAGAGGGTGGAGAAGGCATGGTCGTCGAAGCCCTTGAGGCCAACGGATTGCAACGCCTGATCAACTAGTCGGGCGTCTTCCAACGTGTCGCCATCGAACAGGCCTTTGTGCGGCGTGCGCCCCATGGCGACCACTTCTTCCACGGTCAGGCCGAAGGCATCGGGAAACTCTTGCAGCACCACGGCGATGCGTTGCGCGCACCACCGTGAGGATTGCTTCCAGACGTTTTGATGGTCGAGCCGGACCTCGCCGATTTCCGGTTTGCTGAAGCGCCAGGCACAACGCAGCAGGCTGGTCTTGCCGCTACCGTTGGGGCCGATCAACCCGACAAACTCCCCGGCAGCCACGTGCAGCGAGGCATCGCGCAGCTGGAACTGGTGATGACAGTGACCGTGGCCGAGGGGTGTCCATGCGAGGTTTGTGAGGTTCAGCGAGGTCATGCAGTGGCTCTTGAGGTGATGCTAATGGCCCCATCGCTGGCAAGCCAGCTCCCACAGGTTTTGCGCAAGGCCTGTGGGAGCGAGCTTGCTCGCGATGGGGTCGGGGTGACATGCGCGGGGATTCTACAGACATCTCTAAACCGCGCATCTCGCCTGTTTCATGATGAAGATGAGGCCGACTCAGTCTGTCGAGTGAAGCGCGACAACACCACGCGATCCAGCAACCACACCACCACCAAGGAAGCCCCCACCAACGGGAACGCCACCGCCAGCGCGAACATGATCACCATCGCGGTTTTCCATTTCGGCAGGTCGTGGCGCAGCGGCGGTACGCCGAACTTGCCTTGCGGACGACGCTTCCACCAGATCACCACACCGCTGACGGCGCTGAGCAGGATCATCAGGCAGATCAGCAACACGATGATCTGGTTGACCACACCGAACATCTTGCCTTCGTGCAGCATCACGCCGATTTCCGTGGCACGGGCGACGGTGCCGTATTGCTCGTAGCGCACATCGGCGAGGACCTTGCCGGTGTACTGATCGACATGCAGGGTGGCATCGTTGCGCGGGTCATCGGCGAACACGGCGATGGTGAATACGCCGGTGGCAGTGGTCGGGAAGGTGATGCTGTAACCCGGTTCAACCTTGCTTTGGGTGGCGATGTTCTGCACATCTTGCAGGCTGATGGTCGGCGCGGCCGGGCCGGCTTGTGCGCCACCGTGGGCCATGTGTTCGGCGTGATCGCCGGACATCGGCATCGGTGTGTTTTCCATGGCCCATGGCACGGTCTGGCGGGTGGCGCTGTTGAGGCTGCGAGCCTCGACATCGGACTTCGGAACGTCATCCCACATCGCCGCCGGAAACACGTTCCAAACGGCCGCGTACTGTTGGCCCCAGAAGCCGGTCCAGGTCATGCCGCTGAGCAACATCACCAGCAACAGGGACGCGCCCCAGAACCCGGTGACGGCGTGCAAGTCGCGCCACAAGATGCGGCCGCGACTGCTCAAGCGCGGCCACAAAATGCCCGCTGCCTGACCGCGCGGCCACCACAGGAACACTCCGGAAACCACCAGCACCACGCCCCAACCGGCGGCCATTTCAACCAACCGGTCACCGACGGTGCCAATCATCAACTCGCCGTGGATCGCCCGCGCGATTGCTTGCAGGTTCTTCTTGGCGTCTTGCTCGCCGAGGATGTCGCCGTGGTACGGATCGACGAATACGTTCAGTTCGTTGCCAGCGTTGAGCACGACAAACTGCGCGCTGCGTTCGGCGTTCACCGGTGGCAGGTACTGCTTGATCGTGCCTTGTGGATACGAGTCCTTGACGCGCTTGAGCAGGTCGTCGGCCGGGATCGTGTGATGGCCGGCGGGGACGTTGAGCAAGCTGCTGTACATCAGCGAGTCGAGCTGCGGTTTGAACAGGTAAATGGTGCCGGTCAGGGCCAGCATCACCATGAATGGCGCAACGAACAATCCGGCATAGAAATGCCAGCGCCAGGCCAGGTTGTAGAAATTCACTTTGGGCTGTTTCATCACGTGTGCTCCGCTTGGCTTGGATCTTTTAGTTGTGTGTTGGCGGTTGCTGCGCAACCGATCGCGAGCAGGCTCGCTCCTACAGGGGAGCGGGCTGCCCACGAAACGCTTAGAAACTCATGTCCACCTTCGTCCAGAGCGTGCGCCCCGGTTCCTTGATGGCTTGCGGGTCATTGGCCGGGTAGCCGAAACCGGCGTTGCCGGCCAGGTTCAAGTGTTCGGCGTAGGCCTTGCCGAACAGGTTGTCGACGCCGCTGCTGACCTTCCAGTTGCTATTGATCCGATAGGCACCGTTAAGTGAGAACACGGCGAAACCGGGTGTCTTGTCGAAGTCCTTGCCGACCACGTTGCCTTTGTTCTGGTCGATGCGGTTTTGCGCGGCGACCACTCTCCACAGTGCGCCGGCGCTCCAGTTGTCTTTGCTATAGGTCAGGCCGAAACGAGCATCCAGCGGTGGCATTTGCGGCAATGCACTGCCATCGCTGCTGTTCTTTCCCCAGGCGTAGGCCAGGGTCGCATCGGCTTTCCAGTTTTGGGTGAAATTGTAGGCAGCGCCCAGTTCGCCACCCATGATTCGCGCGTCGATGTTCTCGGCTTGCGAGGTCATGCCCATCATCCCGGGCGTGTAGTTGAACAGGATGTAATCGCGTACCTGGCCGACGTAGGCCGAGGCCCAGGCTTCGAGAACTTCGGTCTTGTATTGCAGGCCGAAGTCGAGCTGAGTGGTTTTTTCCGGCTTGATCGAATCGAAGGCATTCACCGACCCGGCGGGGCCGGAGTTGGGCGAAAACAGCTCCCAGTAATCCGGGAACCGCTGGGTATGCCCCACGCCCGCATACAACGTGGTCGGGCTATCGGCCAGGTCGTGTTCGTAACGGATGAAACCGCTCGGCAAGGTATCGGCGCGGGTGTCGTCGGCGGTCGGGTTCGGCCGGGTCATCATTCCCGAGCCGGTGGTCTGGCGAAAATCCTTGGCCGAAGCGCGGTCCAGGCGTGCACCGCTGATCAGTCGTTCACGCTCGGCGGCGTACCAGGTCAGCTCGCCAAACATCCCGTAGTTATGGAAGTCGGCATCCTTGGTGTACGGCAGGTCCTTGTAGGTGTCGATGCCCATCGCGCTGCGTTGACGATGCTCATTGGTTTGCGCGTCGATGCCGCTGATCAATTGCACATCGGCCCAGCGCCAGGTGCCCTTGATTCGCGCGCCGAGGGTACGGCGGTCGACGTTGGACGCCATCGGCCCGGCCATCATTCCGGTGCCGGACGGCGTGCGCAGGGTGTAGTTGTCCATGACGTGGTCGGCGTAGTTGTAGTAGACCTGCGCCTCGAGTTTTTCCATCACGTCGCTGATGTTGGATTTCTCGAAACGCAGGCCGAGACTTTCGCGCTTGAACTGCGAGCCGTCCATGCCGCGCCCGGCGTAACGCGCCTCACCGTCACCTTTGCCGGCAGTCAGCTCCAGCAGGGTGTCGGCATCCGGGGTCCAGCCGAGTGCAACGTCGCCGTTCCATTTGTCATAGCGCGACGGGACGGTGTCGTTGTTGCCATCCCGATAGTCGTCGGCATGCGCGGTGTTGCCGATAACTCGCACATAGCCCAATGGCCCACCGGCAGCCGCGTCGACCACTTTGTCGAAGCGGCCGTTGGAACCGGCCAACACGCTCGCGTTTACCCGTGTGCCGAGCTCGCCGAAGCTTTCCGGTTCGCGATCGAAAAGGATGGTGCCTGCCGAAGCGCCTGGGCCCCAGAGCACGGTTTGCGGGCCTTTGATCACGGTCAGCTTGTCGTAGGTTTCCGGCGAGATGTACGAGGTTGGCGCGTCCATCCGACCTGGGCAGGCGCCGAGCATCATGCCGCCGTTGGTGAGGATGTTCAGGCGCGAACCGAACATGCCGCGCAGCACCGGGTCACCGTTGGTGCCGCCATTGCGAACCTGGGCGAAACCCGGAATGGTCTTCAGATAGTCCGAGCCATCGCTGGCCGGCACCGGTTGGCGCGGGTCTTTCGGGTTGGTAACGATGGTCAGCGGTGAACTCGGAGCAATGGCGGTGATGACCGTCGGGCTCAGTTCTTCACTGTGACCGGCGTGTTCATCGGCCAGCGCGGAGGGCGCCAGCAACGCACTGCACAGAATCGCAGTGGCGTGCCTGAAACGAATGCTGGATTCGTTCTGGGTAAAAATGGCTTGGGCAGGGCTCAAGCCTGTGTCAGCAGAAAACCTGGACATGACAATTTCCATCGAACAGTCGTAAACGACACGGCCGACAACCAGAAGCTGTCTTCTCAACCGTGTGAAATCAGGGGTGGCTGTTTACGTGACGATGGGTGGGGCGCGGGTGCGGGCGCCGGGGAAGAAGGTTTGCCGGGCATGGCCCAGGCGCGGGGAGGGTATGGTGAACGTGTTGACGGGCGGGATATTGAAGGCGACGAAGGACCCGCCACCGGTCAATGCCGGGCAATTGAACAGCAGGCTGCAATAGCCGCATTTTTCCCAGATTGCATGGTGCCCGGCCGCAGGCGGGCAATGTTCGGCCGAGGGTTGCGCGCCGTGGTCGGCGTGCTCCATTGCCGACATGTCCATGCTCATGTCCATCGACATGTTCATGGACATCGGGGTGCGCGAATCCATCGGCATCGACTGAGAAATCAGCGGACCGATAAAGATCATCAGCATGGCGAACAGGCTGATCCAGCTGCCGCGTGTCAGGCTCGATGGCTGACGACGTGGACTGGATGACCTGGCGCTAAGCGGGCGCATGGGCGTGTTCAGCTCAGTTGGTTACTGGACGTGCGCGTGTTGTTGCGTAACCTCGGGCGCCTGCTTCTGCACCGCCACTTCGACCGTCACGTCACCGGACTTCTCGAAGTGCAGGGTCATCGGAAAGCGCTTGCCGTCGCTGAGCAGACTGCGGTCTTTCAAGCCCAGCAGCATTACGTGATAGGCCATCGGGGCAAACGTGACATTGCCACCGGCAGGGATTTCCACACTGGGAACCCGCTGCATTTTCATCAGGTCGTTCTGCATCACATGCTCGTGCAGTTGCGCTTCGCCGGAAATCGGCGAGTCAACGCTGAGCAAGCGGTCGGCGGTCGTGCCCGAGTTGTGAATCACGAAGTAAGCCGCGACTGTCGGCGCATTCGGCGGCAACTCCTGCGACCACGGATGGGCGATTTCCAGTGCACCGGCCTTGTATTCGTGGGCATTGGCAAAGCAGGCAGGCAGCAGCAGCGCGACCAGAACGATGAGTTTGTTCAACATGGCAGTTCTCCAGAGCGATTCAAAACGCAGATCAATTGCGAGAAGGAATCACACCAGAGGCGAGGCGCGGGGATTGAGACTCGGCCATTGTTGGCGCGGTGACGGGGAATTCAGTGATGCGGGGGGCAGGCTTCGATTGGCTTCGAACTGCGCGAAATACAACTGCGGCATATGCCCGGGCAACGCCACCAATGGCGCGGAGCCGGAGCAGCACCAGCAATGCTGCATATTGGAATGATCGTCGTTCTGCGGGGCTTTCTGTTCAATGTCGCCGATGGAGATCGCCACCAGTTTGGTGCCGCCGGACGTGCAGAAACTGCCCCACAACAATTGTTCGGCGGGTGACTTCGCCGACTGCGCCATCGCTCCGGACATCGGCATGGCGAGCATGTTGAACAGCACTGCGAAGCAGGCTATCCAGGCAATTGCGAGCCGTTGTCGGGACATGGGACAAAATCCGTTGGGTGGGCGATCAGGCGCGGGCTATTTAGCCTGATCAGGGCCGATAAGTAAAAAAGGTGCGTGCGGTTTGGTGTCGCAGTAAAAACACGTGGCTCAGTGCGCACGTACCGCATGTACTTGTATATCTACTCCCAGCGTAGCTCGAATTACGGCAAATATCGCAGCCAGGTTATCCATGCTTGGGTTGCCTTTGGCAGACAGCATTCGATGGAGACTTTTGCTGGGTTTTGCCGTTTCCTTTGCGAGTTCTTCAAAGCCAACAGTAGCGTTTATGAGGTCGCGCAAGATGATCCGGGCCATTTCAGGTTCGCCGTTAAGAAACAGAGTAGCAGCCTCATCCAACAATGCCTGGGCGAACTCGGGGTCACGTTGGGCACGCTCGGCAATGGTGTGTTTGTAGCTTCGGGTGAGCGCCATGACGTTATCTCCGGTGCCGTTCAGCCTTTTTTCGGGATCGAAATTCGGCTATCAGTGTTTTTGCCTGTTTAATGTCTGTTTTTTGTGTGGATTTATCGCCCCCACCAAAAAGGATGATCAGGCGCTTCCCCTCTTGAACAAGATAAATTCTGTAGCCTGGGCCCCAATTTATCCGGTACTCACCGAGACCGTCGAACCACTTGATGTTTGATGTGTTTCCCAGTTCCAGCCGGAGCAGCGCACTGGATACCTTGAGTGCTGCCTGCGCATTCAAGGTGGAAAACCAGCGACCAAAGGGGCTTGTTTCGTTGTCTTGAACGTATTCTTCGAGTGTGATCACAGGTGGCCCTGAAGGTAACAAATAGGTTACTTATCATGCAAGCCGACCATCCTGCCCTAAGAAGTGAACACCAACAACGCGTCAAGTGTTTCCTCAAGCGTCAGAAACTCCCGCTCAACCCCCGGCAACACCGGCCGCTTCAACACCAACACCGGCACCCCACGCTCACGCGCCACTTCCAGCTTCGGCTCAGTAGCCGTGCTGCCGCTGTTTTTGCTGATCAACACATCGATCTGCCGACGTTCAAACAACTCACGCTCATCATCAATCAGAAACGGCCCGCGCGCGCCGATCACTTCGCAGCGCTCGTTGCCGGGATAAACGTCGAGTGCGCGCAGGGTCCAGAATTGCTCCGACGGGATTTCGTCCAGGTGCTGCAATGGCTCGCGGCCGAGGGTGAACAGCGGTCGACGAAAGGGTCTCAGGGCCTGGATCAGCTCGGACCAATCGCTGACTTCGCGCCAGTCATCTCCGGCCTGTGATTGCCACGCCGGGCGCCGCAGTGCCCAGCAGGGAACACCGCTCAAACGCGCGGCAGTCGCTGCGTTTTGACTGATTTGCGCGGCGTAAGGGTGAGTGGCGTCGAGCAGCAGATCGATGCCTTCATCGCGAATGAACTGTGCCAGACCTTCGGCACCGCCATAACCGCCGACGCGAACCTGGCATCTCAGATCCGTAGGCACCCGGCCGATGCCGGCGAGGCTATAAATGTGTTCCGGCCCCAAGGTGCGGGCAATGGCCAGTGCCTCGGTCACGCCGCCGAGCAGCAAGATTCGTTTCATTGAAAAGCTCCCGCGTGGCCGACAATCCCGCCCTGGCGGTCGATGGCGAACACTTCCACCTGAACCTGCGCCGGCACCACGCTGCGGGCAAAGTCCAGCGCGTGCCGGCACACCGCATCACCGAGGGCGACACCGGCAGCGCTGGCCATGGCCAAGGCTTGCTGGCTGGTATTGGCTTCGCGGATGCCTTGCTGCAACGCTATGTCAGCTCCGATCGCGGCGGCCCATTCGGCCAGTTGTGGCAGGTCGATGCTCGAATGCCGGCTGTGCAAGTCCATGTGCCCGGCCGCCAGTTTGCTGATCTTGCCGAAGCCGCCACAGATGCTGAGTTTATCCACAGGCACTTTGCGCAGATGTTTGAGCACCGCGCCGACGAAGTCGCCCATTTCGATCAGGGCGATTTCCGGCAGATCGTAGACCCGGCGCATGGTGTCTTCGCTGGCGTTGCCGGTGCAGGCGGCGATGTGCAGGTAGCCGTTGGTTTTCGCCACATCAATGCCCTGATGGATCGAGGCAATGTACGCGGCGCAGGAAAACGGCCGGACGATGCCGCTGGTGCCGAGTATCGACAAACCACCGAGAATGCCCAGGCGCGGGTTCATGGTTTTCAGTGCCAGAGCTTCGCCGTTTTCGACGTTGACCGTGACCTCGAAGCCGCCGCTGTAGCCGAGCTCGTCGGCCAGTCGGGTCAGGTGATCACTGATCATTTTGCGCGGCACCGGGTTGATCGCCGGTTCGCCGACGCCCAGTACCAGTCCGGGACGGGTGACCGTGCCGACCCCGCGTCCGGCATTGAAGCGAATGCCCGGCTCATGGTTCAGGCGCACGTGGGAGTAGAGCAGTGCACCGTGGGTTACGTCCGGATCGTCGCCCGCGTCCTTGATGGTTCCCGCTTCGGCTCCTTCATTCG
The DNA here is from genome assembly GCF_036884845.1 of Pseudomonas sp. MAG733B. Lineage (NCBI taxonomy): Bacteria > Pseudomonadati > Pseudomonadota > Gammaproteobacteria > Pseudomonadales > Pseudomonadaceae > Pseudomonas > Pseudomonas sp. MAG733B. The sequence continues at coordinate 1,190,887 of NZ_CP145732.1, forward strand.
CCAGTCGACAGAACTCCAGACGCATCGGCACGTGCTTGCCCTTGGGCAGGATGATTTCCACCGCGTCCGCCGTGGTGCCAGCGAGCAACAGGCGAGCCGCCGCCAGACTGGTCGCGGTGGCGCAGCTGCCCGTGGTCAGGCCACTGCGCAGCGGTGCGGGTTGTTCGGCGGTCTCGTCACGCATCGCAAGGTTTCGTCATGTCCAGCACGGTAATCGGCAAGGCCTGGCGCCAGGTATCGAAGTCGCCCAGCGGCTGCGCCTGAGCGATATGGATGCGTGTCAGCTCACCGCCGTGTTGTTCACGCCAGGCCATCAGGGTCATTTCACTTTGCAGCGTGACCGCGTTGGCGATCAGCCGGCCACCGGGTTTGAGGGCGGTCCAGCAAGCGTCCAGCACGCCTTCGCGGGTGACGCCGCCACCGATGAAGATCGCATCCGGAGGTTCGAGGCCGTCGAGGGCTTGTGGCGCGCGGCCGCGAATCAGTTGCAGGCCGGGCACGCCAAGGGCATCGCGGTTGTGTTCGATCAGTTGCTGCCGGCCTTCGTCGGCTTCGATGGCCAGTGCCCGGCAACTCGGGTGGGCGCGCATCCATTCGATACCGATCGAACCGCTGCCGGCGCCGACATCCCACAGCAGTTCGCCGGGGATCGGTGCGAGGCGTGCGAGGGTGATTGCGCGCACGTCACGCTTGGTCAGTTGGCCGTCATGCTTGAACGCCGAGTCCGGCAGACCGGCCAGTCGTGACAGGCGAGGCGTATTCGGTTCGGCAATGCAGTCGATGGCGATCAGGTTGAGGTCGGCGATGTCGGGATCGGTCCAGTCGCTGGCGATGCCGTCGACACGCCGCTCGGCTTCGCCGCCCAAATGTTCCAGCACGGTAAGTCGGCTCGGTCCGAAGCCGCGTTCACGCAGCAGTGCGGCGATGGCGGCGGGACTGCTGCCGTCGTTGCACAACACCAGTAAGCGCACGCCGCTGAACAATTGCGCGTTGAGCGCGGCGACGGGGCGGGCAACCACCGACAGCGTCACCACGTCCTGCAATGGCCAGCCCATTCTGGCAGCGGCCAGCGAGCAAGAAGAGGGTGCCGGCAGTGTCAGCATTTCATTGGCCGATACCCGCCGCGCAAGGCTGGCCCCGACGCCGAAAAACATCGGGTCGCCGCTGGCCAGCACACAGACAGGCTCGTCACGCAGGGCCAGAACCGGTTCGATCGAAAACGGACTCGGCCAGCTTTGGCGTTCGCCACGAATGCAAGGCGGCAACAAATCCAGATGCCGTTGACCGCCGAAGATCCGTGAGGCACGCAGCAGCGCATGCCGGGCGTTCTTGCCCAGACCTTTGAAACCGTCTTCACCGATGCCTACAACTGTCAGCCAGGGCGTCATGCCTGCTCCTTGAAAAAGTGCCCCACGACCAGGTCGGGACTGGGCGGAATGATACCGCGTCGCTGCGGTTTTTTACGTATTCCACGCAGCTCGAACCGCGGCTGCTAAATATCCTGTGTTACTCCACAGATTGTTGGAGGCCTCCGCATCTGGTTAGTTGTCGTCGTTGGTTGACGTAGAGATCAACCCATCAAACATACAAAAAGGATTTTTTATGTTCGACACACCTATCGAGTTTCCATCGCTGGAACAGCGCCTGGCCTTTCTTGGATTGACCGATGCGGTATCCGCCGCTCATGCCCCGCAGGTCACCGCACGTTCGCAGGCATTTGCGCTGCCGGGCAGCGATCCTGCACCTGCTCGGGCAGCCATTGCCGGCAGCACCATCGTTTCCGCGACCGAGGGAGTATCCGAAAGCGATGAACAGGATGTGCTGGACTGCGCGCTGTATCTGGAGCAGTACACAGACACTCGCTACAACCGCGAAACCGAGTGGTACCAGTGGTTGCAGCACTACACGCTGGGGCTCTGGCACCATGGCTGGATTCATCAGCGTCCGGTCATGCTCGACACGCGGGAGCTGGTGCTGAATGAACCGATTTCCAGTGCGATCCTGGAGACACTCAAGCCAAACGTCAGTGGCAGCATGTACAGCGCCGCGATGCACGCGTTCGAGGCGTTGAAAGACAATCTCCGGGCATCGATGCTGCTGGCGCAAAAAAGCGGGAGCGAGCGCGGCAGGCAATTTCAGATGATGCCTTGCGGCTACGATGCCAAGGGGCGGCTGACTGTCATGCTGATTCATTGCTGGTATTTCGCCGCCGTCGACCCGGACGAGTTTCTGTTCTGGAAGTGGGAGGATTACCACCTCACGCTGATTCAGCATTACGGGACGTTCACGCTGGACAGAAAACGTTTCGACCAAGTGGCACCCGCCATGCGCGAAAAAATTACCCAGCGCAGCCGCGAGTATCTGATGCGGATGTGAAGGGAGGGCGTTCGTTCGAACTTGCCGGGCTGCGTGGCGGTTAACCTTCCCGTCGTCCGACAAGCTTTTCATACCCCGTTGCAAAGCAGGCATAATACCGCCCGCTTCGCCCGCGAAGTGCTTCGCCACCTGAACGGGTCATCCCCTTGAACGAACGCCCTGTGTCCACCGCCTTACGCCCCTCGGCCTGTCCGGGGTTGCTGCGTATTGTCCCGGCGCTGGATGGCGGAATCTGCCGGATCAAACTCGGCGGCGGTTCGATCAGCAGCTTTCAGGCCGAGGCAGTGGCAAGTGCGGCAGAACGTTTTGCCAGTGGCGCGATCGAGGCGACCAACCGCGCCAATCTGCAAATACGCGGGATTGGCCGCGAGCAAACGGCATTGATCGAGCGCCTGCTGGCCGCCGGTCTGGGGCCGCAAAACGCGGCGGGCGATGACGTGCGCAATTTGATGCTCAGCCCGAGTGCCGGGATCGATCGCAAGATGCTGCTCGACACACGTCCATTGGCCGAGCGGATCCTCGCCACGCTGCAAAATCACGAACCCTTCCACGACCTCAGCGCCAAGTTTGCCGTGCAACTCGATGGCGGCGAGGCCTTGGCGATGCTCGAACATCCCCACGACCTGTGGCTCTCGGCCTTTGGGCGAGACGACGAGGTGCGGTGGGCGTTCGGTCTGGCGGGTTGCCCAACGGACACGCCCGCAGGTTCGGTGGCACTCGACGATGGCCACAACCTCGTGGTTGCGGTGCTTGAGTTGTTTCTGGAACTGGCGCGACCCGAGCAAACGCGGATGCGTCATTTGTTGGCCGAGCACTCGATCGAAAATGTCCTGACTCGACTGGCCGGACGCGTATCTATCCAGGCCATGACCGATTGGCGACGCACTGCGGATTCAAGTGTTCTGCACATCGGCGCTCATCCACAGGCGCTGGCAGATCTTGTCTACGTCGGCGCAGTACCGCCGCTGGGACGGCTTGATCCTGCAATGCTGCGGGGCGCGGCACAACTGGCGAGCGAGTTCGGCGACGGCAGTCTGCGGTTTACCCCGTGGCAGAGTGTGCTGCTGCCCAATATTCGCAGCGAACACGCCATTGATGTCATTCAACGCCTGGAACATTTGGACCTGTTGTGCGACCCCGAGCAATCCTTGACACGAATGATCGCCTGCACCGGTTCAAGCGGCTGTGGCAAAGGTCTGGCTGAAACCAAGGGCGATGCCCTGCAACTGGCCACTCTGCTGCAACGTCACGGGCTCGCACTGAATGTGCACCTGAGCGGTTGCTCGCGTTCCTGTGCCGCCGCGCACATTTCGCCGGTCACATTGCTGGCCGTCGCCCCCGGCCACTACGATCTCTATTTTCGCGATGCAGCGCAGCCCGGTTTCGGCGCCCTGCACGCACGCAACCTTACTATTGAAGCGGTCGCGACTGTGCTCGACGCCCGCTCACGGAGCCCCCTTGATGCTTGATTACATCCGCGACGGTCAGGAGATCTATCGCAACTCCTTCGCGATCATTCGCGCCGAGGCCAACCTCGCGCGAATCCCGGCCGATCTGGAAAAACTCGCGGTGCGGGTGATTCACGCCTGCGGCATGGTCGATGCCATCGACGGTTTGCAGTTTTCCGAAGGTGCGGGCAAGGCAGGGCGTGACGCACTGGCTGCTGGCGCACCGATCCTGTGTGATGCACGGATGGTCTCCGAAGGCGTGACCCGCGCGCGGTTGCCGGCGAACAATCAAGTGATCTGCACGCTGCGCGACGAGAGCGTTCCGGACCTCGCTCGTGAGTTGGGCAACACCCGTTCTGCCGCTGCGCTGGAGCTATGGCGTCCTCATTTGGAGGGCAGTGTGGTGGTGATCGGCAACGCGCCGACCGCACTGTTTTACCTGTTGGAAATGCTCGACGCCGGCGCCCCGAAACCGGCGTTGATCCTCGGCTTCCCGGTGGGCTTTGTCGGCGCCGCCGAATCGAAGGCAGCGTTGGCGGCGGACAGCCGTGGCGTGCCTTTTGTCATCATGCAAGGTCGCCTGGGCGGTAGCGCCATGGCCGCCGCCGCCGTCAATGCCCTCGCCACGGAGATCGAATGATGCAGCAACCTGGACGTTTGATCGGCCTTGGCGTCGGCCCTGGTGATCCGGAACTGATTACCGTGAAAGCCCTGCGCCTGCTGCGCGAATCGCCGGTGGTGGCGTACTTCGTCGCCAAGGGTAAAAAGGGCAATGCGTTCGGCATCATCGAGGCGCATCTGCAGGAAGCGCAGAACCTGTTGCCGCTGGTCTACCCGGTGACCACCGAGGCGTTGCCGGCGCCGTTGTCCTACGAACAAGTGATCAGCGATTTTTACGATGACGCCGCCGAAGAACTGGCGACGCACCTCGATGCTGGTCGCGACGTGGCGGTGATTTGCGAAGGCGATCCGTTCTTCTACGGCTCCTACATGTACCTGCACGACCGGCTCGCCGAGCGTTATCAGGCCGAAGTCGTGCCGGGCGTGTGCTCGATGCTTGGCGGTGCCTCGGTACTCGGCGCGCCGCTGGTGTATCGCAATCAGAGTCTTTCGGTGTTGTCCGGCGTGCTGCCCCACGACGAACTCAAGCGTCGCCTGGCCGACGCCGACGCGGCCGTGATCATGAAGCTGGGGCGCAACTTTCCCAAGGTTCGCCAGGTGCTGGAAGAACTCGGTCTCGCTGGGCGCGCGTTGTACGTCGAGCGCGCGACCATGGCCAATCAGAAAATCGTGCCGCTGGATCAGGTCGAGCCAATGTCCTCGCCGTATTTCTCGCTGATCATCGTTCCCGGCGAAAGGTGGCAAGGCTGATGACCCGACTCGTTCCGGCGATTGTCATTCTCGGCAATGGCAGCCTCGCCACTGCGCGTACGCTCCAACAGTTTTACCCCGGCGCTCTGATCCATGGGTTGGCCGAACGGGTCGATAGCGCGGACCGTGTCTATCACGAGTTCGGCGCGACCCTGCGAGAACTGTATCAACAGAACACGCCGATCATCGCGTTGTGCGCGGCCGGGATAGTGATCCGCACATTGGCGCCGTTGCTGCTCGAAAAGGGCGCCGAGCCACCGGTGCTGGCCGTGGCTGAAGACGGCAGCGCGGTGGTGCCGTTGCTCGGTGGTCTGGGCGGCGTGAATGTGATGGCGCGGGAAATTGCCGCCCATCTCGACGTCGCACCGGCCATCACCACCAGCGGTGAACTGCGTTTCGGCACTTGCCTGCTCAACCCGCCCAGCGGCTATACCTTGGGTGATCTGGAACTGGGCAAGCGTTTCGTTTCTGATCTGCTCGCCGGCGAAACCGTGCGCATCGAAGGTTCGGCACCGTGGCTGGCGCAAGCGCAGTTGCCTGAGGATGCGCAGGCGCGGCTGGCGGTGCGTGTCAGTCATGCCGAGCGCCTGCCAGCGGCCAACGAATTGCTGATCTATCCGCGCAGTGTGTTGGTCGCGGTCCGTGCCGGCGTTGCGGATTTGCCGAACGTGATTCGTAAGGCCTTGCATCAGGCTGCAATTGCCGTGCAGTCGGTGGCCTGTATGTTGGCCGCCGAAACCGAAATGGCCAGCCCGGCGCTGCGTGAAGCGGCACTCGAACTGGGTGTGCCTTTGCGCTTTTCCAGTGCCGTGGGTGGAGCCGTTGAACTGGCACGTCAGGCGATGGAGCCGGGAGCTTCCATCGTTGGTGATGATGCCGTCGCCATTGCCGTGGCCGCGCAGCCATTGGACCCGTTGCAGATCGGCCGTGCGCGCGGGCGCCTGGCGGTGATAGGCCTGGGGCCGGGTGCGGCTGAGTTGATGGTGCCTGCGGTGAAGGCCGAACTCGCTCGCGCCAATGACGTGCTGGGTTACGAAACTTATGTACGCATGGCCGGGCCATTCCGCACGGACCAGGTGCTCCATTGCACCGACAACCGCGAAGAGATGCAGCGTGCACGGCATGCATTCGAACTGGCGGCCCAAGGGCGATCAGTGGTGGTGGTGTCGTCGGGCGATCCGGGTGTTTTCGCCATGGCTGCCGCGGTGCTCGAAGCGCTTCACGAGTCCACCGACATCAATTGGCACAACGTCGATCTTGAGATCTTGCCGGGTGTGTCTGCCTCGCTGGCAACTGCGGCCCAGGCCGGCGCACCGTTGGGTCATGACTTTTGTGTGATGTCGCTGTCGGACAACCTCAAGCCTTGGTCGATCATCGAGAAACGGCTGGACCTGGCCGCCCAAGCAGATCTGGCCCTGGCGTTCTACAACCCGATCTCGCGTTCACGTCCATGGCAATTGGGGCAAGCACTGGAGATCGTCGCCCGGCATCGCGCGCCAGAGACACCGGTGGTTTTGGGGCGCGACATCGGGCGTCCGGGGCAGACGCTACGGGTGACGACCCTTGGGCAACTGACGCCAGATCAGGTTGATATGCGAACCATGGTGCTGATTGGTTCCTCAACCACTTGTGTCTTTCCGCGCCCGGAAGGTGGCGTGTGGGTATACACGCCTCGCTGGTATGGCAATAAACCGTAAGTTGCAGAAAGGGCCGGCGCAATGCCGGCCTTGTTTATTTTAAGTTATTTGTTCGTTGTTTAAATGCCGGCTTATTAGTCGGCATTTGTGCGTCACAATATCTTGTGGTTATTTCTGGTTTGACCAAATTTTTGTGGGTCGCTAAGTTTTGTCTGTCTGCAAGAGGCAGGCTCAATTAACTAATAAGGAAGTGAGTAATATGATTGCTAATGAAGTGATGGATGAGGCATTCGACTATTCCGCGCAACGGGAATATTTTGGACTGACTGAAACAGTACGGCCAATGACGCGTATGGCAAATATTAGTATGACCTCGGTGCAAAGTGACAACGAATCCTCCGCCGTATTGGGAACAACCGTTGCAGCTTATGATGAAGCACTGTCGGACGAAGATCGCGAGGCATTTGACGATACGATTCTTTTTGCGGAAATGCGTGCAGACACGTATTACAACCGCGAAACCCAGCGCCGCGAATGGTATGGCGAATATAGCAAAGCGCTGACCAATTGCGGTTGGCCGACCATGAGCGACCCTTATAAGGAATACATCAGTCGGGATTTGAACTTCACCATGGACGAGGCTGCACTGCAGATCATCGCGTTGGCCGCCGGTGCCGACAAACTGAAAGTCCTGCCACTGATCTCCGCAGCTTTTAACTCCCTGGAAAAGAACGATGGCGCACTAAAGCTGATAGAGCTGAAAAGTAAACAGAATAAGTCCGGCAACCTTCAGGTTGTTCCATGTGTATTACTGGGTGGGCGACCAACAATGATTGCGTGTGCTATGCAGATGGAGGCAAAGGAACTGATTACAAAAATCCTGTTTTTCAAATTTCGGGGTGAAGAGGTGAAAGTATATACCGCCGCTACGCGCCGTACATTGAATCGGCGTGCTTACAATGTCGTCAAGGATGTTGTTCAGGGCGCAGTCGATAAGGCTCGGCTCGATTACTTTAAAGTTCCGCTGTAATTATGATGAGAACTTCGATGCTTGAAGTTCTCTTTGCTTCTACAGTTTGCAAGGTGAAACATGGAAAGTAATCGTCAGGAATCGTTTGTCGATACTGGTTTGTTAAGCGTGTTGTCCAGTTCATTGGAAAGCCAAATGAAGTGCGACACATTGTATTCATTACTCGCCGCCCGGTTGATGGCGTCGAGTAAGTTTCCGAATGTCGAAGAGTTTTCGCAATGGCACAGCACGTTTGTCCAGGCGCTTGAACGGAGCGCTTGGACGCTCCGGGGAGAGCAAGTGTTGCGACCGACATTTGAAGGCCGGTCCAGCGTCACGCTCAGTGATGTGATCGTTCAGGCAATGGCAGGTCCGTCGCTTCACGAGCAGAGTGCCTTAGTACTTGAAGCAATGAATGCCTTCAGCAAAATCCCCACGTATTCACCATCAGCGGTGCGCTTTTGGGAGCGCTGTGTCAGTCAGCGCATGGTCAAGGTGCCGGGGAAGGAAGAGGAGCAACGCTTTACGGTGCATGTGCTGTTTGCGGTGAGCTCACGCAAAGCCTGTATGGATCTGTTCCAGCTTGAGTTCGAAACGTCGCAAACTGTGGAAGAGCCTTTTTTGCAGCTGGCTTTTTTGCCGCGCAGTTTTACTTCACCGGTATCGGTGAAACATCACAGGTTCGAAATGGCGGCGAGGGCGTTTGCCAGAAGCAGGGAGCAACTCATCGCCTTTGTACGGTGGCATCAGATGATAGCGGTCACGCCTGATATCGAACCCGGGCAGGATTACGTGACCTGTGGCGCGGTCATGGCACCAAATACCCTTTCACTCCGGTGAAAATAATCTGCGCTGCCAACGCACACACGAACAAGCCCATTAACCGGCTGACAATCTGCAACCCCTGATCACCGAGAATGCGCTCGATTCGGCTGGACAGGTACAGCACCACGCCGACAGTGAAGCTGGCCAGGGCAATACTGAGAATGGCCGTGAGCTTGTCGTCCCAGTGCGGCTGGCTCACGCCCATGACCAGCAAGGCACCGATGGTGCCGGGGCCGACCGTCAGCGGGATAGTCAGCGGAACGATGGTTACGTCCTGCTGCACGTTATCGGTCTGCACGGCCGACTTGCCCTGGGCCATGCCCAGCGCCGAGATGAAGAGTACGCTGCCGGCACCAATGCGGAACGCGTCCACGGTGATGCCGAAAACGTCGAAAATCACTCGGCCAAACAGATACAGCAATACGCTGGAGACCAGCGTGGCGGTCGCCACTTTCCAGGCCAGCCGACGTTGTTCCTTGCGTGAGTAACCGCGGGTAAGGCTGATGAAGCAGGACAACACGAAGAACGGGCTGTAGAGCACCAGCATCTTCAGGTAAACGCTGAACAACACATGGAGCATGGTGCAAGCTCACTGGCGAGGGAAGTCGAGGGGGAGTCTATCAGGCGATTGGGTCTGTCGGCTCAGGACGTTGGTGTCGCCGTGCGGTTCTGCAGATCGCGTTGGGCAACCCAGTGCTCGATCAACTCACGCAACTGCGAGAGTTCGACCGGTTTGGCCATGTGTCCATCCATGCCGGCCTGACGCGCTCGCTCTTTATGTTCGGCGAGGATATGAGCAGTCAATGCCACCACGGGAGTACGGGTCCGCTGGTTGCCGACTTCCCAGGCGCGCAATTGCTGGGTGGCCGAGAAGCCGTCGAGGATCGGCATTTCACAGTCCATCAGCACCAGGTCGTAGCGCTGGGCCTTCATTGCCTGCAAGGCTTCCTCGCCATTGCTGGCGGTATCCGGTTGCAGGTTGAGCTTGCCCAGCATGCCGCGGATAACCTTGGTCGAGATGCTGTTGTCTTCGGCCACCAGAATACGGAAGTCGCTGGGAACCTTGACCGGCAGGGTCGGGCCGGAAGAGGGTGGCTGCATGACGGCGAGGCCCTTGTTGCGCTGGGTAAGTTCGTCGGCCAGGGTCGTCTTGAGGGTGTAGCCAGCCACCGGTTTGGCGAGGATGCGTTTGATCCCCGAATTGCGCGCAATGATCTTGCTCGGCGCATTGCTGATGCCGGTGAGCATGATCAGCAGGATGTCGTGGTTCAGGCTCGGGTCTTCCTTGATCTTGGCCGCCAGTTGCATGCCGGTCATGCCGGGCATGTTCTGGTCCAGCAGGACCACGTCGAAATAATCACGCAAGTGCGCCTTGGTACGCAGCAGCGCCAGGGCTTCCTTGCCGGACGCAACGGCACTGACGTTCAAGCCCCAGGCGCTGCACTGCTGCACCAGGACCTTGCGACAGGTGTCGTTGTCATCCACCACCAGTACCCGCGCACCTTGCAGCGGGCCATCGAGGTCGGAGGTCGGATGTTCGAGACGATCCGGGTCCAGCGGCAAGGTCAGCCACAAGGTGCTGCCCTGGTTGCTGCCACTCTTGATGCCGAACTCGCCTTGCATCAAGCGAATCAGCTGACGGGCGATCACCAGCCCCAGATTTCCGCCCAGACGGTTGGCCGACAGGAAGTGCTTGCTGTGCAGTTCGGCGTGCATCAGGGCATCGCGCTCTTCGGCGTCCATCGGTTCGCCGCTGTCCTGCACGGCGATGCGCAGGCGCGGTTTGGCGCTGCGCTCATCGAGGGCGACGACGATCAGGATTTCGCCTTCATCGGTTTTCTTCAGGGCGTTTTCCAGCAGGCTCAACAGGGTCTGGCGCAAGCGGGTCGGATCACCGCTGATGACCCGCGGCACTTGCGGCTGGATGAAGCTGATCAGCTCGACGTTCTGCTGTTCGGCCTTGGCGCGGAAGATACTCAGGCAGTCCTCGATCAGTGCATTGAGATCGAACTGCACATCGTCGAGTTCGATCTGCCCGGATTCGAGTTTGGAGATGTCGAGAATTTCGTTGATCAGCGTCAGCAGCTCGTTGCCGGCGCTATGGATGGTCTGTACATAGTCACGCTGCTTGACCGAGAGTGGCGTACCCAGCAACAGCTCGGTCATGCCCAGCACGCCATTCATCGGCGTGCGGATCTCGTGGCTGATTTTCGCCAGGAACTCGGCCTTGGCATTGATCTCGGCGTTGCTGGCCGCCAGGTCGCGGCTGATGCTGAAACGATCTTCGGTGATGCGCCGCTGACGCTCGCTCAAGGCGATGCTCATCAGCAGACCACTGATGCAAATGAACGCCAGCAGGGTGGTGATCAGGCCGTGGGGTTCGATCAGGGTCAGCCCGAGCAGAGCGGGCAGGATGATCAGCGTGCCGAGGTTGAACACCACCATCGCCGCCACGAACAGCCGCGCCGGGCGATAGCCCTTCTGCCAGTGACAGGCGCTGACGAACAGCATGGTCAGGCCCGCAAGGGCGACCAGGCCGTAGGTGATGATGTTCAGCGGCAATGTGTTGACGAACAGCAGCAACAGGCCGCAGATCATGATGAACAGGATCTCGCCCAACATCAGCTTGTTCAGAGGGTGTGGGCCGAGTGGGGCGAAGAAACGATAGGCGAACATCAGGCCGGCAGGTGCCGTCAGTAACAAGGCGAGGTAGGCGCCGGGTGTTTGTACGGCTTGCCAGTTCGGCAGCCATGGCCCTGCCAGATTCAGCAACAGCACCACGCTGAGCATCAGCAAACCTTCGCAGATGGCGAGCCAGAGACTGCTGCGTGAACGGGTGTAGGCATAACGGATGAGGTTGTGCAGGATCAGCATGCCGATGCAGCCCAGCAGCAGGCCGTAGATCAACGTCTGGTTCTGGCTGGCCGCGGCCACCACCGCCGATTGCAGGGTGATGAAAGGTCGCAACTGGTGTTCGGAGACCAGTCGCAGGTAAACGTCGAGGGGTTTGTCGACTTGCGGCAACGGCAGCATGAAGTCGCTGCTGGGCAGTGGTCGGTCAGCCTGGGGCTGTTTGTGGCCGGTGCTCGATTGCTCGATCAGCTTGTCGCCGTCCAGCACGTACATATTGAGTTGCAGCAGGTCGGGTGCGAATACTCTCAGCAACTGCTCATGCTTGCCCGGTGCAAGACGAAAGCGCAGCCAGAGCGCGCCGTCGGGCTCGGCTGCCGTGATGCGTTCGAGATCGATAGGACTGAATTGGTTGGTATAGCGCGCGGAGCGGACATCGCTCAGCTGCAGGTCACCCTGTTCGTCGAGCAATACCGCTAGGCCACTGCCTTGTCCGGCCTGAGCCGGGAGCATGCAGAGCAGGGTCAGCAGAGTGACGGTGAAACCTATGGCAATCCTGAGCCAGCGCACGGCGAAATCCCTTCGTAGGTTAATGCCAGAATATAACTATGCGCGGCGCCGGAATAGTCAGGCAAGGGCCCGAAGCCCTCGCCCGGCTGAATGGAAGCTTATTCCTGATTTTCGCCACGCTCGCGGGCAATGGCACGGTAGCCAATGTCCTTGCGATAGAAACAGCCTTCCCAATCAATGCTGGCCGCCAGTTTGTAAGCCTGCTGCTGTGCAGCATCGACGCTGGCACCCATGGCAGTGGCGCAAAGCACACGACCACCGGCCGTAACAACCTGACCGTTTTCAAGAGCAGTACCGGCGTGGAAAACTTTGCCTTCCAGTGCCGCCGCTGCATCCAGGCCCTTGATGGCCGCGCCTTTGGCGTAGTCACCAGGATAGCCGCCCGCGGCCAGCACGATGCCGACGCTCGGACGTGGATCCCATTGTGCCTCGACCTTGTCCAGCGCCTGTGCCAGCGCAGCTTCTACCAGCAGCACCAGGCTCGACTGCAAACGCAGCATGACCGGTTGGGTTTCAGGGTCGCCGAAACGGCAGTTAAATTCGATAACTTTTGGGTTACCAGCCTTGTCGATCATCAGGCCCGCGTACAGGAAGCCAGTGTAGACGTTCCCTTCCTCGGCCATGCCGCGAACCGTCGGCCAGATCACCAAGTCCATGACGCGCTTGTGCACTTCGCTGGTAACAACTGGAGCAGGGGAGTAAGCACCCATGCCGCCGGTGTTCGGACCGGTGTCGCCGTCGCCGACGCGTTTGTGGTCCTGGCTGGTGGCCATCGGCAGCACGTTCTTGCCGTCGACCATGACAATGAAACTGGCTTCTTCGCCGTCCAGGAATTCTTCGATCACCACGCGCGAACCAGCATCGCCAAAGGCATTGCCCGCCAGCATGTCGCGCACGGCGTCTTCGGCTTCGGTCAGGGTCATGGCAACGATCACGCCTTTGCCGGCAGCCAGGCCATCGGCCTTGATCACGATCGGCGCACCTTTTTTACGCAGGTAAGCCAGGGCCGGCTCTATCTCGGTGAAGTTCTGGTAGTCGGCGGTCGGGATCTTGTGGCGAGCCAGGAAGTCCTTGGTGAAGGCTTTCGAACCTTCCAGCTGAGCGGCGCCAGCGGTCGGACCGAAGCAATCCAGGCCACGGGAGCGGAACAGGTCAACGACGCCAGCGACCAGTGGCACTTCCGGGCCAACGATGGTCAGGGAAACGTTTTTCTCGGCAAAGTCCGCCAGTTGCTCAAGGGCCAATACGTCGATGGCGACGTTCTCGCACTTGGCTTCGATCGCGGTACCGGCATTGCCCGGAGCGACGAAAACCTTCTGCACGCGCGGATCCTGAGCCACTTTCCAGGCCAGGGCGTGTTCACGGCCACCGCTGCCAATGATCAAAACATTCATTTCAAAAACCTCGGTTGTGGGAAGGCTTGCCCGCGATGGCGATCTTGAGGACGCCATCGCGGGCAAGCCTTGCTCCTACAGGTCTGCGCATTGCAGGCCTGATGATATTAGTGACGGAAGTGGCGCATGCCGGTGAAGACCATGGCGATGCCGGCTTCATCAGCTGCAGCAATCACTTCAGCATCACGCATCGAACCGCCTGGCTGGATCACCGCAGTGATACCGACCTTGGCCGCATTGTCCAGACCGTCGCGGAACGGGAAGAAAGCGTCGGACGCCATCACCGAACCGGCTACCTGCAAGCCGGCATGCTCTGCCTTGATTGCAGCAATACGCGCCGAGTTCACGCGGCTCATCTGGCCCGCGCCGACACCGATGGTCTGGCGGTTCTTGGCGTAGACGATGGCGTTGGACTTCACGTACTTGGCGACTTTCCAGGCGAAGATCAGGTCGTGGATTTCCTGTTCGGTCGGTGCGCGTTTGGTCACGACTTTCAGGTCATCGGCGCTGATCATGCCGATGTCGCGGCTCTGCACCAGCAGGCCACCGTTGACGCGCTTGTAGTCCCAGGCAGCGGCACGATCTGCCGACCACTCGCCGCAGGCCAGCAGGCGTACGTTGGCTTTGGCGGCGACGATGGCGCGGGCTTCTTCGCTGACCGAAGGAGCGATGATCACTTCGACGAACTGACGCTCGACGATGGCCTTGGCAGTCTCGGCGTCCAGCTCGCGGTTGAAGGCGATGATGCCGCCGAAAGCGGATTCGGTGTCGGTGGCGTAGGCCAGGTCGTAGGCCTTGCGGATACCGCCTTCAGCGTCCGGGCTGACGGCCACGCCGCACGGGTTGGCGTGCTTGACGATCACGCAGGCCGGCTTGACGAAGCTCTTCACGCATTCCAGCGCGGCATCGGTGTCGGCCACGTTGTTGTACGACAGTTCCTTGCCTTGCAGTTGGGTTGCGGTGGCGATGCCGACTTCGGCAGGCTTGGCTTCCACGTAGAACGCCGCGCTCTGGTGCGGGTTCTCGCCATAGCGCATTTCCTGGGCCTTGATGAACTGGCTGTTGAAGGTGCGCGGGAATTCGCTGCGGCCGGAGGTCGAGAGTGTCTCGGCAGCCTGGTTCACAGTGCCCATGTAGTTGGCGATCATGCCGTCGTAGGCGGCGGTGTGTTCGAACGCCTTGAGCATCAGGTCGAAACGCTGAGCGTAGGTCAGGCCACCGGCCTTGAGGTTTTCCAGGACGCTGGCGTAATCGCCGGCGTTAACCACGATGGCAACGTCTTTGTGGTTCTTGGCTGCGGAACGGACCATGGTCGGGCCGCCGATGTCGATGTTCTCGATCGCGGTCGGCAGGTCGCAGCCTGGCTTGTTGATGGTGGCTTCGAACGGGTACAGGTTGACCGCTACCAGATCGATCGGCTTGATGCCGTGCTCGTTCATGATGGCGTCGTCGATACCGCGACGACCGAGGATCCCGCCGTGGATTTTCGGATGCAGGGTTTTCACCCGGCCGTCCATCATTTCGGCAAAACCGGTGTAATCAGCGACTTCCACTGCGGCAACGCCGTTGTCCTGCAGCAGCTTGAACGTTCCGCCGGTGGAGAGGATCTCGACGCCCAGAGCTTCAAGCTCTTTGGCGAATTCGAGGATCCCGGTCTTGTCGGAAACGCTGATCAAGGCGCGGCGGATCGGCAGGCGGGTAGTCTGGTCGGTCATCTCAATTTCCATCAAAAGCAAAGGAAGTCAGCAAAAAAGGCGACCGGTTTTACGCGGGCGCCTTTCTGGTTTTATTGAATGCTTACAGCAAATCGTACTGCTTGAGTTTCTTGCGCAGTGTGCCTCGGTTGAGTCCGAGCATCTCGCTGGCCTTGGTCTGGTTGCCCTTGACGTAGTTCATCACGCATTCGAGCAGGGGAGCCTCGACTTCGGAGAGCACCAGGTTGTACACATCCGTGACGGCAGCGCCCTCAAGGTGGGCGAAATAATTGTGCAGCGCTTTCTCGACACTCCCGCGAAGGGTCTGACCTTCTTCGCTTGGGGTATTGAGGTGCTGTTTCAAATTCACGTTGTCGCTCACGGGTGTTGTTCCACTCACTAAAGTCTCGGTCATCATCGTCATGCGGCCACCCACTCTCCGTCCCCTGTCAGGCTCTTGTAACGCTCGGCGAAGAACTCCCGAACGTTGGCGCATTGTGTTTCCGTACCATCCAAACGATTGAAGTGGGCGCGAAACTCCCTGGCGCCCGGCAGGGTTGCGAGATACCAGCCCACATGCTTTCGAGCAATGCGTACGCCCATCACGTCTCCATAGAAGGCGTGCAGCGCAGCCAGATGCTCTAGCAGGATGCGTTCCACCTCGACCAGTTCCAGTGCCGGGAGCTTCTCGCCGGTACGCAGGAAATGGTCGATCTCGCGAAAAATCCATGGCCGCCCTTGGGCAGCCCGGCCAATCAACAGGCCATCGGCACCGGTCGCGTCGAGCACGTAGCGGGCCTTTTCCGGCGAATCGATATCGCCGTTGGCGAAAACCGGCATCGACACCGCCTGCTTGATCGCGGCAATGGTGTCGTACTCGGCTTCACCGGTGTACAGATCGGCACGGGTGCGGCCATGGACCGCCAGCGCCGTAATGCCTGCCTGCTCGGCGATCTTCGCCACCGTCAGGCCGTTCTTGTTGTCCCGGTCCCAACCGGTACGGATCTTCAAGGTGACCGGCACATCGACCGCCGCCACGACGGCCTGCAGGATCTCGGTTACCAGTGCTTCATCTTTCAAAAGTGCGGAGCCGGCGGCCTTGTTGCAGACCTTCTTCGCCGGACAACCCATATTGATATCAATAATCTGTGCGCCCAGTTCGACGTTGGCCCGGGCCGCATCCGCCAGCATCTGCGCATCGCCACCGGCGATCTGTACCGAGCGTGGCTCGGGATCACCTTCGTGGATCATGCGCATCCGCGACTTGCGGGTGTTCCATAAACTCATGTCGCTGGTGACCATTTCCGAGACTACTAGTCCCGCGCCCAATCGCTTGCACAACTGACGAAAGGGTTGGTCGGTGACGCCCGCCATGGGGGCGAGAATCAAGCCGTTGTGTAATGTATATGGACCGATGCGTACCGCCGACATAGGACTTCCCTGTTGTGGGGCCGGATCATGAGAGTTCGAAAAAGGGTTGGCATGATACCCGCTCTCGATGACTGGATAAAGGTCGAATTGAACAAAATCTGAACAGTTATTCTGTTATCGCCAGCGGTTTGGTCCGCACGGGCGAAGTCAGAAAGCCGTCGTCAATCGGGGGGCAGTGAATCGTTTCACTCGGGCGAGTGGAAGCTCAGGCTGTAGTTCACCGCTTTTGCGCCGGGGTCGAGAATGTCCAGCGCGATGTGAATCGGCGTTTGCGGAGGCATTTCCACCATGCCTTCGAGGTCGCCGTTGAGGTACTCGCCGGGTTTGAAGCGACGACTGGCGATCAGATGGCCGTTGAGGTCGGCAAAACGCAGTTCCAGCAGCGGGAAAGGCTGGGAGAAGGTCGCGCGGTTGTAGATGATCGCATCGACCACCAGTGCACCGCTGAATTCCGGGTGGCTGCGGACCACCAGATTGCTGCTTTTGATCTTCGCGATGTCGACCTTGGAAGGCACGGTGCAACCGATTTGCGGGCACAACTGCTGGAACCATGGGCGGTACTGGTCCTGGCGCGCCAGTTCGTCGAAGTGGTAGGCGACGTACTGGCCGACGAGAGCACCGGCGCCGAGCAGGATCATCAGTAGCCAGAAGAAACGGCGACCCCACGGCGAACGGCGTTTTTGCCAGTCCAGTTGCAGTGGGTCATCGGTCAGGTCCTGCAAGACTTCGGCACGAACCCCCGGTTCGCCGCGCTCGCGGCGTTTTCGCAGCGGTTCGACCGAGGGCAGTTCGTCGTCGATTTCTTCAGTTGTCGTTGCCGACAGGCGTTCGTGATGAAGCGGTGCATCGAGCGGATCGTGCAGGCGAAGCTGCGGAGGCTGCGGTTCGTCGTCCAGCTCCACGGGTTCCAGTGACAGCGACGGTTCGGTGCGTGCGAGTATGCCCGTTTCCTTCAGCGGTTCCTCTGAGACAGGTGTGTCGAGTGTATCGAGGTTATCCAGATCGTCGACCGCTTGAGCGCGGTCGGCGGCCGATTCGCTGAACAGGCTGTCGGTGGTCCAGGGTTCCTCGTCATTTTCGACGCTGTCGCGGCGTGCGCTGAGGCTGTCTTCACGAGGCCGGCCGAATTCGGTGGTCGGCTGGATTTCCCGCTGTTCAAGGCGGGCAAGTTCTTCGTCGAGGTCGAGGCTGTCCAGATCCAGTTCGGCGGCGGACCATTGCTTTTGGCTGATGGCCCGGGGTTCCGCGGCTGGCGGTGTTTCGACGACAGCCGGAGCGACCGGCACGACCGGCTCTTTGCCGGCCTGCTCAAGCAATTGCTTGGCAGCGTTGAACACCTGCAGGCATGAGCCACAGCGAACGACACCACGTGCCACGCTCAACTGAGCATGGCTTACGCGGAAGCTGGTTTGGCAATGCGGGCACTGGGTGACGAAGCTGTCGGTCATGCGGCGATCCGGTTTATGCAGGCGTTCATTCTAGCGCCGACGGCCTGTGATGCGCACCCAGCCATCGCGATTGGCGATCGGATCCAGATCGAAGTCCTTGGCGTAGGCGGCAGCGACCTCATCGCCTTGCTCGGCAAGGATGCCCGACAGCGCCAGACGCCCGCCGGACTTGACCAGACCGGACAGTTGCGGCGCCAGGGACACCAGCGGACCGGCGAGAATGTTGGCGACCAGCACGTCGGCCTGAACTTGCGGCAGATCTTCCGGCAGGTACAGCGGGAAGCGTTCATCAGCAATTTGGTTGCGCCCGGCGTTGTCGCGGGAGGCTTCCAGCGCCTGTACGTCGATGTCGGTGCCGACCGCTTGCTTCGCGCCCAGCAGCAGGGCGGCAATCGCCAGAATCCCCGAACCGCAGCCGAAGTCCAGCACGTTGCAGTCCTTCAGGTCCTGACCGTCGAGCCATTCCAGGCACAGCGCGGTGGTCGGGTGAGTGCCGGTGCCGAACGCCAGGCCCGGATCGAGCAGCAGGTTTACCGCATCAGGCTCCGGCGCCGCGTGCCAGCTCGGCACGATCCACAGGCGCTGGCCGAAACGCATCGGCTGGAAACCGTCCATCCAGCTGCGCTCCCAGTCCTGGTCTTCGATCACTTCGCTGTGATGCTCGGGCAGCGGGCTGCCGGTCAGCAATTCCAGATGAGCCAGCACCGGGCCGGGCTCGGTGCCACCTTCGAACAGGGCCAGCAGGTGCGTGTGCGACCACAGTGGCGTGGTGTTGAGTTCCGGCTCGAAGATCGGCTGATCTTCGGCGTCCATGAAGGTCACCGACACGGCGCCCACTTCAAGGAAAGCGTCTTCGTAGGTTTCGGCTTGTTCTGGGCTGATGGCGAGACGGACTTGCAGCCAAGGCATGGCGGGCACCTTTGAAAAATATTGATTGCAGCCTAGCGGGCTGCGAGAAGCGCGCAAGTTTACGCGAGCGCGGGGCAGATGACGACAGGGCCGAAGCTGGCGTTCTCTTTGTAGGAGCAAAGCTTGCTCGCGATGGCGGAGGTACATTGAGCATATATGTGAATGACAGCCTGCAATCGCGAGCAAGCTTTGCTCCTACGGAGAGGCGATGGAAACCTTCAGAAACAACAAAGCCGCCCGAAGGCGGCTTTGTTGATCGGGTCGAAGCTTAGTGCTTCTCGGCAGCCAGCTTGTGCTCGAGGTAGTGAATGTTCACGCCCCCTTTGCAGAAGCCTTCGTCGCGGGTCAGGTCGCGGTGTAGCGGGATGTTGGTCTTGATCCCGTCAACCACGATCTCGTCCAGCGCATTGCGCATGCGCGCCATGGCTTCGTCGCGGGTTGCGCCGTAGGTGATCAGCTTGCCGATCAACGAATCGTAGTTCGGCGGAACGGCATAACCACTGTACAGGTGCGAGTCGACGCGAACGCCGTTGCCGCCTGGAGCGTGGAAGTGCTTGACCGTGCCTGGGCTCGGCATGAAGGTTTTCGGGTCTTCGGCGTTGATCCGGCATTCCAGCGCGTGACCGCGGATGACCACGTCATCCTGGGTGAACGACAGCTTGTTGCCGGCGGCGATGCTGAGCATCTCCTTGACGATGTCGATACCGGTGACCATTTCCGAAACCGGGTGCTCTACCTGGACACGAGTGTTCATCTCGATGAAGTAGAAGCGACCGTTCTCGTACAGGAACTCGAAAGTACCTGCGCCACGGTAACCGATGTCTATGCACGCCTTGACGCAGCGGGCGAAGACTTCCTGGCGAGCTTTCTCGTCGATGCCCGGTGCCGGCGCTTCTTCGAGAACTTTCTGGTGGCGGCGTTGCAGCGAGCAGTCGCGGTCGCCCAGATGGATGGCATGGCCCTGACCGTCGGAAAGAACCTGGACTTCCACGTGACGTGGGTTGGTCAGGAATTTTTCCAGATAGACCATCGGGTTGCCGAACGCCGCGCCTGCTTCGGTGCGGGTCAGCTTGGCGAAGGAGATCAGGTCTTCTTCTTTATGCACAACGCGCATGCCGCGACCACCGCCGCCGCCAGCGGCTTTGATGATCACCGGGTAACCGACTTCGCGACCAATGCGCAGAGCGGTTTCTTCGTCTTCCGGCAGCGGGCCGTCAGAACCGGGAACGGTCGGTACGCCAGCGGCGATCATCGCGTGCTTGGCCGAAACCTTGTCGCCCATCAGGCGGATGGTTTCAGCTTTCGGACCGATGAAGGCGAAGCCGGAGTTCTCGACCTGCTCGGCGAAGTCGGCGTTTTCCGCAAGGAAACCGTAGCCCGGGTGAATGGCGGTGGCGCCAGTCACTTCGGCTGCGGCGATGATTGCCGGAATGTGCAGGTAGGAGTGGGCGGCCGATGCCGGGCCGATGCAGACGGACTCGTCTGCCAGACCCAGGTGCATCAGTTCCTTGTCAGCCTTGGAGTAAACGGCGACGGTCTTGATGCCCATCTCTTTGCAAGCGCGCAGGATCCGCAGGGCGATCTCACCGCGGTTGGCGATCAGAACTTTTTCCAACTTCGCAGTCATCAAAGGCTCTCCGCGGTTCAAACGATGGTGAACAGCGGTTGGTCGTACTCAACCGGCTGGCCGTCTTCAACGAGGATGGATTCGATCACACCGCTGGTTTCAGCTTCGATGTGGTTCATCATCTTCATGGCTTCAACGATGCACAGGGTGTCGCCTTTCTTCACGGTCTGGCCGACTTCAACGAAGGACGGCGAGGTTGGCGAAGACTTGCGATAGAACGTACCGACCATCGGCGAACGGGCAACGGTGCCGTTCAACACTGGCGCAGCAGGAGCGGCTGGTGCAGCGGCAGCTGGAGCGGCGGCGGCAGGTGCGGCAGCCGGAGCAGGCATTGGAGCCGGTGCGTAGTACTGCTGAGCCGGGGTCTTGCTATGACGGCTGATGCGTACGGACTCTTCGCCTTCCTTGATCTCGAGCTCGTCGATGCCGGACTCTTCCAGCAATTCGATCAGTTTCTTAACTTTACGGATATCCATGAATCATCAACTCCCAAGGGTCGGTCAGGGGCGTTTAACGCTTGTAGTTCAAGTCGTTGCCTGTGTTTCAAGCTGTTCTAGCGCGGCCTCCAGGGCCAGTCGGTAACCGCTGGCGCCAAGGCCGCAGATCACTCCCACCGCTACGTCGGAGAAGTAAGAGTGATGGCGGAAAGGTTCGCGTTTGTGCACGTTGGACAAATGCACTTCGATGAATGGGATGCTCACCGCCAGCAGCGCGTCACGTAATGCGACACTTGTATGTGTAAAAGCTGCTGGGTTGATCAAAATGAAGTCAACGCCTTCGCTGCGAGCGGCGTGGATTCGGTCAATCAATTCGTACTCGGCGTTGCTTTGCAGGTGCAGCAAATGGTGGCCGCCTTCACGGGCGCGGCGTTCCAGGTCCTGGTTGATCTGCGCCAGTGTCGTGGCGCCGTAGGTGCCCGGTTCGCGGGTGCCGAGCAAGTTCAGGTTGGGTCCGTGCAGGACGAGTAGCGTCGCCATCGGCTGTTCCTTTGTTATCCGTGTGCAATTGTCAGAACCCGGCGACTATGCCGCAAAGCCTTTGTGACTGTCCAGTTCTATGCAATAGCCAGCACGATGGCCGATGTTTGCGCGAAATATATGACCGAGTGATTAAATCCGGTCATTTGCTTTGGCAACACGTTCGGCGAAGTCCGCCGCATTGATCTCGCCGATCACCCGCACATCGGCACGTTCGACGCCGTCCTTGCCGAAAAACATCAGCGCTGGAGGGCCGAACAGTTTGTAGCGGTCAAGCAATGCGCGTTGTTCGGCGTTGCTCTCGGTGATATCGAAGCGAACGAGACGATAGCCCTTGAGGCGTTCGACAACGGTAGTGTCATTCAGCACTTCGTGCTCGATGACTTTGCAGCTGATGCACCAGTCGGCGTACCAGTCCAGCAGCAGCGGGGTGCCGGACGAGCTGGCTTCAGCGAGCACACGGTCAAGATCTGCCGGAGTACTGACGGTTTGCCAGGTGCTGGTCTCGGGTGCGGCTTCGGTGCTGACGACTGTGCGCGACTGGCCGATCGGATTGAACGGATCGCTCTGCCCGCTGAACCCGCCATACCAACAGGCCAGCGCATAAAACAGCAGGAATATTCCGAACAGTTGGCCCAGGCGTTTTCTCGGCGGTTTGTAGACGAACTCCAGCGCGCCCATGAACAACCCGACGCCAGCGGCCAGCAAGCCGATCAACAGCAAGGTGACCTGGCCCGGCAACACCCGGCTGAGCAAGCCGATCGCCAGCCCCAGCAGCAACACGCCAATCGCGTTTTTCACGTAGACCAGCCACGGTCCGCTTTTCGGCAGCCACGCCGCGCCGCCGGTCGCGACCAACAACAACGGGGCGCCCATGCCGAGGCCGAGCATGAACAGTTTCAAACCGCCGCCCAAGGCATCGCCGCTGGCGCTGATGTACAGCAACGCGCCGGCCAATGGTGCCGAAACGCAGGGCGAAACCAACAGGCTGGAAACCACGCCCAGCACCGCCGCGCCCCACAGCGAGCCACCCTCGGTGCGTCCGGCAATCCGGTCCAGTCGAGTGCTGATGGCTTGCGGCAACTTGAGTTCAAACACGCCGAACATCGCCAAAGCGAACACGACAAAAAACATCGCGAACGGCACCAGCACCCACGCCGATTGCAGCCGCGCCTGAAGATTCAGCTGCGCGCCGAACATCCCCATCAACGCGCCAAGCAAAGCGAAGCAGATTGCCATTGGCAGCACATAGGCGAGCGACAGATTGAAACCGCGCCAGCCACCGAACTGACCGCGCAGCACCACGCCGGAAAGGATCGGCAGCATCGGCAGCACGCACGGGGTAAAGGTCAGGCCGAGGCCGGCGAGGAAGAACAGCGCCAGTTCGCGCCAGCTCCAGTCATGCGTCGTTGCAGGACTGCCGCTGCCGTCGATGCTCAGGCGCTCGGTTTCCGGCGGATAACACAAACCTTTGTCGGCGCAGCCCTGATAAGTCACGGCCAGGGTGAAGGCGCGCTGATCGGGGCGCGGCAGCTCTACATCGAGAATGCCGTGGTAGACCTCGACATCGCCGAAGTACTCATCGTGCTTTTTTTGCCCATCGGGCAATTGCGCCGCGCCGAGCACGACCTCGGCCGGATCGGCGCGGAACTGAAAACGATGGCGATAGAGGTAATAACCCTCGGTGGCGACGAAGCGCAGTTTGATCGATTGCGGTGTGCTTTCCACCAGGCTCAGCTGAAACGCTTCGCGCACCGGCAGAAAATCGGCGCTGTTGTTGATCGAGCCCAGGATAGAACTGGGGCGACTCTCCAGCAAACCGCTGGCGGAGGCCGGCAGGGCGAGGACCAGAAACAGCAGGCAGAGCAAACGGCGCATGACAATCTCGCGTATCGGAATTGGGGGGATGATAGCGGACAGTCGAGTGAAATGCGCCGTACCTGTAGGAGCAAGGCTTGCCCGCGATCAAGGCGCCGCGGTGCATCAGGGGCACTGCGTTATCGTTCATCGCGGGCAAGCCTTGCTTCTACAGGGGGCGGTCTATCAGACGCGGAAGGCCTGAACTGCTGTATGCAGGCGCCCACCCAATACCAGTAGGTTCTCCCCTTGCTCACGCCCTTCACCAATGCGCAGCAAGTTATCCCCACCCAACTGGTGAATGCGCTCACTGTGATCGCGAATCTCGCTGACGGCGCCGCTCTGCTGGGCGGTGACATCGGCGATGCGTACGGCGGTGTCGGAAATGGTCTGGATCGCCCCGACGATTTTATCCAGCGCGCCGTCGGCCGCCTGGGCCTGGTTGGCCGTGGCTTCGGCATGCTCGACCTGGGCGCGCATGCCTTCGACCGATTGCCGTGCGGCGGTTTGCAGGCCGGCGATCAAGGTCTGGATCTCGGCCGTGGCGCCGGCGGTGCGTTGCGCCAACGAGCGCACTTCCTCGGCCACCACGGCAAAGCCGCGCCCCATTTCCCCGGCACGCGCCGCTTCAATGGCGGCGTTCAGTGCCAGCAGGTTGGTCTGGTCGGCGATCGAGCGGATCACTGTCAGCACGCCGCCGATGGTTGCGGATTCTTCGGCCAGATGTTCGATCATCTGCGCGTTGCCCTGTACTTCTTCTACCAGCGCATGCAGGCCGGTCAGGCTCAGGCCGATGACTTTTTGCCCTTGCTCCACTGCCAACCCCGCATGACGACTGGCGTCGGCGGCCTGGCTGGCATCGCCGGCGACTTGCTGGATGGTCGCTTCCAGCTCACCGAGGGAATCACGGATCAGCGCTGTGTCACCGGCCTGATGCTCGGCGCCGCTGTGCAGTTCATTGCTCAACTCGGCCAGGGTGCGGCTGCTGCCGGCGACTTGTTCGGCGTTCAGGCGAATGGTCCCCACCAGGGCCACCAGATAGGCGCGCAAGCGATTGAGCGACGCTTCAATGTCATGCAGTTCGCGGTTGGTCTTGCCCAACTGGATGTCCTGGCTGAAGTCACCCTCGGCCCAGGTCGACAGGGCCGGGGCGAGGTTGGTCAGGGTGCGGGCGAGTTTGCGTTGCAAGGTATCGATCAGCAGCGCGATGAGCAGAATCAAGCCGATCATCAGCCCTTGCATCAGTCGCACCTCGCCCTGGATCTGCCCGTGCTGGGCACGCACCACCGGCTCCAGGCCGGCGATGGCTTGCTGCACGTCGGCGATTTTCAGGTGCGTCGCAGTGCTGAGGTCGGCGCGTTTCTGGATCTGGTCACGGGTGCGTGCCAGTTCTGCCGGGTAACGGTTGAGCAAACTGTTGAGTTCGCGCTTGAAGCCGACGCCGGCATCTTCGGCGACGGTTTTTTCGGTGTTCTCCAGGCCCATCATCGCGGCGAAATCATCGGTGTTCGATTCGTTGCTGGCCGTCACGCCAAGCAGCGGTAAGGCATCGATTTGCTCGGCCTGGGCGCGGATGTTGCTGACTTCGCGCTCGACATCGGCGGCCAGTTCGCTGCGACCGCTGCTGACCAGTTTGTCCCGGGCCAGCGACAGTCTGCCCAGATGCTGGGACGCGGCGAGCAGCGGTGTCAGGTAGGCCGCGTTGCCTTTGGCGTACTGGCTGAGCTGGTCAAGGCTGGCGCCCAGTTCGCGCTCGGCTTGCAGCAACAGGGCCTGCGGGTCGCCCGCGAGTTTGCCGGCGGCGAGCAGGTCGGTTTTGCTGAATTCGTCGAGGTTCGACAGGCTGGGGCGCAAGGTTTCAGCCAGCGCCGGTGGCAACTCCCCGAGTTGCTTTTGCAGGTTGTCGATGGCCTGGCTGGCGCTGCTCAAGCGCAGGGCATCGCCGCTGCCGAGGTAATCCTCGACATTGCGCGCCACTTCATTCTGGAACTGCTGGGACAAACCCAGGTAACGCTCCATTAATAGATAGGGGCGTTCGAGGGCTTTTTGCGACCACCAAAGCGTGGCGCCAAGGGCCACGCACACGGCGACTAAAAGGACGGTGTTGAGATTGGTCAGCAGCTTCAGGCGCATCGCGGGACTACCAACGGCAGAATGGTAAGTGCCTGAAGTTATTGCGTTTCTGTTACAGGGTTATGACGGATGGGGTCGATTGAGATGAAAAAGTGGCACTTTGCTTTGACGGCTGCGCGGCCTGCACGCGGTTGCGTCCGGCGCCTTTTGCCCGGTACAGCGCCTCGTCGGCCTGGCTGGCCATCGACAGGCTGTCGGAGCTTTCGCACAACTCAACCACCCCCGCGCTGAACGTGCACCACAGATCCTGCGGCTGGGCAGGGTAGTGGATTTCGGCAAAACGCTGACGGATTTCATCCAGTACGTTCCAGGCCGCTTCGAGGTCGGTGTCGGGCATGACGATGGCAAATTCTTCACCGCCGTATCGGCCAATGAAGTCGGTCTTGCGCAACCGCTGCTTGAGAAACAGCGCGAGGCTCTTGATCACCCGGTCGCCCATGGGGTGACCGTGGCTGTCGTTGACCCGTTTGAAGTGGTCGATGTCGAGCATGGCAAAGCTCAGCGGCTTGTTCTCGCGGCGCGCGCGGAACGAGCAATCTTCGAGCAATTGCAGGATGTGGGTGTGGTTGTACAGACCGGTGAGGCTGTCGCGAACCATCCGCGCCTTGAGGTTACGCGCCCGCGCCGCGCGGTTGCGCACGGTGGTGATCAGGTGCCGCGGCTTGATCGGCTTGGTCAGGAAGTCATCGCCGCCCTCGCTCATGGCGTCGAGTTGCTTGTCCAGATCGTCTTCGGCCGAGAGATAAATGATCGGCACGCTGACATAACGGTCGTTGTGGCGGATCACCTTGGCCAGTTCGGTACCGGTGCAGGCCGGCATGTACATGTCGAGGATAATCAGGTCCGGCTGGAAGTCGGCCAGTTCGGCCATGGCCTGGATTGGTTCGATCAGCGTGCGGGTGACGATCCCGGCACTGTTGAGCAGACGCTCGGTGTGCAGGGCCTGGGCGCGGGAGTCGTCGATGATCAGCACTTTATAAGGTTCGTACTGGGCGACGCAGGTCAGGACTTCGATTTTCTCCAGCAGGCTCGACGCTTCGAGGGTGCCGGTGAGGAACTCCTGGCCACCGGCGCGCACGGCGGCGAGACGGGTCGGGGTGTCGGTTTCGTGCAGGCTGAAAAACAGCAGCGGCAAACGATGATCGAGACCTTCCTGGGCTTCGGCGGCCAGTTTCAGGCCAACGCCGGGGCCACTGAAGTCGACGTCCATGACAATCGCTGCGGGCAGACGCTCGACCATCGAGGAACGAAACGCCGCCACGCTGTCGAGGGACTGGGCGCTGAGCCCGAAAAATTCCAGTTGTTTGGCCAGGCGTTCAGCGCGGTCGTGGTCCTGCAGCATCACGTAGATCGGCTTGCGCAGCGGCGGCAGGAACGTTTGGTCGAGCTGATCGCCATGCCGCAGACCGGTGCGCGACAGGCGCTGCATCAAACGGTTGAGGTCGGTGATCAGGCCGCTGCTCAGGCGTCCGCGATTGGCGTCGACAGCCTCCAGCGACTGGCCGATGTGGCGTGCCAGTTGCGTGTGTTCCGGCTGTTCGAAGCGCTCGGCGAAACGCAGCAGGCGCAGGTTGGCCTCACTCAGTTCCGACAAATCGGTGGTGGACCACTCGCTGCGTTGCAGGCGCTGCCATATCTCAAGTATCTGACGTGCCTGATGAATTACCCGCTGGGCAAAGTGGTGCTTGAGGCGCTCGCGGCTGGGGTCTTCTGGCTCGGTCATATCCTGACTACTAGTTAGGGTGCACGCTGAGGTCGACTGGTGGCTCTATGCTAGCACCTCTTTTCAATAACATGAGAGCTGTACGTCAATAATCTGCAAAGCGGACGCATTCAGTTTCTGACTGATGAGTCGGTAATCGAATATTGATTCTCGTGAAGTGCTTGTGAGCTGGGGCTTTCAAGGGTTCTGCTGCTGTTCATGCAGCCATTTTCGAGGGCGAAAGTGAATCTCGTCTGTCAGGCTCTTTCGATTTTTGTCGGCTTAAATAGAAGCGCAATTTCGTGTGTAGGGGCCTAAGGGATTCCCTTAGGGGCTGTGGGCGGATAATTTTCCTCATTAACCCGACGTCGGGTGCCGGGCCAAGGCACGTTGTTGTATGGTTGTGATCGAACCGATGAACCCAAGTAATAGAAAGGAAATCGCCATGCTGGACTGGAAGAACCGCGCCGGTAGCGCGCCTGAACGTGCCGCTGAGCCGAAATCGGCCACCCGCAGTTATCTGGGCGGCCTGTTGTTCAGCCGCGCGCTGGCCACGTTGATCGGCCTCTACCTGTTGGTGGCGATTGCTCTCGGTTGGTACTGGAGCCAGGAGCCCGAGCTGTTCCCGGTGCAGCAGACGGCGCAAATGGCTGCCGAGAAAGAAGGCAAGCAAATGGTGGTCGGCTATACCACGGTGGAAACCCTCAAGACCGTTGCCGGCACGTTGCTGACCAAGCAGGGCGGTTACATTTCCAACGACCGTTTCCCGCCGGGCCTGTGGATGGACAACATGCCGAGCTGGGAATATGGCGTGCTGGTGCAGGTGCGTGATCTGAGCCGTGCACTGCGTAAAGACTTCGCCCGCTCGCAGTCGCAGTCCGCTGAAGACGCCGACCTGGCCAAGGCCGAGCCGCGTTTCAACTTCGACAACAAGAGCTGGGTGCTGCCATCCAGTGAGTCCGAATACCAGGAAGGCATCAACTCCCTGAGCCGTTATCAGGCGCGCCTGTCTGACCCGAACCAGAAGAGCGCGCTGTTTTATGCTCGCGCCGACAACCTGAACAACTGGCTGGGCGATGTCGGCACGCGTCTGGGTTCGCTGTCGCAACGACTGTCGGCCAGTGTTGGCCGGGTCAAGCTCAACACGGCGCTGAAGACCGAGGTCGTGGTACCGGGTGTCGCGCCGCAGGTTGACGAAGAGATCGTCGAAACCCCGTGGCTGCAAATCGACAACGTGTTCTACGAAGCTCGTGGCCAGGCGTGGGCCTTGTCGCACTTGCTGCGCGCCATCGAAGTCGACTTCGCCGATGTGCTGGCCAAGAAGAACGCCACGGTCAGCGTGCGTCAGATCATTCGTGAGCTGGAAGCGTCGCAAGAGCCGGTCTGGAGCCCGATGATCCTCAACGGCAGCGGCTTCGGCGTATTGGCCAACCACTCGCTGGTCATGGCCAACTATATTTCCCGGGCCAACGCGGCAGTGATCGATTTGCGTCAATTGCTCAATCAGGGCTGAGTCATGGTCGATAACGCCAGAGAGGCTGCGCACCGTGCGGCCTCTGATGCTGAACAGATCGCCTGGGTCGACGAGCAGGACAACCTGCTCGGCGCCCTGGTCCGTTCCGAACTGCGTGAGCGCGGGCTGATCGGGCGCGGTACCTACATTATGTTGTTCAACTCCGCCGGTGAGCTGTGCGTGCATCGGCGGACATTGAGCAAGGCGATTTATCCCGGTTATTGGGACGTGGCGGCGGGCGGCATGGTGCTTGCCACGGAAACCTATGCCGAGTCGGCGGCCCGGGAGCTGGAAGAGGAATTGGGTGTGGGCGGCGTGGAATTGACCGCCCACGATCACTTTTTCTTTGAGGACACCGGCAATCGCCTGTGGTGTTCGGCGTTTTCAGCGGTGTGGGACGGCCCGTTGATCCTGCAACCGGAAGAGGTGCTGGAAGCGCGCTTTATCCCCATTGATCAGGTCATGCAGGAAATCGAGCAAAAGCCTTACTGCCCGGACTCTTTGGCCGCGTTGAAGCGCTATCTTCGCTCACGTGGCGAAGACGTCGCAAAAGAGGCATAAATTGGCGCCGATTGGCTCTTAGCAATCGGCGTTTTTGCCGTTACACTGCGCGACCTTTTCAAGCTGAACCGGTATTGCTTCACCTGTAGGAGCGAGCTTGCTCGCGAAGAGCGTAAGGAAGACACGTGCTACCTGATGCCACGCGTTATCGTTGACGTCCATCGCGAGCAAGCTCGCTCCTACAGGATCAGGTTTTACCGTTTCAGTAGCGCTGCCCCTGCCTGAGTGGGGCTTCGCGGTCGATGGCACTTCCCAAGTGCTGCGACCAGTCTTTGTCCTCCCAAGAGGATTGCCGGTGGCCAAAAAAGCCGCATCCTTCGCCGCCTTAGGTGGCCTGGTATTTTCCACCGACGCAGGTCGTCATTGTCCGGATTGCAGTAAACCGGTGGACGCCTGCATCTGCAAACAGACCGTTATCCCGGCCGGCGACGGCATTGCTCGCGTGCGTCGCGAAAGCAAGGGCCGTGGCGGCAAGACGGTGACCACCATCACCGGCGTGCCGTTGGCTGAAGACGCGCTCAAGGAACTGGCGACCACGTTGAAGAAGCGTTGTGGCACCGGCGGGGCGTTGAAAGACGGGATCATTGAAATCCAGGGCGATCATGTCGAGCTACTCTTGGCTGAACTGATCAAGCTCGGTTTCAAAGCGAAGAAGTCCGGCGGCTAGCAGCCTCTGTGAAACCCACCAGCGGCTTGATCCGGACCTGATTGTTGTCAGGCCCGGCGTCGTCACCATGGTTTTCACAGAGCCTGTTCATGACCGGTTTCTAAACTCACTGCCGTCGGCGGGGTCTACCCCCTCGTTGACGAACCGTCATTTTCATTCTTTAGACTGCGCCGGCCTGAATCCAGGCGACGCACTATGACTTCTTTATAGGGGACTTCGATGTCCGTACGACGCACACGCAAAGACGATGGCAGCCAATGGACAGTTGCGGACAGCCGCAGTGTTTACGGGATTCGCCATTGGGGGGCCGGGTATTTCGCGATCAATGACGCCGGTCGCGTCGAAGTTCGTCCGAACGGTCCGAGCAGTTCGCCTATCGACTTGTTCGAACAAGTCGACCAGCTGCGCAAAAGCGGCCTGTCGCTGCCGTTGCTGGTCCGTTTCCCGGACATTCTGCAAGACCGCGTGCGTCAGCTGACCGGTGCGTTCGACGCCAACATTGCGCGTCTGGAATACCAGAGCAAGTACACCGCGCTGTACCCGATCAAGGTGAACCAGCAGGAAGCGGTGATCGAGAACATCATCGCCACCCAGAACGTGTCCATCGGTCTGGAAGCCGGCTCCAAGCCTGAACTGCTGGCGGTGCTGGCGCTGGCGCCGAAGGGCGGCACCATCGTCTGCAACGGCTACAAGGACCGCGAGTTCATTCGCCTGGCCTTGATGGGCCAGAAGCTCGGCCACAACGTGTTCATCGTGATCGAGAAAGAATCCGAAGTCGGCCTGGTGATCGAAGAAGCCGCCTCGCTGAAGGTCAAGCCACAGGTCGGCCTGCGTGTGCGCCTGTCGTCCCTGGCCTCGTCCAAGTGGGCGGACACCGGTGGCGAGAAATCCAAGTTCGGCCTGTCGGCGGCGCAACTGCTGTCGGTGGTCGAGCGTTTCCGTGCCGCTGGCCTGGATCAGGGCATTCGCCTGCTGCACTTCCACATGGGTTCGCAGATCGCCAACCTGGCCGACTACCAGCACGGCTTCAAGGAAGCGATCCGTTACTACGGCGAATTGCGCAACCTCGGCCTGCCGGTGGACCACATCGACGTCGGCGGCGGTTTGGGCGTGGACTACGACGGTACGCACTCGCGTAACGCCAGTTCCATCAACTACGACATGGACGATTACGCCGGTGTCGTTGTCGGGATGCTCAAGGAATTCTGCGACGCGCAGAGCCTGCCGCACCCGAACATCTTCTCCGAAAGCGGCCGCTCCCTGACCGCGCACCACGCCATGCTGGTGATCCAGGTGACCGACGTCGAGAAACACAACGACGACGTGCCGCAGATCGAGAACAAGGAAGCGCTGCCGGAAACCGTGCAGTGGCTGGTAGACCTGCTGGGCCCGACCGATATCGAGATGGTCACCGAAACCTACTGGCGCGCCACGCACTACATGAGCGATATCGCTGCCCAGTACGCCGACGGCAAGCTGACCCTGGCCGAAAAAGCCCTGGCCGAGCAATGCTATTTCGCCGTATGCCGTCGCCTGCACAACTCGTTGAAGGCGCGTCAGCGTTCCCACCGTCAGGTGCTGGACGAGCTCAACGATAAGCTGGCCGACAAGTACATCTGCAACTTCTCGGTATTCCAGAGCCTGCCGGACACCTGGGCCATCGATCAGGTCCTGCCGATCATCCCGCTTCATCGTCTCGACGAAGAGCCGCTGCGCCGCGCCGTGCTGCAGGATTTGACCTGCGACTCCGACGGCAAGATCAACCAGTACGTCGACGAGCAGAGCATTGAAACCAGCCTGCCGGTACACGCGTTGAATGAAGGCGAGGATTATCTGTTGGGAGTGTTCCTGGTGGGCGCCTACCAGGAAATTCTCGGCGACATGCACAACCTGTTCGGTGACACCGATTCGGTGAACATCTACCAGAACGCCGATGGCAGCGTGTACCACGCCGGTATCGAAACCCACGACACCATCGAAGACATGCTGCGCTACGTGCACTTGTCGCCCGAAGAACTGATGACCCATTACCGCGACAAGTGCGCCAATGCCCGCATCACTGCCGCCGAGCGCACCCAGTTCCTCGATGCCCTGCGTCTGGGCCTGACCCGTTCGTCTTACCTGTCTTCCTGAGGTAAGTCCCGCTCACATCAGGTTGTCTGAAAATGTACCGCACGCTGCGGAAATTTCAGATGACCTGGTGCGGCGATTCTCTTTTTCCACGCGAAACGACCTACGTCCTCGGCTATCCAAGCCATTTGGTCTTCTTTTCGCGTAGGTCATTTCCTAAGTTGTACTTCGCCTCTCTACTCGGCCATGTCTCTCGGCGAGAATCCCCGGCCGCCCCTCCTGTAGAGAATCGCCGATGTTCGATCCCGTCAACGAACCTGAATTTCGTCTGGTCGTAGCAGGTCTGTCCGACGCCTTCGAGGTCGTGGCCTTTACCGGTAGAGAAGCCATCAGCGAGCCGTTCGTGTTCGACGTCGATCTGCTGATCAACGACCCGGCACTCGATCTTGCCAGCCTGCTGTACCGCTCGGCCGTCTTGCATTTCGGGCCGGCGGGAAACAGCGTCCATGGACATTTGCATGAACTGGTGCAGCGCGACCACGGTTCGACGCTCAGGCTTTGCCATGTGCGGCTGGGGCCGAAACTTTCGTGCCTGGCCCAGCGATTCAGCCAGCGTATCTTCAGCGCCCGTTCGGTGCCGCAAATCCTCGACCAGGTGCTCAGGGAACACGGAATAGTTGGCCAGGACCGGCGTTTCGAGCTGGACGATGATTACCCGCTGCGGGATTTCTGCACGCAGTACCGCGAATCGGATCTGCAATTCCTGCAACGGTTGTGCGCTCAGGAGCGGATTCACTATCACTTTGAGTCCCCCGCACGCGGGCACTGCGTGGTGTTCGCCGATGGGCAGACGCATTTTCCCGTGGGTGATGTGGCGGTCTTCAGACGCGAGGGTGAACCATCGGCGGTGCGGCGCTTCGAGGTGCAGCGATGTGCCGACAGCTTGCAGCAAAGTGCTGAATGCCACACGGATCTGGCGACGTTGCGCAGCGGGCAATGGATGCCGCTGGCCGACCATCCGGTGAAAGAGTGGAATCAGCTGTGGCTGCTGACCCATGTCGAACATCAGGGCAGCCAGGACCCGCTCAACCCTTACCGTAATCAGGTGCGCGCGATGCACTGGGCTGCACCGTTCGAGTCACCGCACTGCGCGCCGAAGCCCAGGATGCACAGCCTGCAACGGGGATGGGTGGTGAGTGTTGATGAGCCACAGCCGGATCCTTCGCGCCCGGTGGCCGTGCAGTTTGACTGGTCGTATCAGGGGGAGGGGGCAACGCCCGGCCACTGTTGGCTGCCGTTGGCCCCGCAGTTGCAAACGGCCAGTGGCGCGTCGTTGAACGAAGGTGTGGAGGTGGTGGTGAGTTTCATCGAAGGCGATCCGGATCAGCCATTGATTACCGGAGTACTTCACCAGCCTAAGCAGGGTGAAAAGGCTGATGCGGCGGGGGCCGTCCCCGTCGATGAGCACCTGCCCGACGGCGTGCAGGACTGGCTGCGTTCGGGTGAGCCTTTGCTGTTGTTGTGTCTGATGCCCGGTGGCGGCAGCTTCAATCATTGCACGCAGGCGCTATGCACCTGCCGGACGGCAGTGCGACTTGGCCAGAGCGGTGCGGCATGAACGCCGTGCACACGCCCGATGCGATCGCGCAATGGCTGTTGCTGGATGTGCCGGGCATGCCGCAGGCGGGTGTGATGTTGAAAAGCAGGTTTGCCCAGGCTCGATGGTTCTGGCTGTTCGAAAATACCGAATGGCATACGTTGCGCGAGCAAGGTCCGGCGCTGATCGACCTGCGTTGCTGCCCGGAGTTGGCCCAGATATGCGAGCGCGATGCTCAGCACTGGCGCGGCTTGCTGTTGGTCAGCGAGGCCTCGACGTCGACGTTACTGGCGCACTTGCGGCGCATGCTCACGGTCAGTTTCGGCCTGCACCATCGCGCCTTGCTGAGTTACTACAACCCGCACACCGCCAGCTACTTTTTCGATGCCTGCGATGCTGGGGAACTGACTCGCTGGTTGGGGCCGATCAGCCAGATGCGCTGGTTTGGCGGCACCTGGGCCGACCGGGCGATTGGCAGTCAGGGCTGGCAGCAGTTACTCAATCCCGGGGTGGCCGTCAGCCCTTTGACCGTCGAAGAAAACCTCAGCCCCCGGCAACGGGAAAAACTGCAAACCTGCCTGCTGGAACAGCACGCCTGGCACTGGAGCCGATCTACCGCGACGGACTACGCGTGGATGTGGTCCCATTTGCAGGAAGGGCTGGGGCTGGGTTTCAGCGAGCGTCCGGTGCTGGATGACTGGTTATGGTTGCGTCTGCTGCATCCCTACGCAGCGCTTTTGTCGCCATTGACCGGACAAACCCAGCAGGAGCGGCTCGACAGCCTGCGCAACCGCTGGCAGAGCGATCAATCCTGAACGTCGGCCGGTCAGTGGGCGCGGGCGAACCAGCCGTCGTTGCGACGCAGGCGCCAGGCGATCACGCCGAGGGTCAGGCTGCGGAGCACCATAAACAGCAGGAAAGTTATCCACAGTCCATGGTTGCCCAAACCTTGCAGCGCCCAGGCGAACGGCACCAGCAACACCACTGTCAGCAGCATGCCGTTGCGCATTTCACGGGCTCGGGTGGCGCCGATGAACAAGCCGTCGAGCAGGTAGCTCCAGACCGCAATCAACGGCAGCGCGGCGAGGTAGGGCAGGTAGATGAACGCGGTATCGCGCACGCTGGTGATGTCGGTCTGCATCTCGATGAACAGGTGCCCGGCCAACAGGAACAATGCGGCGAAGCCCAGGCTCGCCAGCAACGACCAACCGCACGCCACCACCAAGGAGCGACGCAGGGCATCGCGGTCACGGGCACCGATGGCATGCCCGCACAGGGCTTCCACGGCGTGCGCCAAGCCATCGAGCGCGTGGGCAGTCAGCAGCAAGCCGTTGAGCAGCAGGGCGTTGGCGGCGACAGTGGCATCACCCAAGCGCGCGCCTTGCACGGTGATCAGGAAAAACACCGATTGCAGGGCCAGGCTGCGCAGGAAGATGTCGCGGTTGACCGCCAGCAGCGGTCGCCAGCTGTGCCACAGCCGCAACGCGCTCCAGACGATATGGCCGGGGTAAGCGCGCAAGGCGTGGCGGGTCATCAACAGGCCGATCAGGGCACCGGTCCACTCGGCGATCACCGAGGCACGGGCCGCGCCGACCACGCCCCATTCCAGACCGAGGACAAACCACAGGTTCAGGGCGATGTTGACCAGATTGGTGGTCAGCAGAATCGCCAGTGGAGCACGGGCGTTTTGTGTGCCGAGGAACCAGCCGACCAGCGCATAACTGGCCAGCGCCGCCGGCAGGCCGAACAGCCGCGTGTGGAAAAATTCGCGGGTCATCTGGTCCAGTTCCGCCGACGGCTGCATGAAGTGCAGCGCGACCCCGCTCAACGGCACGCCAACGGCGCCGAGCACAATTGCCAGGCCCATGGCCAACAGCAGGCCCTGCAACAAAATCTGCCGCAACGCCGCGCCGTCGCCACGCCCGGCGGCTTGAGCCGCGAACCCGGTGGTACCCATGCGCAGAAAGCCCACGGCCCAGGCCAGAAAGGTGTACAGGCTGGCCCCGACCGCGACGGCACCGAGTTGATGGGCATGGGGCAGGTGACCGATGACGGTGCTGTCGACCAGCGCCACCAACGGTACGGAAATGTTCGAGAGAATCATCGGCGCCGCCAGCGCCCACACCCGACGATGGGTAGGACGGTCGCGCCAGTCGGCAATCAGGTTGGACATGCAGGCTCCTTGGGGGAGCGGGCATTGTAGCGACACATCGGCAATCTGCCGCGATCGAATGTGTGGGGTGTCAGTGCATGATCCAGCTGAGCAACCAAAGCCCCAGCATCAACCAGATGATCCCCATGATGAACGCCGCATTCATGAACGCGCGGATCGCCGACCACAGCAGCACCAGCCCCAGGATCAGGATAACGATGCTGATGATCGAGGTGTCCATGCCCAAGGCACGAGACAAGCCTTCGACAAAGTTGCTGCTGGCACGGCTCACCAACTGGAACAGGCCACTGAGGGCGTCAACGATGAAACGGATGACGGAGCCAAGTGCCTGACCGAGCCATTCGAAAAAACCTTCTACCTGCATGGAATGAGCGTCCTGATGAATGAGATGCACGGTTGGGCCATTGATCACCGTACCGAGTTCCCCACAAGCATAGAGGGTTGCGCTGTACCTGTGGGAGCCGGCCTCTCTTTGTCACTTGCCTTCACTCGTCATCCCCCCGAAGCTATACGCCTTCAGGAGAGCCCGATGAACCTTGTTGAACTGACCGAACGCCTGCACGCCATCCGTGACCGCAATGACTGGCGGCAATTTCACAGCCCGAAAAACCTGGCCATGGCCGCGAGCGTCGAAATGGCCGAGCTGGTGGAGATTTTCCAGTGGCTGACCGAAGACCAGTCACGGCAGTTGCCGGCGGACAAACTGGCCCATGCCGGCCAGGAAATCGGTGACATCGTGCTCTACCTACTGTTGCTGTGCGGCGAGTTGGGACTGGACATGAATGAAGTGGTGCGCAGCAAACTGGCCGACAGCGAGCGGAGGTTCAGCTGATGAGCGACCGTCATTTCGATCAACTGGCGACCCGTTTCGCGGAAAAAATCTACGGCGGTGCCAAAGGCGCGATTCGCCTGGCGGTGTTGCAGGCCGACCTTGCCGAAACCCTGCCGGACCGACCGCTGCGCGTGCTGGATATTGGCGCCGGGCTTGGCCACATGTCGTTGTGGCTGGCCGAACGCGGGCATGACGTCACGTTGGCCGAGCCTGCCGAGCCGATGCTCGAAAGCGCCCGCCAGCGTTTCGCCGAGGCCGGGCAAACGGCGACGTTCATTCAGGCGCCATGGCAGGAACTGCTCGGTCAGCTCACCGAACCCTACGATCTGGTGCTGTGTCACGCCGTGCTGGAATGGCTGGCCGAACCCCACGCGATCCTGCCGGTGTTGCATCAATTGACCAAGGCCGACGGCTGGCTGTCGCTGGCGTTCTACAACCGCGATGCATTGATTTACCGCAACTTGCTCAAGGGCCACTTCCGCAAGATGCGCAAGAACGACATGGCCGGCGAGAAGCAGAGCCTGACTCCGCAACAGCCGCTGGATCCACGGGAATTGGCGGCGCAACTTGACGGCTTGTGGCGGGTCGAAAGCCAGAGTGGAGTGCGGGTTTTTCACGACTATATGCCGGTGGAATTCCAGGCCCGCGCCGAACTGCTGGATTTGCTCGAAATGGAACTGGCGCACCGCCGTCACCCAAGCTTTGCCGGGCTTGGGCGTTACTTGCACTGGATCTGTCGGCCGATCTGATCGGAGCCCGAAATGAAAAGTCGTACAGGGTTGTTGCTGATCTGTCTGGGTTTGGCTGCCTGTCAGGGCAGCAACCCGTATGTGGCGTCCTCCAACCCCATTCCACCGGCGCCCCCGCAGGCGGCCAACACCTTCGACCGCAGCGCCTACCCGGCGCCGCCCCGCGACTATGGGCGCTATCGCAGCTGGGCCTGGCTCAACGGGCAAATGCCGCCGGGCACCGCGTGGGCGGATTCGGCGCAGGTTGCCGAAGCGGTCAGCAGTGCGCTCGATCAACGCGGTTTACGTCCGCTGCATGACAATCGTCCGGCCGACCTGTTCGTCAGCGCCGATCTGCGGATGGAAACCCGTTTGCGCCAGGTCCGCGATGACTACTACGACGGTGGCTACTACGGTGGTTATGGCGGTTACAACCGCTATGGCAGTGGCTACGGTGGCTACGCACAGTGCCGATCATCCGCACCTATCAGGAACAGGTCGTGGTGGTGCGTGTCGACCTGTTCGACGCGCAAAGCGGTCAACCGGTGTGGAGTTCCAGCGCCGAAACCAGCAACCGGGGCACGCAGAGCCAGCAAGTGGATGCCATACGGGAGGCTGTGGAAAAGGCAATGTCGGCGTATCCTCCCAGTTAGCTTCTGTAGATAAGAAGCATTTCGCAGGTTCATGTCTTCAATCGGAGAATCATCATGTTCCGCCGTTTCGCTTTACTGGCAGTGGTCGCGCTGCTCAGTGCCTGCGCCGCTAACCAGGTCAATCATGACTTCGATGCCAGCCGCGACTTTGCCGCTTATCGCAGCTGGAGCTGGAAAGAACCGGTCCTGCAATACCGCCCGGATGACCCACGCATCAAGAGCGACCTGACCGAGCAACGCATCCGCCAGTCAGTGGCCGATCAACTCGATCAGCGCGGCCTGCGCCCGGCCGCCGCCGGTGCCAAGGGTGACTTGAGTGTACAGACTTACCTGATTGTCGAAGAGCGCCAGCAACAAGTGACCACCAACTATGGCGGCGGTTGGGGCAACCCGTGGAACGGCTACTGGGGCGCGCCGATGTACAACGAAACCCGTCTGGTTAATTACAAGGTAGCGACCATCCAGATCGACCTGCTCGACGGCAAGGACGGCAAACTGGTGTGGCGCGGCAGCGACGAGCAGATACTCAGCCGCACACCGAACCCTACCGATCGCAGTAATGCGATACGCGAAACGGTGACCCGGGTATTGGCGAACTATCCACCCAAGTAATCATCTCGTTACCCTGTGGGAGCCAGCCTGTTGGCGATGACGGAGTGTCAGTCGACACAGATGCTGACTGATACACCGCTATCGCCAGCAGGCTGGCTCCCACAGGGTTTTTTATTGTCTTGGCTGGCGAGTTGCCAGCAGTTTCGCCATCCCTTGTCTACACTGCTCTAACCAATGGAGGTAGCGCTCGGCAGTGCGCCGGCAAAGGAGTGCGCGATGTCGCCTCGCATGCAGTTTCGCGGCCCGGCCCGGCAACGGGGGGCGATCGGTTTGATGGCGGCCGGCACCCTCGCGCTCGCGCTGGGGTTCACGCTGCTGGTGATCGATTCCGGCAGGCTTTATCTGGAGCAACGCAAGCTGCAACGGGTGGCGGATACCGCGGCACTCGAGGCCGTTACCCGCGATGGCAATTGCAAGTCCGGCCAGAGTGCAACCACCTACGCCACGCAAAGTGCGACGCGCAACGGGTTTACCGTCAACGCGGACAACACGCTGGTGGTCAATTGCGGCACTTTGCAGACCGGCGCAGGTAACCTTCGGGCGTTCGCTGCCGATGCGACAAAAACCGCTACCGTGCAAGTCACCGTCAGCCGTCCCGTCACGACCAGCGTGGCGGCGGGCATCGGTGCGTTGTTGTCCGGCGGACCGGTCAGCCTCACGACCCGGCTCAGTGCCACCGCTGTCGCCGCCGAGCCCAAGCAGACGCTGGCGCAATTGAGTATTCGCAGCACTTTGTTGGGAGTCGATAGCGCCCGATCAAACCTGTTGAACCCACTGTTCTCGACGCTGCTGGGGGGCAACGTCAACCTCACCGTCGGCGGCTGGGACGGGTTGGTCAAGACCGATATCAACCTGCTGAAATTCATGGATCAACTCGCCATCGAATTGGGCGTTACGGCCGGCAACTACACCGCGCTGTTGAACACGCAAGGCAGTGTCACCAAGTTCATCAAGGCTGCGGCTACGGTGGCGGGGCAGAGCGGCGCCACGGTGGAAGTCAAAACCGCGTTGGCCAACCTGCAACTGTCGGCCTCCGCCGCTTCGCCGATCAAGCTCGGTGATCTGCTGCAATTGCAAACCGGTGCGCAAGCGCAAGGGCTGGACGCCACGGTGCAGCTGTTCCAACTGATCCAGGGGTTTGTCCAACTGGCGAACAAGAACAGCGCGGTGAACGCCGTGTTGCCGGTGAATTTG
Source organism: Pseudomonas sp. MAG733B (assembly GCF_036884845.1). Taxonomy (NCBI): domain Bacteria; kingdom Pseudomonadati; phylum Pseudomonadota; class Gammaproteobacteria; order Pseudomonadales; family Pseudomonadaceae; genus Pseudomonas; species Pseudomonas sp. MAG733B. The sequence goes on from NZ_CP145732.1 coordinate 1,230,745, forward strand.
TTGGGCCTGGCAGGCGTGACGACCCGCATAAAAGTCATTCAGCCGCCGCAGTTTTCGGCAGTGGGTGACCCGGCGCTGGCGAAAGTCGCGCCGCTGGGGGTGAACAGGATTTATGTGAGTACGGCGCAGATTCGTGTTTTGGTGGCGGTTGATTTGTCGCTGATCGATTCCGTTCTGCAACTGGTCAACTCGTTGCTGACGCCGGTAGTGGGAGCGGTCAATACGTTGCTGTGGCCTGGCTGCATCCTCGGCAATTGCACGCAGACCGATCTGAAAATATTGCCGAATGGCCTTAGCCTCGACGTCGGTATCGAAGCAGGCACTGGCAGTAGTTATGTGACCGATTACTCCTGTGCCACCCCGACCAGCAAGAGTCTCACTGCCACCACCAACATTGCGGCGGTACAGGTCAAAGTCGGTCAGATCAATGACGCGATCTGGCTTTCGTCCTCACTCGCTCCAAGCCTGTCGCCGTTGCCTCTTGTCGATATCGGCTCGAAAACCTGCCACTTGTTCAGCTGTGGCGCGCGAACCGCATTCGGCGGTGGCGGCAGCGAAATCATGATCGACAGCCCGATTGCCGGCAAAACCGAACCGAATTACACCTTCGTCAATCCCCATGAGATCAACGTGTCACCGATCCCGACGCATCCGGTCGCAGTGTCCGGAGTGGTGGGCAGTCTCAAAGGAACATTGGGCGGTGTCACCCTGATCAAGCACACGCCCACCATCGGCAGCCTGCTGGGATCGTTGCTCAGTTCGCTGTTGTCGGTTCTGTCAGACGTCGTTTCATTATTGATCACCGCCATCAGCGGCCTGCTCGCACCGCTGGTCGACCCAATCGTGGACAATCTGCTGATGAACCTCGGGGTCGACATCAACAAAGTCGACGTCGGTTTCAACCTGACCTGCGGTGAGAAAGGCAAAGCCTATCTGGTGATCTGATCCTGCGGCACAACCGGCAATTCAATGCAGAACCGTGCGCCCTCGGTCGAGTTCCTGACGCTGAGTTTGCCGCCCATGTTCTCGACAATGCCGTAACTCACCGACAGCCCCAAACCCGTGCCGACGCCCACCGGTTTGGTGGTGAAAAACGGTTCGAAAATCCGCTCCAGCAAACGGTGATCAATACCGCCGCCGTTGTCCTCGACCCACAGCTGCACCGACTGCTCATGGCGCTCGGCGTACACGGCGATCCACGGTTTGAATTCAGGATTGCCTTCACGCTTGCCGAGTAGTGCGTCCCGGGCGTTGACCATCAGATTGATCAGCACTTGTTCAAGCTGATCGACATGGCCGCGCACCAACACCTCAAAACCCGTCTCACTGATGCGCAAATCCACGCCTTTGCCGCGCATGCCTTCGGCCAGCAACGACAGCGTGCCTTCGATGGCCTGGGCCGGGTTGAACGGGTGCTCTTCGATTTCCGAGCGACGGCCGAACACGCGCATGTGATCGACCACGCGCGCGGCGCGCTGTACCTGCGCATCGATACGGTTGAGTTTGTCGGTCAGGTAATCAATCTGCGCATCGCCGTTGCTCAAGCGCTTGAGCACATTGACGATGGCCATGCGCATCACGTTCAGCGGCTGGTTGATTTCATGGGCCAGGCCCGTGGCCATTTCGCCGAGGGTGGCCATTTTCGCGCTTTGCGTGAGTTGCTGTTGCGAGCGCCGCACTTCGGTGTTGTCGCGGCCCACGGCTTGAATTTCCAGCAACTGGCCTTGCGGGTCGAACACGCCGCGATCCGACCAGACCCACCACGCATGTTCCCTACCGGGCAGTTGCAGGTTGATCTCGGCGGTACTCACCGGAAACTCGGGGCTCAACTGACTCAGGCGCTGGGTGAATGCCTCGCGCTGTTCCTGGGACATCCAGTTGCCCAGATTCACCCCCGGCAATTGTTCCGGCGTGCATTCCAGATACGTCGCCAGCGGCTTGTTGCCGAAGGTCAGGGTCAGGTCCGGGCGATAGCGGCAGATCATCGCTGGCGAGTCTTCCACCAGAATCCGGTAACGCTCCTCGCTCTGCTTGACCCGCTCGGTCGCAAGGGTCGCTTCGGTGACGTCCAGCCACAGGCCAACGGCCTCCACCGGCAGGCCAAGGTCATCGCGCAGCAGCTTGGCTTCATCGAGCAACCAGTGGTAATCGCCACGACTGTCGCGCAGCCGATAGCGGCTGCTCACCGAACCTTCGCGCAGCAGTTGGCGAGTGCGTTCGAAATAGCGGTCGCGGTCCTCGGGGTGAACCCGTTCGACCAACGCGGCGCCGGTGCATTCGGCGAGGGTCCAGCCGAGCAACGGCCCCAGGCTGTCGCTGAAGAAGGTCGGTTGCAATGCACCTTCGACATAGCGCTGCACGTAAATGACCGCGGGCGAACGGGCGATCAGATTGTCCAGCCGCGCATGGGCTGCGGCGGCGTTTTGTTCCTGGTTCTTGATGTCGCTGATGTCGAGCATGAAACCGACCAGACGCCGGTTTCTGCCGACGCCCAAGGCCTGGCCTTGCAAGCGATACCAGGCGGGCGTGGAGGCGTTATCGAGGGGACGCAGGCGCACGCACAGCAATAGCGGCGTGCTTTCATCCTGCAAGGTTTGCAGGCGACTGCGCAGCTCTTCGCGGTCGGCTGGGTGCACCTGATCAAGCCAGTCCTGCACGGGCAAACGCAGGGTCCCGAGGTTCAGCGTGCTGGCCAGTGAGGGCGCCAATAGCACCTCGGCGCTGTCGCTGAACACCTCCCACCAACCTGTGCCGAGCAGGGCTTGCAGCGACTCGAGGCGTTCCAGTTGCAGGTGATGCCGGTGTTCGCGCAAGCGTTCCAGCACGGGCGCGGCGAGCGCGGCAGCGAATTGCAGCCAGTCGATCATCCCGACGTCGGGCGCTCGTTGCTGCACCGACCAGCAACCACACAACAACCAGGCCGCCACCCCTTGGGCATCGTGATAGGGCACGACGAAACCCTCGGAATTGCCGAAGGTGCCTTGCAGGCGCGGGTGCTCCATCAGATTGAGGTGCTGGGGCGCGGAGCCGTTGAGGCTGTCGAGGCCGGTGCCCAGGCGCTGCCCGTTTTGCCAAAGCTGCGGCGCGTCGAAACCGACGTAGTGCTGGTGAATCTGCCAACCCTGTTCCTGCTCGTCGAGCAATGCCAAGGCGATGCACGGGATCTGGAAGCGCTGGGCGAGGCTTTGCAGTTGTTCGGTCAACACCTCGGGTAAACGCGTCAGGCTGCACACGCGCAAATGCTCGCCGATCTGCGCCGCCAGTAACTGACATTGCTCGCGCAGGCGCGATTGCCGGCGTTCGAGCAGCAGATCGCCGATGTCCAGCAACTGCAACAACCAGGCATCGGCCAACGGCTGGACCCAGCCGCGCAGATGCAGGGGCTGGCCACTGAGGCCGTAAAAGTCCAGGTCCAGTTGCTGGCCTTGCCAATCAGCCGGTGAACCCTCGACCACGAGACTGCAATGTGGCAACAGGAAGTCGAGCAGATGCGGCGCCTGCGCGGTGGGTACCTGTTGCGCCAGCAGATGCCGCAACGGCCCCGTCAAATGCAGCACCTGGCCTTCGGCATTCAGATGCATCTGCAAACCGACACTCAGCACGCTCAGCGGCTTCAGGGATTCCGCAGGCGGTGATGGATGACGGTTGAGCAGACGCCCGAAGAGTTTATCCCCGGCACTCAAAATTGCAGGCTCGAACTGGCGGTGAGCGTGGCGGGTAAATTCGGTACTTGTCCGATGCCCGGCAGGTGCAGAAATGGAATCACCGCGCTGAGTTTGTTGGTGGGGTAGTTGATGCTGACCTTCAGCACACCGGCGGTAAGCGTGGTGCTGGTGTCGGTGTCGACATTGAATTTCAGCCCGGAGGGAATCCACGCCAGCTGCCGCTTCAACTCATCCTTGACCACGGTTTTCAGCGCGGCTTCGTATCCGGGTGTGTTTGGGTCCAGCGCCACGCTGCGGCGCACGGCTTCAGCGGTGGACTGGTTGAAGGACTGCATCAACAACAGCGGCAGGCTGTACGTGACGATGGCATAGAACACGCCGAAAAAAATGACGAACACCAAGGCAAATTCAATCGCGGCGGCGCCTTTTTGCTTGCGGGGGAGGTTGGTTTTCATGAGTGCGTCTACCCTGACCATCACTGCGTAATGTCAGCATAGAATCATTCAGCCAAAAGGGATGTTTTTTACCGAATGCAAAGCTTTGTCCTACTGATCTGGCTGGCGCTGTGCGCCGCACAGGACGCCCGGGAGCGCCATATCGCCAATGCCCTGACGTTGGGCGGCGGGGCATTGGCCCTGGCCTGGTTGCTGTGGAGCGGCACCACCTGGCTGGGCGCAACCGCCGAACAAGGCGGCTGGGCGGCGCTGCTGGCACTGGCCTTCACCTTGCCCGGTTATGCGTTGCGAAGGCTGGGTGCGGGCGATGTGAAACTGATGACCGCGCTGGGCCTCGCGACCGACGGTCGGTATGTGCTGGGCGTGTTTATCGGCGCCGGATTGGCCAGCGTGTTTTGGTGGCTGCTAGCGCCAAGAGTCTGGCTGCTTATTGGTCAAGGGTTTAGAAGTCATGTCCGTTATCTGGAGCCTGGATTGTCAAAAAAACAACCCTTTGCACCGTTCTTGCTGGTGGGTTTTTTACTGACGTTGGCCTGGCTCCGCTAGTCGTTCGTTTTGTACAGAGTGGCCAAGAGCGACTACTTTCATACAAGAGTTGTACAGCCTTAAGCGGTGGATACAGGAACGGTCAGCCTTTGACCTTGCAGGGAGTTGCACGTGAACAAGCGTACCTCGGCAGTAAAAATCCTTGTGGTCGATGATCAGCCCTCGGTCGTTGAAGAACTCTGCGAATTTCTTGAGAGCAACGGTTACCGTTGTGTGCCTTGCGAGTCCGGCCATCAAGCCATCGAACGATTCAATGACGACACCGACATCGGTCTGGTGCTCTGTGATTTGCACATGCCTGGCCTGGACGGGATTCAACTGGTTCAGGAGCTTCAGCGGTTGTCCGGCAAACATCGCGCGTTTGAAGCGATCATGTTGACCGGGCAGGCGGACAAGCAGGATGTGATCAAGGCCCTGCGTGCCGGGATTGCCGATTACTACCAGAAGCCGATTGACCTGGAGGAGTTGCTTGAAGGTTTGCAGCGTCAGGAGGTGGCGTTGCATGAGCGGCAAAAGACGCTGCAATTGGGGCATTTGAATCAGAAGCTGCAATACCTGTCCGAGTCGATCGATGATTTGTACCAGGACCTGGACAAGGTTCGGCGTACGCCGTATTCGTCGGCTTCGACGGATGACGGTGATGTCAGCGATGTGGATCGGGTGGAGATGCCGGCGATTTTCAATCAGCTGTCACCGCGGCAATTGGATGTGGCGCGGTTGGTGGGCAAGGGGCAGACCAATTATCAGATTGCCTGTGAGTTGGGGATTACCGAGAACACGGTGAAGTTGTATGTGTCGCAGGTTTTGCGGTTGACGCATATGCATAATCGGACGCAGTTGGCGTTGGCTTTGTCGCCTAGTAGTTCGGGGATGCGGCAGAGGGTTACGGCGCACTGATTTTTCCTGGGTGTACGCCGATTAAAACTGTGGGAGCCAGCCTGCTGGCGATGGCGGCCTCCCGGTGTACATATCCATTTCTGCGGTAACGGCGGCTTATGGTTTCGCCCTTACGGCGACTCCCTTTGGCAAACGCCCCAAAGGAAGCAAAAGTCTCGCCCCTTACGTACGGCCCCTCGCTAAGGCTCGGGGTTCCTTCGCTCCGGCATTCATCCGGGGGCATCGCCTCCGGTCTGCTTCGCTACGACCTCCTCTCGATGTGTGCGGCTTCGCCGCACGGCGCTACGCGCCCACCCCCGGATAAACGCCTCCACTCAGCCTGCCGATGGGGCGGGTGGATCAAGATCAAAAGCGGCAGGCGAGCTAACGCTCGGCCTGTTGAGTGGTGAGAGGCAACTCGGTGGTGTGTGCTGATCTGCTTTTGCTTTTGCTTCTCTGTAGGAGCAAGGCTTGCCCGCGATGGCGGCCTGTCAGCCCACCAATTTCTTTCGAATGCACCCAATCCAATTGTAGGAGTGAGCCTGCTCGCGATGACGGAGTGTCAGGCGACATCGATGTTGAATCCACCGCCCTCATCGCGGGCAAGCCCGCTCCCACAATAATCGCGGTTGCTCGCAAATCTTGGGTACACCCACCAACCCTGTGGGAGCTGGCTTGCCAGCGATGGCGGCCTGTCAGCCGACCAGTTTCTTGCAACTGCACCCAATCCAACTGTAGGAGTGAGCCTGCTCGCGATGACGGAGTGTCAGGCGACATCGATGTTGAATCTACCGCCCTCATCGCGGGCAAGCCCGCTCCCACAATAATCTCGGTTGCTCGCAAATCCTGGGTACACCCACTAACCCTGTGGGAGCTGGCTTGCCAGCGATGGCGACCTGTCAGCCCACCAATTTCTTGCGAATGCACCCAATCAAACTGTGGGAGCCAGCCTGCTGGCGATGGCGGCGGAACAGCCGACGATGTTTAACGGTGAATAAAAACACCGGAACCTTCCCACACGTTTTTCAGGTTGTCCGTCGGACGTGCGATCTCTAGCCTTTGTCTGTCGCTGAAAACTCAGCGTCCGGGCGTCGCGGCTCGATTCTTGAGGCATAATCGCTCCACCTGACAACAGCACGATAGGTGTCTGTCGTTTTGTGTCATGGCGACTGTGCGTGGGATACCTTCGGGTATGCCGAAATGCCTCTGGGATCGGTCCGCGAACCCGCGTACAGCTGCCACCCCAAATTGCGTCGCGGCAATTTGGACGTGGCTCCATTTCATCCCAGAGGTGTAGCAATGATCAAACCAACCCCAAATCCCCCCGAAACCGACCCCGCTTCCCCCTACGAATCTACCCGCTCAAAAAAGCTCCACGAAGCCGCCGATCGTGCGCTGGATTACCATCTCAATCCCGACAAAGACTCGGCATCCCCGCGCCAGCCCAGCTCGATGTTCGTCATCGTTCCTGACATCAACACCGAAACCCTGTTGGCCCACGCGTGCGAATCGTTGGCGTCGGCGAGCATCATGGCCAGTGACCTCGCGGGGTTTCTGGACAGTCCGCATCGCAATGCGTTGCTGGGTATTGCGCAGATCATCATGCTCGGCGAGCTGGCAGTGAATCGGGCGCTGGATAACCTCGATCCGCAGGATTGATCACTGCTTCCCTGTGGCGAGGGAGCTTGCTCCCGCTGGGTTGCGCAGCGACCCCAAAACCGCAGTTTGCGGTGCATTTGGCAAACCGGGGCCTTTGATCGCGACTGCTACGCAGTCGAACGGGAGCAAGCTCCCTCGCCACGGTTTGTCAGGTGCAACGTTTCATTTATTCCCCCGCCCCACTATTCACTTTCCCCCCCTCGTACTGATCAAAAAACGCCGGTATCTCGTGCTGAAAGCTCTTCAGCCAGCGCTGCATCGCCAGTTCACGTTCGGTGGCGCTGGCGGTTTGTGGTTTGTCGGAGGCAAAGGTGTTGCGCGATTGCAGTTGCAGCCAGCCTTCGGTTTCCTGCTGTTGCGGTGAGGCCGGGCCGGCGTCGATGGCGTGGCTGGCGAAGGGCAGGGCCAGCAGGCCGAGGCAGCAGAGGGTGGTTGGTTTCATGTGGGGTCTCCCTACTGAAGTGCCGGGTTGGTGACGGCGGCGACTTGGGCGGCAATGGTGGCGCCGGGTTTGGCCGGGGCCTTGAGTTTCTCGGCGCGGGCCTGGGCTTCGGTGACTTGGGCCGGGCTCAGACCGAGGCGGCTGACCAGTTCGGCGGCGCGGCTCCAGTCGTCCTGGTAGATCAATAAAGTCACCAGATTCACCGCAGCCAGTTGATCGCTTTGCTTGAGTTCGATGGCGGTGAGGAATTCGAATTTGGCGTCTTCGACCCGCAATTGATTGAGGTACACCACGCCCAGGTCGTTGCGGATTTTTTCATCGGTGGGCGCCAGTCGTGCGGCCCGTTGCAGGTGGGCTTGTGCCTGACCGTGATCGCCCGAGGCGGCGGCGAGTTGGCCCAGGCCGTGTTCGGCTTCGGCGGCCATGCAGCCACCGAGCAGGCTGCGGTACAACGGTTCGGCTTCGCTGCGACCCAGCAGACGATAGACCTTGGCCTTGCGCAGGCGTACGTCGGCGAGGTTGTCCGGCAGGCTTTGCAGGTTGGCCAGGCTGGCGTGGAGTTTGCCGTCCTTGGCCATGTCGTCGGCGAGGTTCAGCGACAGCTGTTGTTCGGAACTCAATTTGCCGCAACTGGCGGAGTCGGTCAGGGCGCTCCAGGGTGTCTGGCCGTTGCTCGCGCAACCGCCCAGCATCAGCAGACTCAAACCGGCAATCAGTGCTTTCATCAGGTTCCCTCTAGGAAGCAAAGGCCCGGGCCAGGGCGGTGAAGCCCGGGCCGGCCAGTACGATCAACAACGCCGGGAAGAGAAACAACATCATCACGACGGACATTTTTGCGGACATCTTGGAGATGTATTCCTGCAGGCGCGTCAGGCGCCGGTCATCGAGCAACAGTTTGAGCGCCAGCAGGGATTTCATCGCACCGCCGCCCTGATGGATCAGCTGTTGCAGGATCACGCAGGTGTCGGTGAATTCATCCACCGCCAGCAGGCGAGTGGCTTTGTGCAGTTCTTCGCCCAGTTCCAGGCCGGAGTCGACCCGGGCCAGCACCAGGCGCAGTTCATGGGTCAGGATCGGCAGCAGTTGTTTGCCGTCGTTGCTCAAAACGCGCAGCGATTGCTCCACCGCCATGCCTGATTCAAACAGGATGCGCAGCAGCGGAATGAAGGTGGAGATTTCGATCGCCAGTTTTTTCTGCCGATGGTGCGCGGCCGCCGCCAACAGACGTTTGGGCAACAGATAACCGATGCCGAGAGCGAATGCCGGGGCGATCCACTGATTGACCACGTTGGGGAAAAACAGACCCTGGATCAGCAGGCACAAGATCAGCGCCAGCACCGGTGCGCCCACCTGGAACGCCGCGAACATGGCGCGCTTGCGTGCTGTGCGCCAGCCGAGGGCGTTGAGCAGCGTTTGGGTTTCGTTGTCGAGCTTGACCGATTGCTGGCCGACCCGGCTGGCGCCCAGCGCATGCAGCCACTGGCTGAAACGATTGTCGCTCGGGGTTTTGCCATCCAGGCGCTGCACCACCTGACGGGCACGTCGGCGCAGCTCCAGCACGACACTCAACAGCAGCAACGAGGCCGTTATGAACAGCAACGAGCTCAGCAACATGGACAGGTTCATAGGCTGCGCAACATGCGCCACAGCGCCAGACATCCGAACACCTGCAAGCCGATCGCGCTCACCAGCATCATCTGTCCGGAGCCGTCGTTCCACATGCCCATCAGGTAGTTCGGATTGGAAATCAGAAAGTAGCCGGCGGCGGTGATCGGCAGCAGCGCCAGGACCACCGCCGTGACCCGGGTTTCGCCGGTCATGGCGCTCAGCTGGCGAGCGGCTTGTTCACGTTCGCGAATCATCTTGATCAGGTTTTCCAGCAGCTCGCTGGCGTTGCCGCCGTAGCGGTGGTTGACCTTCAGGCCGAGGGCGAACAGGCGCAGTTCATCTTTGTCGTACAGTTCGGCGAAGTCCGAGGCGGCATCCGGCAGACTTACGCCCAACTGCACGTTGCGCTGCACTCGACCTAGCGCGTGCTTGAGTGGATTTTCGGCGGCGTCGATCGCACCGAGCACGGCATCGGCCAGGGTGCGTCCGGACTTCAGGCTGCGCACAGTGTGATCGAGCAGCGGTGGCAATTGTTCGATCATGCGCTTGAGCCGGCGCTGGTATCGCCACTGCACATACAGCCGCAAAACCACCGGAGGCAGCAGCAACAGCACGAGCAACCCCAGCCAGCCGCCCGCCACCAAGCCGAGTAAGGCGACCAACCCCCAAAGTGTCAGCCATAACCCCAGCCGTTCCGTGGGTCGACCCAGACCCGCGCGCAAAAAGGCGCGCTCCAGTGCCACCCACGAGGTTTTCTGCACCACGCGTTCCGGTTGCCCTTGAGTCAGGCGTTCCAGTGCGCGTTCGGTGCCGGGTTGGCGCAACCCGCGAACGAGCAGGCGCACCGACAGACCGAGCAGTGCCAGGCAAACGAGAGTGAGCAGCAACGGTTTGAGCATGCCGTGCCCTTCAGTACGCGTTGGGGGAGAGCGTCGCCTCGCGACGCAGTTTGTCGCCGGCGGGGTTTGCCGCTTCGCGCATGAAGCCGAAACCTGTACGTCGGTCGAGGCGGAACAGGGTATTGGTGACGTACACGTCTTCACGGATGCCGATCACCTCGACCACTTCGCTGACGCAACGGCGACCATCGGGCATGCGCGTCAACTGGATCACCACGTCCAGCGCTGCGCAGATCATTTGCCGCAACGTCCGTTCGGCGATGCTGCGCCCCGTCAGGCCGACCAGGGTTTCCAGGCGCAGTAATGCGTCCTGTGCGTTGTTGGCGTGCACGGTGCTCATGGAACCGTCATGGCCGGTGTTCATCGCGGTGAGTACATCGACCACTTCCACGCCGCGGATCTCGCCGAGGATGATCCGGTCCGGACGCATCCGCAGGGCGTTGCGAATCAGGTCGCTGGCCTTCACTTCACCATGGCCTTCGGCATTCGGCGGACGGGTTTCCAGGCGCACCACATGCGGGTGGCCAAGTTGCAATTCGGCGACGTCTTCGATGGTCACCAAGCGTTCGTGGGGGTTGATCAACTGGCTGAGAATGTTCAGCAGCGTGGTCTTGCCGGTGCCGGTGCCGCCGCTGATGAGGATGTTGCAGCGCTTGCCCACGGCTTCTTGGAGGAATTCGTAGATCGCCTGATCGATGGTTTGCATGGCCATCAGGTCGGTGCTGTTGAGCATGTCCTGGCGGAATTTTCGAATCGACAGGCACGGGCCGTCGAGGGCAATCGGCGGAATGATCGCGTTGACCCGGCTGCCGTCCGGCAGGCGCGCATCGACCATCGGCGAAGACTCATCAAGCCGCCGACCCAGCGGCGCCAGAATGCGCTGGATGACGCGCTCGACGTGGTGTGCATCGATGAAGCGCAAATCGCTCTGATGCAATACACCGTCGCGCTCGATGAACACCCGGTGCGGGCCGTTGACCAGAATCTCGGTCACCGACGAGTCGCGCAGCAGCACTTCCAGCGGGCCGAAACCGGTGAGCTCGTCGACGATTTCTTCGGCCAGTCGCTCCATCTCGTAACGGGAAATCGCCAGGTGCAAACGCGCGATGTACTCGGCGACTTTGTCGATGACGAACTGCGACAGCACTTGCCGCGAACCTTCCAGCAGGTTTTTGCCGGACTCTTCGATGGCATCGATGATGTAGCGGTGCAGCACCAGTTTCAGGCCATCGTGATCGGTGTTGCCGGTCACCGCGCGCGGGCTGGCGCCGAACAGTTTTTCTGCACTCATTGCACACCTCGCAAGCGACTGAACCAGGACTTGGGTTTGGCCAGGCTTTCGGAGCGTTTGGCCAGGCGTTCACCGAGGGCGCGCAGGCTTTGGGTGAGGACTTCCCGGGGCGCCAGTTCGAACAGGGTCACGCCCTGATTCTTGGCGTTCAGGCGCACCTCCGGGCTGTAGGCGAGGGTGGCGATGATTTCCATGCCGAAGCTTTTGCCCAGGGCATCGGAGTCCGGTGCGACGCTGCGCAGGTAGCGATCGATCAACAGTTTGGCGTGATCGAGCTTCATGCCTTTTTCGCGCCACAGGTTGAGCACCGCGAGATTGCGCCGGCAGTCGATCACGTTCTGGTCGGTGTACCACAGCAGCTTGTCGCAGTGGCTGACGAAGGTGCGCAAGGCTTCGCTGTCCGGTTGGCCAGTGAGGTTCACCACGATGTGCTGGAAATGTTGGCGCAAGGCGCTGAGCAGCATGTACAGCTCGGCGGCGCTGGTGTGTTCCAGCGGCTCGTCGTTGCTGGCGTAGGCGAGGATGCGCAGCCCTACTTCGCAACGGGTGAAGGCGCTGTCGATCAGCGTCGCGTCGAGGCGGCGCACATGGCGCAAGGCATCGCCGAAATGAAACGAACTCTCAAGTCCCAGCAAGGCCAGGCTGTCGCCGCGTGGCAATCCGAGATCGAGCAGCAGGGTTTGCTGGCCGCTCTTCTGCACCACTTGCGCCATGTGGTTGGCGAGCAACGCGCCATCGGCATTGCTCTGCACCCCGTACAACACGGTCAGGCCGCCAAGCTGAGTGTTCGACGCTACGGGCGGCAGGCGTTTGCCCAAGCGACGCACCAGGCCGGCGACCTCGCTGGAGCGCGAGCCATAGGCGACGAAATCCCGCGCCCCGGCACGCATGGCATTGAGCACGAGTTGGTTGTCCATGCCGTCGCCCAACGCGACGATGGCCAGCATCGGCTTGGCTTCCAGCGCACCTTCGATCAACGCGCATTGGGCGACCACATGTTCCCGATCAAGGCCGACAAACACCAGGCTGGCGAAGGTCACGTCCACCAGCGCCAGCAGTTCGTCGAGGCTGCCACCACCGGCGCTGACCACTTGGCCCAGCGGGGCGAGGGCGCCTTGCAGCCACTCCAGATCGGTGCTGTTGCGCGTGATCGCAAGAAAGGTCTGACTCAGGTTCTGGCTCATTGCGATAGCCCGCTGCGTTTATCGAAGTCGCCGTTTTCGAGGAAGTACAGGCGATACCAGTTCGGGTCGTAATTGCGCAGTTTTTCACCGGGCAGCGACGGCAGCGGTGCGTTGACGGCCAACGGCTGCACCAGGTGCGGCGTGACGATCATCAGCAGTTCGCGTTCTTCGCGATTGATCGAGGAGCTGCGAAAGAACGCGCCGAGGATCGGGATATCGCCCAGCCCCGGAAACTTGTTCACCTGCGAAGTGTTTTGCGTGCTGATCAAACCGCTGATGACGAAACTCTCGCCGTCGGCCAGGGAAATGCTGGTGTCGGTGCGGCGGATGGTGAAGGCCGGCACCGTGGTGCCGCCGATGGTCACGGCATTGTTGTAATCCAGTTCGCTGACTTCGGGGGCGACCTTGAGGGCGATCTGGTTATTGCTGACCACCGTCGGCGTGAGCGTCAGGCGGATGCCGAATTCCTTGTATTCGATGGAGTAGCTGTTGCTGTTGGCGCTGGGAATCGGGATCGGAATTTCACCGCCCGCGAGGAAGCTTGCGCTTTGCCCGCTGATCGCCACCAGGCTCGGCCGCGCGAGGGTGTAGGCAAAACCGCTGCCTTCCATGGCGTTGATGATGGCGAGGAAGTTACCGCCACCGGCGACGATGTTGAACATGTCGTTGGCCAACGGAATGCTCGGCACGGCGATGCGCGGATCGAGGTCGCGCAGCGGGAATACCCGAGGCGTCACCGCTGTACCGGGAACGGTGCCGGGGGAGCCGAACAGAAAGTTCGAGTTTTTGCCGTAGATTGAAGTGCTGGCCTCTTTCAGTTTGGTGCGGCTGACTTCGACGAAGCGGATGTCGGTCTGCACCTGCGATGGCAGCAAGGGATCAGCGGACGGTAGTTGTCGCGCGGTGGTCATGGCCGTCGTCGCGCGACCCTGGACGAACACCATGCTTTGGCGCGGCGCGCTGGCGCAGGCGGTCCAGACCATCAGGCTGGTCGTGCCGGGGGCGACACCGGTGAGCAGGAATGCCTGATTGCCATTGACGCGCACGTCGGCGATTTTCGGGTCACCGACGGCGATGCGGGTAATCGCCACGGGCGATTGCAGTTCCTGTTGCTGACCTTCGCCAACTTCCAGTGCGGCCGGCAATGGGCCGAGCGTGGCGCAACTGCCGGTTGCTGCGATTGCCGACGCCAGCGGCAAGCCGCTCAGCAAGGTGGCCCAGATCAAGCCGTTGAACAACGGCGTAATACGTCTGCGCATTAAAAGGCGTCCTTGCTCGATTTCAGGGGGTCTGTTGAGTGATTTCATTGCCGCGGATGACTTCCACGCCCGACCTGCGCGGCGTGGCGGCACCACTGACGACGACAGGTTTGGGTGGCGGTGACATGGCCAGTTGGTTGAACTGGATCAACTCGCGATTGGCGTTGGCGATGTTGGACGGCGAATCGCCTTGGCCGGCCCAGTAACGGGCCAGGCGTTTTTCATCGGCGCTGCGCACGGCCAGGCGCAACACCCCGGCCTGCGCCGCGAGCATCAAGCGGCTCAGCAATTGTTCGGGCACGGCGAGCAGCACGGTGCGGGCGCCGGCGCGCTGTTGTTCCTGTCTGAGTTTGTCATCGTTGCTGCGGGCCGGGCTGGCGGGTTGGCCGTCGTTGGTCAAACCCATTTGCTCGCCCACGCCCAGCACACGCAAGGCCGGGACCACCAGTTGCGCCGAGGGCTGAAGGTTGTTGGTATCCCCGCGCAAAAACAACAGCACATCGACATAGTCCCCCGGCGTCAGTTGGCCGCCGGCGTTGATCACTTCATCCACGGCGACGGCGAGGGCGCGTTCATCGGGGCGAATCATCCGCGCCAGCGTGCTGCCGGCTTCGAAGCTTTCGTCGCTGAGCCAAGTACCGGCGCGGAGGGTGCGCCACGGTGTGCGGCCAATAGCTTGATCGAGGTGGGTCAGGCTGCCGGCGGGAACGGTGCGCAGTTTTTCCAGGGCGACGTCGGCGGAGGTGATTTGCACGAACGGAGCGATGTCACGTTGCAGTACCACCACCGGTTGGCGGGTGTCTTCTTCTTGCTGCACAGGTGCCTGAGCGGTAGTTCCCGGTGTGATAATCGCGGGTTGCGTAACGGTGGCA